>JAAYYU010000296.1 GCA_012515235.1 Candidatus Anammoximicrobium sp.
GGAGCGGTGTTCAAGACCAGAGATGTCGCGAAATCGGCTGCCTCGCCACCACGCTGCTTGCCAGCGTGGAGCGGTGTTCAAGCTGCTGGATGCAGTACGCGATAGGAAGGCTGGTTGTGAACATGGCTCCACGCTGGCAAGCAGCGTGGTGGCCAAAGAAGTCGCGCGGCGGGGCGATGGCTGGTTGTGAACATGGCTCCACGCTGGCAAGCAGCGTGGTGGCCGAAGAAGTCGCGCGGTGGGGCGATGGCTGGTTGTGAACATGGCTCCACGCTGGCAAGCAGCGTGGTGGCCGGAGAGGTCGCGCGGCGGGGCGATGGCTGGTTGTGAACATGGCTCCACGCTGGCAAGCAGCGTGGTGGCCGAAGAAGTCACCTGGGCCAGGTGAGTTTTCGCGGCAGCTTTGCAATGGTGTGGGAATGCTCGCCGGGCCAGCGTCCCGGTGTTTCCGGACGCCGTTTCTTGCGTCCGGAACCAGGCACGCCGGCCTCAGGTCAAGCTGCCGCGCTCACAACGTCCAGCCGTTGTACAGGGGGCGTTTCAGCATCGCGTTGGCTTCGTCGTTGCCGACGAACTGCTCTTGCTTGGGATCCCACTTCAGCTTCTTTTTCAGGCGGCCCGAGATATCGGCCAGCAGACCGAGGGTCGTGGCGACGTAGGCGGCGTCGACGTCGGACACCGGGTCCTTGCGGCTGCGGACGCAGGCCAGGAAGTTGTCCTGGTGGTGGTCCGAGTCGGTGATCGGCGCCTGATCGGGCTTGAGTTTGACCTTCAGCAGCGATTCGGGCTCGGCCCAGATGCCAGCGCGGTCGATGTGGACCCAGCCCTCGTCACCGACGAACCGCGTGCCGGTCTTCATTTGCGAGTCGTCCTTGTAGATCAACTTCAAGCCGCTGGCATAGTTGAACACTCCGCTCCATGTGTCCGCATTGTCCGTGAAGCCTTCGTTGCGGTACACGACCTGGCATTCGACCTCAAACGGCTCGGTTCCCAGTTGCGGGCAGCCCCAGTTGGCGATGTCCAGATGGTGGACGCCCCAGTTGGTGATGAAACCGGCGCAGTAGTCCGAGATCAGGTACCAATCGGGCCAGGCAACGCGGCCCGAATTGTAAGGTTTCGTGGGCGCCGGTCCGCGCCACATCTCCCAATCGAAACCGGCAGGGACAGGTTGTGCGTCCAGCGAACCCTTGTATTTGGGACGGTACTTAGCGCATGGCGAGCTGACCTCGACCGTGTGGATCTTGCCCAGGTAGCCGTGGCGGACCAATTCGACAGCCTGCTTGAACTTGCCTTGGGACCGTTGCCAGGTGCCGGTCTGAAACACCCGCTTGGCCCCTCGAACCGCGTCGCGAATCTGCCGCCCGTCGTCGACGCAGACGCCCAGCGGCTTTTCGCAGTACATGTCCTTGCCCGCCTTGACCGCCGCCGTGGCCACGATGGCGTGCCAGTGATCCTGTGGGGCGATCATCACGGCGTCGATGTCCTTGCGCGCCAGCAACTCGCGGAAGTCGGCGTACATCTTGCAGTCCTGATTGCCGTAGTTGTCGTCCACGATCGACTTGGCCCGCTTGCGGCGGTCTTCGTACGCGTCGCACACGGCCACCACGCGGCAGCCGGGCAAGTTGACAAAGACTTTCATATTCCCCGTGCCCATCCCGCCGACGCCGATGCAGCCCATCGCAATCGTGTCGCTGGGCGCGGGGGAATCGGCCCCGCGTGCCGCGGAAATGATGGGCAGGGAAATGCCGGCGGCGCCCGCCGCGACAGCGCTCTGCCTTAAAAACTGCCGACGATTCAGAGCCTGACTCTTCACGGAAACTCCTCCACAAGATGACGGTTGTTTGGATTCCAGGCACTTCGAGCTGCGAACTCACAAATCCAGTTTACGACGATAAACACGGACACGCAACCGCCGCGAACGCCAGAGCCGAATTTCGCCCCGGTGCCGGTTTTGGAGACGCCCCGTTCCCGCGCGAGGCGGATGCTCCGGCGATATCGGCGACGAGAGCAATCTCTCCGACCTCTACACCACTTGGGGCGCCGGCCCGTCGTCTACGGCCTCCAGCGTCTGCCGCCCCGAGTGGCTCCTGCTCCATCAGGGCGAGAGTAACCCGAAGTTTCTGCGAGAGCGCCGGCCTGCGTCGTCGGCGAATCGGATTCATCCACCCGACTCGCACGCCGCCGCCGATTTCCGAGGCTTGCCCTGCCGTTGCTCCGGAGGTTTGACGTTGTCGGACTTCTCGCCGCGCGCGCCGAGATATGATAGGCTGTTCCCATGACTGAGCAAAAGCCTTCGGGGACTCAGCGGTACATGCGGTTGGGCTGCTTCTGCCACGCTTTACCAAGGACGTGGCCGGCGCAGTTCTGACACGACGACCAGTCTTGGCAGGGGAGGATGCCGCGAAAACCGGCCTCGGTGAGGAATGAAAACGACAATCGTACAAGCCGTCCTGTGGTTGGTTTTGTGCGCCTGCCCGCTGCTGGCGGCGGAGTTTCGGCCGGTGGGCGTGTGGACCGATGCGGAGTGCTATCCGGAACCGCCCGGGAGGTATGCGGCGGGGCGGATGATCGACGGCGACTTGGGCAGCTACGCGTGTCTGCTGGACGACACGCGGACGGGCAAGGACGCGAGCGTCTATCCGCCGAACGCGGCGCCGCCGGTCACCGCGACCTTGGTGCTCGATTGGGGCGCGGAACGGACCGTGTCCGGGATGCGGTTTGTGGCCCGCAACGCCTGGGTGTACGTGCTGGCCAAGAACGTAAGTGTTTTTGCCTGTGCCGACGCGGAGGGGCGGGAGCAAGTCCGGATGCTTGCGGAGAACCAGGAGTTGCCCGCAACGTCGAACTCTAACTCGGCGTTTGTGGAGTGGTCCCCGGTCACGACGCGGTACCTGAAGGTCCGCGTGAATGACTCGTACCAGAAACGCTATCCGGGGCCGTGGATGCCCCAGGCGCAGATCCCCTGGAGCCGCAAGGTGGGCCTGCCGACGGCGGGCGACGGGCGGAACCTGAACATCCAGATCGCCGAGGTCACCTGCTATGACGCTCGTCCGGCCGATTATCCCGTCAAGAATCCGCCCCACGTCGCCTTCCCGCGTCATCGACTCGAACGCGACTGGCTCTATCAAGACGTCGGACTCGACATCTCCCGCGTGTTTACGTCGGGCACCGACGGTGAGAAAGAACGCGCGCTGGTGAGGAGTGTCTTGAGTCAGATCCCCGCTGAAAAACCCGAACTGAACGTACTGCGGCAGCGGCTGGAAACGCTCTTCCAGGCGCGAGTCGCCGCAAGCGATCCGCGCTGGCCGGCGCTGTATTTCGACGCTTGCGCCGCGAGGCGCCGGGCGCGCCTGCAGACGCTCCGCGCCAAGGCAACTCAGTTCGTCTATGCCAAGCACGGCATCTTCGGCTGCATGCAAGGGCTGGTCGGGAAATACGACATTCCCGACGAGCAGATTCGCGACTACACCTACGGTTTCAAGCAGGGCGGGCAGCTGTGCCTGGGAACGCTGCTGGAGGACGGCACGGTCAAGCACGAGGTGCTGCTGGAAAAGCCCGCCGGCGCCGTCTGCTATCCGAACCTGTCCTGGGACGCGAGGACGCTTGTGTTCTCCATGCGCGACGATTTCGAGACCGACTCGTATTACCTGTACACCATGGACCTGGCGACGCGGCGGGTGACGCAAATCACGTTCCCCATTGTGAAAGACGGCCGCGCCCTGCCGGTGGCCGACTGCGAGCCGGCGTTCCTGCCGGAAGGAAGGATCGTCTTTACGTCCACCCGCGACGTGCATATCAGCGACTGCTGGTATCGCGCGGGAGGGAATATCTACTGCTGCGACGCCGACGGCGGTAACCTCTGCCGGTTGACGGTTGACCAGCTGATGACGAGCAACCCGCAAGTCCTGGAGGACGGCCGGATCGTGTTCACACGCTGGGAGTACAACGACCGCAGTGCGTTGTTCAACCATCCGCTGATCGCGATGAACCCGGACGGCACGGCCCAGGCGGAGTACTACGGGAACAACAGCATGTTCCCGGCGGCGATCATCCACGCGCGGGGCATTCCGGGGTCGCCGAAAGCGATTGCCGTGATCGCCGGGCACCACTCGATCTACAAGGGCAAGCTGGGCCTGATCGACCGCGCGCAGGGTCTGCAGGCGGGCCGCGGCATCGAGTTCGTCAACACCCGGCTGAACGGCACTCCCGGCCGCGAGGCGGCTGACTTCATCCGGCCCGAACCGCCGGATCCGTCCAAGCCCTACCTGGACTTCAAGATCGACGTCTTCGGGCAGTTCGGCCCGCAGTACTCGCATCCCTACGCGTTTGACGAGGAGCACTATCTGGGTTCGTTCTGCCCGGAGGGATATCTGCCGCCCTTCGGCCCGTTCAATCCTCCCCTGGGCGTCTACTATCTGACCGCGGACGGCCAGCGCGAGCTGCTGGCGTTCGACGACTGGCAAAGCACGGGGCAGGTCATTCCCGTCATGGCCCGGACGCCGCCGCCCGCGCGGGCCTCGCTGGTGCGTCCGCGCGACAACCACGGCGTGTACACCGTGCAGGACGTCTACCACGGTCCGGGGCTGGCCGGAATCCCGCGCGGCACCGCGAAAAAGATCCGCGTCGTCGCGCTCGAATACCGCGTCGCCCGCATGGGCTACGGGCAGAACGGAGGCGAGTGCGAGACGGGGCTCTGCCAGACGCCCATCTCGCTGAACAGCGGCAGTTGGGACGTCAAGCACGTGCTGGGCGAAGTGGACATCGAGGCGGACGGCAGCTGCAGCTTTGAGGTGCCCGCGCGCACGCCGGTCTACTTCCAGGTGCTCGACGCCAAGGGCTACACGATCCAGTCCATGCGCAGCTGGTCGACGCTTCAGAGCGGCGAGCGATTTTCCTGTCTCGGCTGCCACGAGCACAAGCAGGAAGCGGGACCCCAGGCGGCGACCGCGCCGAACACGACGCGGGCGCTCTCCAAACCGGTCCAGAAGCTCCAGCCGTTTGCCGGCAAGGAGCACCCGCTGATCCGGCGACTCGCGTCCCAGTCGTGGCTGGACAGCGTGGAGAACTACCTGGGCGTCAACGCCCCCCGCTCGCTGGACCCCGACGCGCCGGTGGACGGTTTCAGTTACGTCCAGGAGATCCAGCCCATCTTCGATCGGCACTGCGTCAGCTGCCACAACGCCTCCGCAATCGCCAAGAGCAAGATCAGCCTGACCGGCGAAACGGCCAAGCCGGAGAGTGTGAAGCTGATCGGCGCCGGGCAGGTGGATCCCAAACGCGATTACACGCAGTCCTATGTCACCATCACCACCTCCGGCAATCCGGACAACAACCCGTGGATGACGTGGCTCAAGCCCCGCAGCCGCGCCGTGATGCTCCCGCCGTACCACACGGGGGCGTGCCGGAGCCGAATCATGGATTACTTGGAGCCGGCCCACTACGAGGTGCAGGTCAGTGAGAACGAAAAGCGGACGTTCGCCTGCTGGCTGGACCTGCTCATCCCCTTCTGCGGTTCCTACACGCAGCACAATACGTGGACCGACGCGGAAAAGACCGAATTCAGCTACTTCCAGGAAAAACGCCGGGCCTATGCGGCCGTGGAGTTGGAAGCGCTGCGGCTCCTGGCCAGCGGTGGGCGTTAGTCGCCGGTTGAAAGAGGCGGACTGGCTCCGAGTTGCGTTGGCAGGACCCAAGGGAGAACGACCACCGCCAAGGGCCTCTGGACGGCGCCGCCTGGACGCTCGACAATGGCGGCGGTGACATCGAGACCTTGAGGAGACTGCGTCTGTGAAAATCACCGCTATCAAGACCTGGCTTTGCGACGTTTACCGGGCGAATCTGGCGTTCGTCAAGATCGAGACCGACGCCGGCGTGTACGGCTACGGCGAGGCGACGATCGAGTTTCACGACCGGGCCGTGATGGGCTGTATCGAGGACCTGACGCCGGAGTTGCTGGGCCGCGATCCGCTGGACATCGAAGCCTTGTGGCACGACGCCTATCGCGACGCATATTGGCGCGGCGGGCCGGTGCTGACCAGCGCGTTGGCCGGACTGGAGATGGCTTGCTGGGACATCAAGGGCAAGGTGCTGCAGCAGCCCGTGTGGCAATTGTTGGGCGGCAAGTGTCGCGACCGGGTGCGGTGCTACGCCAACGCCTGGTTCGTGCCGGCCAAGACGCCCGCCGAGTTCGCGACGAAAGCGGTGGAGGCGGTCGCCCACGGCTGGAAGGCGTTGAAGTGGGACCCGTTCGGCAGTTCGTACCGCGACATTTCGCGCGGCGAATTGCGCGACGCGGTGCGCTGCGTGGCGGCCGTCCGCGAGGCGGTGGGCGACACGGCGGATCTGCTGATCGAAGGCCACGGGCGGTTCAACGTCCCCAGCGCGTTGCGGATCGGCCAGGCACTGGCCGACTTCGGGATCCTGTGGTTCGAAGAACCGCTGTTTCCGGAGTTAAACGCCGCTCTGCCCGAACTCAAACAACGCGTGCCAGTGCCGATCGCGGCTGGCGAGCGGATCTTTACCCGCTACCAAGCGCGGGAGTTTCTCGACAAACGCGGTGGGGATTTCATTCAACCGGACATCAGCCACGTGGGGATCAAGGAAATGCGGCTGATCGGCGGCATGGCCGACGCCGCGGGCGTGGGCTTTTGCCCGCACAACCCGGCCGGACCGATCACCAACCTGGCGACGCTGCACGTCGCCGCCTGTACGCCCAACTTCTTCCTGCTGGAAACCATGGCGACCGACGTCTCGTGGCGCAGCGAACTGAGCGACGAGGCGATCCGCGTCGAGGACGGCCAGATGCTGATCCCCACGCGTCCCGGCCTGGGCGTCGAACTGAACGAGGCCGCGCTCGCAAAATACCCCCCAAAACATCATCATCTCCGGCACTACCGCGGCGATCTCACGGCCATCCGGCCCAGCGGGGCGCAGGAGTGGTTTCATCGGCAACCTGCGACGGAAAGGCAATCATGAGGCGTTTCCGAGCCCTGGCGGCGGGTCTGTGGCTGGTGTCGGCCTCTGCCGCCTGCGAGGTCGACAAGACGCTGGACGCTTCTTGGCAGGTCCAGGCCTTTCCCACGTTCCAAGGGTTCTATCCGTTTTCGGACGCCGTTTTGGGAACCGTCGCCATCCTGCTCCGCCGAAACCAGCCCGACAAGGCGCTTGCCGAACTGCGAAAACTGGATCTGGCGAAATCCACGAGGAAACTGGAAGTTCCTGGCGTTGCAGGCCTACGGCGACATCGCCTTGGCGCAGGGCAAGACGCAATAGGCGCTGGACCACTGCCGCGAGGCGTTGAACGTCCCCAATGCCGCGCGGCTACGTGGACCGGTTGCAGAAGAAAGTAAGTGCTTGGCCGGATAATCCCTGACACCGTAGCAACGGTGGCCGAAATAACTTTCCGGATTTCGGCCCCCACGCTGCTCGCCAGCGTGGAGCCCGTGTTCAGCCCCAGCCATCGCTCCCAGACCCAGCCGTCGCCCAGCCACTGCGTCCAGCATCTTGAACACCGCTCCACGCTGGCGAGCAGCGTGGTGGCGAAACAACCGACGTCTGCGCGGGTTTCTCTGGTCTTGAACACCGCTCCACGCTGGCGAGCAGCGTGGTGGCGAAGGACTTTTATTTCGGCGTCCGTTGCTAGGCCCGTCTTCTACAGTTGGGCGAGACCCAGAGTGGGTCAGATCGCAACAACGACGGGGTTTTGGGGGTACAGGACGCTGTCGCCGGCAGATTATGGTGCTGACTGAATGCGAACGGCCCGTGCTATCGGCGTCAAGCGGCGCTTTCTAAAACGGTCTTTTCAGGAGCCGACCTTGGCGCGGCTCGCTTGCGGCTTGACGCCCCGGAGCACGACGAAAGAACCCTCGCCGTAACCGGGGCGGACCGGATCAGAAGTCCGCCTTGGCAGGCCGTCCTGAAACAGTGTTTGGACGCTGGACAGTTCGCGAAACCCTGCCGTCTGCATCAGCCCGATCACCTCGCCGACGCCGTAGAAGCGTGCCTCGCGGTAGAACCGACTCTCACCTTTGCGGCTCTGATACCGGCGTCCCAGGGGGCTTTCTCGGTCAATGAATCCCACGATCAGCGAGCCGCCTGCCTTCAGGACGCGATGCGCCTCGCACAACGCGAGCGAGGCGTCGGCCAGAAAGCACAACGTCACGACCATCAGGGCAAAGTCGCATGTCGCGTCGGCCAACGGCAGCGCTTCCGCGACGCCCTGGAGGACCTCGATTCCGCGTCGGCGCGCAAGTTCGGCCATCGGCTCCGACGGTTCCACCCCCAGACGAATGCCCAACGGCGCAGCGAAGCGGCCGCTGCCAACGCCGATCTCGATTCCCACTCCGTCAGCGGGCAGGAGGCTGGCCACGGCGCGAAGTTCCGATTCGTAAACGAGAGGATTCCTTTCAAACCACTGCTCGTACAGATCGACATGTTGTCCGAACGGATCGATCGTCATGCCTCCCTGCCTCTAGCCAGCCAACTGGACCAGGCCCCCGACGGAAGCCGGGGCGCTGCGGTCAAGCTGCTTCTGAGTCTCCACCCAGAGGCTGCGAATCGCCTGGGCCGCGGGGCCGCTGGACGCTTCCACCACGGTCTTGCGAGCGATTTGTGCCTGAGTCACCGCGCGGTCGTACGGGATTCTCCCCACGACGGGGATTCCCCGCTGCCCGGCCAACTCCTCCAGGTTTCGCGTTACCTCTTCATTCAAATCCGCCTTGTTGACTGCCATGACGCCAGGCACGCCCAACTGCGTCGTCAACTGGACGACGCGCAGGAAGTCGTGCTGCCCGGAGGCTGTTGGTTCCACGATGAACAGGGCCAGGCTGGCGCCGGTCAGCGAGGCGATCACGGGGCAGCCGATTCCCGGCGATCCGTCGCACAGGATAAAGTCCCGTTGTTGCTCGGCGGCCACCTGCTGAGCCGTACGGCGCAACTGGGTGACGAGTTTGCCGGAGTTCTCCGCCGCCACATTCAGCCGGGCGTGGACGAGCGGCCCTGACCGAGTCTCCGACACAAACCACTGCCCGCAAACGGCCGGCTCGAATTCAATCGCATTTTCTGCGCAGAAATCGAAGCATACGCCGCAGCCTTCGCAGGCGATCGTATCCACGCGAAAGGTCTTGGGGACCTTGCCGTTGCCCGGCCCGTCGAAGTAGATGGCGTCGAAGCGGCACAACTCCTCGCACTTGCCGCACGCCGTGCAGTGCCCCGGTTTGATCCGCGCCTTGCTGCCGGCCGTGAAATCCTCGCGCCGCACGATTCGCGGCTGAAGGACCAGATGCAAGTCGGCCGCGTCCACGTCGCAATCGACGACCACAGCGCGCTGGGCAAGCGTGGCGAACGAGGCGACGATCGAGGTCTTGCCCGTGCCGCCCTTGCCGCTGATGACTACCAGTTCCTTCCTTCCATTCATCGCAATCGACTCCCCCGCTGCCAAGCAGTTTGTTCGTCCACTTCGTCTTGCCAGCCGTTGCGCGTGGTCTCGAAGCAATCGAACTTGGCGGTGTACGGCTTGATGTCCAACAGTGGCGTGCCGTCCAGCACATCGACCGCGTCGAGATACAAAATGTTCCCCTCGCGGCGCACGAGTTTGACGATACTCAGGCCGATGGCGTTCGGCCGACAGGGCGCACGCGTGGCAAACACGCCCCGCTCGACGTCCTGCAGGAACGGCTTCACGGTCAGCCGCGGACGTCCCGTCTTGTGCATGTGGTACACGAGATAGATGTGCGAGAAGCCATCCACATCGCTCAGTCCCGCTGCGAACTCCGCAAACACCTCGGCGCGCCCCTCGCATCCTTTCGCATACACGGGCTGGATCGGGGTCTTCTCGGGTTCCGTGTGTCCGCTGCGGATGACACCGATCGGTTCATAGCTGATCGTCATGGTGTCAAACCCAGTGCCCCTCGACGTTCGCTTGTGCGGCGGGTTGCAGACGGCCGCTGCGCAATTCCTCCAGGGCTTGCCGCACCGTGCCTGCCGCCCCCGGATAGACCGCCACCTGGCCGGCCTGCAACGTCGCAAACGCCTTGGGTCCGACATTGCCGCTCAGCAATGCCTGGGCCCCCAACCGCACGACCGTCTGGGCGGACTGAATTCCGGCTCCTTGGGCCGCGTTCAGGTTCTGCATGTTGTCGTGGGCAGTGAACTCGCCCGTGTCGGTATCCACCAGCAGAAAATACCGGGCCCGACCAAAGCGTGGATCGACCGGACTGTCCAGGCTGGAATCCTGAGCGGTAACAACGACTTTCATAAACTGTCCTTTGGGGTTAGGCCGCCACCCCGGTGGCGGCGGCGGCGGCGGGCTTGCTGCCTCTTGCCACAACAACCTGGCATCATAAACCGTTCATTCTCGAGCGTGCCGTCGCGGAACGCTCGCACCACTTCTTCCACCTCGCCGCAGATCAGCGGGACGACACGAATCCCGGCGGCAGCCAGGAGGGCCTCCAGCGGCCACGAAATCGCACCACAGACAAGCACCTGGACGCCCAATTCGGCAAGCCTTCTGGCACGTTCATGGGGCAGCGCCGTCCCCAGCGTCTCCCAACGCCGATTGCCGTTGTCCGGATGGCCGAGGTCGACCAGCAGAACTTGCTTGGCGACGTCAAACACCGGAGAAACCCGGCCTTCCCAATCTGGTACCGCGACTCTCATGCGTGCCTGTCCGTCTTCCGTAGGGCGCTAAATCGCTCAGTCGAATAAACAGTATAGCCGACACCCGCCGGCTGTGGCTACGCTCTGCGCAATGAGATTGCCGCTTGCGGGCAATCGGCAACGCATTGTCCGCAGCCGGTGCATCTGGCGACATCAATTTGGGCCGCCCCCTGCACGGTAATTGCGCCCGCAGGGCAAACCTCAACGCACAGCCCGCAGCCCATGCACTGGCCGGCATCCACGACGGCGATGAGACGAACGACGTTCGGATCCTGCCCGATCTGGCTGATTCGCTGCTGGAGGGCGGCCAACTGCTCCTGAACCTCTTGGGCCTGAGCCTTCAGAGCGGCTAATTCTGGATTCGAATCCGATGGCGACGGCGGGATTGGCTGAGGTTGGAGATCGGGGATCGAACTGCCAAGCCCACCGCCCGTCCTCATCTCTGGGCCCATCCCGCGACCGCCTCCTTGTCCCAGGCCTGCCCCCCGGCCCATGCCCCGTCCCGTGCCCATGCCGCCACCGCCACCCCGGCCCATGCC
>JAAYYU010000297.1 GCA_012515235.1 Candidatus Anammoximicrobium sp.
ACGGGCCTGAGCGCGTCCAGGTCCAGGGCGTGCAAATTGTCGGTCCAGGTTTCGGTCGTCATCGGAATTTTTCTTTCGCGTCGCCGCCGCCAGCCGGATTCAGCCCGTTGCGTCTATGAAAATCACGCAAGGGGGCTACCGCTGGCTGCATGGCAGGGTCGCCGGAGGGAACCGCTGGGGGCCTGCCCCCCGTGCCCGTGTGCGGCCCGCAGCCGTCCAAGGTCTCGGCAGTCGTACCGGCCCGCTTGCGTCGCCTACGCTTGCGCCTGCTTGCGCAACGGCCTGCTCCTCGGCCGCGTCGATGGCCAGCAACTTGGCCAGCGGTGGCAACAAGCAAGCCGGGTTGATCTGGCCACGACGTACCGGGCGTGCCGTCCGCCACTGCTGTCGTGCGGCTTCGCGGTGGGTGGTGGGGGTGGTCGCGTACATCAGTCGGTTCCTTTCGCGGTGTGGCAGATACTCGCCCTCGTCAGTCTCGATGGAACGTTCCGGTTGCGGGGCGTATCGTCGGCACAGCCCGCTTGTGTCCCGAGACGGGTCAAAGAACCGGCATCCTCTGCAGTCTGCTTGCGTTGTCATCGGTTGAACTCCAACCAGGAAGGTGAACCCCTCGGACCATCGGACAATCCATTTCTGATTTGGCCGATGGTATTCATCATCCACGGTGCCAGCCGGGGGCATCGGACCATCGGACAATCCACGGGCCTATATAAGGCCCGTGTGGATTGTCCGATGGTCGATGCTTCCCCGGCACCCATCGGACAAAAGACAAAAGCATCGGACAAAACCGATTGTCCGATGATATCTAACGGGGGGTTACGTGTTCTCATCGTCGGTATCCTCTGGCAGTAGTCGGTAGCCCGGTCTACCGCTGGTCCTGCCTGGCTTGCAGACGCAATCATCCGAGAACGCAATCCGGCCGCTGTCCACCAGCGATTGCAGGGCCTGCAGGGCGGCTTTCGTCCGGCCGATGCCCAACTTGCAAATCCCGGTCTCCGTGTCCGCCATCCCTGGCCGTTGTTCCAAGTGCTTGACGATCATCTCGGCCTTACCCTGGACGTCCATCCCGAACGCCTCGTCTTTGGCCCGCTTGGCGTCCCGCTTGGCCTGCCCTGCCTCTGTCAGCCCGATACGCCACTTACGCGGCCCGGTCTGGTCAGATGGCCCCTCGTCAACGTCCAGGTGCCAAAGGCTGGAATGCCCGGCCGATCCGCCGATTCGACAATGCAATTCGTGGAACCCGCTGCCATCCACGTATTCGCGACGGCGAGACAGCAAAATCCACTGTCGGGCGAATTCCGCCCAGCCGGATCCGGACAACGCCGCCAAGTCGAGTGGGGCGTACCTGTCCAACGGCACCTTGATACTGTGATGTGCAACGGTGGGGGTGATTCCCTCGGAGAGTAAAGCACGGGAGAACGTCCGCAAAGCAGCCCCAACGGCGAACACGTTAGCGGAAGTCTCGGCCAGTCCGGCAAAATTCAGATACGCCGGATCAACGCCAACGGCCACAAATTGCCGGCGCTTACACCACGCGACAAGAGCAGCTATCCCGGCCGCCGTCGTGAAGTCGTGCGAATCGTCCGTCATTATGAATTGGTCTGTGAGGCTACCGGGGTCGATGCCCTTAGCCTTGCAGATTCGAATGAAGGTTTCCTGATTCGTGTTCATCCCTGATTCTGCAGAGATGTAACCGACTCTGACGGGACACGGGACGCGAAACCGATTTAGAAAATCCGTCCCGCTGGCAAGACTCACGAACAAGTCAATAAGCACACTGGTCTTGAGGCACTTCCAGCCGCCTCCCGCGATCGCTGGCTGCAAGGCGACAAGCACTTGGTCGCACAACCAGGTAATGGAGAAATCCAGCGTCGCTAAGTCCGTGGCGGTGTATTCACGCGATGGCCACGGCTCGGCTTCTTTCTCGTTGGCCGCCTCCGCGTCCGCCTCGACGACTTCGGCGTACTGCGCCATGTGCACGATTTCATTGCGGATCTCATCGACGGTGGCCCCTTCTGATTTCCGCTTGGCGATGTAATCGTATGCGTCGCCTTTCGGTGGCAGGTCCGGCAATCGCAGAATCTTGACCACGGGCGCCGGGTCGAGTTTGGCCAGTAGTCCCGCCACGGCCTTGGCGTACTTCTCGCCGTCCGCGTCGTTGTCCGGTCGGATGATTACCTCCTTGCCGGCCAATGGCGACCAGTCCGTCTTGTGTGGTGATTTCGCGCCATTGGCCGATGTCGTGGCTGTCAGTCCGATGTCTCGCGATGCGTTGACCGCCTTCTCACCCTCATCGAGATAGACTGTCGATGCCTTGACGACATCCTGCTGTTGGTACACCGGTCTCGGTTCTGGCATTCCGCCACAGATCCAGCCATCCGCCACGCGTGACACTGGGCGGATTTCCTTGCCGCTGGCGGTGTCCCATCGGTAGACGATTCCAACGCATACGCCCGATCCGTCTGTGTACTCGAACCATGTGGACGGCTCGCCTAGATAGTGCTTGTAGGCTGCCAACGCATCGGCGGATGTCCGGTAGACTTTCTTGCCGTCGCCGTTCGTCGTGGCGTGATAGTGGCCGTTCCCCCCGCCGCTCACGCCGCCGCTGCCGAGATACTTCTCGACTTCAACCAGCGCCCGTACTTGGTTCCAGCCCGTTGCCCACGCAACGGCCGCGATGAAGTCGCCGTTGTTCTTGTCGAAGCATCTGTTGCAGTAGAAGAAATGCTCGTCAAGGTCGTAACGAGCCCGATCCTTACCGCCACACTTCGGACATGGGTGGTGTTTGCCGTCCAGGATCTCAGACGGGATGCCACCTACGGCGGTAAGGATCTCAACTTCGCGCCCGGCCGCTAACCGCTTGACGTTGGCAAACCGCTCTTGGGTGCCTATACTTCGCATGTCTTCCGATCCTTGCCCCCGCGCGGCCTGCCAGCCGTAAATCGCGGGGTTTTTTGTGCCTACGTGTCCCCGTCCGCCTCGTCCGCCGCCAGTTCCGCCGTTCGTTCCGCTGCCAACTGCTTGTCCGCGTGCGCCAGCAGCATCACGGCCACGGCGCGCACCCATTCGCGCGTTGGCTGGGCCTGCGGATTGGCGACCTCGAAGTGGGCGCGGCGGGTGGGCGCGGTGGCGGTCATTTCGTGCGCGCCTCCGTGTCTTGGCGGTGGGCCACTAACCAGCGGCG
>JAAYYU010000030.1 GCA_012515235.1 Candidatus Anammoximicrobium sp.
GCCGCCGCGGCCGAAGCGGGGGAGGAAGGACGACGTGGGGCTGCCTCGTGTAG
Organism: Candidatus Anammoximicrobium sp.; assembly: GCA_012515235.1. GTDB lineage: Bacteria > Planctomycetota > Planctomycetia > Pirellulales > Pirellulaceae > Anammoximicrobium. The sequence continues at coordinate 54 of JAAYYU010000030.1, forward strand.
CTGGAAACGGGAGCCTCCACGGGGCAAGCCCGTGGCATCCAACTCACCAAACCGGAAGCTTCGGCTCGCGCTCATCGGCTGGCTTGTTGGAATGAGGAAGTTATTTCGTGAGCGTTGCCACGGGCGTAATGCAAGAGTGGCAGAAGTTCGTCGTCGGCCAGCAGCGGCTGAGCAACGACCAACCGAAGCTGGTCTGCATCGAGCTTCAGGCATACACGACGACGCAAGCCCCGGAGCGGGAGGACATTCTGAACATCGGCGGCTTCAGTGACGTTGTGTTCAACGTCGTGGCGTCGTTCCTCAGCGGCGACGCCGGCCGTTTCGTGGCTGAGGTCGAAGCGATTGAGCTGTGACCAATCCGATGGTCGAAAATGAACGCCCCCGCCCCAGTCACGGGCCGGGGGCGTCTTTTCTGCGCCCGTTTAGCCGCGCATCGGTTGCTACTTCACCGCGTCCTTCAGCGCCTTCAGGGCACGCACTTTGACTTTTTGGTAGGCCGGTTTGGCCGGACGATCCATCAATTCGCCGGGCTTGAACGGGTTCGGCACGCCCTTTTGGGCTTTCTGGGCCGGTACGAGCTTTTTCTCGATCTTGATCAGGCCAAGGGCTGCGAAAACCCCGGGGCCCTTCTTGCCGAGGCTCTTGGTGGCCTCTGCAGCGTACGCTTCCAGAACCGCCGCGACATCTTTCTTGGAAAGCCCCGTGGCCTGTGCCACATTAGCGACGACCTCGGTCTTGCTCGGCGGCTTGGGGCTACCGGTTGTCTTTGCTGCCATGATGCTCGCTCTTTCTTTTTGCTGGAACCTAGACAGGCGAAATTAGTTGCGTTGACTCCAATCGGTGCTGATTAGAGCCAGTTTTCCGGAAGTTGCAAGCCGGGCTGCGCCGAACGCGCGGGCGAGAATTCGCGCCAAGATAGGAAGGAAGCCCAACATCAAAGGCTGCAAGCGACTGGAAGGTGAACCCTGCGCCCGTCGCCGTCCCTGCGCGGGTGTGTCGCCGTTTTCCGCCGATCCGATCCACAAGGCCAGGTCGCCCACCGGCCGCGACTTGGGCCAACGCGGGTGCTCGTTCCGTTATTCGTCGGGGCCAGCGGTGGTCTCGCAGGCTCTTGCGCCAGAATCAACGCGGACGGCAGACTGGCATCTACTCAGGCCAGGCGACACTTGAAGTTGGCAAGCGCGTGTACTCTAATCAAGCTGCCAACGGAACGGTGCCACGGTCAGGGGGGCAGGACCGCGACGGCGGGCGCTGCGTTGCCCGGCGCGGAGAATTGGAAGCGGACCCAACGGAAAGGGGCGTGGATTGATTACCGGAGCCGTCAAGTCACAGGTGGATCGCGTCTGGGACGCGTTTTGGTCCGGCGGAGTTTCCAATCCGCTGTCGGTTATCGAGCAGATCACGTACCTGCTGTTCGCCCGGCGACTGGACGAGATCCATACGACGCGGGAGAAGCACGCGAATTCGCTGGGACAGCCGATCCAGGACCCGATCTTCACGAAAAAGCAGGAACATCTCCGCTGGTCCCGGTTCAAGGATTACGAGTCCCAGAAGCTGTTCACCAACTTCCGGGACGAGGTGTTCCCGTTCATCAAGAACCTGCACCGCGACGGGCAGAGCGCGTACAGCCGGTTTATGAAGGACGCCGTGTTCATTATTCCCACGCCGTCGCTGATGGAGCGGGTGGTGACGATGATCAGCGATATCCCGATGGAGGACCGGGACACCAAGGGCGACTTGTACGAGTACCTGCTGTCCAAGATCGCCCAGGCTGGCGTCAACGGCCAATTCCGCACGCCCCGGCACATCATCAAGATGATGGTCGAACTGGTCGCCCCGCAGCCCGAAGACGTGATCTGCGATCCGGCATGCGGGACGTGCGGGTTCCTGGTGGCCGCCGGCGAACACCTGCGCAAACATCACCCGAAGCTGTTCCACAACAAGCGGCAGCGGGACCATTTTCTGCAGGGCATGTTCCACGGCGCGGATTTCGACGCCTCGATGCTGCGGATCGGGGCCATGAACATGATGCTGCACGGCATCGAGAACCCGGCGATCGACGGGATTGATTCGCTGTCCCAGGACCACGCCGCCAATCGCGGCCGGTACACGGTGGTCCTGGCCAATCCGCCGTTCAAAGGCTCGCTGAACTACGACGAAGTGGCCAAAGACTTGTTGCAGATCGTCAAGACCAAGAAGACGGAGCTGCTGTTCCTGGCCCTGTTCCTGCAACAGCTGAAGCCCGGCGGCCGGTGCGCGTGCATCGTGCCCGACGGCGTGCTGTTCGGTTCGTCCGGCGCGCATCAGGCAATCCGCCGCTCGATCGTAGACGACCAGAAGCTGGACGGCGTCATCAGCATGCCCTCCGGCGTGTTCAAGCCCTACGCCGGCGTCTCGACGGCGATCCTGGTTTTCACCAAGACCAACTCCGGCGGCACGGATCACGTCTGGTTCTACGACATGGAGGCCGACGGATTTTCACTGGACGACAAGCGCGACCCGGTCGAGGCCAACGACATCCCCGACATCCTGGATCGCTGGAAACAGCGGAACCCGAAAAAGGACACCGACCGCAAGGCCAAGGCATTCTTCGTCCCGGTGGCCGAGATTCGTGAGAACAAGTACGACCTGTCGATCAACCGCTACAAGGAAATCGCCTACGAGGAAGTGAAGTACGACCCGCCGCACAAGATCCTGGATCAGCTGGAAGCGTTGGAGGCGGAGATCACGGCCGACCTGAAGGAACTGCGGGGGATGTTCAGATGAAGCGGGTCGCGATTAGCGAGATTGCGGAGGTCAACCCACGCCTGCCAGTCAGCTTTCGAGCCGACGAGGGAAGGCGGGTATCCTTCGTCGCGATGGCAGACGTGTCCGAGGGCGGTTTCGTCGCCACGTATCGGGAACGTCGGTTACAAGATGTCGTGAAAGGATACACGTACTTTGGCCGTGGTGACGTGTTGTCTGCGAAGATCACGCCGTGTATGCAGAACGGCAAGGCGGCGGTGACTGATCCGATGCCACACGAAATTGGCTTCGGTTCGACGGAGTTCCACGTCTTGCGGCCGGGGCCGGAGATCACGGGGCGATACCTGTTCCATATGATCTGGAGTCCCTACTACCGCCGCTCCGCAGAGAGAAGCTTCACAGGGACGGCCGGACAACAACGTGTCCCGACGGATTTCTTTGAGCGATTCAAGATCCCCCTCCCGCCCTTAACGGAGCAGAATCGGATCGCGGGGATTCTGGACAAGGCAAACGCCCTGCGGCAGAAACGCCAGCAAGCCCTCCAACTCACCGAACAATTCCTCCGCTCCACCTTCCTCGACATGTTCGGCGATCCGGTGACGAATCCGAAGGGATGGCCTGTCCGGCGACTGGAAGAAATCGCCGTGGTGAGTCGTGGCAAGTTCACTCCAAGACCGAGGAACGATCCGCGGTACTACGGGGGTGCGTACCCATTCATCCAGACCGGTGACCTCAGCAACTGCACCGGCGTGCTGCGGGTGTGGAAACAAACGCTCAACGACGAAGGGATTGCTGTCAGCAAGATGTTCCCCAAGGGGACCATCGCCATCGCCATTGCGGCAAACATCGGTGACACGGCGATACTGGGATTCGATGCCTATGCGACGGATAGCGTTGTAGGCATCCAAGTTCATGCTGACAAGGCAGTGGCGGAATACATCGAGTTCTGGCTTCGGTTTCAGCAGCAGTCGCTCAGGGATCGTGCCCCCGAAACTGCTCAGAAGAACATCAATTTGGAGATCCTGCGCCCACTCGCCACCCCGGCTCCGCCGGTTGAACTCCAGCGGCGATTCGGATCTGTCGTGGGGAGGCTTGACCAACTTGGGCAGCGTCACGAAGCCTCTAGCCGTGCGGCCGATTGCCTGTTCCACTCCCTCGTCCAACGGGCCTTTCGCGGCGAACTTTGACCGGCGGATTTGAGTCTTGGAGGTGAACCACGACCAACTGGAGACACTTGACATGCCTCGTGAGCTGACCGAATCACCGGTCGACCGCCAAAACATCCTGAACAACCCGTACGCCGTCGGCGAAATCCAGAAGGCGGCGCAGATCTGCGGCGTCGTGTTCGAAGGGACACCGCGCGTCATCAAGGAACAGGTGGCCGCGTTCTTCGAAGTCGATCCCCGGACGATCGAACGCTGCCTGGAGCAGAATGCCGACGAACTGCTGCAAAACGGGTATGAGGTGATTCGCGGTAAACGCTTACAGCAGTTTAAGTTAGCGATCGAGCGACAGTTTGTTACCGACATCGATGTCGGTAACAAAACGCCCCAACTCGGCGTCTTCGATTTCCGAGCGTTCCTGAACATCGGCATGCTGCTGACGGACAGCCACCGGGCGCGGCTGCTGCGGCAACTGGTGCTCGACATCGTCTTCGACGTCATCAACCAAGCCGGAAGACGGCAACAACTTGGGCACGCGGATCGAGGCGGACGGCTGTCACGCGAACCTGACTTCGCCGGAATCGGCGGAGATGCCGTCGCACAGGAAGACGTTGTACGTTTCGCTTTCGCCATCGACGGTGATGATCAGCTGGGCGTCGGACGGTGGGTGCGGTCGAGGGTCGCGGAGAACGCACGAATCGGGGCCGACTTGGGCAACTTCCAGATCGTCGCCGTTGACGAGCAGACGCAAACGCACTTTGGCCGAGTGAGCTTGTTTCGCCAGCTGAATCATGGATAACCTGCTTTCAAGACTCCGATCCCAAGCCTCAGCTTACGCGAATTCACGCGGTGTGACAATCGTCTTCTGCCGAATCTACTACCGCGACTCACGTCCAGGAAATATCATGTTTCCTGATGACAAGTAGCGCTGAGGCCCACGCCATGCCCTCCAACTTCGACTTCCTGCTACCGAATTGGGCCGCGCTGTCCGACGACGCTCGGCAGACGGAGCAGAACGTGTTTGCCGCGCCGCGGACCTGCGCGTTCTACGCGCGCCGGGCGCTGGAGCGGATGGTCAAGTGGGTGTACGACCGCGACGGGGACTTGCGGAAACCGTATCAGGACAGTCTGGCCGCACTGATCCACGAACCCACCTTTCGCGATATCTTGCCGCCGGGCCTATTCCATCAAGTCCGCCTGATCCACAAACTGGGCAATCTGGCGGTCCACAGCGAGACGTCGATCAAGGCCCATGACGGCGTCCAAGTCACCCGCATGTTGCACGCGTTCTTGGGCTGGGTGGTCCGCGTCTACAGCCGGCCGTCGCCCACCATCGCCCCGTTCGACGACACGCTGCTCCCGCGGCCACCCGCCGCGCCGGCGGCCGATCGGACCGCAGAACAACTGCAAGTGCTCCGGGAGCAACTGGCCGCCCAGGACCAAGCGTTGGCGGCGCGGGAAGCGACGCTGCAAGGCACGCGCGACGAAATCGACCGCCTGCGGCGCGAAATCGCCGAACTGCGGGCCGCCAACGAGCGGACGCTGCCGCAAGCCGACTATGCCGAGGCGGCGACCCGCAACTTGTTCATCGACGTCATGCTGCGCGAAGCCGGCTGGGACCCGGACGGTGCGAACGTCCGTGAGTATCGGGTTGTGGGCATGCCGAACGAGACGGGCGAAGGCTACGTCGATGACGTGCTGTGGGGCAGGGACGGGCTGCCGCTGGGGCTGGTCGAAGCGAAACGAACGAAGGTCAGTCCCGAGAACGGCAAGCAGCAGGCCAAGCTGTACGCCGATTGCCTGGAGCAGATGACGGGCCAGCGTCCCATCATCTTCTACAGCAATGGCTACGAGACCTGGATGTGGGACGATCGGAACTACCCGCCGCGGCAGGTCCAAGGCTTCTACACCCAGGACGAACTGCAACTGCTCATCAACCGCCGGACCAGCCGGCAGGCGATCGCCAACGCGCCGATCAACCAGCAGATCATCGACCGGCCGTACCACTACGAAGCCATCCGCCGGGTGATGGAGACGTTCGGGGTGGATCGTCAGCGGGCGGCACTGCTGGTCATGGCCACGGGGACCGGCAAGACACGCTTGGCGATCGCCGTCGTAGAGACACTGATGACGCACAACTGGGTGCGCCGCGTGTTGTTCCTGGCCGACCGCAACGCGCTGCTGACGCAAGCCAAACGCGAATTCAAGCGGCACCTGCCGCACACGACGCCGGTGGATATCACCCAGGAGACCGAAAAAGACGACAGCCGGCTGGTCTTCTCGACCTACCCCACGATGATGAACGCCATCGACGACCAACGGCGGGACGGGATGCGCCGGTTCGGCGTGGGGCACTTCGACCTGGTGATCATCGACGAGGCTCACCGCAGCGTGTATCAGAAGTACAAGGCGATCTTCGATTACTACGACACGCTGTTGTTGGGCATGACCGCGACGCCGCGCTCGGACGCGGATCGGGACACCTACGGCCTGTTCGGGCTGCAGCAGGGCGTACCGACGTTCGCCTACGAACTGGACGAAGCCGTGCGGGACGGCTACCTGGTGCCGTTCCGGGCCATTTCGGTGCCCACCAAGTTCTCGCGCCACGGCATCCGGTACGCGGACTTGAGCGACGAGGAACAGGCGGCGTATGAGGCGACGTTCGCCGACCCGGAAACGGGCGAGATCCCCGACGAGATCGACGCCGGGGCATTGAACGAATGGCTCTTCAACGAGGATACGGTGGACAAGATCCTGGCCGTGCTGATGGAAAAGGGCTTGAAGGTCGAGGGCGGCGACAAGCTCGGCAAGACGATCATCTTCGCGGCGAATCACGATCATGCCGAGTTCATCGTCCAGCGGTTTGACGCGAACTACCCGTATTGGAAGGGCAGCTTCTGCCGGCTGATCGACAATCAGGTCCGGTACGCGCAGAGCCTGATCGACGATTTCTACGTCGGCGACAAGGACCCCCAGATCGCCGTCTCGGTGGATATGCTGGACACGGGCATCGACGTGCCGGAGTGCGTCAATCTGGTGTTCTTCAAGCGGGTGCGGTCCAAGACGAAGTTCTGGCAGATGATCGGGCGCGGGACGCGACTGTGCCCCGACTTGTTCGGACCGGGGCGGGACAAGGAGTGCTTCTACGTCTTCGACTGCTGCGAGAACCTGGAGTTTTTCGAGGCGAATCCGGACGGCTGCGAGACGCGAATCGTGGAGCCGCTGAAGCAGCAGATTTTCCGGCGGCGGCTGAACCTGGTGGACCGGCTGCAACGGCTGCCGCTGCGCGATTCGGCGATCGAGACGCTGCGCAATGACCTGCTGGACATCATGCACCGGGATGTCACTCGCATGCCCGCCGACAACTTCCTGGTGCGTCGCCATCGCCGGCAGGTCGAAAAGTACAACCGGCGCGACGCCTGGAACGAATTGGGACCAAGCGAATTGGTCGAGATCGGCGAACACCTGACGGGGCTGCCCACGCCGGACGACGATGACGAATTCGCCCGCCGGTTCGACCTGCTGCTGCTGAACTTGCAGCTGTCGATCCTGGAGGGCACCGGCGGCCAGGACCGCTACCAGCAACTGGTCCGGGCCATCGCCCAGGGGTTGGTTGAAAAGCGGGCGATTCCGGCGGTGAATTCCGAGATCGAACTGATCCTGGAATTACAGTCCGACGACTTCTGGGAGGGCGTGACGTTGCCGATGCTGGAAAACGTCCGCCGCCGGTTGCGGAGTCTGGTTCAGTTCGTGGATCGGGAAAGCGGACGGCAAAAGGTCTATACGGACTTCGAGGATGAAATTCCTGCGATAACCGACGTTCCAGGTCCGGGCTATCAGATCAACGAATTCCCCGACTATCGCCAGAAGGTCGAACGGTTCGTCCGGGAGCATCAGACGCACGCCACGATTCACCGCTTGAAGCACAACCTGCCGATCCATGCGGCCGACATCGCGGCACTGGAGGCGATCCTGTTTTCGGAAGGCGGCCCGTGCAGCAAGCTGCAGTTCGTGGCCACCTACGGGACCGACATGCCGCTTGGCAAGCTGGTCCGCGAAATTGTAGGGCTGGACCGCAAGGCCGTGCAGGAAGCCTTTGGCGAGTTCCTGACGCGCGCCAACCTGACGGCGGACCAGATGACGTTCATCGGCCAGATCATCGACCACCTGGTCGACCGCGGCACGATCGACCCGAACCTCTTGATCGACACGCCGTTCACCGATCTGCATCACGAAGGAATCCACGGCGTCTTGCCGCACGACGCCCAGGCCATCCTGCGGACGATTGAGACGATCAACCACAATGCGTTGGTGGCGTAGCGTCTTGGTTCGCGCCCCCGTGCGCACATCGCGGGCTCGGACGTACAGAATTCAAAATTGGCGGCATTCTGGTCGTTGCCGCGATCAAAGCGCATACGCCGCCAATTCAAAACTTCCCCCAGAGCTGTCCCTTCCTGTTGAACATTCGAGCAAGAACCTTACCAGTTTGGGCAATAAATCGGATCTGGATACCCAACTCCCGAAACAAGAAAACCCCGCGTTTTCGCGGGGTTCCCGCCAGTGGGCGATGTCAGGCTCGAACTGACGACCTCCGCCTTGTAAGGGCGGCGCTCTAACCAACTGAGCTAATCGCCCCCGTCGAATGGACCGGGCAGCGGGTGCGCAGAAAGACTTGAGGGCTTGACGATACCACAATTTACCGGCATTGACCGTGGCGGACAAGCAGGACCGCAGATCGGGTTTTTCGAAGGTGCTCCCGTTTCTGCACTTGTCCCGCCGCCGCCCACGAGTCAGATGCTTGATACTTGAGAGGTTCGCCGGTGAACGATGGTGAGCGGCCGGTCTCTGCGCGACGAAGATCGAAGCCTCAAGTGCCTGTCCCCCTGTCTTGGCATCACCGGGAGTGCAAATACAACCCGTTTCTCGAAGGATCGAACGTTAAATATTTTTCAAACATCCGGTTGTCAATATTGCCGTGGGCCGGTATAAGGATTTGGACAGACCGCACGAATCCGGAGGCTAAGCGGAAATGACTACGAGCAGTTACGTCGCCTTCTCCGATCTGGCTGTCTTGGACTTGCTGCGGACGCGCGAGGCGATGACGGTGGTCGAGTTTGCGGAGGCGCTGGGGGTCACGGCGACTGCGGTGCGTCAGCGGTTGAATCGGCTTTTGGCTCAGAAGTTGATCGAACGGACGGCGACGAAGGGCGGGCGCGGGCGTCCGAAGCATCGTTATCGGTTGACGTCGCGGGGGTTGCAGAGGGCGGGGTCGAACTTCGCGGACCTGGCGATGGCGCTTTGGCAGGAAGTCAGGGCGGTTCGCGATGAGGACGTGCGTCGCGGGCTGTTGCAACGGATCGCCAAACGCATGGCGGAGATGTACGCGGGGATGGTGGAGGGCCCGACGCTGGAACAGAAGGTGGCGGCCCTGACGGAGTTGTTTGGCGAGCGGCGGGTTCCGTTGGAGTTGGACACGACGGGGCCGGTGCCGGTGTTGAAGGCGGTCGCCTGTCCCTATCCGGATCTGGCGGGTCAGGACCGTTCGATTTGTGCGATGGAGCGGATGCTGTTCGCCGAGGTGCTGGGGGCCGACGTGCGGTTGGCGGCTTGCCGGTTGGACGGACAGGCGGCGTGCAGGTTTGAATTGAACTGAAGGGCGTTGCGCGGCGTTTCGCGCAAGGCTGTTGAGCGAGGCAATCGATGCAGACAGCGGAAAGCACGAATCAAGTTAACGGGAGCGTGGTTGGCGCGGGGGAGTCGGCGCGGGGGTCCGAGGCGCGGCTGGACACGCGTCCGTGGATTGAGGCTCGGGTGGAGGAGAACTTCCTGATCACGACCGTCGAGCAGGCGATCAACTGGGCGCGGCAGTCGAGCATCTGGCCGATGACGTTCGGTCTGGCGTGTTGCGCGATCGAGATGATGGCGGCCGGCGCCAGCCGGTTCGACATGGACCGGTTTGGTGCGGGCGCTTTTCGGGCGACGCCGCGGCAAGCGGACTTGATGATTGTGGCGGGCACCGTGACGTACAAGATGGCCAGCCGTGTGCGGCGGCTGTACAACATGATGCCGGAGCCCAAGTTCGTGATTGCGATGGGCGCGTGTACGGTGGGGGGAGGCCCGTATTTCAAGTGGGGATACCACGTCGTGAAGGGGATCGACCTGGTGGTTCCCGTGGACGTGTACATTCCCGGCTGTCCGCCGCGGCCCGAGGCGTTGCTGGAGGGGCTGATGCGGATTCAAGACAAGATTCGCGGGCAGAGGTTGGCCAAGCAGAAAGGTTCGGGCGCGGGAGTGCTGGATTTCCGCCGCGGCGTCAAGGTCGAGGACGAACTTCCGGTGCCGCATCACTCGGGTTATGTCACCGCGCCGGCCGACGGGGAGCCGTTGAGGAGTCATCAGAAGATCAAGCCATGACACACACGCTGAAGATCGCCGATTTGCACGTCTCGGTCGAAGGCAAGCCCATTTTGCGGGGCGTAAACCTGCAGATGCGGTACGGCGAGACGCACGCCCTGATGGGGCCGAACGGGTCCGGCAAGAGCACGTTGGGGCTGGCCGTCATGGGTCATCCGAATTACGAGATCACGGCCGGGGCGATCGAGCTGAACGGCCGGGACCTGGTGGAATTGCCGGCGGACGAGCGGGCGCGGGCCGGGCTGTTCATGGCGTTCCAGCGTCCCGTGGCGATACCCGGCGTGAAGCTGGCGGACTTTCTGCGTCACGCGACGACGAACATGCGTCACCCGGAGCGGAAGGAGGGCGAAGAGCTGTTGCCCATGCGGGAGTTCCGCAGGGAGTTGAAGTCGAAGATGGAACAGCTGCGGATGGATATCGAATTCGCCCGCCGGTACGTGAACGACGGCTTCTCCGGCGGCGAGATGAAGCGGGCGGAGATCCTGCAGTTGGCCATGTTGCAGCCCAAGTTCGCCATCCTGGACGAGACGGACAGCGGGCTGGACGCGGACGCGGTGCGGCTGGCCAGCGAGAGCATTGCGGAGATCGGCCGCGAGAAGATGGGGCTGCTGATCATCACGCACCACGACAAGTTGCTGGAACACAATCCGCCCGACTATACCCATGTGATGTTGGGCGGACGCATTGTCGAAACGGGCGGCGTGGAGTTGGCTCATGAACTGCACCGGCACGGCTATGACCGGATTCGCAAGGCCAATCCCGAAGCCGACGCTCGCAACCAGGCCATGTTGGGGCACGAGGAAGCGATGGGCGTTTGATGCGCGGGCTGCGTCTTCCTCGCCCGACCGGCGATGGAGACTCAAACGCCGCTTGTTGAGAAGCGAGGGGATTCTGACGATGGCTACCGATGTCGCAACGCCTTCGCCGCACGAGCAGATTGGCGAAATCAACAAATACGACTTCCGCACCAAATCCGAGGCGGTGTTCAAGGCTCGCAAGGGCTTGGATGCAGAGGTCGTCCGGCAGATCTCGGACCTGAAGGGCGAGCCTGCGTGGATGCGCGAGTTCCGCTTGAAGGCGCTGGAGATCTTCGACGCCAAGCCGATGCCGACCTGGGGCGGGAAGTTCCAGGTCGATTTCCAGGATATCTACTACTACTTGAAGCCGACCGATCGGCAGGGCCGCTCCTGGGACGAGGTGCCGCAGGCGATCAAAGACGCGTTTGAGAAACTGGGCATTCCCGAAGCCGAGCGGAAATTCCTGGCCGGGGTCAAAGCCCAGTTCGAGAGCGAGGTCGTGTACGGTTCGCTGAAGGAGGATCTGGCGAACCAGGGCGTAATCTTCACGGACACCGATTCGGCGGTGCGCGAACATCCCGATCTGGTCCGGGAGTATTTCTCGACCATCATTCCCCCGGACGACAACAAGTTCGCGGCCCTCAACTCGGCGGTCTGGTCGGGCGGGTCCTTCATCTACGTTCCTCCGGGCGTGAAGATCGAATTCCCGTTGCAGGCCTACTTCCGCATCAACGCCGAGAGCATGGGCCAATTCGAGCGGACGCTGATCATCGTGGACGAGGGGGCCGAAGTCCACTACGTCGAAGGCTGCACGGCCCCCATGTACAGCACGGAAAGCCTGCACTCGGCCGTCGTAGAGATCATCGTCAAACGCGGCGCACGCTGCCGTTACTCGACGATCCAGAACTGGGCCAACAACATCTACAACATGGTGACCAAGCGGGCGATGGCCTATCAGGACGCCACGATGGAATGGGTCGACGGCAATTTGGGCAGTCGCCTGACCATGAAATACCCCGCGGTCTACATGATGGAGCCCGGCGCGCGCGGCGAGATCCTGTCGATCGCCTTCGCTTCCGCCGGCCAGCATCAGGACGCGGGCGGCAAGCTGGTCCATTGCGCTCCCCATACCACGGGACAGATCATCTCCAAGTCGATTTCCAAGAACGGGGGCCGCAGCAGCTATCGGGGGCTGGTCAAGGTCGAGCACGGCGCCAAACACGCCAAGTGCAAAGTAGTCTGCGACGCCCTGATCCTGGACCCCCAGAGCCGCAGCGACACCTATCCCTACATCGAAGTCGCCGAGCAGGACGTCGCCATCGGTCACGAAGCCAGCGTATCCCGGATCGGCGAAGAGCAGCTGTTCTATTTGATGAGCCGCGGGCTGACCGAGTCGGAAGCCAGCACGATGATTGTCAACGGCTTTATCGAGCCGCTGGTCAAGGAGCTGCCGATGGAGTACGCGGTGGAGATGAACCGCCTGATTCAACTGCAGATGGAAGGCTCGGTGGGGTGAGAGGACGAAGGATGAAGGATGAAGGATGAAGGGGTTGGGGCTGACACGGCGGCGGGGCTGACGGCTGGCGGTCTGCGGCGGTAAGGCACTCGCATCGCGGCACCTGCATCTGGAATCGAAGACGGCCGCGGCGGCTGGCCGCATCGCGGAGAGGTTTACAGACGAGGCACTATGACTGCTTTGGCAACGGAGACTTCCTTTTCCCCTGCGTCCGTCGCGGCCTTCGTGGAGTCGCGGAACGAACCGGGCTGGCTGCAGGACCAGCGGCGGGCCGCTTGGGACGTGTTCTGTCGGACGGATTGGCCGGGGCGGCGGGACGAGGAGTGGATGCGCACCGATATCCGCTTGTTCAAGCTGGACAAGTTCTCGCTGCCGGCTCCGGTCGAAGCCGCGAGCCCGGCGCCGGTTTCGGTCTTGACCGAGGGTGTCGAACTGGCGGGCGCCTCGGTCTCGGTGGACAGCTGGCCGGTGTCCAGCCGTTTGGATCGCCGATGGGCTGAACGAGGCGTGCTGTTGGGCAGCCTGGACCAGCTGGTGCGGGAGCATGGCGAGCGTCTGCGTCCCTTCCTGCAGCGGCGGATCGTCGATCCCCACTACGACCGATTTGCCGCCCTGCATACAGCCTGCTGGTCCGGCGGACACGTGCTGTACGTTCCCCGCGGCGTCGTCATCGATCTGCCGATGCACCTGCTGTCGGCGATGCGCGACGGCCGCGTGGATTTCGGGCATACCCTGATCGTCCTGGAGGACGGCGCGGAGGCGACCGTGTTGGCCGAGACGGCCAGCTTCCACGAAGCCGACGGCGGTCTGCACTGCGGGGCGACGGAGATTCTGGTGGAACGCGGCGCCAAGCTGCGGTTTGTCCACCTGCAGGACTGGGGAAGGAGCGTCTGGCACTTTGCCCAGCAGCGGGCGATCCTCGGCTGCGACGCGTCGCTGCAGTGGACCGTCGCGGCACTGGGCAGTCGGCTGGCCAAGGTCAACCAGCACGTCGGCCTGACGGGCCAAGGCGGGAGTTGTCAGGTGAACGGCGTGTTGTTCACCGAGGGCAAACAGCACTTGACCTACCACACGCTGCAGCACCACCAGGTTCCGCACTGCCGCAGCGATTTCCTTTACAAGGCGGCGCTGCAGGACCGCTCGCGGACGGTCTGGCGGGGGATGATCAAGGTCGACCCCGGCGCCCAAAAGACAGACGGCTATCAGCGCAACGACAATTTGCTGCTCAGCGACCAGGCCCGGGCGGATTCCATTCCCGGCCTGGAGATCGAGGCCGACGACGTGCGCTGCACCCACGGCTCCACCAGCGGCAAAGTCGACGAAGAGCTGGTCTTCTACGCGATGAGTCGCGGGTTCACGCGCCGGGAAGCCGTCCGCCTGATCGTGAGCGGTTTCTTCCAGCAGATTTTCGATCGGATCACCATCCAGAGCGTGCGGGAAGCGCTGGGGCACGCCATCGCGGCGCGGGTCCGCGAGTACAACTAGCGGCGCGGGAGTGAGCCAGTGTCCGATTTCATCAGAGTTGCCAAAGTGGCCGACATCCCGGATCCCGGCAAGCAGACCGTGGAGGTCGAGGATGCGGTGCTCGTCCTGTTTCATGTCGGCGGACGGTTTTATTGTCTGGACGACGTCTGTACCCATGACGGCGGCCCGCTGGGCGAAGGCCGGCTGCACGACCACGCCATCGCGTGTCCTCGCCACGGGGCCAAGTTCGACGTCCGCACAGGCCGGCCGCTGACCATGCCGGCCATTGTGCCGACGCGGGCGCACGAGGTCCGCGTCGACGGCGAAGAAGTCTCTGTGCGGATCAACGAAGCGTGAGTTGGAGGGCGCCACTATGCCACTGTCCGAGGACGGCATTCGCGAGGAGTTGAAGAAGGTCTTCGATCCGGAGATGTTCGTCAACATCGTCGACCTGGGGCTGGTGTACACGATCGACATCCAGCCGCGGGACGACGGCCAGTCCGACATCCGAATCGAGATGACGATGACCAGCCCGATGTGCCCGGCCGCTCCGGAGATGATCGACAACTGCAAGCGGGTGCTGTCGCCGCTGCCGGGGGTCAACGCTGTCGACGTCAAGCTGGTCCTGGACCCGCCGTGGACTCCGGACCGAATGACAGAAGACGCCCGCGACCAGTTGGGGATCTTCTGATCCGTGACGGCCTAGCAAGACGGTTGCAGCAGTTCCAGCAGCGAGCGGGCGGCCGCGGTCGGGTCGCTCGCGGCGGTGACGGCCGCGCCGACCGCGATCCGCCGGAAGCCGCTGTCCAGAACCCGCGCGACGTTCGCCGGCTGGATGCCGCCGATCGCGAACGCCGGCACCGGCAACTCAGGCCGAAGGGCACGGAGAAAGGCCAGACCGGGGAAGTTTGCGAACTGCTTCGTCGCCGAAGGGAAGGTGGGCCCGCAGCCCAGATAGTCCGCGCCGTCGAGAACCGCCTGCCGCGCTTGGACGACCGAATGCGTCGACACGCCGATCAGCCGGTCCGGCCCCACGACGGCCCGGCAATCGGCCACGCTCAGCTCGTCTTGCCCGACGTGTACGCCGTCGGCTGCGGACAGGCGAGCGATGTCGGGCCGGTCGTTGACAATCGCCAGCGTCGTCGAGTCGCGGGTCAACTGCCGGAGCAGTCGTGCGCGGGCGACGAGTTCACGATCGGGCAAGTGTTTGTCTCGCAGTTGCAGCACGTGGACTCCGGCCTCGACCAGTCCCCGGACCAGGCACGCGAACCGGTCCGGGGACTCGCCGCCGTTTACAAGAACGTACAGTCGGGCCTCCGTCAGCAGATCGCGGACTTTCTGCACGTGCACGTGGTCGACCTCCGTCGCGGATCACGGAACAAGATGGACAATCGGTACCGTTGGCTCGACAGGCCGGGGGGCGTGACGGCCGATGGCCTCCGAGGGCCCGGTTCGGGTCGAATTGGCCCGGAATTCGCTCTTATTCGCAAACCGCGGATAGTCTGCCAGATTGTTCGCTGGGAGGCAATCGGTTTGTGCTCTCCGTTTTTGGCGCAACTCCTAGCAGCGTTCTTACTTGCCTTGTCCAATTCGCCAGCGTCCGCTAGAATCTCGGAAGGGAAGGGGCGAGAGCCTTTTTCGCGGCGGACAGGGATGGGACGAGGGTGGAAAGGAAGCCGGAGTCATCGCCAAATGGTCGCTTGGTCACGGATTACTTGTTTCTGGCCGGGCTTGCCGAGATTATGGTGGCGAGGCGATGGCCGAGCCCTATTGGGAGCGTTGGGATTTGCGGCAGCCGTGAATCTGGGGCTGGTCAGCAGCCTGGTGTGGAGTGAGTCGTTGCCGGCTTGGCTGCTGGTGCTGGCCTGGTCCGCCCTGGGGGGGATTTGGGTCGGCTATGCGGTTCACGGTTGGCGGTTGGTCGCGATCCTGCGTAGCGGGGATGCCAGTCCGGCGGGGGAGAGCTTATTCGTCCGGGCACAGGCGGAATACCTGAATCGGCACTGGCTGGAGGCGGAAGAGTTACTGCACAAGTTGCTGGCGGAACGGGAGCAGGATGCCGAAGCCCGTTTGATGCTAGCGACGCTGTATCGCCATACCGGCAGGATGGCAGAGGCGGCGAACTGTTTGACGCGGTTGGAGCGGATGGACGCCGGCCAGCGATGGCGGGTGGAAGTCGCCCGCGAACGCCGTTTGCTGGAGACGGTGGCAGAGACGGAACGGACTCCGGCACAGGCGGCGGGTCGGCCCGCGCCGTCGGCCCTGGGCGCCGAGGCGCGCCAGGTGGCGGGGGCGGGCCCGGTGGAAACTGGTTGATTCGAAACTTGGCGGCGCGACGATTCTGGCAAGCGTGCCGCCGGGACTTTCAAAGCTGCGGGAGCAGAAGAGGGGAACTCGATGTACGAACGGTTTACTGATCGCGCGCGGAAGGTGATGCAGTTGGCGAACCAGGAAGCGCAGCGGTTCAATCATGAATACATCGGCACCGAGCACATCCTGCTGGGACTGGTCAAAGAAGGCAGCGGCGTGGCGGCCAACGTGCTGAAGAACCTGGACGTGGATTTGCGCAAGATTCGCCTGGAGGTCGAGAAGCTGGTCCAGAGCGGGCCCGAGATGGTGACGATGGGCAAGCTGCCGCAGACGCCCCGCGCCAAGAAGGTCATCGAGTACTCGATGGAAGAAGCCCGCAACCTGAACCACAACTACGTCGGCACGGAGCACATCCTGCTGGGCCTGTTGCGCGAGCAGGAAGGCGTGGCCGCCCAGGTGCTGATGAACCTGGGCCTGAAGCTGGAGGACGTCCGCGAGGAAGTGCTGAATCTGCTGGGCCACGGTTTGGAGGGCGAGGAAGAGCCGGTCGGCGAACGCGTGGGGCGCGGCGAGGGCCGCGGTGAATCGCGGTCCAAGGGCAAATCGAAAACGCCGGCCCTGGACAGCTTCGGACGCGACCTCACCCAGTTGGCGCGGCAGAACAAGCTGGATCCGGTCATCGGGCGGGAACGCGAAATCGAGCGGGCCATCCAGATCCTCTGCCGCCGCACCAAGAACAACCCGGTGCTGCTGGGCGAAGCGGGCGTGGGCAAGACGGCGATCGTCGAGGGCTTCGCCCAGCGCGTGGTGAGCGGCAATATCCCGGACCTGTTGTCCGAAAAGCGGATCGTCGTGCTCGATCTGGCCATGATGGTCGCCGGCACCAAGTACCGCGGCCAGTTCGAGGAGCGGATCAAGGCCGTGATGAACGAAGTCCGGCGCGCCAAGAACACGATCCTGTTCATCGACGAATTGCACACGCTGGTGGGCGCCGGCGGCGCCGAGGGCGCCATCGACGCGGCCAACGTGCTCAAACCGGCGCTGGCCCGCGGCGAAATCCAGTGCATCGGGGCCACGACGCTGGACGAATACCGCAAGTACATCGAAAAGGACAACGCCCTGGCCCGCCGCTTTCAGGAGATCATCGTCGATCCCACCAGCGCCGACGAGACGGTGGCGATTCTCAAAGGCCTGCGGCCGCGCTACGAGGAGCACCATCGCGTCCAGTTCACGGACGACGCGCTGGCCGCCGCGGTCGAGTTGTCGGAACGCTACGTCACGTCCCGCTGCCTGCCGGACAAGGCCATCGACGTGATGGACGAGGCCGGCGCCCGCATCCGCCTGCGGTCCATGACGCGTCCGCCCGACCTGAAGGAAATCGACGACGACGTCGAACGCCTGAACCGCGAGAAAGAGGAAGCCGTCGCCGCCCAGGATTTTGAAAAGGCGGCGGCGATCCGCGATCAGGCCGACAAGCTCAAAAAGAAGAAGGACCAGATCACCCGCGAATACCGCGAACGGTCCAAGCAGACCGACGGCGTGGTGGACGCGGAGGTGATCGCCGAGGTCGTCTCGCGCATGACCGGCGTCCCGCTGACGCGGCTGTCGACCGAAGAGAGCCTGCGGCTGATGAAGATGGAAGAGGAATTGCACAAGCGGGTCGTAAGCCAGGAAAACGCCGTAACGGCGGTGGCCAAGTCGGTGCGCCGCAGTCGCAGCGGCCTGAAAGATCCGCGCCGCCCGACCGGCTGCTTCGTCTTCGCCGGCCCCACGGGCGTCGGCAAGACGCTGCTGGCCAAGGCGCTGGCCGAGTACCTGTTCGGCGACCAGGACGCGCTGGTCCATATCGACATGAGCGAGTATGCGGAGAAGCACAACGTCAGCCGCTTGATCGGCGCCCCGCCGGGCTACGTCGGCTACGAAGAGGGCGGCCAGCTGACCGAACGCATCCGCCGCCGGCCCTACTCGGTGGTCCTCCTGGACGAAATCGAAAAAGCCCACCCGGAGATCTTCAACACCCTGCTGCAGGTCATGGAGGAAGGCCGCTTGACGGACGCCTTCGGCCGCAAGGTGGATTTCCGCAACGTGGTGCTGATCATGACCACCAACGCCGGCGCCGAGGCGATCAAGAACGAAGGCGGCTTCGGCTTCCAGCAACCCGACCGCGACGCCTCCTACGAGAGCATGAAGACTCGCGTCACGGACCAGATCGAAAAAGTCTTCCGACCGGAGTTCCTCAATCGGCTGGACGACGTCATCGTGTTCCGCCACCTGACGCACGACGATCTGAAGCGCGTGATTGAGATGGAGGTGGTCCAGGTCCGCAAGCGGTTGGCCGAACGGGGATTCCAGCTGGAACTGACCGACGCCGCCAAGGAGTTCCTGATCAAGGTGGCCTGCAAGGACCTCGATTTTGGCGCCCGTCCGCTGCGCCGCGCGATCGAGAACCACGTGGAGGACCCGTTGTCCGAGGAGTTGCTGAAAGGCACCTTCCAGGGCAACAACAAGATCATCGTCGACGCGATCCGGGACGACGAGGGCAAGGTGCGGCGCATCGACTTCCGCGGCGAGACCGTCGAGGCCGCCGAACCCGCCGCGCCCGAAGCGGCGGACGAGCCGGCGCTTGCCGCGGCCACGTGACGTTCCGGTCCGGCAGCCACGTTCGGCAGCGGTCCAAGATCAACTCCGCGGTTTTGTCGAACGGACTTTAGTTCGCTCCGGCGGACTGAAGTCCGCCCTACGAAACAGTCTCTGGACAGACGCTCAAGTCGCCGCGCCCTGCCGCGGGCGTGTTTCTCCGGCGCTTGTTCCACCATCCGCGCCCAGCGCGGCACACGGATTCGCGATCTGGAAAAAAGCCGGAGTTGCGACATGCCGCGACACTGGTTTGATATAATCGCGGGCGTTCGGCTGGCCGTGCGCGAGCTTGGCCGTTGGTGTGTCGAAGAGGAGACGGCATGGGGATTCTGGAACGTTTCCGGCTGGACGGCAAGAAAGCCTTGGTGACCGGCGCCGGGCGCGGCATCGGCCAGGCGTTGGCGGTGGCGCTGGCGGAGGCCGGGGCCGACGTGGCCGTCAATGACCTGGACGGCCGGACCGCGGAAGCGACGGCGGCGGCGATCCGAAAACTGGGCCGCGCGGCGACGGCGATTCAGGCCGACGTGTCGGAGATCGGAGCGGGACAGCGGCTGGTCGATGCGGTCCTGGCGGATTTCGGCCGGTTGGATATCGCGGTGAACAACGTCGGCGTCGCAATCCCGATCAAGGACTCGACGGACGTCACGCCCGCCGAGTGGGAGTGGCTGTTCAACGCCAACCTCCGCGGCACGTTCTTCTGTGCCCAGGCGGAGGCTCGGGCCATGATCCCTCACGGCTACGGCAAAATCATCAACCTGGCCTCGATCTGCGGCCACGTCGTGTGGCCCGAATGGCAGTCCCTGTACAGCGTCTCGAAAGCGGGCGTGATTCACTTGACGCGCTGCCTGGGCGCGGAGTTCATCCGGCACGGGATCCGAGTGAACGCCATCAGTCCGGGCGTGACGCGCACGCCGGAGTTGTTCGAGCAGGTGGTTCCGGTCTTCCTGTCGCGGGCTCCGATCGATCGCATCGCCGGCGTGGCCGACATCCAAGGGGCCGTCGTCTATCTGGCCTCGGAGGTCTCGGACTTCATGGTCGGCCAGGAGTTGGTGCTCGACGGGGGATACACGCTGATGTGAACTGACGCGCGGTGCGTCCGGCTTTCCGTCCCGGCCCTTGCCTGGGGCATCGGGCCGGCCGGCACGACGTGCTTCGCAGGGATAAGGAGTTGTCCGTGACGTCGAACCCTGATGACTGGGTCGACCGCTGCCGAGTGTTGGCGCGGCGGATCCGCGAGCATTGTCTGCGGATGACCCATCGGGGCCACAGCGGCCACGTGGGCAGCATGCTGTCGATGGCGGAGATCCTGAGCGTGCTGTACACGCGGGTCCTGAAGGTGGACCCCGCCGACCCGCGCCGGCCGGATCGCGATCGGTTTGTGTTGAGCAAGGGACATGGCGGCTGCGCCGTGTACGCGGTCCTGGGCGAGCTGGGCTTTTTTCCGAAGGCCTGGTTCGAAGGCTATTACCGCGACAAAGGCCGGCTGATGGGCCACATTTCGCACCATGTGCCGGGCGTGGAGTTCTCGACCGGGTCGCTGGGACACGGTCTGCCCGTGGCCGTGGGCATGGCCTTGGCGGCCCGCCGGGCGCGGCGGACGCACCGCGTGGTGTGCCTGATGAGCGACGGCGACTGCGACGCGGGGAGCAGTTGGGAGGCGCTGCTCTTCGCGGCCCAGCACCGGCTGGACAACTTGACGGTGATCGTCGACTACAATCGGATTCAGGCGTTGGGTTTTTCGCGAGACATTCTCGACCTGGAGCCGCTGGCCCGGAAGTTGGCGGCCTGTCATTGGGCGGTCCAGGAAGTGGACGGCCACGACGTGGCGGCCCTCGACCAGGCGCTGAGCACGCTGCCGTTCGAGCCCGGCCAGCCCTCGTGGCTCGTCTGCCACACGGTCAAGGGAAAGGGCGTGAGCTTTATGGAGAACACCGTCTCCTGCCACTACGGCTCGGTCGACGACCGGCAACTGGCCCAGGCCCTGCGGGAACTGGAGGCGGCGTCATGAGAAGCCTGTTCAACAAGGTCCTGGTCGACATCGCGAAGGCCGACGAGCGGATTTGGATGATCCTGGCGGACATCGGCTACGGCGAGATCGAGCCCTTTCGCGACACGTTCCCCGACCGCTGGTACAACTGCGGCGTGGCCGAGCAGAACATGACCGGAGTGGCCTGCGGCGTGGCGTTGGAAGGGAACATCGCGATCACGTACAGCATCGCCAATTTCCCGACGTTGCGCTGCCTGGAGCAGATCCGCAACGACGTCTGCTATCACCACGCGAACGTCAAGATCGTCATCATCGGCGGCGGGTTGGCCTACGGAGCGCTGGGCGTCTCGCACCAGGCGACCGAGGACATCGCCATCATGCGCGCGCTGCCGAACATGGTCGTCTTCTGCCCCTGCGACTTTGCCGAGGCCGAGGCGGGCGTCCACGCGATGATCGCTCACGACGGCCCCTTCTACTACCGTTGCGGCTACAAGAAAGAGCCGCCGGTCCACGCGGGCCCGATCGAGTTCCAGCTCGGCCGGGCGATCCGGGTCCGCGACGGGCGCGACCTGACGTTCCTCTTTACGGGCACGATCGGCAGCCAGGTGGTCAAGGCCGCCGAGACCTTGAATCGCGAGGGCCTCGCATGCCGGGTGCTCAGCATGCACACGGTCAAGCCCCTCGATCGCGAGGCGATCCTGGCGGCGGCCGAGGAAACGGGGGGCCTGGTGGTGGTCGAGGAGCACCAGATCAGCGGCGGACTAGGCGGCGCGGTGGCCGAGGTTCTGGCCGACGCCTGCGTCGCCCCGCGGCGGTTCCTGCGCATCGGCCTGCCCGACGTCTACGTGTCCCAGGTCGGGAGCCACGAATGGCTGTTGGACCAGTACGGGCTGTCGGCAGAGAAAATTGCCGGCACAGTGCGCACGATGTTTGGCAGTTAACGATTGATCAACGGAGGAGGTGCAAGATGGACCGGAAGGCTTGGACTCTGACTCGTCGAACGTTCCTGGCGGCCGCGGCTGGCGGAGTGGCGGCAACGGCTTGGACGCCGCCGCTGGCGGCCCAGTTGCCGCCGCCGGCGAAGGAGGGCACGCTGCGGGACCGATTGTGGCTGTTTGGCAGCCCCACCGGCAGCACGGCACCGCATACGAAACGCCGGACGGTAATGAGTCCTGCCGAGGGGGCGATCTACTTGGGAGTTCCCAACCTCTACATGAATCAGGCCAACGCGGGACCGGAGGCGGAACTCGGCCGGTTCGAGCCGCCCTTCGCGCAATATGCGGTCGCGCTGCGGCTGTTCAAACGCGTCCTCTGGGGACTCGTCGGCTCGGGCGGGTTCACGACGCCGGAGGAACGCAAGGAAGGGGTGGAGCTGATCCTCAAAACGCCCAACTTCGTCGGGGCGCACCTGGACGACTTCTTTACGTCCAAGGCGGAGGGCAAGCGGGCCGTGCTCACGCTGGATGAACTGCGGGAGATTCGGAAGACCTTGAAAGCCGCTGGCCGGCCCCTGGAGATCTACTCCACGTACTACACCACCCTGCTGAAGTTCCCGCTCGACGATTACTTGAAGCTGCTCGACGGCGTCACGTTCTGGACGTGGAAGCCCGAGGACCTGGTGCATCTGGAGTCCCATCTGGCCAAGGTCAAACAAGTTGCTCCGCACCTGAAGGTGATCTTGGGCTGCTACCTGGTGGATTTCACACGGAAGGTCTCCATCCCGATTCCGGCCATGCAGCGACAGTGCGAGTTCGGCCTGGAAGCCCTCCGGCAGAAACAAATCGAGGGCATGATGTTCCTCAGCAACGGCGTGATGGACGTCGGCTTCGAGGCCGTCGAGTGGACGCGCGAGTGGATTCAGAAGGTCGGCGACACGCCGGTTTGAAACGCAGGAAACGCCCGCGTTGGGCCGCGCCCCCGACAGGGAGCGCGGCGTTGGCCGGAACCACGTCAATCTGATGCGAAGGAGTCTGCGCGTGAGACGACTTGAGGACCGGGTAGCCATCGTCACCGGGGCGGGGCGCGGCATCGGGTACGCCGCCGCCGAGGCGTTCGTGCGCGAAGGGGCGCGCGTGGTGCTGGCGGAGCTCGACCCGGAGTTGGGAACCCAGGCCGAATCCCGCCTCCGCGCAGCCGGCGGCGAGGCCCGGTTCGTCCCGACGGATTGCGGCGACCGGGCCAGCGTGGAGGCCTTGCTGACCCGGACCGACGAACTGTTCGGCGCGCTGCACGTGCTGTACAACAACGCCTCGATCTTCCTCCCCCAGGATCAGCCCGTCGCCGACTTGGACGAGACAGTCTGGGACCGCGTGATCCGCGTCAACCTGAAGAGCGTGTTCCTGTGCTGCAAATTCGCCATCCCGCGGATCATCCGCTCCGGCGGCGGTTCGGTCATCAACACGGCTTCCAGTGCCGCGGTGATCGGGATTCCCGGCTGCGACGCCTACACGGCCACCAAGGGCGCGACGGTCGCCCTGACCCGTTCGCTGGCTGTCGAATACGGCCGCCAGGGTGTCCGCGTAAACTGCATCTGCCCCGCCGGGGTCGAGACGGAAATGATGCGCGTGAGCAACCTGGACAACGCCGCCTTCGACGCCGAATTCTTCTTCCGCCGCGCGCCGTTGGGCCGCTTTGGCCGCCCGGAAGAGATCGCCCAGCTGGCCGTGTTTCTGGCCTCCAACGAGTCGTCCTACGTCCAGGGAGCTATCGTCCGCGCCGACGGCGGCATCACGATCGCTCCGATTGCCTAGCCGCCTGTGGAAACGTCCGAGGCCCCCACGCTGCTTGCCAGCGTGGAGCCGTGTTCAGCACCAGCCGTCGTCCCAGCCCCTTGGCCTCCGAGGCCACCACGCTGCTTGCCAGCGTGGAGCCGTGTTCAGCACCAGTCGTCGAACCGCTCAATGCGTTCAGCATCTTGAACACCGCTCCACGCTGGCGAGCAGCGTGGTGGCGAAACAGCCGATGGCTTCGTGCCGGGCTGCGTTCGATTCCACTGCTTGGCACACACGTGCTCCCTGTACTGCAGTACCCACTGACGAGCGCGGTCCGGTTTGCCACACTGTCCCCAGAGCGACTGGGCCCGTGCATGGCCTGTTCGCGCCGTCGTCATCGCTTCGCTCGCTCTTTGGCGTCTTTCTGGTCGAGGTTTCGGTGGCTTTTGACATAGGCTCCGATCGCGCCGACCGTGTCGACCCACAACTCCGGCTTGGTCTGCAAGTACTCACACAGGGCGGCGATGTTGCCCGTGGACAGGCCCTCGCCGCCGGGATGCTGGGGCACCTCGTGGGCGACGAGGATGAGCCAGTAGCCCGTGGCGAGCGCCTGATCGGCGTAGCTTTTCAGTTGGGCGAGGTCGTCGCGGTCCACGCCGAGGGCCTGGACCATGGCCAGGTCGCAGAACGAGGGATTGTTGAAGTATTCGCCTCGGTAGCCCCGGCCGACGAGAAAGTGCCGCGCCACGACGGGCACGTAACTGGCCCGATTCTCGCCGCGGCCCACGAAGTCGAGGCCGCAAGGATAGGCATAGCTGACTGGCGTGACGCCCAGCATCTGGTGCAGGCTCCGATTGGCTTCGAGCAACTCGGCGTCGATCTTCTCTAGGGTGTAATTCTCCAGCGCGCGTTCGCCGGGGCCGATCCAGGGAAAGTTCCCGCTGCACGGGTGGTGGACCGAGTGATTGCCGATTTCGTGACCGGCGGCGGCGACCGCGCGCCACAGATCCTGCTTCTTCTCGACGTTGACGAGACTGACGAAGTACGTTACGCAAATCCCGTACTGCTTGAACAAGGCGGCGCTGCGATGCTCGACCTGGCTTTCGCGTGCGTCGTCGAAAGAGATGGATAACGCGCCTCGCACGCCTTGGGGCCAGGAGAAACTGGCGGCCGGAAGAAGCGGGGCCTCCGGGCTTGAGGGCTTGGCCACCTCACAGGTATCGCAGCCCGCTGGACGGTGCCGCGGACCGGCCGCGGAGGGACCAGCTCGCTCCGCCTCTGGTCTGCCGGCGTCATCGCCGGCCAGGGCTGGACTCGCGAGCAACAGCAACCACGCGCAAACAGACGAAAAGGATTTCACGGGCAAAGCCTCCTGGAACCAAACGTTGATGGGGCGAGGCGACGTCCGTTTTGGAACTCATCACGGCAGCCCGCCCGCACTGAGTGCTCCCCTTTTGATTCGACCATGTTTTTTCAGAAAGGAACTCTTGATCGCGTGCTTATGCTATTCTATCCGCTGCTGGAGGAAACTGCAGCGCCCCGCCACTGACACCCGTGGAGACAGACGGACGTGACGCCTGATCCTGCACAGAAATGGCTGCTGTACGGCGCCAACGGCTACACCGGGCGACTGATCGCCCGCGAGGCCGTTGCGCGCGGCCTGCAGCCGGTGCTGGCGGGCCGCGAGGCGGCCAAGATCCAGCCGCTGGCGGCGGAACTGAACTGCGAGTATCGCGTGTTCCGCCTGGACAGCGCGGCCGAGATCACCGCCGCGCTGCGCGACGTGTCCGCCGTGTTGCACTGTGCCGGACCGTTTGGGGCCACGGCCGGGCCGATGACCCAGGGCTGCCTCGCTGGCGGCGTTCACTACTTGGACATTACCGGCGAGTTGGACGTCATTGAGGCGGCCAGCCGCCAGCATGAACGTGCGCGGGCGGCCGGAATCGTCCTGCTCCCGGCGGTGGGCATGGACGTGGTCCCCAGCGATTGCCTGGCCGCGCAGTTGGCCGAGGCGTTGCCCGGATCTGTCCGCCTGGAACTGGCCTTCGGCGGCATGTCGTCGATCAGCCACGGCACGGCGGCCACGATTCTGGAGAACATCGGCCGCGGCGGTCGCGTGCGGCAAGACGGCCGGATCGTACGCGTGCCGACCGCGTGGAAGGTCCGAGAGGTGCCCTTTCCCCGTGGTTCGCAGTGGGCCATGACCATCCCTTGGGGCGACGTCGCCTCGGCGTTTTACACGACTGGGATCCCGAACATCGAAGTCTACGCGGCGGTGCCGGCCGGGCGACTGGCCGTGCTGCGCCGCTTCCGCTGGTTGGCCCGTCTGGCCGGCCTCGGCGTCGTGCAGTCGCTCGGACGACGCTGGATCGACCGGCGGGTCAAGGGGCCTGGCGAGGCGGAGCTGGCCCGCGGCCGCACCCTGTTCTGGGGCCGCGTGACGGATGACACAGGGCGTGTTGCCGAAGCCACACTGGAGACGCCCAACGGCTACACGCTCACGGTGCAGACGTCGCTGGCCATCCTCCAACAGGTACTCGCTGGCCGCGTCCGCGCGGGCTTCTCCACCCCGGCTTCCGCCCTGGGCGGCCCGTTCATCCAGTCCATCCCCGACGTGGCGTTCGCATGGCGTCAGCGGCCGAGCGGCTGACCGGCATTCGTGGCAAGGCGGCGGCCTGATCCTGAACAAGGCCCCACGCTGGCAAGCAGCGTGGTGGCCGAAGAGCTCGCGGCGCGGGGCGACGGCGGTTGCGGCGATCCTGAGGAAGCGACGACGTGCGGTCATCCCAAAGTGCTCCTGAGTTTGAAACGGGGAGCCGTGATTTGCGAAAGATCATGAGGCGCCCGGCGACTGCGAAGGGCATGGCCATGCTTCTGCCTGGGGCGATTGACAAGGCCGCTCCGGCAGGAAAGACTCCATGCTGTCAGACCGTTGCCTTGGGGTCCCGGCGGCGATGACACGCCGTGCAGACCTCGTCAATCAGAACGGAGGCGCCAATCATGTTCGTTTCATTTTCACTGCTTCTCATGCTGTCCGCAGCCCAGCCGCCGCTGCACCCGGTGGTGGAAGCGGAAGAAGTCGTTTTCCGCTATACGCCGGCCGACAACGGTTCCGGGCCCTTGTGGTGCTTCGGCTCGACGTGTCTGGTCCGGGCAGGCGAGCGGGTCTTCGCCAGCGGGCTGGAGACGTTGGCCGATTGCCCGCCGCTGAACAACTGCCGCTGGCAATTGTACGCGCGCGGAGCGGCAGATTGGCAGTTGGTTGCCGTGGACCCCAAGGACCGCACGCGCGAGCCTTGCCCGCTGGGATGGACGCACGACGGACGTTTGTTCATGTCGGTCAATCCCACGCTGGTCGCGGACCGCACAAAAACCGGGGGCGGACCGGCTCGGCCTGAGATTCTGGAGTTCTCCGCCGCGGACCCGGCGCGTGTGCCGCAGACCATTTTGCCTGCCTGGGGCGACAGTCCAGCGTTTACGGAGCACTCCTATCGGACCTTTGCCGCCGACGGACCGGCGGGCGAGATCATTCTTTTTCAGAACGTGAGCTACTCGCATTCGGAGTGGATTTTGGGGGACGGCAAAGGAAACTGGCCGGCGCGAGGCAAGCTCGCCTGGCCGCCTTACGAGGACCCGAAGCACGAGCCGTACGGGGCGACGCACGTACGGGTGAACTATCCCAACGTAGTGCTCCGCAACCGCGAGGTGCATTTCTGCGGCATGGCGTCGTACAACAAGTGGGACCGCGTGCGCGATCAGCCCGAGTTGATGGGCCGGGAAAACTGGGGCAGCCGCACCCGCCGCCTGCTGTACACCTGGACCCCCGACGTCGCGAAACAGCCCTTCGGCGAGTGGGTCGAAATCGGCCACACCTTCGCCACCGGCGGCTACCTGCTGACCGGCGACCTGTGGCGTGCGCCCGACGGCCTGGTCCACATTGTCTGGCCGGAGTATCCGATCCACCCGAAGTTGCGCCGGGACTATTTTCCGGACATCAAGCGGACGCAGTCGATCAAGTACGCACTGCTGCGCGACGGCAAGATCCTGCAGCGCCGCACGCTGCTGGAAGGAGGCGAAGGCGCGGGCAACGAGTTTCCGTCGACGCCGCGGTTCCAGGTCTTGCCCGACAACCGGTTGATCCTGGTCTACGCCGTGGAATGCCGCGGGCCGGACAAGACGACTCGCGAAAACCGCCTGATGGAGCTTTCGGCCGACGGCGTGCCGGGCCCCAGCGTCGCCATCCCGCTGCAGCATCCGCTGTCGAACTACTTCACCGCCACGCCCCGCGGCGGCTCCGCGCCCTCGACGACCCTCGACCTGTTCGGCAGCCGCTTCCAGCCGCCTCCCGGCGACCCGGCGATGTGCTACGCACGGATCCGGTTGAACGTCGAGTGAGCGACCTCCCGTGGCAGGCAGCCAGGCGGTGGTCGTTCGTCCTCGGGTTTTCCAACGTAGGCGCAGGCGAGTTAATGGATGGACCGTGAATTGGGATCAACGATGAATTCTTGCTCCAGTGGCTTGGAGCCCTGTTGAAAAAAGTCGCCTGTTTCGAAGGGCCCTGTCGGCGCGTCGTCTGGTCCTGTGGCGCGCACCTTTGGTTGACGCTGACTGAGCGTTTTTGTGATTTCCCGGCAGACGCGGATCGGTCTTTGATTCTGGCCTGTCAGCAATTTCCTGCTCGCGCATCCGCCTCCAAAGGCTCGTCGTACATTTCATGACGAGCCTGTTTGCCGAAAAGAACGCGGTCGAATTCGAACGCGGCCCGCCGGCGGCTTGTCCAGGCTGGCGTGGGCCTGCTGCAACCAGGCGATGTCGGCCGAAGCCAGGGGCACGCTCAGGATCAGCAGTTCGTCCATCGCGATCGTCTCGTCGGTGGGCGAGTTGACGGTGACGCGGAACTCGCCGGGGTCGGCGGCGGGCAGCGGTTCGCGGAGGGCGGAGCGGACGGGCGACTGGCCGTCCAGGGACAGTTCGACGCCGGTACGGTCCCAATTGACCACGACCAGGTGCCAAGCGTCCGGTTGCCAGTCGGCCATGCTGCCCATCACCGCCGTCGCATGGTGCGCACCGTGCTGCAGATAGGCGTACAATTTCTCGTCATTCCGCGGATCGCCCATGCGGCCGAACATCAGGCTGTGACTGCCCGCGACGTGCAAACGGATGGGCCAGTAGTACTCGCCGCGGTGGTGCAGCGTCTGGCCGCGCAACCACAGGGCGACCGCGCCGCAGGCTCCCAGCCGCGTCCGGGCCAGCGACACGTACGACAGGGTGTACGGGCCGCTGAGCAGGCTGTGGCCGAAGACGCCGGAAATGTAGGGATCCGGCCGCGCTTTCAGGAATTCGGCCCAGCGGTCGCGCTGCGGCTCGGGCGACCCTGCCGTGATCTCGGCCAGTTCGTGGCGGTCGAAGCTGAGATAGAACACGACGGCGTTGCCAAACCTCGCCAGCGCGGTGTTGTCGCCGCCGCGCCCCAGCGGTGACGGAGAATCCTGGGCAATCCCCGCCCGCACGAGGGCCAACAGCGTGCAGACCAGCAGTCCGGCTCGGCAGGTGGCCGATGTCATGGGGCTCACGGTTGCCCTCCACGGCTCTCGATACGGATCAGCTGGAAGTCATGCTTCTTGAGCGTCACTTTCGTCGCACCGTCCGCCGTCACTGCCACGGGTTCGTTCGTCTCCGTGTTCACGGCGGACAGCTGACCGCTCAGACCGAGTGCCTGCCGATCGGGGGCGAGCACGACGTCCCCGCCTTCGCCGTAGTCACACACGAGCACGAGCACCCGGCCGGGCTTGGCCACCACCAGGAACGCGACATCGTCGCGTGAAACCCGCACGGGGACGTCGGTCTGCCAGTCGTTGAACACCTGCGCGGCGTCGGTGCCGTAGCCGAAATCGTACAGCGTGGCCAGGTTCCGCTCGTGGTCCTCGATCACGCCGATCGGCCGGATCTCGTGCGCCAGCATCACGCCGGCGCACGTGCGCCGCGCCCAGGCGACGCGCTGCGGGTCCGGTCCGCGGATCAGCAGCAGGGCGAACGGAACGTTGCCGTGCTGGCGGCCGATGCTTTCGGCGCGGATGTAGTCGCGGGAGAAACGGTCCTGGAAGTCCTGATCGCCGCTGCGGTCCTCCCAGGTCAGGTGCGTGCCGGCGAAGGCCAGGATCGGCGCGATGGCCGTGTTCGTGATGTGGACCTGGTTCGCGCAACCGCGGCGGCCCTGCTCGTGCATCATGACCGCCGTGCGGCGGATCAGCTCGCGCATGTCGAACAGCCCGGACGCCGGCTGCAGGCGGCCGTCGGGCAACTCGTACGCCTCGGAGCCGATCACGTCAAAGCAGGATTGCAGAAAGATGTCGTCCCAGTAGATGTGGTCGGCGAACGTCGCCAGCATCCGCTGGTAGTACCACACGGCGTAGTCGCGGAAGCTCTCGCCGGGGTTCAAGTCGTACGCCACACCATCGCCCTTGGCCCACGTCCGAGTGGTGAACGGGTCGCGGTGCCATTCGTCCAGGAAGGTCTGGCCTTCGGGCGTGTCGAAACGCACGCCGCGGGCGTTGGTGTAGACCAGCACGTCGGTCGGCCGGCTCTTCAGGATGTGGAAGCCGTAGTTGATGTTGTTGCGGTTCAGCTTCCGTTCGGCTTCGGTCTTGTTCGGATAGCCGGCCAGCCAGCGCTCGAAGTACTCCTGGTTCACCACGCCCGTCCGCTTGGTCTTGGCGAACTCGTCCCACAGCGTCAGGTCCTCGTCACGGGGGTAGACGTCCAGGCACGGCGTGAGCGCTCCCCAGGTCCAGCACGAGCCGTTGAACGTGATCCGCTTGCCGCCCGGCGGCAGTTTCGTGGCGTAGCTTTCGGCCCACAGCCGCCAGTTGGCCGGCAGCGGCTTGATGGGCGTCGCCTGGAATCCGATCACGATCCGCCGCGGTTCGGCGAACGTGGTCCGCCGGGCGACCAGATTCAGCCGCAGTTCCAACACGTCGCCGCGGCGCACCAGTTCCTGGCAGGGCGTCTTGGGGTCGGTGATCCAGCCCCGGTCATTTTCGCCGAAGACGGACACGCCGCGTTCCTCCTCGCCCAGCCAGATGTACGGGACGTAGTTGCCGATGATCGAGTTCCGCGCCGCCCGGGTACTGTCCCAGACGGGGACACCGTAGACGTCACGCTCCGCGGGACGAGGCTGGCCGACTTCGGCGGGGTCGGGAGACCCGCGCCGAACATCGGGCTGCTTTTCATCCCGCGGAGCGTGGTGTCTACGATTCGGCGTGGCTCCTGCGTCGTTGAACCGCAGGCCGTCGGTGCAGGCGTGGAACAAGGGCATGCGGCGGTCGTCCAGCGGGATGACCAGCGTTACGGCGTCCACCGGCTCGGCGGCCGGCTCGATCTGCAGCGTCCATTTGAGCAGGCCGTCATAGTCCCACCGGCCGCGCGCCGTCCCGCGGAGCGGCCCGCCGGACCACGTCGACTCGGTGACCACGTACGTATCCGCGCGCGAAGTGATCTGCCGTTCGCCGCGTGCCGCTTCTGTCTTGCCGGCCGCCGTCACGTCCAGCCGCATCGGCCCGGCGAGCAACGGAAGCAGCCCGTGCTGGCCTTGTGCGGAATCCGGCTGGACCGAGGAGCCGCACTCCACCTGATCCCACAGTCCCAGCCCGTTCAAGGTATGCCGGCGCAGGATCGTGCTCAGCACCAGGCCGTCGACCCGGATCGCCGTAAACGGCTCGACCAGCGCGTCCGACTTGCCAAGCCGGTTGCCTTCCCACGGAAACACGTGCCGCACAAACGGCTGCACGATCGGATCGAGCGCCGGGCCGGCAAGCGTCAGGACCGCTTCGTACTCGCCTTCGCCCAGCGGGGGCACGTCCCACAGCAGGCGCGACCGGTGCTGCTGGAGCGCGGGCAACTCGATGGCGGCGATCTCCGGCCCGGCTCCTCGCCGCCGGATCGCCAGCTTTGCCCCGGTCACCTGGTCGCGATTCTCCAGGGCGCTCACGTCCAGCTGGAAATGCACCTTGTGAAACGACGGGTGGTACGCGAACTGGGTCTGCACCCGGCGCGAGGCCGCGACGTCGGCCTCCCAGTTTGCGTTCGGCCGCTCGGCTCGCCAGACAAAATCCCGAAGAAAGAAAATCGTCCGCTCGTCGGCGGACGTGACGCGGATCTGCGTCACCAGGTCCTCGTTCAACGCAGACGCCGTCAACTCGATGGTTTCTGTCTGGCCTGCCGCCAGCGTCAGCAC
Organism: Candidatus Anammoximicrobium sp.; assembly: GCA_012515235.1. Classification (GTDB taxonomy): domain Bacteria; phylum Planctomycetota; class Planctomycetia; order Pirellulales; family Pirellulaceae; genus Anammoximicrobium. Next base: position 32,031 of record JAAYYU010000030.1, read on the forward strand.
TCGGCTCACTTCCTGTGGCAGGCTGCTCTGGGGAGCCAAACGCAGCAGCGTCTGGACCGCCAGCGGCTGTAAGCCTGGGTTGAACACCGTCACCTTGACGTGCGGCTTGCCCGTGTCCGGATCGGCCAACTGCCTGGTTTGCACAACCGGCGCGGCCGCGTCCCACGTGATCACCGGCATCGTTTCCGGCGTCAGGTACGGCCCGCCCCGCGGCGACCATTCGGTCTGCCGAGCCAGCTTGGTCTGCTGCCAGTTACGGCAGAGCCGCATGCCCCACGGCCGCGCCAGGTCCGCCTCGGTCACGCCCATGTCGGCCAGCGGCAAGGCGGCCTCGAAATGCCACCGGTCGCCGATGATCTGGTTCGCAATCCGCCAGTTTCCGCGCCAGGCCTCGCCGCCGCCGCCCAGCTTGTAGGCCGTGTCGTTGATTGCCCCTTTGGCGTTGATGTTCGCGTGGTACAACCGCCGCCGGGCCGGATCGTGCCGCAACGGATCGAACACCATTTCGATCGAGTCGTCCAGCCACGTCCGCGCATCGCCGTCTTGAGGCAACGGCGCGAACCGCGCCAGCAACTGGCCGCCCGGCGGCGTCTCGGAAACCACGGCCAAGAGCAGTTCCTGGCCGTCGCAGCCCAGCCAAAAGGCCGCCTCCACGGGCGCCAGCTTCGGCCCTCGTCCGAACCCCTGCATCCGCACCGCCGCCGCCCATTCCGGTTCCTCGACCCGTCCGTCGATCTGCGGCGCTTGGGCCATCAACGGCAGCCGCACCTCGGGAACTTGAAACTCCTCCGCTCCCGCAGTTCCAGCCATTCCCGCCAGCAGAGTCGCCGCGAGCGTCAGCAACTTGCTCGATCCAACCGACTCGCGACACCCAGCCGCCCGCGTTTCGCCACTGGCGTGCATGGCCCTACTCCTGTTGTTCGCGGCTTCGCCGGTCACGGCGCGCGTTCACTTCGCCCGGACGTCGTAGCACAGCAACACGTCCTGATCGCGGAGGTACAGCCGTCCGCCGGCCACCACGGGGTGCGGCCAGCTGTGCTTGCCGCTGCGGTCAGGCTGGTCGAAACGGCCTTTTTCGCGGTAACCATCCGGCGTAGTTTCGAGGACGACCACCGTACCCTTGCCGTCTTCGGCACGGCAGTACAACAGCCCGTCGGCGTACACCAGCGAGCCCTTGCCCAGCTTCCCCTTTTCCCGCCACACCATTTCGCCGGTCGCAAAATCCTGGCAGGTCCAGCCCTTGCCCTCCGAGTAACCGTACACGTGCGGGCCGACCAGCACGGCGCCGCCATGGTGGTTGACCATGACCTTGTTGTCATACACTTTCTCGGCAGAAAATCTGCCTTCGGCCGCCGTGATCTTGAACATTTGGCTGCCCGTCCCGTAGCCGGACGTCACGTACACGCAGCCGTCGTGGTAGATCGGGGTGGGGATCACGGCGACCGCGCCTTTGCGCGCCGCTCGCCACAGCATCCGGCCGTCCGCCGCGGCAATGCCGGCGACGCTGGCGTCCGTCAGTTGGATGTACTGCCGCACGCCGCCGATCTCGACCAGGATCGGGGACGAGTAGTGAATCCCGTCCGTGAACTCCTGACTCTGCCACACCAGATCGCCGGTCTTCTTGTTCAGGGCCACCAGATTGCCGCGTGGACCGCCGGGCGCCAGGATCACCTGCTCGCCGTCCACCAGCGGCATGCCCGTGTAGCCCCACTCCGGCAACTTGCCGCCGAAATCCTGGAGGCAGTCCTTCCGCCAGACTTCCCGGCCCGTGGCCATGTCCAGGCAGACCGCCTCGCCGTATTGGCCCACGGCGTACAGCAGGTCGCCGTCGATGGTGGGAATGACGCGGGGCCCGGCGAAACCGCCCCAACCCGGCGCACCCGCTTTGCCGACCTGCGCCGTCCACAGGAGCTTGCCGTCAGCACGGCTGAGCGCGATGACGAAATTGGCGTTCTCCTTCTCGCCCATGGTGAACAGCCGCTCGCCGGCCAAGCTGACGCCGGAATAGCCTGCCCCCAAGCCGGTGGCTTTCCAGGCCAAGAGCGGGCCGCCCTCGGGCCATGCTTTCAGCAGACCGGTCTCCGCGGACCGCCCGTCGCGGTTGGGGCCGCGCCATTGGGGCCAGTCGCCGGAATCATCGGCAGCAAGGTTCGATCGCGAACAAAGAGCCACGACGAACGCACAGAGCAGGAACGTTTGTTTCATTGCAGGACACCTTTTTCAGTAAAGCGAAGGGGGAAGAAACGACATCAAACCGCCCCGGGCACTCGACACGTGGCAAGCCTGTCTTATCGTGCTCTGCGCCTTGACTCCGCCGCGCGGACACGCGCGCTCCAGATTGCGGGGTCCCGGTGTCCATGAAACACTGCCACCACGCTCACGGAGGGTTCCTCAAAGACGTAGCACACGACGTAGGGAAAACGCCGAACGAGAGCCTGTCGAACGTTCTTGTAGACGGCCGCATGCACTTCTGGCGCCTCGCAGACGCGATCGAGCGCGGCGTCGACACGCGCGATGAATTCGTCCCCGAGTCCGGAACGTTGGTTCTCGTCCCAACGGTAGGCTTCCGCCAAATCGGCTTCCGCTTCCGGCTCAATGACCATCTGATAGCTCATGTCTCGCCGACGATTCTGCGTTTCACGTCGTCCCAGTCTGAGCCACTGGGACCCGACAACTCACGACGCGCCAGACGCCGATCCAACTCAGCCTTTTGAGCGTTTGTAAGTTGGAATTCGAATTCATCGTCGGCAATTGTATCCCAAATCTGCTCCACCAACGTGATGCGATCCGGGACGGGCAAGGCGCGGATTTCGGGGGGGATCGTCAAATGGGCCATCCGATTAACCTCACGGGATCCGTGTGATCTCTGCCGCTACAACGTCGAAGTATAGCCCGTCGGCCTCGAAACGCCAAGCTAAGCGGCCAAACTCGCGACGCGACAGAAAGGCGCGACAAGACAGCTCCTCTCGCAAGGCAGACTTCTCTGCTTGCTCTTGTTATGTTCCCTGGAAGACCCGCCGCGTCAGCATTCCTGATCTCGTCACGGTTTGTCGGGATCGGTTCAACCGGGCTTGTGCGATCGGATCACCGAGCCGCCTGGTCGAACAGCCGCTGGCAGCGCTGGCGGTTCTCCTGGGTGAAGCGGTCGCACTCCTGCAACGAGGCGTCGGCACTCGCACGGTCCAGCAGGTAGGCCAGTTTGCCCAGCTCTTTGTCGTCGCTGGGCAGATCGTGGAGCAAGGGGTCAGGCTTACAGATTTCAGTTTTCGCGGTCACAGGAATTTTCCACTTGGAAAGCGACTGCCCCGCGAAAACTGAAATCTGTAAGCCTGACCCCACACGGTGGACACGGTCGCCAAGGCGACACTGCGCGTGGTCGAAGCGGGCAAGCCGTCACCGAGCCGCCTGGTCGAACAGCCGCTGGCAGCGCTGGCGGTTCTCCTGGGTGAAACGGTCGCACTCCTGCAACAAGGCGTCGGCACTCGCACGGTCCAGCAGGTAGGCCAGCTTGCCCAGCTCTTTGTCGTCGCTGGGCAGATCGTGGCGGGCCACCGTGTTCATCAGCCGCAGGCGGGCCTCGATGCTGCGCAGGAACCGGTACGAGCGGCTGAGGTATTCGTAGTCGTCCTCCGTCAGGCAGCCCGCCTGGTGCAGCGCTTCGATGGCATCCAGCGTGCTGGGTTGCAGCACGGCCGGGACATCCGCCGCGTGTTTCATTTGCAGGGCTTGCACGGCGAATTCGATATCCACCGTGCCGCCGGGGCCGCGTTTCAGATTTCGCGGCGTTGCGGTCTCCTCCAGCCGCATCCGCATCCGCCGGATTTCCTCGGCGTAGGCGGGCTGCCAGCCCTGGCCGATGACGGCCCGGCGGACGGCTTGCATCGTAGCCCGACAGGCGGCGGACGAGCCGAAGATGGTCCGCGCCTTGCACAACGCCTGCCGCTCCCAAACCTGGCCCTGGCCCTCGGTAAAGTAGCGGCTGAATTCATCCAACGACACCGCCAGCGCGCCGCTGCGGCCGGTGGGCCGCAGCCGGGGATCGAGCTCGTACAGCCGGCCGTGGGGGCCGATCTGGCTGACCACCTTGATGATCCGCTGGCCCAGCTGCGTGAAGAAATGCTGGTTCGTCGTGCTCTGCTCGCTGCGGCCGCGGAGCGGGTGCTGCGTGACGCCGTCGGCTTCGTACAGGAACACCACGTCCAGATCGCTGTGGTAATTCGGTTCGCGGCCGCCCAGCTTGCCCATCGCCAGGATCACCAGTTCGCAGGGCCGTTCCTGTCCGTCTGCGCTACGCACGGTGGGCGTTCCGTACTTGGCCGCCAACCGCTGGTACTCGCGCTCCGCGATCTTCCGCAGGCAGACTTCGGCGATATCCGACAGCACGCGGTGTGTGTTGCGGATGTCCTCCTTGCCCAGGATGTCCCGCACGCCGACCCGCAGGTGCAGCGAGTTCTTGAAGCCGTGCAAGATCGGCTCGACGTCCTCGGCGCCGTGCAGCAGGTCCTCGAGCATCGTTTCCAGCCAAGCCAGCGTGGGCAGCTTGTCCAGGACCAGCGAGTCCATCAGCTCGTCGATCATGCCGGGGTTGCTGGTCAGGATGCTCGACAAGTACGGCGCCGCGGCGCACAGCCGCACATACAGCTGCAGCGACGGGGGGTTGTCGCTGAACAATTCCCACAGCGCCCCCTTGCCGCCCAGCGAATCGCTGACCTTGCACAAATCGAGCAGCGTCGAGTCGGGATCGGGCGTGGCCGCGATGGCCTGCAGCAGAGGCCGAGCGATCGCCGCCAGGAAGTGCCGGCAGCGATGCGACGCCAGGAACGAAAGCTTTTCCGTTGTCAGGGCCGTCAGGTTGCGATGCGCGTCCGGCACGCGCTGAAAACGGTACCGTTCCAGAACGCTCCGGACCTGGGCTTCCGCCGGTTCCGGATCCAGCACCAGGTCCGTTTCCGCCACGGCCTCGTCATCCGCAGCGAAAGGCTCGTTCAGCAAGTGGTCCAGGATCGCCCGGTTTCGCTCGGTGCGCTGCCGGTAATCCAGCTTGAAGGCTTCCAGCGGCGCGCGATGCGGTCCTTCCGCATAGCCCATCCGGATCGCCAGCTTGCGCAGTTCCTCGTCGGCCTCCGGCAGCGTGTGCGTCTGCAGATCGAGCATGCACTGCAGCCGGTGTTCGAGTTTGCGAAGCAGGATGTAGTTGTCCGCCAGGGCGGAGCGTTCTGCCAGCGTCAGGCAGCCGGCCGTCTCCAGCCGGTTGATCGCTTCCAGCGTATTGCCGGTGCGGATTTCCGGCAGGTTGCCGCCGTTGAGCAGCTGCAGAAACTGGATCACGAATTCGATGTCGCGGATGCCGCCGTGGCCCGTCTTGACGTTTCGTTCGTCGCCGCCTTCCTGGTGCGTGCGCTGCTCGATCTTGCGTTTCAAGGCCTTGATGCCGGAGATGTCGGACCAACTGAGATAGCGGCGGTAGACCCAGGGCTCGATGTGTTCGAGGAACTCGCGGCCCAGGTCGAGGTCGCCGGCGATCGGCCGGACCTTGATCAGCGCCTGCCGCTCCCACGTGCGGCCGGACAAGTCGTAGTACCGCAAGGCGGCGTTGAGGCCTGTCACCGGGGGGCCTTGGCGGCCGTCGGGACGCAACCGCAGATCCACGCGATACGCGGCGCCCAAGGCGGTGCTTTCCGTCAGGTACTTGACGACCTGCTGGGCCAGCCGTTCGTAGAACTCCGTGCTGGCCACGCTGCGGGGGCCGTCGGTCTTGCCCGCGTCGTCGCAGAGAAACATCAGGTCGATGTCGCTGGAGTAGTTCAACTCCTGGCCGCCCAGCTTGCCCAAGGCCAGGACCACAAAGCGGGCCCGCCGCCCGTCCGGCCGGCGGGGTACGCCGCGCTGCTGTTCCGCTTTCCGCCGCGCCGCCTGGACCGCCGCCTCGCAAATCGCCTCGGCCAGCGTCGAGATCTGCTCGGTCACCGTCTCCAGCCGCTGGCGGCGCACGATGTCCCCATAGGCGATCCGCAACGTCTCCCGCTGCTTGTGCCGGCGGAGGATCGTCAGGACTTCTCGATCGTCGGTCATGGCGGCCACGTCGCTGCAAATTTCGCGGACCAGCACCTCGCGGGCCACCGGCTGACCTTCCGTCAACCGCAGCAAGTCGAAGCATTCCGCATCCCGGATCAGCAGATCGCTCAGATGCTGGCTGCTGCACAGAATTTGCAGCAGCGTCGGCAACGCCTCCGGGTCCCGCTCAAAGAACGCCGCCAACGCCAGCCGGCTCCGCGCGGCGGCGAAAAACCGGTCCAGGTTGTTCAGCGCCATGTCGGGATCGCTCAGGCCCGGCATGTGCCGCGACAACTGGTCGGCCAAGGTGCCCAGCAAATCCAGCGTGATTCCCGACCGGGCGATCGACAGCCAGTTGGCCTGGGCCCGCGGCACATTTCTGATTCCCAGCCGCCGCAGCCAGGCGGCGCGTTCCGAGGAATCGTAGAGGTAGAGTTCGACAGTCTGCAGGTCCATGCGTTTGAGTTTAGGCAAACGGGGCAGGGGTTCACAATAGGCCGCGCCGCGCGAATTCGGTTCGGGTTATGACGCGGCGCTGGTCGGCGCTCAACGGACGCACGGGTTGACAAATCCAGTCCGGGGCTCCATACTGTGCCCGTCTGGGATTTTCACTTCGCCCCGCCAAACCTTGGTTCTTGTGGGCCCTCGATTTGAGACCTCCCAGTGGCGATTCCTTTCTCTGTTTGCTGTGGAGGTACGGCTGAGCATGAACATCTACGTGGGAAATCTGTCTTTCGAGGCGACCGAACAGAACATCCGCGACGAATTCAGCAAGTTCGGCGAAGTGTCGGGCGTGAACATGGTGACCGACCGCGAAACGGGCCGCTCGCGGGGATTCTGTTTCGTGGAAATGCCGAACGACGCGGAGGCCAAGGAAGCCATCAGCGGCTTGAACCTGCAGAGGATCGCGGGCCGCGCCGTGACGGTGAACGAAGCCCGGCCCAAGCCCGATCGCTCGGATCGCCGCGGGCCCCGCGGACCGCGCCGGTATTGAGACTCTCGCGCGAGCCAGATGAAAGTCGCTGGGAGAGACCTGGCGGCTTCCAACAGGGCGGGCTTGCTGTGACGGGGCCGTGCCCCGCAGGTGCCGCCTGAGGAAATCCGCCCGGCAGCGGGATCCGGACGGGGTCTCCGCCGTGCCCGGCCCCCGCGACGACGACCAGCTCGAAACCCGTGTCGGCCCGCTGCAACGCATGCGCAACCTGCATGGTGGAAGCCGGCTCCACGTTTTCGTCCAACTCGCCGACGATCAGCATCGGCCGGCCCTGCAGTCGCTGGGCCCGAACTCCTTCCGCGGCCTCACCGGTACTGCTGTTCCGTCAGCTTCAGCACGCTGTCGACCTGATCCCGCGTGATCACCGCCGCGCCGGCGTCCATGCTGGCGGGCAGGATGCCGTAGCGTTGGTACAGCGTCAGCTGGATCACGGGGTAGAAGCCTTGAATGTACGGCTGCTGGTCGACGGTGAACCGGATGATCCCCGCCTTGACCAACCGCAGGATCTCCGGCGTCAGGTCGAACCCAACCGCCACCACGCCGCGCTCGCGGAAGTGTGCTTCGATGGCCAGCCCCGCCCCTTCCGTATCCGCTTGGCCCGTGCAGACCACGAATTGGATGCGGGGGTTCTTGTTCAACTCGCGAGCGACCACTTCCGCCGACTCGGCCGCCGTGTTGCCCGTGACGGCGGTCGTCCACGTGATTCCGCGCCGGCCGAGTTCCTCCTGTTCGCCGCGGAGCCGGTCGTCCAGGGCCGAAACGCCCGCCGCGTGCTGCGTCATCAGGATGTGGCTGCCCGCCGGGATGATCTCGGCACACCGCCGGCCGACCGTCCGCCCGGCGTCGTAGTAACGTTGGCAAACGGCGCTCAGCCGCGCATTGGGCGTGGCGTAATCGTCGACGTTGAAGGCCACCAGCGGCACGCCGCGGTCGCGGGCCTCCTGGACGACGGCATCGAACGCTTCCGGGTCGATGATGTTCAGCGCGATCCCGTCGTAGCCGTCGCGCAGCGCCTGGCGGACCATCTCCGCCTGCGCCTTCACGTCCACGCCCGGCGTGCCGATGAACACGGCCTCCACGCCCAGCATCCGCGCCGCGTCCGCCATGCCCTTCTTGACCGGCTTGAAGAAGTCTTCGTCCACGCACGTGGTGATGAAGATGAACTTCAGTTTCGCCTCGGCCCCCGCCGCCGGCTCCGCACCCCGCGCCGCTGCCGCCAGGACGTACACCCCGCACGCCGCCGCCCCCGCCACGCTGGCCGCCAGAAAAATGGCCGCCAGCGGCCGTCGCTTGCTGCTGTTCATAAACTCACAACTCCTTATCGCCCAGTTCCTGTAACAAATAGAGCCCCCCCAAGACCACCGGCACCAGAACCAGCCCTGCCGCGACAAAGCCCCACCACGGCCACGCGATGCCGATCAGATACAGCCCTACCCCGATCAAAATCGGCGGATAAATGGCCGCGTCGTTCACCGGAACCTCGAACGCCGTGCCGCCGGCCGAGTTGTAAGAGACGTTCAGCTTGTACACAATCCAGCCCACGGCGATCACGAGCAAGCCGTACCCAATCACAGTCGCCATACGTGTTCCTCGCAAATCAGAAGGCAAACCCACTTCCGGCAGAATGACAGCCGAAGGAGCAAGTATTGTAGCAAATCGCCGCCCCGTGGGCCACGAATCGCGGGCACGGCAAAAAGCTGGCCCGAAACGCGCGCGGCACCAGACGCCAAAGGCCCCCGCCCTGCTTGCGGGACAAGAGGTGCCGAGCGACAATCGGGCGTTGTATCGCGAACGATGCTTCGTTCCATTGCCCCCGCCTCATTCGCCAGGGAGAACCCAAGATGCCCCGCCACGCCTGGACACGAAGAGCCTTCTTGCGCACCGCCGCGAGCGGCGCGGTTTCCGGATTCGCCGCGGCCGTCATCCCGGCTGCGGCCCTCGGTCGCAGCCGGCTGGCGGCGCCCAGCCAACGGATCACCGTGGGACTGATCGGCGCCGGCCGGCAGTTGTTCTACAAGAACTGGCCGCAATTCTCCAAGATGCGCGACGTCCAGGTCGTGGCCGTGTGCGACGTGGATGCGTGGCGACTGGCCCAGGTCCACGCCGCGATCGAGAAACATTACGCGGCCCAGGGATCGGTGGGCACGCACAGCGGCTGCCGGGCGCATCGCGACTATCGCGAAGTGCTGGACCGCCCAGACATCGACGCCGTGATGATTTCGACACCCGACCACTGGCACGTGCCGCTGGCCATCGAGGCGGCTCGGGCGGGCAAGGACGTGTCGCTGGAGAAGCCCATCACGCGGACGATTGCCGAAGGCCAGCGGCTGATCCGCGCCATGCGCGACGCCCAGCGAGTGTTCCGCGTGGACAGCGAATTCCGCTCGGCCGAAAACTTTCATCGCATGGCGGAACTGGTCCACAACGGCCGGATCGGGCAGATCAAGTCGATCCGCGTCGGCGTGCCGGCCGGCGACAACGTCGATGGCCCGCCCACGCCGGACATGCCGGTCCCGGAGGAGTTGGACTACGAGCGGTGGCAAGGACCCGCGCCGCGGGCGGCCTACACCGTCCTCCGCGTCCATCCCCGCCACGAGTTTGGCCGGCCCGGCTGGATGCGCGTTCTGGACTACTGCGACGGCATGATCACCAACTGGGGCGCGCATCTGTGCGATATCGCCCAATGGTGCCACGGGACCGAACGCACCGGGCCGGTCGAGATCACCGGCGAAGGCGTCTGGCCCCCGCCAGGAAAACTATGGAACGTGCTCAAGACGTTCCGCGTCACCTACCGCTTCGCCGACGGCACGACGCAAGAATACGAAACGTCCAAGCCGTACGTGCGGATCGACGGAACGGAAGGCTGGATCTACGGCGAGTTCGGCAAGGGGTTGGACGCCGAGCCGAAGTCGATCCTGACGTCCCAGATCCAAGACGGCGAAATCCGCTTCCCACTCAAGAGCGACAAACAGGACTTCATCGATGCGGTCAAGACGCGCGGCCGCACGCTGGAGGACGAAGAGGTCGGTCACCGCACCACGTCGCTGTGCCACCTGGGCCACATCGCCATCCGCCTGGGCCAACCCTTGAAGTTCGATCCGCAGCAGGAACGATTCGTGGACCACGACGAGGCCAATGCGTACTTGGACAAACCGATGCCGGCCCGGACGGCCTGAAAACGGCGCGCGGACGCAAGCCAAAACGCTCGCCGATTCGCAGGCTGGAGTCCGCAACGACTTTGCGCCCGTAGCCTCCCCTTCGCCACCACGCTGCTCGCCAGCGTGGAGCGGTGTTCAAAACCAGAGACGCCCGCAAAATCCACTTCTTCGCCACCACGCTGCTCGCCAGCGTGGAGCGATGTTCAAGACCAGACACGCCCGCAAAATCGACTTTTTCGCCACCACGCTGCTCGCCAGCGTGGAGCGATGTTCAAAACCAGACACGCCCGCCAAATCGACTTTTCGCCACCACGCTGCTCGCCAGCGTGGAGCGATGTTCAAGACCAGACACGCCCGCAAAATCCACTTCTTCGCCTCCACGCTGGCAAGCAGCGTAATGGCCCGAAGAGGAAGCACCCGGCTTGGGCAAAACGCGTGCGGGCCAAGCCGATCGGAAGGGCGCCTCCGTGGCAACTCAAAGAAAGAGCCCCCCGGCAACCGAAGTGCCGGGGGGCCGCACGAATGCACGGTCCCTGCGCCCTTCAAACGACGGGAATCCGTTGCCCGCCGTGTTCGTCGATCCGCGGCACCGGGACGGATCGAACTCCGTCCGGCGGATGCACGTTGCCTGGCCCAGGCCTGCCGAATCCCTCCTCGTTCGCGACAAGGTGCAAGCGTGTCGAACGCCCGCTGGGAAAACGATTTTTTTAGCAAAGCCGACTGCGTGGGCGGCTCCAGGCGAAGCGAAGCTGTCTTGCCCTGCGCCCGAGGGCAATTCCGACCCGCTCGACAGTCCGATATAATTGAGCTTTTGTTTCTACCCGATCCGTGTTTCGTCTGCAACCAAGAAAGCCCCGCTTTTCGGAAAAGGCAGGCTTTCCAACAGGCGTGCCGACGGCATCGCGGAACACACTGCTGGGGGACAAACCATGATCGAGCGTGATCTGTGCGTGCGTCGTGTCGCGTTCCTGTTGGCGGGCCTGGCATGGCTTGAATCGGCAGCCTTCCAGCGGCACGCGTACAGCGCCGAACCGGCTCCCCGTGCCGAGTTCACCGCGCCTTGTGCCGCGGACGCAACGCGGCGTCCCGACCGCGTGCTGCGGGTCGCCAGGACAGAGGACTTTGAACTCGACGGCCGAGGCGAAGCGCCGGCGTGGGCAAGGGCGAATTGGGAACCGCTGTCGCTTCGGCCGGCGGCGGCGCATCCCTACGAAACGCGCGTCAAAATGCTCTATTCGGCGACCGGCCTGTACGTCCTGATGGACGCTACCGACCGGCTGGTGACGGCGACGATGAAAGAGGATTTCCTCGACCTGTGGAACGAAGACGTGTTCGAGTTTTTCCTCTGGCCGGACGAGCGTTATCCGGTCTACTTTGAATACGAGATTTCGCCGTTGGGGTACGAACTGCCGCTGCTGATCCCGAACCTGGACGGCACGTTTCTGGGCTGGCGGCCGTGGCATTACGAAGGGCCTCGCAAGCCCCGCAAGGCCACCAGCGTCACCGGCGGAGCAAAGCAGTCGGGGGCGGAAATCACTGGCTGGAAGGCCGAGGTGTTCGTGCCCTACGATCTGCTCAAGCCGCTAGGCAACGTGCCTCCCGCCAGCGGAACGCGGTGGCGAGCCAACTTTTATCGCGTCGATCATGATGGCGGAACGAAGACAAGCTGGGACTGGGCGCGAGTCGGCCCCAGCTTCCACGAATTCCGCAAGTTCGGCACGCTGGTGTTCGAATAAGGCGGCGACGCTTGCCCGTCGGACGGATCCCATGTTCCGCAAACTAAAACACTGGCTCCCGTTCCGTTCGCTCTCCGACGACGAGTATCGCCGGGAGCGAGACCGACTGTTGGACCGCGCGCCGGTGCCCGTGTTCTGGCTGTTCGGCAAAACGGGCAGCGGCAAGACGTCGATCGTCAAGTACCTGACGGGCGCGGAGCGCGCCGAGATCGGCGGCGGATTCCGGCCGCAGACGCAACGTTCGGAAGAGTATGATTTTCCCGCGGCCGATGCGCCGCTGGCTCGTTTTCTGGACACCCGCGGCCTGGGGGAAACGCATTACGATCCCGGCGAGGATATCCAACAATTCGCCTCAAAGGCGCACGTAGTGATCGTGACGGTGCGGGCCCTGGACCACGCGCTGGCGGAGATCGTCGAGCCGCTGCGGGCCATCCGCAAGGCGGCGCCGGCGCGGCCGGTCCTGCTGGCGCTGACCTGCCTGCACGAAGCCTATCCGGGCCAACAACATCCGCAGCCGGACCCGTTCGAGTCCGCCCTGTTGCCCGACCAGTTGCTGCCGGACCTGCAGCGAAGCATCGCCGCCCAGCACGAACGCTTCGCCGGCCTGGCGGACGCCGTCGTGCCCCTGGACCTCACACAGCCGGAGGACGGTTTTGACCAGCCGGAATTCGGTGGCGAGCGTCTGAAGACAACCCTGCTGACCATGCTCCCGGCGGCCTATCGCCAGACGCTGCTGGCCCTGCACGACTCGATGAAATCGCTCAAGGATCTGAACGACCGCCGGGCCTTGCCGCACGTGATCGGGCACAGCATGTTGGCTGCCTCGGCGGCCGCCGTGCCGCTGCCCTGGGTGGACCTCCCCGTGGTCGCCGCGATCCAGACGCATCTGGTGTACCGCCTGGCCGGCCTCTACGGACAGCACGTGGACGCGCGCACATGGCTGGAGATGGCCGGGCCGGTGGGCGGACGAATGCTGGCCCGGCAGATCGTGCGGGAGACGTTGAAATTCATCCCCTTTGTGGGCATGGCCGCCAACGCGGCGCTGGCGTATGCCTATACGTACGGACTGGGCAAGGCGTGCAGTTGGTACTTCGGCCAGGTCCGGGAGGGCAACGCGCCGTCGGCGCGAGATTTGGAGCAAGTCTGGCGCGACCAATTGACACAGGCGGCGCAAGCATGGAAAAAGCTTTCCGGGACGGGATTGCGCCCGTGAGACGAACGCACACCCGCAACGGGCTCCTCAGCCGTGGGCCGGCTCTGCCGTCCGGGAGCCCGTCGCCGACAAGACACGGCCAATCGTCCGATCGATCACCCATCAGGAGGCGGCAATTTTGAAATTCTGGCGTTGGCTGGTCATTCTCGCCTTGTACGCCGTACCGGTCGCCGTGTTCTTTACGGTGGGCGTCGTGGTCGTTTGGCGGTCCGGGCGTTGCTGGTGGCTGTGGTGGCTGGCGCCGTTGTGCTGGATCGCCGCCTATCTTCTGACGCGGACCTGGCGCAAGCAGTTGGCTCCGCCCGCCGAGACCGGATTCGTTTCGCCCGGCCATTGGACTCCGCGCGACGGCGAAGCGTGGCACGTCGTCGAATCCCACCGACGGCACGTGGAAGACATCGCGCCCGGCCAATTGACCGACCCGCACTTCTATCTCCAATCCGCGATGGACCTGGCGCTGGCCGTGGCACGGCACTATCATCCGAAGGCCAAAGACCCCATTGGTTCCCTGACCGTCCTGGACCTGCTGGCCGCCGCGCAACTGGCGATCGAGGACTCCGCCCAGTGGTGCCGGCAGTACGTCCCCGCCAGCCATCTGTTGACGGTGGACCAGTGGCGCACGCTTGGCAAAACGCCGGCCTGGTTGAGTGCCGCCAGCAACGTCACCTGGGCGGCGACCGTTTTGATGAACCCGCTGAATTTCGGCCGCTACCTGATCGCCCGCTTCACCACCCAGGCCGCGACGCAGCAGTTGCGGGAGCACGCCCTGGGCTGGTTCTACCTGTATTTCGTCAGCCAAGTCGGCTTCTATCTGATCGAAATGAACAGCGGCCGGCTGCGCGGCGGCGCGGCCCGCTATCGCCGGCTGCAGGCGGATCTGCAGCGCACCGCGGACCCGCCGGTCGGCAACGAAGCCACCTCCGCCGCCGTCACGCCCGAACCGCCCGCCGAGCCGCTGGCAGTGCGCATCGCGTTGGTGGGGCAAGTCAAAGCCGGCAAGTCCAGCCTGGTCAACGCGCTGCTGGGCCGGCAGCAAGCCGCCGTAGACGTGCTGCCGCAGACCAAACAGGTGCAGCAATACGAGTTGCGGGTAAACGCCACGGAGGACCGGTTGGTGCTGTTGGACACGGCCGGTTACAGCGACGCCGGGGCGACGCCCGAGCAGATGCGCGAGATGCAAGAGGCCGTGCGCGGCGCGGACCTGGTTTTGCTGGTGATGGACGCCGCCAGTCCCGCGCGGCGGGCGGACGTGAAACTGCTGGGCGAACTGAGCGCCTGGCTGGAAGCCAATCTGCACCGCAAACCCGCGCCGGTCCTGGGCGTGCTGACGCATCTCGATCAACTCCGTCCCACACTGGAGTGGACGCCGCCCTACGCCTGGCGCGAGCCGTCGCGGCCCAAAGAGCACAACATCGCCGCCGCAGTCGCCTATACTCGCCAGCAGTTCGGCACGCAGTTGGCCGAGGTAGTTCCCGTCTGCACCGACGTGGCCCGCGGTCGAGCCTGGGGCGCGTACGAAGAACTCCTGCCCGCGATGCTCGGCGTCTTGGGCGAGGCTCGAGCCTGTGCCCTTCTGCGGACGTTGCACGCGGAATTGGACGCGCACCGCGTGCAGGTGCTCTTCCAGCAACTGGGCCGAGCTTCCACCGGCCTGCTCCGCGCCGGCCTGGCGAAGCTGTTGGATGCTCCGACCTAGCTCTCCTCCGCGGGATGATCAACCATCAACCCTGAACACTGATTTCTCGGACAGTCCTTACCTGGATCTGGAACAGGAGAGAACGGAGGTAACGCAGGGCGTAGGACGAATCGGTTCTCCGTTCCCTCCGTTTTCTCCTGTTCCCAGGAAACCCCCTACGATGTGCGACGATTACTGGAGAACTCCATGAGAAGAATCTTCTGCCGGGATGTTCAGGTTGGGAAGACGGACTCTCGTCGTCTTGCCATTCTCAGCAGGCGGTCGCTTCGTCTGACAATCGCCATGCTGCTAACGGTGCTGCCCTGTCATGCTGCAGAGACAACCGTTTTTCCCGGCGCGCAAGGGGCGGAGGCCACGCCGGAGTCCGAAACCAAACGGAAGCAGGATGAACGGAGGCTGTTTCAGGCTCAGCAGCTGATCACCGCCCTGCCCGGCACCTGGATCTTCCAACCGGGCCAGACGCCGCGCATCGTCTGGCGCGATGTGGAAACCGTCCAGCGTCTGGGCGCGGACGCTCGGCTTCGCGTCCGCTGGTTCGACGCGCAGCTGAACGAATTCCCCGCGCCCCAGGAATCCGGCCGCTGGCTCGCGTGGCTCGAAGGGACCGCGCCCAACGGGACGCCGTTTCGCCGCTCGTTGACTTTCTACGGACTGCCCAAGCAACTCCCCACCTCCTACACCCCCGACTTGACCGTCGCGCTGCCGTACTTTCCCGGCGCGAAGGCCCCGGCCGTGCTGCAAGAGCATCAAGCCGAAGTGTTCCGCCTGGCGAACGAGATCCTTCCCCACGCGGTCCTCGACAGCGAGAAAGGGGCCCTCTTGCTTGCCGGCCTGGCGGAGTTCAAGCCGTTGGGACGCCCGGCTCGGTTCGTCGAGTCGGCTGCCGCACTGAACGACGACCATCACCTGGCCTTGAAGCTCAAGCTCCAGGGATTGCAGCAGCGCGTCCGCCCGCTCCAGCCACCCCGTCGCCGCGAGCGGCCCGCGATCGTCCTCCACGAAGGCACGCTGGCCGAAGCCGGCATGCGTCCCGACGCCAAGACCAAGATCGACGAGGTCTGTCGAGCCTGGGCCGAGGATACGGGCGAGCCGTTTGTGACCCTGGTTGCGCGACGGGGCGTCATCGTCACCCACGCAGCGTTCGGCCGGGATCCAAGCGGCCAACCGATGACCCGCGATTACCGCTGCTGGGTCGCCTCGATCACCAAGACCGTCACGGCGTTGCTGTTCAGCCAGTTCGTCGATCAGCGATTGATCGCCTGGGACGATCCGCTGTCCGCGGTCTTCCCCGACTATCCGCCGAACGATCCGCGCGTGCCGACGTTCCGGCAGTGCTTCAATCACACCAGCGGTCTGGCGGGCCTCGGCGAATTCGGCGGCATGCGCCAGCCGCACCTGGAAAACATCGTCCTGAACGGGATCGACGTGAACCAGCCCAACGTCAAGTACGCCTACAGCGGCCTGGGCTTTGAACTGGCCGCCAAGGCGATGGAACTGGTCGCCGGCAAGAGTGCCGTTCGGGTTTACGACGAACACCTCTTTCGCCCGCTCGGTTTTGGCGACGTGCCGATCGGCAACGCCAGTTCCGACGGCGAGTTCACCGCGCTGGAACTCGGCATCCTCGCCCAATGGGTCGCCAACCGCGGCAGCTACGGCCCGTGGGAGTTTATCTCGCCCGAGACGTTCGACCAGCTCTTGCCACAACCGCTTCGCGTCCCCGACCACGGCCTCGTCGCGGACGAGGGACTCGGCCTGCACTGGATCCGGCACGCCAAGCCGGAGGCTCCGCCGAACTCGAAATGTCCCGCAGATCTGCTGTTCAGTCCGCGCACCGTCGGACACGGCTCCTTCTCCGGCTGCATCTTCGTCGTCGATCTGGAGCAGCAACTGATCATCACGCAAGTCCGCAAACACAGCGGCCCCCGCAGCGGCGAATGGTCGCCCCGGTTCTTTCAAACCGTTGCGGCAGCCGTGGCTGGCTAAGCCCCGTGGAACTGCACGAGGCGAGGGCGGCGGAGGGGCGGCCAGCGGAGCAACGGGCCTTCACAACAAGGGCTCGCTGCCGTTGCGGGTACAGCAGTACCTGGCGTTGCGGGACTGGACGGCTCGGCACCCCCGGCCAGACAAACTGATGCCTGTCCCTTTCCTTTTTTCCTTTCTTTTCGCTCTGGGGTCAGGCCTACAGAATTCAATTCTGGCCGAGCACGGTCATTCCAGATGGCTGGACTTTTTGTCGGCCAAAATTGAATTCTGTAAGCCTGACCCCGGCGGCGGAACCCTAGCGCCCGCGGGTGTCGTGTCCGCGGTCGCGGCGGATCACGGCCCCGTCGCGCGACGGACGCAACTCGCCGATGATGTGCGGTTGGGCGAATTCGTTGCCGGTCAGCGGTTTCTCGTCCGCCGCCGGATCGCCGCCGGCCTGCTTTCCCGCCGGGTTGCGCTTGTGCGACACGCGCGGGTTGCAGAACCGGCCCAGCGGCCCGGCCAACAGCGCCGGCAGCATGATCAGTTCGGCTACCAGGCCGGCAAACAGAATCGTCAGCATCAGATAGCCGAACCGTTGGGTGGGCGTGAACGTGCTGAGGGCAAACACGGACAGACCCAGGCCGCTGATCGCCGCCGCCTGCATAGTGGGCAAGGCACAGCGCCGATAGGCAGCCAGAATGGCGCTGTTCCGATCCCCCAACCGTTCGAAATCGTCGCGGTACCAGGTCAAGAAGTGAATCGTGTCGTCGACCGCCACGCCCAGGGCAATACTGGCGGTCATCATCGAGCCCACGTCGATGTCGATCCGCAGCAATCCCATGCCGCCGAAGATCACGACCACGGGCAGCACGTTGGGCAACATCACGACGATGCCGGCGATGAGATTCCGCGACAGAAACATCATCAGGGGCGTGATCGTCACGAACGACCAGAACGTGCTCTCGATCAGGCTGTCCAGCAGCGAGCGCTGGGCCTTGTACACCAGCGGCACAACGCCCGTGTAGACCACGTGGATCGGATCGCCGCGCTGGACCGCGGTTTGGGCCAGCGGCGAAGCCGGGTCGAACGTGTGCTGGCGGGCGTCGATGAAGATCCGGGCATGCTGTCGGATGAAGTCGACCTCGTACGCGGGATGGTCGCGGACCAGCACGACACAGTCGAACTTTTTGCCCAGCAGATCTCCCCAGGCGGCCGAGGTGTAGAACTCGGGCTGGACTTCCGCCGCGGCCGGATTGTGCCAGCAAGGGGCATTGGCCTGCACGCCGGCACAGGTCATCAGGTCTCTCAGAGTCTTGGCAAAGAGCCGCGTCTGGTCGACGGGGGCGTGGGCCGTGTCCTGGTGATCCTGCGGCGCGCCGGCTGCCTCTGCTCTGGCGGCGCCCTGCGCCGGATCGCTCAATCCCAGAAAGGCCACCCGCGACCTGACGACGCCCTGGCCCTCGCTCCGCGCGTCCAACTCGGTCAGCACCTGCTCGCGGAAACGATAGGCTGTCAGCACCGGCTCGACGACCCGTTTCAGCTCGCCGACGAATTCACCGTAGTCGACGTCCTGCAGCGCGCCTACGCGGAGACTGATTCGCCACAATTCGCTGCCCAGGTTCGGATTCGGCTCGCGGCTGCTGCCGGGGTTCGCGGCGTCGGCTCTGGGCGGGGACCCGCGATCGATCCGCAGGTAATCGCTCGCCAAGTACTCGCCGCGGTGCTCTTCCAGCTTGCGGTTCATCACCGAGCGGATCGGATCCCTCAAAGTCGACAGGCCGGGCGGCGGCAAATCGGGCGCGAACGTGGGCACCGACATGGCCTGCCCCACGACTCCCTGCCCCTGCTTGCCCAGTTGCCGCGCTACGGCCTCCTGGACGCGGGCGGCGATCTCCATCCGTTCCAGGAAGTCGAACTGCAGCCGCTGGCGGCGGGCTTCGGCGTCGGACGGAGCGTCCGCCTCAGCATGCTCGCCGGCCGTCCGAGTCGAGCGGATCAACTCCGGGCGCACCCGCACGACGAGTTCCATGGGGACAAGTCTGGCCAGATGCTCCTCCAGCCATGTGTAGTCGCGAATGATCTTCGCGTCGTGGTCGAAGAACTTGATCAAATGGACGCTGGTCGTCATCCCGAACAACCCCAGCGAACAGACGCCGATGAAGAGCACGCATCCCAAGGTAACCAGGCCCCAGCGGCGGATGATGAAGCCGCCCAGCTTCTCGAACGCCTTCTCGACGCCCTTCTCGAACGTCGTGGGCTGCAGGCGGCGCGCCACCGCCTGCTTGGCCGCTGCGGCGTCGGGCTGGCGCGGCGGCCACAGGTACAGCGCCGCCGGCAGAAAAGTGAACAGCAGCACCAGCGTGGACAGGACGCCGATCGCTGAGTACACGCCAAAGTTGCGGATCGGAATCAGCGTGCTGGTGCACAGCGAGAACAGCCCAATGGCCGTCGTGACGGAGCACAGCGCAGCCGCCTTCCAGCCCAACTTGAGCATCCGGTCGGATCCGCCCTCCAAGCCATGTTCTTCGACCGTCTCCCGGTAATAGTTGTACAAGTGCAGCGCACCGGACATCGCCAACACGTAGACCAGCGACGGCATGGACATCATGATCGCGTCCACCGTGCCGCCGGACCACCACACGATGGCCAGGCTGTTCAAGGCGGTCAGGCCGCCGATAAAGAAAATCGTGCAGGTCACGCGCACGCTGCGGACCAGGAACAGCGATAACCCGATGCCGACAATCGCGCACAGCACGATCAGCCGGGCCAGCGTAATTTGGCCTTCTTCGTCGATGGCGACGTTGTCGACCGGCGGCCCGCCCAGCTTCAAGTCCTCTTCCGCAATCCCGCACTCGACCGTCGCGATCTGCAGCAGGCGGCCCAGCGGACGCCCCATCAGCGCTCGGCCGATCACGCGCCGCAAGTCCCGCTTGGCCGGCTCGCTCAACGTCAGCATGATGCACGTCTGCTTGCCGTCCGCGCCGAACAGGGCGCCCTTCAGCCGCTCCAACGCCTTCTGCCGCGTCTCTTCGGCGACGAAGTCGTCGTCGACGCCCCGCGGCCACAGCGGCCCGTCCTTGCGGGACAACTGCTCCAGCGTGTCCGGCCCCGTGACGATGGACTTGAAGAACCGCGCCATCAGCAGCTCGGGATTCGCGTGGAACTCGTTGGGCTGCTCCGGCGTCGAGGGAAGACCGAACGTCGAGACCAGTTCGCCCTCGGCCTGAGTCTGGCCCAGCACGGACCGCTGAAACGTCCGCTGTGACCAATTCAGGATGTTGCTGCGGCCCGCCCAGCGATACAACTCGCCCTGAGGCGTGATGAAGTACCACAGATCGTGGTCGCCGCGCAACCACTTCTCGCCCCGCTCGCCCCAGTTCTCAAAGTACTCGCCGACCGTACACAAGCCGAGCTGGTCCGCCAACTCACCGGCCCGCTGACGGTCCAACATCAGACGCTCGTCGCGCGTCAGCTGCTCAAACGGTTTGCGGGCGATGGCCGCCAACTCGGCCGCCTGGGGAGTGCCCGTATCGTGCTCGGAAGGCGCAATCTGATGCTGGATGCGGTCCACTAGCTTCTGATATCGCGGATCGTCCTCGGTACAACCGGGCCACGTGACGATGACGAACTGCTCGCCCATGAAATGCTGACCAAACCACTCCAAATCCGCCGTTTCAGCGAAATCCGACGGCAGCCAGTCCTTGACGCGATTCGTCATCCGCTGCATGGACATCCGGGCTCCACGCAGCGCAAACGGCGCCAAGAAACAGATGATGCAGATGATCAACAACGCATAGCGGGAGAAAAAAGGACGCTTCATGAGTACCTGCCGACGGCGAATCAAGAAACGAAACCACTTCAGACTAACCTTCCTATCGGCCACCGTCCATGCCAATCGTCACAGCAGCGCCGGCTGCGCAGCCGGAAGCCGGAGACCAAGCCGCATAGTCGCCAAAGTTTATCGAGGCTGACAGCGGCTTGCCAGAACGCGGGACCATCCGAGGCGGATTACTCGGAAAGGCCCGGAGTCTAAGGAAGATACAAGTGCAAGTCGACGAGCCGATGAAAAGCAAGAGTGAACGATCAAATAAAATGGGCAGCTTGGGCGAAATCGAGCATCGGCCCAAAGAGTGCAAAACCACATGCTTAAAACCAGCTGGCGTCCCGCCACGCTTTCTCCGGCCACCGCGCTGCTGGCCAGCATGGAGCCATGTTCAGAACCAGCCGACGTCCCGCCACGCCCTCTCCGGCCACCACGCTGCTTGCCAGCGTGGAGCCATGTTCAGAACCAGCCGACGTCCCGCCGCGCCGTCTCCGGCCACCACGC
>JAAYYU010000298.1 GCA_012515235.1 Candidatus Anammoximicrobium sp.
GCCTTTTTCCAGCGTCAAGAGTTGGTGCATCGCTACGAAGTAGGCAGCTACGAGGACGATGCCCAGCGCCTGCTGCGCGAGTTATCCGCCGCGTTCAGATGCCTTAGCTGCCGCGAGGACAAGCAGCAGTACGACCAGCGGTTGCAGGAGGACATCCGTCAACAGGCGACCATCGCCGAGGGGCAAGCCGCATCCGTGACGCGCTCCGATGCAAGCTCGCCCCGGTCGGTGGGGCCGCGGCTCGTTTGCCGTGTTGCGGCATCCCGCTCGCAACCCTCTGCCGGGATGACCGAAGGTGGCGATTCGGCGTCCGAGATCCGCCTGTCGCCAATGGCCAGGTTCACAACTTGGGTGCTGCAGGCGTGGCAGTTGGAAAGGAAAACCGCGGAATTTGCGGGTGGGGCCTGGAAAGACCGCCGGCTTCTGTTCCTGGCTTGCCCTGCGTGTGCCGTTGCCGTCCTCCTGGCGGGATGGATTGTGGGCCAAGCCGTGTTCGGCTCACGATCGCGATTGCCGGAGCATCCGCCGGTCGCCGTCGGCTCTGGCGGATTCGTCCAAGCGCCCCAGGGTGAAGCCAAGCTGGACTCGGCGGTCCCGCCGCACCCAGAGAGTCAACAGGATTCGCCGGTCGGTAGCGTTTCGGACCTGCCGCCAACCGACGAAGCCACCGCTGCCGGACCTTTCCAGGAGTCACCCTTGTCAGGGCCACCAAAGCCGTGGGATGGCACCGTGGGAAGCGTGACAGAAATGCCCGCGGAGGGCGCAACCGCGATCTTGGGACAGACTCCGGCCGGCGCCCGCGTCCAGTGGCACGGCGTCCTGCTGCGGGTGCTGGTTTTTCCCTCTCCGCTGCCGGGCGTCCAAAATGCGAAGACGCTGTGCATCCAGGTTGGCTCGTTCGGCCCCGCTGGCATCGAGCCCGCTTTTAAGGCGATTGCGACGGTTCCGCCGGGCTTCTCCCGTTCTCTTGCCAGCCTGCGATCTGCCTGCGACGGAGTGGAGATGCCCGATGAGGTGTTGGTGTCGGGCGAGGTGGCCGCGGAGTCTGGAATCAGCGTTTGGTCTTCTTCTGGGGAGAGAATCCCGGTGGTGAGGATGAGCAAGCTTCAGCGGCGCGAGTTGCCCGCCACGGCCGTTCGCGGGAGGGAGTTCCCGCCAAGTGATCTGACGGCCGGCTTGCCGCCAAGCGACGTCTTGGCTGATCTGCTGCGGACGGTTGGCCAAGAGGTTACCTTCGTGGCCGAGTTCAAAGCTGCGGCTCGTCGCAGTCTGGGCGCAGGAATCCTGGTTCAATGCCGCGTTCCGAGTCTCGACCGCCACGTGCTGGTTCAGTGGCCGCCCACGGTCAGCCCGGCTGACCTCGGGCGCGCTCTGTCATCCGGCCTGCCGATGCAGGTATCGGCAACGGTCACCGCGCGTTTCGCCAGTCCCCTGTTGAGCAGTTCGAAGGGCGAACTTCTGGTCTTGGACGGGGCGGACTTGCGGCGGTCCGGCGATGCGGCGACTCCGCAGGCGTCGGCGGGCGCCGAGGCGCCGGGAAGTCCCGAGACGAGCAGCAGCCCTGGCACGTCGGGGATTTCGGAATCGTCGCCGGCGATCAAAGTGATTTCGCCGCCGCACGATGCACGGCCGCCGTCTCGCGAACTGCAGCCGGTGATGCTGCTGGCCGGGCACGGGGAGCCTGTCTCCATCTTGGCCTGGGCAGCGGATGGATTGTCGCTGGCCAGTGGCGGGGAGGATTCCTGGGTGACGGTTTGGACGGTCACGGAGAACAATGCCAGCCCGGCGAATCTGACCGCGGATCTGGCGGGGACCCGCCGACTGGCCTGGCTCTGGGACGGCGATTGCCTGGCCGTGTTGAGTCCCAGCAACCAAACCCGAATTCTCGATGCCAGAGGCTCTCGGGCTGACCCCGTGGCCGCCGGCTTCTTTTCCGCGGGCGGATCCGGATTCGTCATCGCCACCGGCACAGAAATGTTAATCTGCGACCGCCGGCCCCCTCCCTTTGTCGGGACCTCGTTTTCTGTGTTCGGCGAGATTCGAAGAGTACCTTCGACGAGCATTTGGAGACGTGAAGTGATTATTTACCTTCCGTCTCCGGTGGCGGCAGACTGCGAGACGGGAGCCGTCGCCAGTGTCGAGTCGGACGCTCAGGCTCCGCAGCAACTCACCCTGGTAATTCGCAAGAACCCCGTTCCCGGCCAATTCCCCGCTGCGGGTGATGTGATTTCCAGGCTCCCTCTGGCGACACCTGCCCAGGGGCTGTCGTGGCGCTGGGACCCTGACAAGCGGGTGTCGCGGCTGGCGGCACGCCTGGCAGATTCGATTCTCGTATGGCGGTTTCAAGGCGAGCTTGGGCAAGTCGATGCGCCCTCCTGTCTGGCGGTCGAAGCGCCCTGCCTGAGCGAGTCACCGCCGTCGAACGGGCCGGCAGTTTCCGACCGCAGCAGCGAGTCGCGTTGGTCCGATGTCGAAACGCAGCGGGTTGCCTGGAGTCCCTGCGGACGATACCTGGCGGTGGCGTCTTCGTCCGGATTGTTGCGGTGGGCGGTGGACGTTCCCGACGAGTGCCTGCGGTTTCATGACGACGTGGCGTGCGTCCCTTTGGCTTTCGGGCCCGGCGGCAGCCAGTTGGCCACCACGGTTGGCGACGGCTCGATTCGATTGTACGATACGGCCACGGGGGCCGAGGTGACGACCTTGGCTAGTTGCGGCCCTGCGGTGGTTTCGTTGGCTTGGCATCCCTCTGGCGTGAGGCTGGCCGTCGGTTACGAGGATGGCAGTATCGGCATTTGGGAATGCGGCCACGAGGGGGCCTCACCGCCGCAGGCCGGCAGCGAACTGCGGCGGACGCGGAAGATCACGAACAAGAAAGGAGTGTTTTTGCAGCTCGAACAATTTGCCCGGAGACGAGAATGGGAGAAGCTCCGTGTGGCGTTGGACGCCGTCCGCAAGTTAGGAGTGAATTCGAGCGAGCTCAAAGTCCTGGCTCAGTCTCGACAACAGCTTGCTCGCGGAGCGGAAGAGACTTACGGCGAGGCATTAAGGGCAACATCGGCCCAGGAGAAACGCCGCTTGCTGGAGCAGGTGTTGCGGATCGACCCCAGCAGCGATGCGGCCAGACGGGCAGCCAACCTGTTGAAGCAACCCTAGGGGGGAGTGTGAGGGCAAGCGATGGGATGCGCACAGAGTTCCGGCCAAACAGTGCGGAGAATCGCAGCCGCCGTAGCGGTGTTGCTGGCGCCGACCGCCGTCCGCGCCGATGGCTGGCACAACGCCGCGCTGGCAACCAGCTCGCTGGACCAGTGGCTGCAGGACGTCAGGACGGGAATTCCCGATCTCGCCCAACGCCTGGGTGGCAGTTCGCTGCAATCGGGCCGAGGCTCCGAAGCCATCAAACGCGCGGCCGAGTCGGCCAGCGCTGCGCCGGACCAAACGGCCCGGGAATCCGCTCGCGGCGGGACGATCCAGGCCAATCTGACGCCCCAGCAGCGGGCCCTGTTGGGCCGCAAGGCGAACGATTGCATGGACGTCCTCGCGTTTATGGACCAGGGCAACATCATTCCTCGGGAATTCCCCAACTTTCAACTCGGCAAAATGGGCGAGTATCGCGATGCCGCCAAGCGACTGCTGGGCATCATGGGTGCGGGCGGAGCGGAAGTGGTAGCCACGCGGTTGCGAGGCGAGTTGATGGGCCAATCCCTGCCTCTTCCCGACAGGGGCGTTCACGTGCATGCCAACTACTACAGCGACATGGTCGAGGTGCTGCAGCAGTTGGTAAAGCAAGGCGAGGTTTCGGAAGAAATCGAAGACTCGCTACGTCAGGCGGCCACTGGGCGGAAGGACGCACCGCGGGCTGCGTTGGCTGCCAAAGTCGAGCAGGCGTTGGACGCCGGGGCGAACCTGACAAGACTCCTGGAACGCTGGGCCGGCAGTGAAGACGCCAACCGCAAACATCAAATCGAGAACCGAATTCACCAACGGATCGGCGAGGCGGCTGACGACGAACTGCTGGCCGCCGCGCAAGTCCCCGGCGCGGTCCCCAAGATTCGCCAGCACCTTGCCAATGAGATCTCCCAGCGGCTGGCGAAGTTCGACGTGCTCCAACTGCTGCAGGCCATGAACGAAATTGCGGACGCCGAGATTCAACACGCGGTGGACCAGGAATTGGCGCAGCGCGATCCCACGTACGCTCAGGTCAAGGATCGAATTCCGGCGATCTGGAAGCTGGCTGCGGCCCAGAATGAGCGCGTTGCCCAGTACGCTCGCTGGCACATCGCCAACGCCTTCCAGCGGGCGCCCATTTCCCATTGCCTGTATTGGCTGGCCCAGGGGCAACAAGATTTGAACCAGATGATCTGGCAGCAGGTGGACGCGCGCATCCAACGCGCCGACGCCGAACGGCAGGCGGCTTATGCCGAAACGGCGCTGGCAGCGCTGCGCGACAAAGCGGCGGTCACGAGTTCGCAACTGGCCGCCATCGAGCTGCTCGTCCACTTGAAGCGACAGCAGGTGGTGGGCGAGATTGTGGACTTGCTGCCTTTGGCGCCCCGCGAGTTGTGGCCCTCGCTGGGGGGACTGTTGCGCTCGCTGACAGGCCAAGAATACGGGCCGCGGCCCGGCGACGGACTGGCTGAGGTGACCGTGGCCATCCGCCAATGGCGCGAGTGGTGGGAACGGAACAAATGAAGCGGGATGCGGGATGGGGGGATGCCGATGGTCTTCGGCTTTGACGTTGGGATGGCGGTTGCAGGGTGCTGCTTGTCGCGGGAAAACGCTGTTCCGCGCGCCGCGCGTCTCGGGTCTCGCAGCCCGTTGCGCGCGGCCCGCTGCGGGCATTTCTCTTCCCTGCGGAGTCGGGTTGGGTTCAGGTCCGGGAGGCCGATCGGATGAAGACCTCGCAGACAATCGCGGCCGCGCCGACGCCGGAAGAGGCGTACCAGGAACCGTTGGACGTTGATTCCTGGTATTCCGCGTTGGTGTCGTTCGTGTTCCACTTCTGCCTGATGCTGCTGTTGCCATTATTCGCGGCGTTCCTGGAGCCGGAGCAACGCCTGCCTCCTGCGGTGGGCACGGTCCAGGTACTGGACGACAGCGGAACCGACGCCGATCCGGCGGCCGGTTTGCCGGGCGCCGAGGCCGCCGCCGAGTCCCTGACCCAGAGCGAATCGCCGGACCTGATGCAGGACATCCCCGCCGCCGAGGCGATCACCGAGGTCCAGCCGGTCGAGGTTCCACAGCTGGATCTGAACGTGCCCGACGCCAAGCAGGCGCTGGAAAGCCTGAGAAACGACTCGGCGCAAGCGGTGGCGGCGGCCCAGGCTGCCGCCCGCGGCGCGCGAGAGCGACTGAACCAGAATCTCGGCGGCGCGCCCGGCGGGGGCGGCGGAGGTGGAGGAGGCACGGGACGGGCGGGCCGCGCGGCGCGCTGGGTCTTGAAGTTCAACTACAGCCATGCGGACCACTACCTGAATCAACTCGGCGGCCTGGGGGCGGCCATCGCTTTTCCGCAGCGCGGCGACCAGTGGCTGTACTTCACGGATCTGGCAGGCCGCCCCAACCGCTCCGTGCGGGATCTGTCGGGCGAGGACCGCATCTTCTGGATCAACGAGGACCCCAGCTCCACGGGCCTGGTGGCCCAGGCCCTCGGCATCGCTCCGCTGACACCCATGCTCGCTTTCCTGCCGGTTGAATTGGAGCAGCGGATGTTGAAAATGGAATTGGCGTACAAGGGGGCGGCGAGCGAGCAGGACATCCTGCAGACCGTCTTCGAGTGCGTTGCCCGCGGCGGCGGGTTCGACGTGATCGTGGTGGACCAGAAACCTTGAGAACTCCGGCGGCGCTCCGCCGGAGAGAAGTCTAGAATCCTCGGGAGGTGGGACTCGCCTATGTCGATCAGCGAAATCATCCGGGCCAATGGTGTGTTCTTCTCGATCGCGTTTGCGGCGATCAGTTTTGCTGCGGTGACGTTGGTGGTCTGGCGGTTCATCAAGAATTACCACGCCCGCTCGAACTTGGAGGAGTTTCTCGCCCAGTTGGAGCAGGAACTTGAGACCGGCGGCGGCCGGGCAGCGTTCGAGTTCTGCCAACGGCAGGCGAACGAAACGCGGCAACTGTTGCCCAAGGTGTTCACGGCCGCCCTCAAGCACGGGCACCAGGGCAAGATTGCGGCACGGGACGCGATCGCCGATTGTATCGACACTGAACTGCTGCCTTCCCTGCAAAGTCTGCTGCCTTACATCCTGCTGTTGATCAAGACGGCCCCCATGGTCGGCTTGCTGGGCACGGTGGTGGGCATGATCGGCGCTTTCCAGACGATCGCCGGCGCGACCAAGGTGGACCCCAGCGCGCTGGCCGCCGACATCGGCATGGCCTTGTTCACCACGGCCGAAGGCTTGCTGATCGCCATCCCGTTGATTTTTTTCTACACCCTGTTCCGCGAGCGGGTGCAGCAGTTTGAATTGCAGTTGCAGCAGGGCGCTCAAGAGGCATTACGCCTGCTGCCGCGCATTTTTTCGCAGCCGGAGAGTTGATTTGCCGGAGCCTCAAGCCGCAGTCACGCACGTCAGGCTTTCCCGCCTGACGTCACCCCGGAAAGGCTGACGCACCTGCAGCAGACAGCCTGCAACCTGAGGGGAGGCCATGGCCGACGAATTGCTGGATGTCAAAATCGTCAAGACGGGACGGGTGTACGAGCGCGTTCCGCTGGAGAAGCTGCGCCGCTGGGTGGCCGAGCGGCGGGTGCTGCCCGACGATCTGGTGCGTCCCGTCGGCGCTACGCGCTGGCTGCGCGTGGCCACCGCCCCGGAGTTGGCCTCGCCCGCCGTCCAGGCACCCGCCCAGCCGACTTCGCCGACGCGAAAGCCCGCGGCGAAGCCCGCGACCGCCGCCACCGGCGATCTGGGCATCCCCGCGCCCGCCAAGACTCGTCCCCGGCGGCGGTTCCGCTTCCTGGAAGACACCACCATGGACATGATGCCCATGATCGACGTCACGTTCCAGTTGCTGATCTTTTTCATGTTTGCCAATCAACTGGCCAATCCGAATCCGATCGAGGTGCCCGAAGCCCGCTACGGGCGCGGAATCATGCCCGACGGCAAGCAAGCGATCCTGGTGGACGATCAGGGCCGCTACTACTTGGGCGAGAGCACCAAGCCGGAGAACATCGCGCCGTTGGAGCAGGTGATCCGTGTCGTGGCCGACAACGCGGCTTCGGCCAACGGCCCGCTGGACGTGATTATCAGCGCCCACAAGGCCTCGCAGCACGACCAGGTACGAGCGTTGATGGAGAAACTCGAGGGCGTCGACAACATCGGGGTGATGCGGTTGGGCGTGGAGGAACGACGTTAGCGTTTTAGTTGGTACAATCCGCGCATCTTCGTTTAACCCGGAGCCCACGGCGACGGCGATGAGTGTCGCCCGCCGTCGCCGTGGGCTCCGGGTTAAACGAGTTCGGCTGCGGGCCGGAGCCCGCAGCGCAGGCGAGGGACGAGCATGGCAAAAGCAGGTATCTGGCGAGTCCGGCCGGCCGGCGCTCGCGACGCGGGCCGGGCGGTGAACTTCGAGCGATTGCGGGACGCGATCGACGAAGAGGAGATCGGCGATCTGGACGAGGTCCAGGGTCCGGGCGAGGCCCGTTGGACCACCGTGGCCGAGCACCCTGTCACCGGTCCGCTGGTGCCGCGGCAGCGGCGGGTCGTCGTCCGCGAGGAAGAGCAAGCCGAGTCGGACCTGACGCCCATGATCGACGTGACCTTTCAACTGCTGATCTTCTTCATGATCGCCGCTACGTACACGATCCAAAAGACCTTGGACCTGCCGTCGGCCCAGCCCGCCGAGGAGGCGGCCGGCGCGGTGACGATGCAGGAGTTGGAGCGGAACAACATCATCGTCGCCATCGCGGCCGACGGGACGGTCCGAGTCAACGACCAGATGGTTCCGCACGACCAGTTGGTGGACCGATTGCAGGAGGCCTCCCGGCAGGCGCAGCACTCCGAACTGGTCCTGGACGTCCACGGACAAGCCGTCCACGACGTGGTGGTGCAGGTCCTGGACGCCGCCGGCGCCGCCCGCTTTGAAAAGGTGTTGTTTGTGTCCCGTGTCAAACCGGGCAGACCGGCGGACGGCGCTGCGCCGTCCGCGGATGCGTCTTCCGGAACGTGATTCCGACGAGTAGCCTACGACCGATGATCCAGTGTCCTGCCTGCAAAACCGTTTGCACCAGCGTCTCGCGGGGCGAGGTCCCGTATCAGTGCTCGGCGTGCCGGTCGCGGTTCGTCGGGCCCTACTGCGACTTGACGCGAGTGGGCGGCGGCGGGATGGGCGACGTCTACCGGGCCCGCCGGCCGGACATGGGCGACCGGCCGGTCGCGATCAAGATCCCCAAAGTCGCGACGGACCAGTTGCGGCTGCGGTTCGAGCGGGAGATCGCCGCTTCGGCCCGGCTGCAGCACGAGAACATCGTCCGCGTCTTCGACCGCGGCGACGCCGACGGAGTGCCGTACCTGGTGATGGAGTTCGTCGACGGGCGCTCGCTCCGCCAGGTCCTCGACGCGGAACGTCCCCTGGCCTGCGCCCGCGTGGCGCGGATCATCCGCGGGATTGCTGCCGGCTTGACCCATGCCGGCGCCCAGGGGATTGTGAACCGGGACGTGAAACCGGACAACGTGCTGTTGGACGCCGACGATGTGCCCAAGATCCTGGACTACGGCTTGGCGTTGCTCCGCGACTCGACGAACGCCGACGAGTTCGTGACGCGCGAAGGCATTCTGCTGGGCACGACCGCGTACCTTGCGCCAGAACAGGCTGCGGACCCGCACAGCGTGACCATCCGGGCCGACGTGTACGCGCTGGGGTGCTCGGCGTTTCAACTGCTGACAGGCCACGCGCCGTTCCACGGCGACACCCGCGAGCTGTGCCAACAGCACGCCACCGCGCCGCGGCCCAGCGTCGGTTCGGAACGGCCGGACGTGGCCCCCGAACTGGACCATTTGATCCAGCGGATGATGGCCGTGCGGCCCGATCAGCGGCCAGTCCCTGTCGCCCTTGTGATCGAACTGGACCAGCTGATTCCCCGACTGAGCCACGCGAGGCCCCGCGGCAGCCCGACAGTGACTGGCGCGCCGACGCCCGAAACGCCGCCGGGAGAGATGGACGTGCTGTGTCCGGAGTGCGGCGAAAGGTTTCGACTCAGCGCGGCAGCGGCGGGCAAGATGATGTTTTGCACCAACGAGCAGTGCGGAGCGCGGTTCAAGATCCGGCCGGCTGGGAGTGCGGCCCTGGACGCGTTTCCCGTTGGGGCGCGGTTAAACGAGGGCGGATTGGACGCGGGCGATTCCTCTCTTGCTCCACTGCCGACCGAATCGCTCCCGGACGTATTCCTGGACGAAGTCCTGGACGAAGACGGCAGAGAGCCGGACGTCCAGGAGGAAGGCCTCGGCAAAGCGGCGGCCGGCGGCCTCAGAACCCCTCATCCTTTGGAAGAAGAGCGCCCCGCGATCGTGGTCGGCGCCGTGATCGACGAACCGGAGGTCGCGCCGCCAGGCTGGTCGCGCTCGCCCCCTGCGGAGACCACTCCGCGAGAAACCGGGGCGATGCCGCCGGTCGTCGTGGGGCAAGTACTGGAGGATGAGCCGGCGTCGGCGCAGACCGCTTCCGCAGGAGCCGACTCGACCGGCGGCGAGCCGCCCAGCCTGACGCTGCGGTCGATCGCCCGCACGCCCGCCCCCGAACCGGAAGTAGCGATCTTGCCGGCCAGCGCGATTATCGAAGACGAGCCCGCCGTCGCCAAGGAAGAACCGCGGAGGCAAGCGCCGCAACCAACTCCCGGTTCATCGAAAGTCCGCCTGCAGCGGAAGCCGCGGCGGCCCGTCTGGAAGGCGCTGGGCTTGGCCGTTCTCGTCATGGGCATAGCTGTCTTTGTCCGCTGGATCGTCCTTCGGCCTCCCGATCCAGAGACGATCTGGACAAAGATTCAACAGGAAGACTACCAGCTGAAGAAATGGAAGCTGGCGGAGGAAGCCCTGCGCAAGTTTGCAGAGGATTTTCCCGATCACTCGCACGCGGCGGAGGTGCCGTTCTTTCTGAGCATGTGCGACGCGGGGCGGGACATTCACTCCGAGACCGGCGACCCGCAGCAGGGGCTGGGCAAGCTCGAACAGGTGTTCTTGGACTACCGTGACAAGAAGGAGTACGAACTGTACTGTTCCGATCTGTACATGGGCGCGGTACGGCTGATCGAGCGGTTTGTGGCGCTGTCCGGAAAGACGGCCGACCCGCGGCACCTGGACGGCGCCCAGCGGGCCTTGGAACTGCTGCAGACCGTCGCCCAGGCCATGCAAGAGGAGTGGGTCCCGAAACGCACACAGGGCTTGGAAGAGCAGATCGCGCAAGCTCGCACGGCCCTGGAGCGGACGCTGGCCCAGAAAAAGATCTTTCAGCTGGTGGCCAAGATCAAAGACCGCGCCACGCCCGTGGATGAGTTAGACCCGGCGTACGAACAGATACAGGGCGTGCTGCGGCAGTTTCCGCCGTTGGCGAAAGAGGCGGAGATCGTCAAGGCCGTGGGCGAGGCGTATCAGTCCGAGAGTGCCCGCGTCGAGTACTTCCCGGTGGAGGACAACGGACCGGCGGCGGGTCAAGTCTCGCCGCGCGACCAGGATATCGCGTTTGTGGTCTGGGGCGACGGCGCGGCGGCGGGCGAAGGCGATGACGCGGTCTTTCTGGCCCTCGCCCGCGGCGTGCTGTACGCCTTTGCGGCGGACGGCCGTCACCTCTGGGCGCGGCGTCTGGGCTTCGACTCCGACCGCCTGCCCGTGGCCATCCGGCCCTCGCCCACTTCGCCCGAGGCGTTCATCGCTGTCTGTACGCTGGACAACACGCTCTTGGCGCTGGACAAAAACACGGGGCAAGTTTTGTGGGAATACCGGGCCGGCGGCCAGCAGGAACTCGCGGCCCCGCTGACCGTCAGCCGTTGGCGGCCGCAGCCCAACCAACCCGAGATCGTGCGCGGCTTGCTGCCCACCGCCAGCGGCGAAATCCACGTCCTGGAATTGGCCCGCGGGAAACGCATCGGCCGGTTCCGCACCGGCTTTCCGATGACCGTGGGGGGGACCTACGATCCGGAGACCCGTCTCGTCTTCTTTCCCGCCGAGCGGCAACGGGTGTTTGCCATCGACCCGGCGATCATCGAACAACAGCTCCAGCGGGCGGCGTCGGGGAACAGGTCCCTCGGCACTGCGGGAACGTTCGCCAGTGACGCCGCAGAGGCGGCTGGGAACGGCAGCGGCTCAGGGCCCGCTGCCGCCACTTCCCCGGCTTCCGCTGCCGCCGCGGTGCCGGTGCCTGCCCGTTCCGTCCTGTTCACGGGACATCCCAGCGGTGCGTTGCGTTCTGAGCCCCTGATCGTCGGCCAATACCTGATTCTGACCGAAGCGTCGGATTTGGAACATACAAAGGTCCGCGCCTTTCAGCTTCAATCTCCCTATGGCTTCCTCAATCCACGTTCCGGGCCGTTGGCCGAGTTGACGCTTCGCGGTTGGTCGTGGTTCACGCCTCCGGCCACGCCGGACCGCATTACGGTCGTGACCGACGAAGGCGATCTGGGCGTGTGCGGCGTCAACTTGGACAACCGCCATGAGGCCTTGTACCTTTTGATCCAGTCCCAATCTGGCCAGTGCCCCAGTCTATCCATTCGCGAGCCGTCCCGAGCGTTGGGGATTCACTCCAACGAACATCTGTTGTGGCTGATGGCTGGCGGCACGCTCCAGCACTGGGCGTTGGACGTCTTGCACCAAAAGGTCGTTAAAATCTGGCCGTCGGACGCCGAAGGGGCGGCGGTCGGCGGCATTCCCCTGCACGAGGCCAGCCTGGACCGGTCCGGCACGCGGATCTACCTGGCGACCCAATCCTCGCAGGGTCGCGAAATCGCCTTTTCCGCCGTGGATGCGGACACAGGCGAGCGGCTTTGGCAGCGGCAGTTGGGCGTCAGTCCCGCCGGCGATCTGATCCGACTGGAGCACGCGGCCGTGCTGGTCGATCAGACGGGGCGTCTGTTGCACCTGAGCGTCAGCGCTTCGGGCGAAGGTGACCGGCTGCAGATTGCCCAGGATCGGACGACGCCGGCCGGTGTCGCGGGCGAACTGCTGAGGCTGCAGGACGCCTCCGGAGGCACGTTCCTCGTGACCCCGCTGGAGCAAGGAGCGAAACTGGCCGTGCGGAGTTTTTCCGCTCCTTCCGGTTCGTCCAGTTGGCGGGAAATCCGTTTGCCGGGCGTCCGTCTGCAAGGCCGGCCGGCGGTGGCCGGGGACTATTTGATTCTACCTGCTTCGGACGGCCGGCTTCATCGCCTGCGCTGGGACGGGGCGGAGCCCACCGCGGTCAACGAGTTGCCGTTCCCGTGGAAGTCGTTCGTGACGCTGGCCCCGACGGACACGGCCGACGTGTATCCGCTGGCCGACGACCAGATTCTGTTAATGGACGGGCACCGCGCCCGGTGCTTGAAGTTTGTCGAGCAGGACGGCGTCAAGCAATGGGAGCAGGAAGGCGGCGAGTTTCTCGCGCCCATGCCGCTGGCGGGCAAGCCGGTCGTGTTGCGCGATTATCTGTTCCTGACCGACGTTCACGGCACGTTCTATCGTGTGTCCCGCAGTCGGCCGGAGGCCGAATCGCCGCCTTGGCCGTTGCCGGGCAAGCTGACCGCCGAGTTGCTGGTCCACGAGGGAAAACTGGTGGCCGTTCAGGATCACCGGCAAGTGGTCTGTTTGTCGATCACGGGAACTCCGCCCGAGCTGCGCAAGGATTGGACGTCGGACAAGTTGGGCGGCCGGATCTGCGGCCAGCCAGTTCCATTGCCTGGATATTATATGGTCACCGACGAAAGCGGCGAGGTGACGGTCCTGAACGCTGCCGACGGTCAGCGGAAATACGGGCTGAAGTTGACGCCAGGCGCGGTCCCCGCGGCGGCTGCCGTGCTGCTTTGCGGCCGGATCCTCGTGCCGCTGGCCGACGGCACGCTGCTGTGGCAACCGGTGACGCAAACGGCGCCCCAACACGTTGCGGAGGCCGAGCCATGAGGGCAAGCTGGCAGAAAGACGGAGGCAGGAACACGAGCAGGCAGGGCCCCTTTTTTTCCGCCCGCCTTTGCCTGCTTGCTCTGCTCATCGCGTGCATGATGGGCTGGGCCTGGACAACCCTCGCTCCCGCGGTTTGCGCCTCCGAGGAAGTGATTTGGGCCGTGCCCGAGCCGGTGCTGAAAGTGGACTTTGCCGCGGTTGGAGCGCAGACGCCGCCGCGGTTCCTGGACGAAGGCGCCGCCTGGGAACTGACTCTCCCGTTCACGCTCGTGGGGCGGGAGCAGGTGACCATCGAGGCCCATCTCCCGGAGCCTGGCAAGTTCGAGGTGATCCAAGCCAACGCGGCGGCAAAAGTCGAGATTCGTCGGCAACCGGCCGCGGGCGCGACCGAACGGATCGACATCGTCCGCGCTTGGAAATTCAAACCGTGGCAGGCCTTTTGCCGCGACGCGGAGGCCGTGGCGCTGGAGGCCTTGGGCGAACAGCGCCGACAGGCCCGGCAAGAGTTGACCGGGATGGACGCCAAGGCGCTCCGGGCCTACTTGCGCCAGAACAACAAGACGAAGGCGGCGCTCCCCGAGGAAGACGAAAACCAACTCCGCGACCTGTATGAGAAATGGCGAGCCGTCGAGTTGGGCCCGGAAGTGCTGCGAAGCAGGCTGGAGGAGCTGTGCCGGAGCCGGGGAGCGTGGGTCACGGGCGACGAACGAAAGGCGTGGGGCAAGGCTTCGGGCTTCGCCTTGATGCGCGACTACGGCCGACTGCTGACGCTGGATTTGGCCGACAAGTACCTCACCGGCCACGGCCTGAAACGGGAGACCGAACAGAACTACGCCTCGGTGATTGCCCTCAAGGTGGAAGGCCTCGAGGCCTTTGCGTCGGGCCGGTCGCTGGACCCCGAGAAAGTGCAAGCCCGTCAGGCCGTGAGGGCGATGACGCCCCAGGATCTGGCCAAGGTCCGCGAGGCGCTGACGGTCCTTGCCAAATGCCGCTACCACCTGCCCGCCGACGCGGCAGATCCAAATTCGCAGTGGTATCATGCCCAGCGGGTCGTCTGCGCGGCGCGGAACCTGTCTTCGGTAAGCGTCGAAGGCACGTTGAACCCCGGCAGCCACGACCGGGCCGATTGGTGGACTCTGGTCGACTACGATCCCGACTGGGTGCGACTGGAGTTCCCCCGCGTGCAAGGCGTCAGCCATCAGATCTATCTCAGCGAAGACCGGATCTACCGGCTGAGGGTAGCCGGTGAGGGCGCCGGTGCCCTGCGGTATCGCTGTACGATGTACGCCCGCACGGCGCCGCCCGGCGGCAAGGCCGTCGTGGTTTACGAGTCGTCGGCGAAAGCCAACGCCAAGTTCCCTTTTTAGAAGGTGTTCGGCCGCCATGAGAATTCCGTCCCTGAATTGGCGAGCGGCCGCAACCAAGTTCTGGAGTGCGGTGCCTTGTCGCCGCTTTGGACAGCGGTCGGCAGCGTTGCCGATGAGGAGGTACACGAACGAGGCGGGCGGGGAAACACAGGGTGGCGGTCGTTGCGTCGCCGTCGATCCAAAGCGGCAACAAGGCGACGCACACCAACACGCCCGCGGGAAAACAAGAAAGCCGGCAATCCCGGCACGACGATCCGCCGCGGTCTGTCTGGCGATGTCGCTGCTGGCCGCCGCGACCCCGCTGGCCGGGGCCCAAACGCTGCTGGAGGGCGAGTTTGGCGAGATTGACTTGGGGCGGGAACTGATCGGAATGACGCACTTTCCGACCGTCACGGAACTCCGTGAGGCCGTCCGCGAACCACAGTTCCGCTGTGTGATGATGCTTAAACTGTACGGCGACGGAGAGCATAACCATCATCTTCCCATCTGGTCCGCGGACGGCAAACGCCTCGCGCTGCAGCGCAGCAAGCTGGGCACCAATGTAAGCAAACTGCTGGTGTACCCAATGCTGTCCCAGGCGGAACCGAATGCGCTCAGTCCGGAAACGGACGTGTACGAGTACATGTTCCGCTGGGGTCGGAACAGCGAGACCGCGTTCGTTTTCGCTCGCACCCAATCCGGCGGCAACGCGACGCAGATTTGCTACTGCGGCGACGGGGCGACGATCGAAGTGCGGACCCCGGTCAGCGGCCAGTACTTTTATCCGTCGCTGTACGAACGGACCGACGGCGTCCGCTGGCTGGCCTTCGAACACCAAGGCCAGGTCCTGCACCAGGCCTGGGACGGCGGCACGCAAGAAGAACACGTCGTGGCTGACGGCTCGGAGCCGCGTTGGAGTGCGGACGGCAAGCGGTTGCTCATGTCCCGCCGGCGAGGCGACGGTCCGTCGGCGGCGTACGACGTCGCGGTGAGGAGCCTCAAGGACCAAACCGACGCGATCGCACCCGTCGCCGAGGGTGTCGTCCGCAGTCCGGTTTGGTCGCCGGACGAACAAGCGGTCGCCTTCTACGTCCGCGGCGTGCGCGAGGGCGATCCGTGGCAGATCCGGGTCAGCCGACTGGATCGGGAGCCGGCGCCCACCACCGTCATCGCCGACGTCGTAGTCAACCCGGATTACAAATCGGAAGGCCCCTGCTGGGAACCGAGCAGCAGCCGGCTGTGGTGCTTCTCCCACCAGCATCGGCGACAAGAATACTACCCGTTCGTCGTCGCCGAAATCAGTTCCGGTCGTGCGGTCCTGGTGGACTATCCCCAACGCTGTACGAACCCCAACGATCTGGCGCTCAATCCCCGTACGGAGGTACCGGAGATCGCCTTTGTCGGCCGCGACGGCGCAACGCAAGACGTGTTTATCGTGTTGTTGAACCACTACTGAACGCCATCATGGTTGAAATCCAGTGTCAATGCGGAACGAAACTCCGCCTGGGCGATGAATGGGCGGGGAAGCAAGGCCGATGTCCTCGGTGCCAAGCCGTCCTGGACATCCCGGCCGCCAGTCCGCCAGCGGCAACTGGGGCGACGCCGTCGCAAGCGGCCGCGCCGC
>JAAYYU010000299.1 GCA_012515235.1 Candidatus Anammoximicrobium sp.
CGCTGGCGTCCGACTTGACCTGCCCGCCGAACGTAGCCACGATCGCATTGTCGGCGTTGGGAATCGGCGGCGTGTCCGGCACGGGAACCGCGTCCGGGGTCACCGTCGCGTACTGCCGCGGCGAGCCCGCGGAAACGGTCACGGTCAGCACCGCGTGGGGCGGAGCGCCCGTGCCCGTGTACTTGTCCACCGTCATCCCGTCCGCCGCCAACACGTCGAAGGGCGGCGTGTCCGCCGGTGCGGCGTCGCGCACCAGCGTCAACTCGCCCACAGCCTCCACCGGCCGGATGTCCATCGCCAGGATCACCGTCGTCCCGTTGCTGCCGCCCCGGTCCAGCATCTTCATCAGCACCGCCCCCAGGCCGCTGCCATCGTCCAAGATGTCCCCGGTCGTGAACCGCACCCAGCGGTAGTAACCGGGATTCGGATTGGCCGCCCCGCCGCCCCAGGTGACCTGCACGCCGCTGCCGTCCGGCGCGCCGGCGCCCCACACGTCCACCAGCTGCGTATCGCCCGTAGGCAGCGTGTTCAGCAACGGGTATTCGGGCGGCGGCGTCAACGACGCGTGACCGTCGTACACCTGGAACTGCTGCAGATCGTGGTTCCAACTCGCGTCGCCCGTGAGGATCATCACCTCATACGCCTTGCCGGGCACCACGTCCACGGCGAACGTCAGCGGGTTGCCCATCGGATCCGTCGATTGCCCGTCGTACCGCAGACGGTCCCAGTCTGAATCCGACGCGCTAAACCGCTCGAAGTACCACGGCAACGTCCCCACCCAGCCGAACGCATTGCCCGCCTTCGCCTGCCACGGCGACACGCCCGTGGTGCCTGCTTCCGTGTGGCCGCCGAAGCCGTTGAAATCGAACCGCCATACCGGCTGAACCGCTTGCAGAAAGAACTGCACTCCGTGGTCCGTGCTCGTGCTCGCCTCACTCGGATTCCCGGCGGCATCTACGGCCGCAGCTGCCCGGACCCGGGCCACGACCGTCCCGTCGCCCGTCATGCCGCTGACCGAGACCGTATACACGACGGGCCCGCCCATCACGGACGCCGTCAGCGTTCCCGGCGCCGTCCCCTCCAGGATCATGTCGTCCGCGTTGAATCCCGTCACGCTTTCGCTGAACGCAACCGTAAACCGGATCGGCGGCCAGAGCGCCGGGTCCGCTTGGTCACCCGCCTGGTTGATCGTGACCGTCGGCGCGATTTCGTCCACGTCCGTGACCGTCACCGTGAACGCTTCCTCGTACCACAGCCCGCCCGCGTCCGTGGTCCGCACGCGGATCGAGTAGCTGCTCTTGGTCTCGAAATCGAACACCGCCGCCGTTTTCAACTCCGCGCCGTCGATAGTGAACGAACCGTTGTCCGCGTCGCCCGTGCCCGGCACCAGTGTGTATTCGTGCGAGTCGTCGGGCAGGTCCGGGTCGGTCGTACTGAACGTGCCGACGACGGTGCCTGCGGCCTGGTTTTCGTGAATGCTGGCCGGCGCGAGGTCCAGATCGGTCGGCGGCTGATTGGCGACGCCCGTGAACTCGAGCAGGTGATCTTCCACTTCGCCGCTGGCGATGTGTCCGGTCAGCGTCATGGCGACCGTATCGGACTCGGCCAAGCGGAAGCGGCTAAAACGGGCGTAGGTCGCGTTGGTGGGGATGGCCCCGGCGGGAATGTCGAAGTTGAGCGTGTGCGTGCCGGCGGCCAGCGAGAGCATGTCGAAGATTCGTTCGCCGCTGTCGCCGAAGTCGTTGTCGTCGTTCCAATCGACCCAGCCGCTCAGAAACCCCGAACCGCCGCTGACGACCACCTGCACGGCACCGCCGTCGGTGCCGTCTTGCCAGACGCCGACCACGCTGACGCCGTCTTCGTCGTCGGGCGTCGTCCCGGCCAGATCGTCGCCGTCGGCATCGGCACTTTCCTGGCCGTCGGCCTCGGCGTCGATCGAGGTGCCCAGATAGATGCCGCCCGAATCTGGGATCTCGTGTCGCGCTCCGTCGTCGGTCGAAGCCGTCAGGTGGTAATCTGCGGGCAGGTCGCCGAAGTCCCGGAAGTCGTCGTCTTGGATCGTGCCCGTGGCCCCGTAGCCAAGGCCGCTGGCCAGCAGCACTTCCTCCGCCGACAACGCATCGCTGTAGATGCGAATGTCGTCAACCAAGCCGTCATAAAAGGTGTCGCTGTGCATCCCCGGCCTGGCCCCGACGACCAGTGGACTCGAGCTTGGCGTGCTCAGCGTTCTGGCTCCCCAAGCAACCAGCGAACCATCGATGTAGTACCGCAGCGTACTTCCGTCGTGCGAAACGGCGTGGTGATGCCACCCGGTATCTGCGGTGATTGTCGAATCGAGGTCTGCGTCACCCCATCCATAGAAATACCAGTGATTCTCCGTGAAGAGCATGAACCCATAGCCACCGCCCGTTTGGTACTGGCTACCGTAGTTCACGACATGATCGGCGCTGCTGTCCCGTTCCCCGTCGTCCGATTTGGCCCACGCGGTCAGGGTTCTCGCGGCATTGCCGTTGGGTAGCAAGCCGGTCGACGCACTGGACAAATAGGTCGAGCCGTTCAAGTGGACGGAGTACTCGCTATCGACGCCGGGCGGAGTCTCGCCGCTCCACGTGCCGCCAAAGTGAATGCTGTCCAGACCGTTCGGCGAGCTATCGTACGCCGTGGTGCCGCTGCCTTCCTCCAGGTCCCAGTGCAAGATCAGATTGCTGCTGATCGTCGGGAAACCGACACGGCGGCCCGCGGCGTTCAGTCCGGTGAGGACGACCTGTAAGGTCTCGTCCGGCTCGACCTCGACATCGCCGTTGACGTCGACCGTGATCTGGTGCACCTCGTCTTTGTTGCCGGCGAAGTTGAGCGTGGTCGTGGGAATGGCGGTGTAATCGCTGTCGCCTGTGGTGGCTGAACCGTCCCGCGTTTCGTAGTCGACGGTCAGGCTGATGTCGACCGCCGCGTCGAGCGTGACGTGGAAGACCAACTGCGTCGTCCCCGAGTCGCCCTCGGCGACCGAGGCATCGGCAATGGTCAGCGTGGCGACGTCGTCGTCGGCAATCGTCAGCACCGCGGTCGGATTCGTCGTGCCCGCCTGCCCGTTGCCGCCGAAGTTGGTGAAGGAGAGGTTGATTGTCTCGTCGAGTTCGACAATCTCGTCGCCCAGGATCTCGATCGGAACCGCCTTGGTGGTCTCGCCGATCGCAAAACTGACCGGGACCGGCCCGGCCGTGAAGTCGTTGCCGGCCGTCGCCGTGTCGCCGGTCAACACGACGTCCACCGAACTGGCGACGGACGTGGTGTTGGAGCGGTTGACCACGACGACGGTCGTCGTATTGGTTACGTCGCCTTCATTCGCGGAGTAGGTGGCAGCAGTGAAATCGTACAGGGGGAAGGCTGTCACCGTGACATCGGTCGTGTAGTCGTGGTAGCCGCCGTCCTTGTCGATCATGCGGCCGCGGATCGTGTACGTGCCGGGACCGCTCAGGAAGGCGAGAGGCACCGTCTGGGAAGCATTGCCGGGCGAGCCGCCGTACGTGCCGTCGCCCACCTCGAAGGTGCCGTTATGGTCGTAATCGTAGGCGTAGTGGAATCCGGCCGTGGTATCGGCCGCCGACGGGTCGAATTGCCCGGAGAAGCTGACGGTGGCGGTCGAACCGTCGTTCACCGGCCCATCATTCGTGAAGTCCGCCGCGGGGGCCACGTTGTTGACGGTCAGCGTGGTCGTGGCGGTGCCGGTGTTGGTGCCGTCGCTGGCTTCGACAGTTACATCGCGAGGGCCGTCCGGGCCGTCGTCGATGCCTAGGGCCACGAGTTGCGCCCAGGTGAGCGTGACCGTCTCGCCCGTGACGTTTTCGTCGTAATCCCCGTCGCCGTCCACGTCCCAGCGATAGGTGAGCGACGTGGAATCGGCGTCGGTGGTGGCGGAGGCGTCCAGATCGAGCGAATCGCCTTCGTCGATGGTGTACGGGCCACCCGCATCGGCCACGGGAGCGTAGTCGTCGTTTTGGATCGTGCCGGTGGTGGAGGAGGTGGCAGACGCGATAGACCATTGGACGGAATGGAAGTGCAATCGTCCGGACGAGTTGGATCCGCCCGACCCAAAGGACACGCTCTTCAGCTCCTCCGTTCTGCCGGCGTAGTCGCTGATCCGTTCCACGCCGTCCACCAGCAGGTCTGCCGTACTCGTTGCAGGGTCGTAGATCAACTCATAAGAGCGGTAGCTGCCGACAGAGCCGGGCACCGTGTACTGCGGACCTAGATTCATCCCTGTCGACAGACGCACCACTGCGTTGCCGTCCCCGTCGGTATTGAAGTACAGGATCCAATCCTTGACACCGTCCCGGTAAATCACGATCGGGCCGTCGTAGAAGCCAGTCGATCCCGTGACCACCCGTGCGGTCGTTGACAGTGTCCATCCGTGGGCCGAGGCCGCGGCCACTTGCTCGGCCGACGGGATTTGGCCGTAGCCTCCCGTCGTGTAGATCTCGTTCGACGCGTCCTCATAGAACCAGGCGTCCACACCCATCCCCAAGTCGTCGACGACCGGTCCGACATTCTGCTGGCCGCCACTGTTGATCGTAAGAAGCCAACCTTCGTCTTCGGGATTGGTGTTGCCAGCGTGCTCGAAGACCGCGCCGTCGCCGCCCAAGCGGACGTCGCGGCCGGAGGCCAGCAGATTGCTTAGCACGACGGACAGCGTTTCGTCCAGCTCGATCTTGTCGTCCCCGTTGACGTCGACCGTGATCTGATGGACCTCGTCCTTGTTGCCGGCGAAGTTCAGCGTGGTGGTGGGGATGGACGTGTAATCGCTGTCGCCCGTGGTCGCCGAACCGTCCTGCGTTTCGTAGTCTACGGTCAGGCCAGTATCGACCGCCGCATCGAGCGTCACGTCGAACACGAGCTGCGTGGTGCCCGAGTCGCCTTCGGCGACCGACGCATCACCGATGGTCAACGTGGCGAAGTCGTCGTCCGCAATTGTCAGCACCGCGGTCGGATTCGTCGTACCCGCCTGTCCGTTGCCGCCGAAGTTGGTGAAGGAGAGATTGATCGTCTCGTCGAGTTCGACAATCTCGTCGCCGAGAAATTCAATGGGGACCACCTTGGTCGTTTCGCCACTCGCGAAACTCAACGTGAGCGGGCCCGCCGTGAAATCGCTGCCGGCCGTGGCCGTGCCGCCGGTCAACACTACGTCGACGCTGCTCGCGATTGACGTATTCCCGGATCGCGTCACCTGGACGACGGCGTTCGTGTGTGTCCCATCGAGTTCGGGAGTGAAGAATGCAGCGGTCGCGAAGTCGTACGTGGCGGCCAGGCCCGTGAACTGCAATAGGTGGTCTTCCACTTCGCCGCTGGAGATGTGGCCGCTGACGGTCATGGTGGTCGCGTTGGACTCGGCCAACCGGAAGCGGGCGAAGCGGTTGTAGTTGCCGCTGGTGGGAATCGTGCCGGTGGGGATATCGAAGCTGACGGTGTGCGTGCCGGCGGCGAGCGACTCCATATTGAAGATCTGTTCGCCCGTGTCGCTGAAGTCGCCGTCGTCGTTCCAATCGGTCCAGCCGCTCAGGTAACCCGAACCGCCGGTGACGACCACCTGCACGCTGCCGCCGTCGGTCCCGTCCTGCCAGGTGCCGGCGGGCACGGTGATGCCGTCTTCGTCGTCGGGCGTGGTCCCGGCCGTATCGTCGCCGTCGGCATTGGCGCTGGGCACGGCGTGGACTTCGATGTCTCGCAAGGTGCCCAACATGGGCCCGGTGCCCAGGTGCGACGGGCCGTCGTCCGCCAGGCTCGTGATGTACGTTGCCGGCGCGTCGCCCGTGTCGACCGGACCCAGCAGATTCACAATCCACACGGCCCCGCGATTGGTGCCGCCGTCGTCGTCTCCGTCCGCCGCCACTGCCAAATCGGTCACGCCATCGCCGTCCACGTCACCCAAGTTCGTGACCGAATTGCCAAAGGAGTCACCGTCAGCGAGCGGTCCGGTGAAGTTGCCGGTAATGTCGCTGATCTTGCGATGAGCCTTGACCGTTCCGTCATTGTTGAGATACAGCACCCAGACGGCTCCGCGGCCTGGTCCCCCATCGTTCACCATGTGGCCGACCAACAAGTCCGTAACCCCGTCGCCGTCTAAGTCGCCCGCGCTCGCCACCCCATGGGCGAACAGGTGGCCGTCAGGTAATTCTCCGGTAAATCCACCTGCCGTCGCGCTAATCTTCTGGTGTCCCTTGACCGTGCCATCCGTGTTCAGAAACACCATCCACACGGCCCCGCGATCCATTCCGCCGTCGTCGTCTCGATACGTACCGA
The DNA here is from genome assembly GCA_012515235.1 of Candidatus Anammoximicrobium sp. Classification (GTDB taxonomy): domain Bacteria; phylum Planctomycetota; class Planctomycetia; order Pirellulales; family Pirellulaceae; genus Anammoximicrobium. The sequence goes on from JAAYYU010000299.1 coordinate 6,295, forward strand.
TGGCCAGATCGGTGACTCCGTCGCCGTTCAGATCACCCACGCTGGCGACCGTCGTGCCGAAACCATCCTGGGCGTCCAGGTCGCCGGTGAAACCGCCGACGCCCTCGCTGATTTTTTGGTGATCCTTAACCGTGCCGTCTCGGTTGAGGAAGAGCACCCACACGGCCCCGCTGTCCGTACCGCCGGAGTCGTCACCGGAAGCAGTCACGGCCACGTCCGGCACGCCGTCGGCGTCGAGGTCCCCCAGACCGGCCACGCGGAGGCCGAAATGGTAATCTTCGCTGAACGTCCCCGTGAAACCGCCTTGTGTGTCGCTGATTTTCTGGTGGCCGGCGACGGTGCCGTTGCTGTTCATGAACAGCACCCAGACCGCACCTCGGTTCGCGCCGCCGTCACCATCGTTGGACGCCCCCACGACCAGATCCGTAACGCCGTTACCGTCCAAGTCGCCGATACTCGCCACCGACGTACCAAACCGATTATTCACGTCCAATTGTCCCGTGAACGCTCCCTGCGTCTCACTGATCTTCTGATGACTCTTCACCGTGCCGTCGCTGTTGAGAAACACAATCCAAACCGCCCCTTGGTCGGCACCGCCATCGTCATCGGCGTAAGCGCCGATGGCGACGTCCGGCACTCCGTCGCCGTCCTGGTCGCCGAGTTTCGTGACGCCCACGCCGAAATAGTCTCCGTTGTCCAGCTCTCCCGTGAAGTTTCCGTCCGTGTCGCTGATCTTTTGCTGCGACTTGACCAACCCGCTGCTGACTTCGGTGATTGTGACCGGATAATCTTCCACCTCGCCGTCCGATGCCGCACCCGTGGGGTGTTGCGCGTTCATCGTCTCCGTACTGAAGCGGAAGCGGGCGTAGGTGTTGCCGGCCGTGTTTTCCGGCACGGTCGGGAAGGTGAGCGTGACGACGGCGCCCGTGGTTCCGGTGGCCACGGTCTCGAAAGTGCGCTCGGTGGCGTTGTCGAACACGCCGTCGGCGTTGTAGTCGATCCAGCCGTAGAGCGTGGCCGGGCTGCCCGTGTTGTTGGTCACGATCACGTTGACCGTCGGCTCGGTCCCTTCGGTCAGCATCAGATCGACCAGCGGGTTGTTCAGGCCGTCTTCGTCGTCGGGGGTGCCGGCCGTGTCGTCGCCGTTGGCCGCCGAAGATTGCGCGGCTTCGGCCTCCGTATCGACGTTGGCGCCCAGGAAAATATTGGCGTCAACCAGGTGACTCGGGCCGCTGTCGGTTGACAGCGTGTTGTAGTTCCCGGCACCCGTGCCGGCGCTCGTGTCCGGGGCGTCGCCGAAGTCGTTTGCCACACCCTCGCCCTGGACGGTAATGTCGTAGGGATCCTCGTCGCTGTCGTTGTTGGCGATGTCCAGGTCGAAGCTGAATGCGCCGGCGGCATCGATATCAAAGGAAACAGACAGGGCCGCGGTCGCGCCGGGCGCCACGGTCAGCGGTAAGGTGGTGCCGACGGAAAAGTTGCTGCTGTTGGCGAAGTTCGAGGGCGTGACGCCACCGGTCGGGATGGTGAGCTGGGCGGCGCCGGCCGTGTTGTCGATGGTGTAGGTCAGGTTGACCGTGCCAACGACTACTGTTCCCAGATCGTCCGCGCCGGCGTCGGCAATCGAAGTACCCGCCGGCCGCTGCACGTCAATCTCGGGTCCGACGACGTTGAGCACCACGTCGTTGCCCGTGCCGCCGACGTAGCTGAGGGTGGCGTCCAGGCCGGAGCCCAGGAAGTCAGTGAACGTATAGCCTTCCGCGCGGCCGGCGAACGTGCCGCTTACGGCGTCGGTGCCGTCGTTGTTGACAATCACGTAGGATTCGCCGCCAGCGGGCACGTAGCCGCCGAAGGACGACACGTGGAGCGAGGCATTGTTGATATTCACCGTGCCGGTCACGTTGAGCTGATCGTGGAATCCCGCTCCACTGCCGGCTGTTTCGCCGCCGATTTCGATGCTCAGACTGGTGCCCGAACCCTCCACGTAACTGCCGACGATATTCAGCACGCCGGGCGATAAACCGGGATTCACGTCGCTGGCGGTGATGGTCACGCCGGTGCCGAGCGTGCCCGTGCCGAAGATATCGGTGAAGCTGCTGAGCGAGACACCCGCGTCGAGGTCGACCGTTCCGGTGTTGGTGAACGTGTCGCTCGCCGTCCCGCCCGTAAAACTGGCACTTCGCGGGCCGGTGATGGTGCCGCTACTGTCGAAGCTGTCAATCCCCGTGACGACCAGATTGCCGTAACTGACGCTGATCTGCCCACTGTTGCTATGGTTTGCCCCGGGGCTGTTGACGTAAAGATTGACTCCCGACCTGACGTTGAACGTCCCCCGGTTGTCCAA
>JAAYYU010000300.1 GCA_012515235.1 Candidatus Anammoximicrobium sp.
AAGTACCCGCTCAAATTCCGGCGGCTGATTCTCGAACTGCCCGAAAGAGTCCTCCACCTGACTTCCCTGGTCCCGCCCTCGCGGCCGGAGATCTACTTGAAGGACTTGACCGTCACCTATCGCCTACCCCAAGAAGCCTTCGTGGCGGAGTGAAAACGACAGCCCAGCGGTCAGGACTCTTTTGCAGGAACGGCCTGGAGGGCGCTTCGCACAAAACAGTCCTGCCCCCTTTTGGGCCTTCCCGATGAAGTCACGCTTTCGGTGCCGGGGGTCAGGCTTACAGAATTCAATTTCGGCCGAGCAGGGTCGCACCCTGTGGCTGGCGCCACCATCGGCCGAAATTGAATTCTGTAAGCCTGACCCCATTTCGCTCGACCGTGCCATCATGGACGGCGTCTGGCGGTGTCCGTTTCCCGTTCGGTGCTCGCAGACGCCTTGCGTCCATCGCCGCGTGCTCCTCCTTCGTCTGCGGCTGGAAGGTAGTCGACGAAGGGGAAAATCGAGCTTGACGGTTTACGACTGAAGTCGTAAAGTTCGGTTACGACAAACGTCGTAAAGGAGGCGGGGATGGCAAAGCGGCGGCTGGCGGCTCGGTTTTCGAGCGGGGAGATCGGGATCCTGCGGATGCTGTGGGAGTTGGGCGAAGCGAGCTTGTCGGAAGCTCATGAGGCGATGGCGGCGCAGGGACAGCAGGCCGGCTATACGACGGTCCAGACGCGGTTGGAACGGCTGGTCCACAAGGGGGCGGTGGCCAAGAGCAACACGCGGCCGGCGAAGTATTCGGCCGTCGTTTCGCCCGATGAGGTAAGCGAGCCCCTGTTGAATCTGCTGATGGAACGGGTCAGCGGGCCGGTCCCGTTGGTGGCCCAGCTGCTGCAGGAGGCGTCCTTGACGCCCGCGGACCTGAAGGAAATCAAACGGCTGATCGCCGAGGCGGAACAGCAGATCCGGGAGAAGTCGCTGCGAGGAGGCTGATCATGGACGAATGGCCGCAGGCGGTCTTGAGTGCCTTGGCGCGGACGGCGCTGGTCCAGATGATCGCGTCAGGCGCGATCGCGGTGCTGATGCGGCATCGCTGGCAGGATCAGCCCGGAACTTGCCGGCTGGCCTGTTTCCTGGTGTTGCTGCAGGGCTGGATGCTGGTCCCGTTGACCGTCGCCGTTCCCTGGTACGATCCGGCGGCGGGGTCCGCGGCGTCGGCCCAGATGCGGCGGTCTGCGGCGGACGATTCGCTCCGGGATGCGTGGGACGGTGCGTCGTTGGCAGCGGGCCGTGGGGGGCGCCGGGCGGGGGCACGCGCGGTAGTCGAGACGGCCGACTGGGCCGCCGCGTGGCGGATGCGTTGGTCGGGCTGGGTTGGTGCTGCTGGCCCGGCGGCGGCGTGCCTTTGGCTGGCCGGAGTCCTTGGCATCGGCGCGGCGCTGGTGATCCGGTACCGCCGCTTTGCGCGGACGCGGCGGAGCTTGCCGATTCCGTGTGAGGCCTGGCTGGCTGAGTGGAAGCATCTGCTTCGGCAACACGGTGTTCGCCGCGAGATTCCGCTGCTGGTGACGGACGACGAGGGTCCGCTGCTCTGTCGCCTGGCCGGAGGGCCGGCGGTGCTGGTGCCGGTCCGCCTGTGGCAGGAATTGCCGTCGACCGCACGCGGCTTGATCCTGCGGCATGAACTGGCCCACTACTTGCGCGGCGATCTCTGGAAATCGTTGTTGGCGTGGGTGCTGGCCCTGCCCCAATGGTTCCATCCCGGTGCCTGGTGGGCGCTGCGGATGTTCGAGCAGTGCGGCGAGCGTCTGTGCGACGAACTGGCCGCTGGCAGCCTGTCGGAACGCGTCGAATACGCCCGAGTGCTGGCCCGGTTGGCCGCGCTTCGGCTTCCCGTCCATGCGGTTGGGTCTTGCGCGCACTCCCATCCGCTTGTGTCTCGTGTTCAATTTCTGCTTGCTTCACCCCCAAAGGAGAATGGCATGATGCGTCGTGTTTTGTTGCTGGCCGTAGCCGCCGGGTTGTTTCTGGCTGGCGCCGTCCGCGTCGAGTTGGTCGCCAAGGACGTGACTCACACCAAGGAGTCAGCGCTGGCCAAGATCAAGGAACTGGACCAGGCGTTGGAGAACGTCGCCGCCCAGGTCAAGGAACTCAAGCAGAAAGCGATCTCGCTCAAGGAGCGCGTGGACGCGCAGATTTCCAAAGCCCAGGACGCGTATCAGTCCGGCGAGTTCAGCGACGAGGTGAACCGTCGTCTGGAAGTGCTGCAGGCGGGCGAGGAGGCCCAGCAATTGGCCATCGTCGCCGAAGCCAAATCGCGGGGCGAGGAAGGTCTCGTTCTGCTGGGAGTGGCCGCCGCCCATTCCAGTCACCAGGCCGTGCGGCGCAAGGCCTTGCAGGCTGCGTTCGAGGTGGGCGTAGACGCGGCCCCCGTGTTCGCCTATGCGTTTGAGACCTTGCCCGATGCCGAGCGGATCTTCCTGGCCGAGCAGTTGGCCAGATACTCGACCCCCGAATGCCTGATCGGACTGGGAGCCCTGGTCGAACGCGCGGGGCTCGAAGTGCAGGCCGCCGCGATTCGCCTGGCCGCCGCGAGCCACCAGCGCGTGCTGGCGTTGGCCGTGATCAGCCAGCACGTCACAGACAACCCCGCCGCCATGGTCAAGCTGGTCGAGAAGGCGGCCCAGTTGCAGGGCGAGGACGGGCTGCTGGCCCTGTATGCGCTGGCCAAGTACGGCGCCGTGGACCAGAAGATCGCCGCCGTCCAGGCCGCGGTCCAGCGCAAGCAGGAAGGCCTGCCGGTCCTGGCTGCCGCGGCCATGTCCAAGGAACCGGAGGTCCGGACGGTGGTCGTCCGCGCCGCCAAAGCGATCGGCGGCGACTTGGCGGAGCAGGGGATTCAAATGGCGCTGCAGGATCCCGATGCCAGCCTGCGCGAGGCGGCAGAGAAAGCGATTCAAAGCGGCGGCGCCAAGTAATCACCACCGCGGAAACCTGGGTTGCACAGCGGCGGGAACGCGCCGTTCCTGCCGCTGTCTGGCATCGGGCCATCTTCGCGTCGCCCGTTTCGCTCGTTTCCGGAAGACCAGTTGCCGCTCGCGGGCGAGACGAGTACAGGGTAGTGTTTACCGGAACGTGGCGGGATGGGATCGGGAGTCCGGCAGTTCGCGATACCAGCGACCGCTTCGGCTCCGCCAAAACGGGTTGAAGAAGGAGTCAAAGATGCCGTTTCATCACTGGTTGTTCTTGGTCGCGCTGGCCGTCGTCGCGGGTGTGGCGGATGCGGCTGAGACCTACTGCAACCCGATGATCGACCAGAACCTCGCGGATCCCGCCGTCCTTCGGCACGACGGCACGTACTATCTGTATGCGACGGGCGAGGTCGATGGCGACAACGGGTACCGTGTTTACACGTCGGCCGACTTGGTGAACTGGAAACGCGGGCCCGTCGTGTTCCGGCCCGGCCAGCGGCATGTCTGGGCGCCCGATGTATGGCGGGACCCGGCGTCTGGACGGTTTTACCTGTACTATACGGCGAGCATGACCGTCGGCGTGGCGGACGCCAACGGACCGCTGGGGCCGTTCACGGTGCGCAAGAAGTTGTTCGACAACGCCATCGACGCGCACCTCTTCCAAGACGACGACGGCCGGCGGTGGCTGTACTTCGTGCAGTTGCCGGGCTTTCGCCTCACCGTCCAACTCATGGCCAGCCCTACCGAGCCGGCCGGCGAGCCAAGCGTCGTGCTCCAGCCGGAGTCCGCGTGGGAGACGCGAAACGGCCGCGTCACGGAGGGACCGTGGATGCTTAAACACGGCGGCCGCTACTACCTGCTGTACAGCGGCTCGGGCGCCGACACGCCCGACTACGCCGTGGGTTACGCCACGAGCACAAGTCCGCGGGGACCCTTTACCCGCGCCGATCACAACCCGATCCTGAGCCGGGCCGACGGCCTGTTCGGTCCCGGGCATGGCTGTGCCATCCGCGACCAGGGCGGCCGTTGGTGGTTCGTGTATCACCAGAAGCGAACGGCGCGGCGCGAGTGGGATCGGTTCATCTGCATCGACCCGCTCCGTTTTGACGAGCAGGGGCGGTTGCACGGACGCGCTACGCGGGGCGAACGGCTGCCAGGCCCTGCGCTGCGGAAGGACTGAAACGTCCCTACACTCACCAAGTGCCTACCCGCCGAAAGGACAGCGTGATGCGTACCCTTGTACCTGGTGGCGGCGCCGCAGAGGCATGGAGCTGCTGGTGTTGGGCGATAGCATGGGCCGGCGATCCGGTGAATCCGAATCTGTCACTGGAGGGGCGGCAAGTCTTCGGGCATTGGCATGTTGGCGAGGATTCGGCGTGGATCGGCAAACGCAAGACGAGCACTGGCTCACTGTTACGGGGAGCAACACGATGACTGCTGCTGTGCGTGGGATCGGACTTGTCGTCTTGATCGCCGTCTGCCTGGGCGCCGGCGGTCTTGGGGCCATCGCGACCACGCCGGAAATCGACGGCTGGTACAGGACGCTTGCCAAGCCTGCCTGGAACCCGCCCGGCAGCGTGTTCGGGCCGGTATGGACCACGTTGTACGTCCTGATGGCGATTGCTGCCTGGCTGGTCTGGAAGCCGGCAGGGTTCAGAGCCGCGGCCAGGCCCCTGACGCTGTTCGGCGTCCAACTGGCCTTGAACGTGTCCTGGTCCTGGATCTTCTTTGGCCTGCACCAGCCGGGCTGGGCCTTCGCGGAGATCGTGATGCTGTGGCTGGCAATCGTGGCGACGACGAGCGCCTTTTTCCGTTGCTCGAAGCTGGCCGGCTGGCTTCTGGTGCCGTACGGGGCCTGGGTCAGCTTTGCCGTGGTGCTAAACTTCACCATCTGGCGGCTGAATGGGCCTTGACTCAGGCGGTCGGCTCGCCACGGACGCTCTCCGGCTATCGCGCGAACAACGTCGAGCGGTTTTTGTGGGACGAGAGGATTTCGGGCCGCGAGAACGCCAAACGCGACGCGTTCATCGCGTGGAGGCGGCAATTTCGCTTCTGCGGTGGATTCCCATTTGGCCGCCGATGCGTCACATTGTCTGTCCTGTCTGTCCTGTGGCCCGCCGCGGCTTCGCTGCGTTTGGAGCGGCGTCGGGCGTGTGGAGCGTGGGGCGACCTGGAACGTTTACTGCAGTACGTGCGTCATGACCACGGCGCGGATGATCGCTGGTTTGCTGTCCCTGTTCCTGGCGGGCTTGTTAGCTTGGAGTATCGACCGCGGCGTCGGGGATCTCCGGACGCAGATCCTGCTCGCTGTCGGCGTCGTTCTAGGCGTTGCCTACGCAGTTGGCGGCCGTCTGCCGGACTGGCTGATCGCTCTGAGCGGCGGTTCCCTGGTTGCTGACGATGACCCGTCCAGGATCTCGCCGCGCGTCTATCTGCCCGTCATCGGCGGCGTAATCTTGCTTGCGGTCGTCGTCTTTGTCATCGTCGTGTTCCTCGTTTGACCGATCCGGCAACGGGGCCTGATCATGATTATCCTGCGGACCCGCGGCGGGATTTTCGTTCGCGGCGGCACGACCGCAGGAACTCGGCGTACTCGGCCGGGACCAGCACCGTGCGTCTGGTCGCCCCGGTCACTCGGTGTGCTGCGGCGGCGATGGGGTTTGTGCAGCCGGCGGGTCCCGCGGCGTCGTCCGCGTGAGGACTGATGGCCCGCGACGATTCATTCCGCGCCGACACGCTCGACGACGTCGCTGGGGACGCAAGCCGCCGAGACGGGTGCGTAGTTGCAGGTGCAGCCGCCGGTGAGATTGGGCATGTTCATGACCCCGTTGGCCGGGTACAGGTTGTTGTTCACCGAGCAGCCTGGACGGATTCCCAGAAACGGCGTGATCTCGCGGCTGTCCAGATCGATCCAGGCCGAAGTGCCGCAGTAGCGGGTCGTCAGCAGATGGGTGCTGGCTCGCGTGCCCGTACAGCCCCGGCGGACCCACTGCAGGGGCTTGCCAACCGGTTGGGCCGAAGGCAGGTCGTACACGAGCAAGGTCTCATCGGTCCCGGTGAGCAGTTTGGGGCCGGCAATCCGTCCCGGCAAGCCCGCCTTTGGCAAGCCGCCGCCCAAGAGCACCCACCGCGTGCCCGGCGGAGAAGGCTGCTGCGTGACGGGTTCGCCGTCGCTGCCGCGATAGAAAGCGGTGGGCGTCACGACGATGTCGAGCAGGGCGCTGTAGCGCAAGGTGGCGCCGCCGGCCCGTTGCCACAGTCGCTGGCCCGTTGCCAGGTCCAGCGCAAAGATGCTGCCGTCGCGAGTTTCATCTTCGCCGCGTTGCGGGTTGGCCAGTTCGGCACACAACACCTTGTTTCCGCCCACGGCCAGATACAGGGCGGGACGCGCCGCCTCGACGCGCCACAACAACTGGCCCGTGCGGCGATTCACGCTCAGCACGTGCCGGTCGCTGCTGCCCACGAGGTGCTCGCCGCTGACGCGGAGATTTGCCCAGGGCGCCGTCAGGTCTTCGGGCAACTCGATGCTCCCGGTGGATTGGCCCGTGGCCGGATCGAACACTCGGCAGCGTCTGCCGTAGCTCAGGTAGATCGCGTCCTGGACCGCCACCAACTCCGTGGCCGGCGACAGGCTGGGAGGCGGCCCCCACTGACGGTGTCGCGTGTACCGGATGCGCCGCCGGTCGAGCGGATCGTCGGACAAGGGGGTCTCCCACAACTGGCGGCCCGTGTACACGTCCGTGGCCCGCAACATGTCCTGTTCGAGAAGCACCACGCGTCCGCCGACCACGCGGATCTGGTTCTGTCCGGGGAACTTGTGCCAGCGCTGGGCCGCATCGAACCACAGCAGGGCCTTCGGCGCGCGGAGGCCGTCTTCCGAAGCCCCGGTGCTGGCCGCGTTGGCGTCCGCATGGGACCAGTCCGCCGCGCCCGGCAGCGGACCCGAGCGGGCCAGCAAGACGAACCCGTTTGTCTCCCGCACGCTCGCTCCCGGAAACGCAGCGTCTTGCACGATCTCCTCGATGCCGCCGCGATCCGCCAGCAGGCCCCACACGCAGGCCTGGCCGCCATAGGGCCGCAGCGTGTGAAAGACGGCGGTTGCCAACTGCCGGTGCTCCGCGGCCTCCAAGTCGTCGGGCCGCTCGGAAACAACCAGGTCGGCCAGATACGGCGGGAGCGGAAAGGTCACGGGATCTCCAGCCAGGACGCTCGCCCGCGTACCGTACAATCCGGCGAGGTGCAGCCGGTCGCGGAGTGCGGCCACCTTGGCAGCGTCTTCATCGATGGCGATCAGGTGCAGGTTCGACTGGCGCAGGAGTTCCTCGACCAGACGGCCGCGTTCGATCCCCAGCACCAGGGCATAGCCCTCGCGGACTCCGGTGGCGTTCAGGATCTCGCTTGCTTTTTGGGTCCACGCGTCGGCCGCGGGCGGCGCGGCTTCGGGAGCCGTGTGCCGCTTCGGTTCGCCGGCGCCCGGCTGGGGTGCGGCGAACGCCAGGATGCTTCCTTCGGCCGTCACGATGAACAGTTTTTCGTCGGCCGCCAGCATGCGTTGCGGCGTGCCTTCCAACGCGGCCTGCCAGACGGCCTTCGGCGTCTGGTCGGTGGTGACGTCGATGGCTTGCACGACTCCCGCCGCGCCGGCATACAGCCGGTTTCCCGCCTTGATGTGAACGTGCAGTGGGGAGGGCAGTTCCCACAGTTGGCGGAGGACGCCGCCCGTGTTGTCCGGAATCTCGTCCTTCAGGCGGTGCGGCGGGATGTTCTCCGCGGTTCTCGGTTGAAGCGTGACCTGGGTCAGATCGCGGGCCACGATGCGCCCGTCGCTTTCGTACATCACTCCGGGCGTCAACACCGGCTGACGGAACGAATCGAGTTCCCTTTGGTTGGCCCGTTCGATGTCCAGGCGGGTCCAGCCGCCGGGGTACAGCAGGGGCTTGAAATTCCGCGTTTCGGGCTTCGCGTCGGGGAACCGTTCGTCGCTGGGGCGGGTGATGTCGTACAGGTCGCCCGCGTGGCTCAGGTGCTTGTCGATCGCGGCGACGAACCAGCAGCCTTTCGGCAATCCGAGGCGGCCTCCCCAGCCCATTGTGTAGGGATGACGGCGGCCCGTCTGCAAATCGAGAAAAGCGGGCAGTTGCGTGCCGCAGGGGACGATCAAACGGTCCCCGACGGCGGCCAGATAGCCTTGGGGCGTCAAACCCGCCTCCGCCCCGACACCGTGGTCCCAGTTGCTCTCCGGGATCCGGCTGCTGTCGGTGTTGGACCAGACGGCTTTCCCCGACCTGGCATCCAGCGCGTGGACGAACACGCCTTCGGTGGGCCACAGTCCGGCGGCGAAATAGAGCACGCCGTCGGCCAGCACGGGCCCGCCGCGGGCGGGGAACAACGAGACCAGCCGCCCGTTTCCCAGCACCCAGCGCTCGCGCCGGTCCTCGGGCAAACCGCGGAACTTCCAACGCAACGAACCGTCGTCGGCGTTCAGGCAGTACAACCAGCCGTCGTCGGAGACGAAGTAGACGTTGCCCTCCCAGGCGACGGGCGCAAAGCGAACCGGCCCGCCGGCGAAAAACCGCCAGCGTTCCGCGCCCGTCTCGGTGTCCAGCGCCGTCAGGCTGTCGGCGACCATCGACGGGACGAACATTGTGCGGCCCAGCACCACCGGTTCGTAGGACGTATCGTAGCCCAGCCGGATTTCGTGCGGGAACGCCGGGCGGGGAGCGGCGAGCGTCCGCGTCCAGCGCAGCTGGAGTTCGGCGGGCAACTCGTGCGGGGAAGCGGCGGTGCGGCCCGCGTTGTAGCGAAACTGGGGCCAGTCGCCGGCGCGGACGGGAACCGTCAGCAGGGCAACAACGATCGCCGGCGTCAGCAGGCAGTGCCACTTCATGCGTCTTCTCCTTGTGCGTTTCCCGTTTGTGCGTTTTCCGTCGAGCCGCGTTGGCGCGGCCTCGACTTGCCGGGCGGGATCGGGTGGGGGCGATTCAGCGTGCCAGCCTGAGCGGCCAGTCAGACCGAACCGTACCAGGATCAGCGGGCGCGTGCAAGACGGTTCGTCCGCACCGCTGGCCGTGTCGCCGGGGGCGGTTGGCACCGTTCGAGAAACAACTGTCAGCTGACAAGCGAGCGGCAAGACACTAGCCGCCGGTCTTGCGGCACTTCCGCACGACCAGGAACCGGTGGCTAGCGCCATTCCGCTCACTTGTTTCTCGCACGATGCTTACCCATCGCGGCCGCCGCGAGGCGGACGGGTGACAAGTGCGTCCCTCGCTCAGGAACACTACCTGACGGGACTGGGCGCGGTCGAGGCCGCGTTGATCCGCCTGTTGGACCGCTCTCAACATGCGCATGTGGTCTTGGTGAACGACTTGACCGAGGCCCTGCGGCTGCATAACGAGGGTTGCTGGCGGAAGAGCTGGACGTGTTCCGGATTCCGCTGCCCGCGGCCTTGGTGGGGCGCACGCTGGCGGACAGCGGAGTGCGCGAAGAGACGGGCTGCAACGTCGTCGCGGTGGTGCAGGGCGGCCAATTCAACGTGAATCCGGAGGCCCTCCAGCCGCTGCCCGCCGAGGCGGAACTGGTCGTGATCGGCGACCTCGAATCCGAAACGCGCTTCTTCGGCAAATTCGCCCTGTAGCACGGCGCGGCGGGCTCTCCGCTCAGTCGTCCAGGAAGTCTTCCCGGCACTTTCGGACGATCTCGATCTCGCTGGCCCGATACATGTGGACCTGCTCTTCCCGCCAGTACAGCGTTTCGCTCAAGGTGCAGTTCAGCACCTTGCGCAGCCGCAGCCAGTTGACTTGAATCGGCGTCAGGCCGCAGCGGGCGGACGCCTGGGTCAGCGTCAGCCATTCCTCCTGCTCCGGCGGGCGGTGGCGTTGAAGGCGCAACCACAGGTCCTTGTGCCAGCCGGCCAGATTCTGTTCCGACGGTTCGGACGCCAGCGTTCTTTCCCGCGCCTTCTTGCGGTGCATCCGGATGCAGCGGGTGGAACAGACCTTCTGGGCGCGGTGCTTGAGCCGGAACGGTTTCCCGCAATACTTGCACGTCTGCTGCTGTGTCACGTGGGGATGTTCGGTGATCTTCTTCAGCCGCAGGTGGCTGCGCCGCACGACCCAGACCCCGCGGGCATTCTTGGTCAGCAGCCCGTTCTTTTGCAGCACCTTGCGGAGCGGCCCCGGATCGGTCCCCAACTGGACCGCGGCTTCGCGCACGGTCACGTAGGGTTGTGGCCGAGGCTCCACCATCCGGTCGCCGAATCGCTGCCGGATTTTCTCCCGGATCTGGCGGACCCGCTCTCGCGTGAGGTGCAGGGTCTCGCCGATGGCGGCCAGCGTCACACCTGATCGCAGCATGGTGACGATCCGCTGGAAGTCCTCGCTGTGTTTGTCCGTCCACTTTGCCCGGGGCCAGCGGGATACGACCACGCCTTCTTCGACCAGCCGGCGGACGGCCTGCGTGACCCGGTGGAACGGGACCTTCAGATTGACTGCGATGGCTTGGTTCTTGAAGCCTTGCCGGCGCAAGGCGGCGACTTGCGATTCGAATGATTGCACGGCACCCTCCCGTACTGGTACGAGAATCTTACCGTGCATTCTACCCGCCACCGCCGCGCCGTAAAGGGACGCGGGCGGCGGAGACGCAGCGCGGGGTTCGCGGACCGCGTCCCTTCCTTTCGCCCCTTCCTTTCGCCGCCTCGCGGAGCCTCAGCCGGCGTCAAACCCCGGCCGCGTTGCGGCGCAACAGGTCGGCCAGGGAGCACTCGCGCACGGGCGTGTAGCCCGACAGCGGCAAAACGTGTTCGTGCACGGCGTCGAGGATGTCCGACGGTTGCGGGAAGAAGGCGTCCTCGACTTCATCCGCCGGAGTGATCCAGTTGCGGCTGCCGACCACGACGGGTGGACCGTCCAGGTCGTCAAAGGCGAACTGGGTGACTTTGGCGGCGAACGTCTGCAACATGCTGCCCCGCTCGCAGGCGTCGGAGGTCAGCACGATCTTGTGCGTTTTCTTCACCGAGGCCAGCACCTTGTCGTAGTTGAAGGGCACCAAGCTGCGCGCGTCGATGACCTCGCAGGAGACGCCGTGTTGTGCTTCCAGCGCGCGGGCGGCGTCCAGCGCGCGATACAGCGTCGCGCCGATGGACAGAATCGTCAGGTCCTTGCCGGGCTTCTTGACGTCCGGTTCGCCGAAGGGGATCTCGTAAGCCCCCGCCGGCACGCCGCCATCGTGGAACAGTTCGGGCATGTCGTAGATCCGCTGGCTTTCCAGGAACACGACCGGATCGGTGCCCAGCAGCGACGAATACATCAGCCCCTTGGCATCGTAGGGCGTGGCGGGGAAGACGACCTTCAGACCGGGGATGTGAGCGCACATGCTGCTCCAGTCCTGACTGTGCTGCGCGCCGTATTTCGAGCCGACGGAGACCCGCAACACGACGGGCATCTTCAACAGGCCGCCCGACATGGACTGCCACTTGGCCAGCTGGTTGAACAACTCGTCGCCGGAACGGCCCATGAAATCGCAGTACATCAGTTCGGCCAGCACCCGGCCGCCTTCCAGGGCATAGCCGACGGCCGTGCCCACGATCGCGCCTTCGCTGATCGGCGAATTGAACAGGCGATGGTACGGCAGCGATTCCGTCAGCCCGCGATACACGGCGAATGCGCCTCCCCAGTCCCGGTTCTCCTCGCCATAGGCGACCAGCGAGGGATCGGCATAGAAACGGTCGATGATCGCCTCGAACAAGGCGTCGCGGATACCGATGCAGCGTTGCTTGGGCAGCGGTTTGCCGGTTTCGTCCAGGCCGCTGCGGCTGCGCCCGGCCAACTGCTTGACGCGCGGGTTTTCCGCCAAGGGGATCCGCACCGCCGGCTCGCCCTCGCCGAGCTTCTCCACGCGCAGCCCGGAAAGCATGACCCGTTCCAGCAGGCAACCGGTCTTCTTCAGATCCGAGCGCGGCGAGATCTCCAGATCGATGGCCCGCTGGTAAGCCTTCAGGATGATCGCGTCGACCTCCGCCTGCAGCTTGTCAAGGTCTTTTTCCTTGCACACCTTGGCCTCAATCAGGCTGGCGGCGAACGTCTTGATCGGATCGAATTGCTGCCAGGCTTCGACCTCCTCCTTGTCGCGGTACGAGCTGGCATCCGACGGCGAATGGCCGCCAAAACGATAGGTCACCGTGTCCAGCAGAACGGGCCCCTCGCCGCGGGCGATGATCTCCTTCTTGCGGCGAATGGCGTCGATGACCGCCAGCGGGTTGAAGCCGTCGACGCGTTCGGCGTGCATCTGATCGGGCGTCAGCCCGGCGCCCAGGCGGGCCAGCACCTTGAAGCCCATGGTTTCCCCGCACGGCTGGCCGCCCATGCCGTAAAAGTTGTTGACGAAGTTCATGATGTACGGCAGGCCGCCGCGATGGCTTTCCTCCCATAACTCCTTGAACTGGTCCATCGTCGCAAAGCACAGGGCTTCCCACGTGGGGCCGCAGCCGGCGGACGCATCGCCGATGTTCCCGATCACGATGCCGGGCTTCCTGTTCACGTGCTTGTACAACGCCGCGCCCACGGAGATGTCGGCCGAACCGCCGACGATCGCATTGTTCGGATAGATCCCGAAGGGCGGGAAGAAGGCGTGCATCGAACCGCCCAGGCCTTTGTTGAAACCCGCCTCCCGCGCAAAGATCTCCGCCAGCGCTCCGTAGACCAGATAGTCGACGGCCAGCGACTTGACGTCGCCCGTCGCGCCCTTCTCGACCACCCGCAGGCAATCGCCGTCGAAGTAACCCTTCATGATCTCCAGCAGCGACGGGTCGTCCAGCTTCTGAATCGCGGACAGGCCCTTCGCGAGGATTTCGCCGTGCGAACGGTGCGAGCCGTAGATGTGGTCGTCGATGCCCAGCAGGAACGCCTGGCCGACGGCCGCGGCTTCCTGGCCCATCGAAAGATGCGCCGGCCCGCGATGATCGTACTTGATGTCCCGGTAATGCCCCTGCTTCTTCACCGAATCGAGCATGTTCTCGAACGTGCGAATGAGCATCATGTCGCGCTGGATGCGGAGCAGGTCGTCCTTGCTGAAGGCCTTCGCCTTCAGTTCGTCACTCACCGTCCGGTCGTACTGATTGAGGGAGATCGGCGTGAACTCAACAGTACCTTTCGCACGCATCTCCGCCGGATTGATTGTCACTTGTTTGGGCATTGTCCAGAATCCTGTTTGTCTAGTTGTCCGCTGGCTCGCTAAAAATCACTTCGATGTGCTGATCTTCAAAAAACCGCATCCACGGTCCGTCCGGTTCGCGATCGGTCACGACCTTACTGATCCGCGACCAATCGACAATCTGAAACAACGAGGCGCCGCCGAACTTGCCGCGATCGACCAACAGCACGGTCTGGCGGGCATTCTCCACGACCAGCCGGTGCAAATGAGCGCTGGCCACGTCGCTGGCCGATGGACCGAAATCCATGCTCAGACCGTCGGCGCCCAGAAAGGCGACGTATCCGCGCACCTGATTCAGGGCGCTCATCGCCATCGGGCCGACGGTGTCCATCCGGTCGGGCCGGTACTCGCCGCCAATCAGCAATACTTTAAGCCCCGGCGTGTTCAGCTGCAACGCAAGCCGCGCGCTGTTGGTCAGGATCGTAACGTCCTGCATCCTCTTTAAGTGGGGAACCATCTCGGAGCAAGTGGTGCCCGCATCGAGGAACACCTGGTCGCCGTCCGTCAGCAACCTGGCTGCCAGCCGGCCGATGACCTTTTTTTCCTCGACCGCCCGCAACTGCTTGGCGCGAAACGAGAAGTCCCCCTGCCGCGGCAAGGTCGCGCCGCCGTGAACCAGCAGCACCTGCTCCTCATCCGCCAGCGCCTTCAGATCGCGCCGCACCGTGGCCCCCGAGACACGCATCGACGCCGCCAGCTCTTTGACCGTAAGATGCTTCTTGTCAAAGAGTTGGCTCATGATCTGCTTGCGGCGTTCTTCCGCAGCTTGACTCACGATGGTCCTCACGTTACCTTACTTTCCGGCTCGGTTGTGCACAGTTAACACAGAATCGACAGAAAAAGCAAGAGGCTGATCAAGATTGTGATCAAGGCAGCTTGACTTGTGAAGAAAAGTCTTTAACTTCTTCACAAACAGAAGGATCGTTCCCTGCTCTGAGTTCCAGGCAGGGGGAATCCGAGGACACATGAGTATGCAATCGATCACTCTTCCCAATCTGGCCGGCGGCGCGACTGCGGCCACCGTGGTCCGCTGGCGGAAGCAGCCCGGAGATATGTTTTCCTCTGGCGAGACCCTGGTGGAATTAGAGGTCGAGGACGCCTTGGTGCATCTCGAGGCATCCCAAGCGGGAACCCTGGCAAGGGTCCTTGTCCAGCCACCGGCGACAGTGAAGGTCGGCGCTGAGTTGGCTCACGTCCAGCCAGTTTCAAAAGAGCTGAACCAAGTCCAGGCGAGCCAGGTCCCGGCGACCGACGCGCCGGCACCGCCATCCAAGCCGGAGACGACCGTGACCAAACAACCTGCCGATGCCGCTGGAAGCCCTGGAAACGTCACGCCCATTTTGATGCCGCAAGCGGGCAACACGATGGAGGAAGGGATCATCGTCTCGTGGAAGGTGAAGCCGGGCGACCGGATTCAGGTCGGCCAGGTCATCTGCGAGATCGAAACGGACAAAGCGACGATCGAATACGAGTCGCCCGACGCAGGCCGTCTGGCCCGGATCGTGGCCCAGGAACAGGACGCCGTGCCCATCAAGGAGCCGATCGCCTTTCTGGCCGACAACGATGCCGACGTCGACGCCTATCTGGCGGCCGGCGGCCCGGCTCCGGCGGGTACGGCGGCCCCCGCGGCGGGCGCCGTTGCCGCATCGGCGGCTCAGACGCCGGACGCGGCGGCGGCAACTCGCGCCAGCCGCGGCCCGGCCCCCGTCACGGCCGAAGGCCGCATCAAGGCCTCGCCCGCAGCCCGCGCGGTTGCCAGCCAGCGCGGAATCGAGCTGGCGGCGATCGGAGTTGGCAGCGGTCCCGGCGGGCGCATTCTTTCCAGCGACGTAGAACAAGCCAAGGTGGCGGCAGCCGCGCCGACCGCCGGACAGGCCCTGCGCCGGCCCATGACAAAGATGCGCCGCGCAATCGGCTTGAATCTGCAGCGATCGAAGCAGACGATCCCGCACTTTTACCTGCGATTGACCATCAACGCGGAGCCGCTGTTCGCCTACTATCGCGAACACAAGCCGCAGACCAACTGTACGCTGAACGACGTGGTGGTGCTGGCCGTGGGGCGAGCGATGGCGGAATGCCCCGGCGTTCGCAGCCAGATCCAGGGCGACGAAATCGTGGAGCATCCGCACGCCAACATCGGCATCGCCGTGGGGGTGGAGGACGGGCTCGTCGTGCCGGTGGTGAAGAGCGTCGATTCGATGACGCTGGCCCAATTGTCGGCCGAAGCCAAGCGGGTGGTCGAAAACGCCCGCAACGGCAAGTTGGAGAACATCGGGCTGGGCAACTTCACGATCACCAATCTCGGTATGTTCGGCGTCGAGGAGTTCAGTGCCATCATCAACCCGCCGGAGTCGGCCATCCTGGCCTTGGGCACCGTGCGGGAGACCGTGATCGTCCAGAACGGCGCGATGCGTCCTGGCCGTGTGATGACGATGACGCTGAGCGCCGACCATCGCATCGTGGATGGCCTGTTGGGGGCGAAATTCCTCGGCCGTCTCAAAGAAATCCTGGAAAACCCCTCTCAAGAGTTGCGTTGACGAAAAGTCCACTGACCACTGACCATTAACCACTGACGACTGATCAACGATCTACGACGGCTGACCAATGACCACTGAGCACTTCGATATTTTCGTGATCGGCGCGGGACCGGGCGGGTACGTTGCCGCGTTGAAAGCCGCCCAGATGGGCGCCAAGGCGGCTGTCGCCGAACAGCACCACTTGGGCGGGACGTGCCTGAATTACGGCTGTATTCCCTCCAAGGCGTTGCTTTCCAGTGCGGAATTGCTGCACAGCGTCCAGAACGCTCGGAAGTGGGGCGTTACGGTCAGCGGCGAGGTCGGGTTCGACTGGCAAGAGATCACCAAGCACAAGGACAAGATTCTCCGCCAGTTGCGCGGCGGCGTCGCCAGCCTGTTCAAGGGGCGGGGGGTCACGCAGTTGACGGGACACGGCAACTTGGACGGCGCGGGCCGCCTGGTGGTGACGCCCAGCGACGGCCCGGCCCGCGTGGTGACCGCCGGCAAGGTGATCATTGCGACTGGCTCCGTTCCTGTTCGCATTCCGGGCTGGCCGACGGACGCGGCGGTTGTCTGCACGTCCGACGAAGCGGTGCATTGGACGTCGTTGCCGAAGAAGCTGTTGATCGTCGGCGGCGGCGTGATCGGCTGCGAGTTCGCGTGCATGATGCAGGCGTTCGGCGTGGCGGTGACGGTGGTCGAGATGCTGCCCAGCCTGTTGCCGACACTCGATCAGGAGCTGGGCAAGGCGTTGCTGGCGATCTTCAAGGGTCGCGGGATCAGCTGCTACCTGGATACGAAGGTGGAGGGCATGGAGTTGGCGGCCGGCGGGGCGGCGGTCAAGACGCGGCTGTCCAACGGCGAAACGCTCGAATTCGATCGCGTGCTGGTGGCGGTGGGCCGGCGTCCGAACACGGAGCAGCTGGGCCTGGACAGCGCTGGGATCCAGACGAGCAAGCGGGGCTTTGTGCCGGTGAACGACCACCTGGAAACGAACGTGGCCGGCCATTACTGCATCGGCGACGCGAACGGCCGGTGTCTGCTGGCCCACGCCGCCTCGGCCCACGGCGTGGCCGCCGTCGAAAACGCGCTGGGTCATGCCAAGCCCTTCGTGTCGCCGATTCCGTCGGCGGTGTACACGTTTCCGGAGATCGCCTCGGTGGGACTGAGCGAACAGGAAGCGCGGGACCAGGGGCTGCCGATCGCCATCGGCCGATTTCCCATCGGGCATCTGGGCAAGGCCATGGCCGCACGGCACACGGACGGCTTTGTCAAAATGATCCGCCACCGCGAGACGGGCCAGTTGCTGGGCGCTCACATGCTCGGCCAGAACGCCACGGAGTGCATCGCCGCAACGACGGCGTTGTTGCACCAGAAGGCGTCCATGCAGGACGTTGCGGACACCGTCTGGGCGCATCCCACGATCAGCGAAGCGATCAAGGAATCGGCCGAGGATGCGCTGAACATGGGCCTGCACTTGCCGCCGCGGAAGATCATTCGCGCTCCGGTCGGCGGGTGAGTCGGTCGGCGGGTAAGGTCTCGGCGGTCCCGACCTGCCCGCAGGCGCCGTCTTCGTGGCGTCTGAACTCTGAACACGGAAGCCTCTGCTGAGAAAGCGGAAAACATGGGCCAGCAAGTCGTCGAAGCGTTGGATGCGTTGCGTCAACTCGGAACCCCGGACCAGATGCGCGCCTTGGCGCGGCGGATCTCCCCGCCGCGGCCGTTGCCGCGAGTCAACTCCCATATTCATCTGCCGCCGAACTTTTCCGCCTTTGAAAGCGTCGCCCAGGCGGTGAATCTGGCGGCTGAACAAGGCATGGCCGCGCTCGGCATCGGCAACTATTACGACTACGAAGTCTACGGCAACTTCGCACAATGCGCCCGCCAAAAGGGCATCTTTCCCCTGTTCGGCACCGAGATCATCTGCCTGGACGAAGGCCTGCGCGACGCGGGGATCAAGATCAACGACCCGGGCAATCCCGGCAAGATCTACTTCTGCGGCAAGGGCATTACGCGGTTCGACGCGATGACCCCCGAGGCGACCCGGCTGATCGGCGTCATTCGCCGCAACGATTCGACGCGGATGGCGCAGATGGTCGAACGGATGGAACGGATCTTTGCCGAGCGCGGCCTGCCGACGGACATTGACGAAGCGGCGGTCATCCAGATGATCGTCCGGCGGCACGGGAGCGATCGCAACACGGTGTATTTGCAGGAGCGGCACGTCGCGCAGGCTTTTCAGGAGACGCTGTTTGCCAGGGTCCCGGCGGAACCGCGGCTCGAGCGGCTGAACGCGGTCCTGCGCGCTTCGACCAAGGCCCGGAACCCCGACGATTTCGTCACGATGCAAAACGACATCCGTTCGCACCTGATGAAGGCGGGCAAGCCGGCGTTTGTCGAGGAGACGTTTGTCAGCTTTGACCATGCGCATCGGCTGGTCCTGGAGTTGGGCGGCCTGCCGTGCTACCCCACGCTGGTGGACGGCGCGTCGCCGGTCGCCCAGTTCGAAGCCTCGCCGGACAAGTTGATTGCCGAAATCCAGGCGCGGAACATGCACGCGGTCGAGTGGATCACGATTCGCAACAAGGCGGACGTGGTCCGCACGTATGCCACCAAGATGCGCGCAGCCGGTCTGGTCGTCACGGCCGGCACGGAACACAATACGTTGGATCTGATCCCCTTGGACCCGTTCTGCCAGGACGGCGACATGCCCGACGACCTGCGGGCGCTGTTCTGGGAGGGCGCCTGCGTGGTGGCGGGGCATCAGTTTCTATCGCTGCACGGCGAGTGCGGGTTCGTGGATGCCGAGGGCAATCCGAATCCGGATTATGCGTCGGCGGAGGAGCGCATCCAGGCCCTGGCCGGCATCGGCGCGGCGGTGATGCAGCGCTACCGCGAGACGTGCGGAGGGAACTAGAGCAGCGTCATCACGACGGTGCGAAGGAGCATTATGACTACGATCAGCGACTGGCCCACTTTTCTTCCCGGCGACGATCCGCTCGACGTGATCGTCAAGCTCTCGCGTTTCTACGGTTCCGATCCGACCATCGTGCTGGCGGGCGGCGGCAATACGTCGTGCAAGATCGGCGACGTGCTGTACGTGAAGGGCAGCGGGACGGCGCTGGCGGCGATGACGCGCGACGGGTTCGTGAAGATGGACCGCCGGCAGCTGGACGAACTGGCCAACGCCACGCTGGACGCGGACGCTCAAAAACGCGAGGCGCAGTTCAAGGACTGGATCAACCGGGCTCGTTGCGAGCCGGAGAAAGGCCAGCGTCCGTCGGTCGAGGTGGTGCTGCATCACCTCGTTCCGGCCCGGTACGTTGTCCACAGCCACGCCACGCTCGCCAACACGCTGACCTGCTGCACCGGGGGCCGAGCCCTGGCCGAGGAGATCTTTGCGGACGACATCCTTTGGCTGCCGTATGTCGATCCGGGCTTCATCCTGGCCCAGACGCTGAAGCAGACGCTGGCGGACTATCGGGCCAACACGGGCCGCGAACTGCCCAAGGCGATTCTGATGGCCAACCACGGCCTGATCGTCGCTGGCGACGGCCCCGAAGCGATCCGCGCCAACACGACGGAGATTCTGGAGAAGATCGCCGCACGGCTGGGGGACGACTGGCCGACGCACGCGATCGGTCCCGTGGCCCGCGTCGGCGACGCCGGCCGGTGGGTGGGCCTGCTCGGCCCCGCGTTGCGGGCCCTGTTGGCCGAAGATCCGGCCGGGCCGTTGAAGGTCGTGACCTGCGACGATTCGGACGTCGCGCTGGGCTTGATCGGCACGGAAGCGGGCCAGGCGATGGCCTGTTCCGGACCGATGACGCCGGACCAGATTGTGTACTGCAACAGTTTTCCCTTGTGGTTCGACCCTCAGGACGGCGAAGGCGAAGACAGCGTGCTCGCGCGGCTGCGGATTGCGCTCGAAACCCACACTCGGCAGACCCGCTTTCCGCCCAAGGTCGTGCTGGTGCGCGGGGTGGGCCTGTTCGGCGCCGGCGACGATTTCAAAGCGGCCAACACCGTGCGCGAAGTGTACCTTGACGCGATCAAAGTGATGGCCGGCGCAACGCGTCTGAAGGGCGGGGCGGGAGGCGTCAGTTACCTGACGGACCGTCAACGGCTGTTCATCGAGGACTGGGAAGTCGAGGCGTACCGCAAGAAAGTCGCCCTGGCCGGCGCCGCCGCAGCCGGGCGTTTGAAGGGCAAGGTCGCCGTCGTGACCGGAGCCGCGCAGGGGTTCGGGCTGGAGATCGCACAGAGCCTGGTCGCCGAAGGCGCGCATGTCGCGCTGAGCGACATCAACGAACGGGGCGCGGCCGCCGCAACTCGGGACCTGTGCGCCAGGTACGGCGCCGGCCGCGCGGTCAGCCTGGCGATCAACGTCACCGACGGCGAGTCTGTGGCGGCGTGCCTAGCTCGGGTCGTGCGCACCTACGGCGGACTGGACGTGTTGGTTTCCAACGCGGGCGTGTTGAAGGCCGAGTCTGTCAAGACGCAAGCGGAGAAGGACTTCGACTTCGTCACGGACGTGAACTACAAAGGTTACTTCCTGTGCGTCCAGAAAGCCGCTCCGATTCTCGCCGTCCAGCACAAGGCCAAGCCGGGGTACCTGAGTGACGTCATTCAGATCAATTCCAAGTCGGGCCTCGTCGGTTCCAGCCGCAACGCGGCCTATGCGGGCAGCAAGTTCGGCGGGATTGGTTTGACCCAATCGTTCGCGCTGGAGTTGGTCGAAGACGGCATCAAGGTCAATTCGATCTGCCCCGGCAATTTCTTTGATGGCCCGCTGTGGTCCGACCCGGAAAACGGCTTGTTCGTCCAGTACCTGCGGGCCGGCAAGGTGCCTGGCGCGAAGACGACCGAGGACGTGCGCCGGGCCTACGAAGCCAAAGTGCCGCTCGGCCGCGGCTGCACCACGGCGGACGTGATGAAGGCGATCCTGTACCTGATCGAACAGCCGTACGAAACCGGTCAGGCATTGCCGGTGACCGGCGGTCAGGTTATGTTGAGCTGACCGTGGAGCCACCTTGACGAGGCCCGTGCGGCCGGAAGCGAGTTTTGCAGTGCGGCGCCCTGTCGCCGCTTCGGTTAGCGGCCTGGGCCGTTGCCGTTGATTAGGTTCCAAGGACGAAAATGACACGGGAACACAAAGTGGCTGTCGCGGAGTGACGCTCCAGCCAAAGCGGCGACACGGCGCCGCACGCCGAGACTGGCGCGAGCCCGCGACGGTGCTTCAGGCGTCCGTACAAGGGCTAGATACGTTAACTCCTATTAGAAACACGGGTGTCAATAACGTGACTGCAAACAAACTTCCCGCAACCCAGTACGCGGTCCAACTGATTGGACCGGGCGAGTTGACGTTGAACGCCTCCAAACCCGTGCCGACGCCCGGACCGCACGAGATCCTGGCCAAGGTCGAGGCGGTGGGGCTGTGCTTTTCCGATTTGAAGCTGCTCAAGCAGTTTGACAAGCACCCGCGCAAGACCGAAATCGTCGGCGGAGTCGGGCCGGATATTCTCCAAGCGATGCAAAGCTACCGGCCCGGCGGTTTGCCCACCGTGCCGGGGCACGAAGTCGTGTGCCGGATCGTGGCGGTCGGCGACCAGGTGAAGCATCACCAGGTGGGCCAGCGCTGTCTGGTCCAGGCCGACTACCGCCAGTTGCCCACCGCGGCCAGTTCCAACGCCGCGTTCGGCTACAACCTGGAGGGCGGTTTGCAGGAGTACACGCTGTTCGACGAACGGGTGGTGATCGCGCCGGATGGCGATCGTTTCCTGATTCCGGCGGGCGAGGACAAGAGCGCTTCGGCCGTGGCCCTGGTCGAGCCATGGGGCTGTGTCGAGGCCTCTTACGCCACGGGCGAACGAAACACGATCAAGGCCGGCGGCAAGTGTCTCGTCGTGGTCGCCGAAGGGCGTCAGGCGCAGGGCGTAAGCGAGTCCTTTTCGCCGGACGGCCCTCCGGCGGAAGTGCGGAATGTCTCGCCGGGCGAAGTCGCGGCGCTGCCCGCCGAGAGCTTCGACGACATCGTCTACTTCGGCTCCGACAAGGCCACCCTGGACGTGCTGAATGACAAACTCGCCCCCCGCGGCATCCTCAACGTCGTGTTGGGCGGGCGGAAGATCGGGCAACTGGTGTCGGTCGGGGTGGGCCGTCTCCATTACGGCATGACGCGCTGGGTGGGCACCACGGGAAACGACGCGTCCGAGTCCTACAAGCGTATTCCCGCCAACGGCGAGGTCCGCGCCCGCGACAAGATCCTGGTCGTCGGGGCAGGCGGGCCGATGGGCGAGATGCACGTGATCCGTAACATCTGCAGCGGCCTGCCAGGACTGCGCATCGTCGGTACGGACCTGGACGACCGGCGCATCGCGGGACTGGGCCGCAAAGCCGGCCCCATGGCCCAGGCCAACGGCGTGGACCTGCGGTTAGTCAATCCGCAGCGCGAGCCGCTCGACGAGAAGTTCACTTACTTCGCCCTGATGGCCCCCGTCGGGGCGCTCATCGCCGACGCGATCCAAAAGGCCGGCGAGGGCGCGATCATCAACATTTTCGCCGGCATCCCCGCGCCCACCAAACACGATTTGGACATCGATGCCTACGTCGAAAAACGAGCTTTTATGTTCGGGACCAGCGGTTCCACCATCGAGGACATGCGGATCGTGCTGCGAAAGGTGGAGAGCGACCAGCTCGACACCAACGCTTCCGTGGATGCGATCAGCGGCATGGCGGGAGCCACCGCCGGGATCGCCGCGGTGGAGAACCGCATCATGGCCGGCAAGATCATCGTCTATCCGATGTTGCACGACCTGGGCCTGATCCCGCTGGCCGAGTTGCCCCAGCGGTTCCCGAGCGTGGCCGAGAAGCTCGACCACGGCAAATGGACCCGCGAGGCCGAACGGGAATTGTTGCAAGTCGCCGGAGGTAAGTAAGTGCCCAGCCGCGGAAAAACCTTTGTCGGATTCGGCTTCGGGCCGATCCAGAGCGCACTGTTTCTGTACGAAGCCTACTGCTCGGGCAATTTCGACCGGTACGTGATCGCCGAAGTCGATGCGGCGCTGGTCGAGGCCGTGCGGGCTGCCGGCGGGCGGTACGCGATCAACATCGCCTACCCCGACCGGATCGCCCAGGTGCAGGTGGACGGCGTGCGGGTGTGCAATCCCGCCGACGAATCCGACCGCCGGGAACTGGTGGAAGCGATCGCCGCCGCCGACGAGATGGCCACGGCGCTGCCCAGCGTGAAGTTCTACGACACGGGCGACGCGGCGAGCGTCACGCGACTGTTGGCCGACGGCCTGCAACGGCGGGCACCGTCCCAGCCGGCGATCCTCTACGCGGCAGAGAACCACAACCACGCGGCCGAAATCCTCTCCGAGCGTCTGGCCGCGCTCGTCCCGCCCGACGCGCTGAGCAACGTGCAGACGCTGAACACGGTCATCGGCAAGATGAGCGGCGTGATTAGCGACGGCGAGACGATCCAGCGACTCGGCCTGGCTCCCCTGACGCCCCACACGCCGCGCGCCGTCCTGGTCGAGCGGTTCAATCACATTCTGATCTCCCGCGTCACGCGGGCGGATCTCCAGCGCGGGATCGAAGTGTTTGTCGAAAAGGACGACTTGCTGCCGTTCGAGGAAGCCAAGCTTTACGGTCACAACGCGATCCATGCGCTGATCGGGTACCTGGCGTGCCTGCGCGGATTGACGACGATGGCTGAAGCCGCCGACCACGCCGACATCATGGCCACCGCCCGCACGGCCTTCCTGGACGAATCCGGGGCCGCGCTGGTGCAGAAATACGCCAGCCTGCAGGATCCGCTGTTTACCGCCGACGGCTACCGGGCCTATGCGGACGACCTGATCGAGCGGATGGTCAATCCTCACTTGAACGACCTGATCGCCCGTGTCACGCGCGACGCCCGGCGCAAGTTGGGCTACGACGACCGGCTGTTCGGCACGATGCGGCTTGCCTTGTCCCAGGGCATCGAACCGGTCTGCATGGCCCAAGGCGCCGCGGCTGCGTTGTTGTGCGCGAGCGAGAACGGACTTTCTGCACAAGAGGACGCCCAGGCGATCCTGCGCGAAATCTGGGGCCCGCAGGCCGACGAACAGGCTGACCATCTGATCGCGCTGACGTGGCAGGCGATGCCAAGACGCTGAATCACGCGGCGCGCCGTTCGGCCAGACTGCGGTCGGCAACGCCCGTCGGCTGTTCGTTGGCGTGCTCTTCGATCTCCGGAAACATGCCGACGACGTCGGTCACGTCGACCAGTCCGACCGGACGGCCTTCCGCGTCGACCACCGGCAACTCGCTGATCTTCCGCTGCGCCATGGCCGCCACGGCGTCGATCATCCTGGCGCCCATCCGGACGGTCACCGGCCGGGCCGTCATGACCTCGCGG
Organism: Candidatus Anammoximicrobium sp.; assembly: GCA_012515235.1. Lineage (GTDB taxonomy): Bacteria > Planctomycetota > Planctomycetia > Pirellulales > Pirellulaceae > Anammoximicrobium. The sequence goes on from JAAYYU010000300.1 coordinate 24,078, forward strand.
ATCGGCCGGTCCAAGGCCTGTTCGCGATGGTGCTCGAACAGCCGCGCCAGATCGCTGTCGGTGAAGATCCCGCTGAGTTTTCCCTCGCTGTCGACAAGCATGATGGCGCCGGTCCGGCGGCCGGGCATGCTGGCGTCGACAAAGATCTGGCGGACCGTCTTGTCCTCGGCAGCCACCCGGCACTTGGCCAACGTCCGGAGGTGATGGTCGACCTTGCTGAGCTTGCGTCCGAGGCTGCCGGCGGGATGCGACCAGGCGAAGTCCTCGCGGGCAAAATTCCGCATCCGGCTGGTCACCAACGCCAGGGCGTCGCCCAGCGCCAGCATCGCCGTGGTGCTGGTGGTGGGCGCCAGTCCCAGCGGACAGGCCTCGTCGAGCGGCCCCAGTTCCAGCACGACCGTGGCGGCTTGTCCCAAGGTGCTGCTGGTCCTGGCCGTGACGGCCAGGGTCGGGACGCCCAGATCCAACAGGGAAGGGAGAATCCGCGTGATTTCCTCCGTCTCGCCGCTCTGCGACAGAATCAGCATCACGTCGTCGGGGTGGACCCGGCCCAGGTCTCCATGGACGGCTTCCGCCGGATGCAGGAAGTGGCTGCGCGTGCCGGTCGAGCCCAGTGTGGCCATGATCTTCTGGCCCACCAGGCCGGCCTTCCCCATGCCGCAGACGATCACACTGCCTCGGCAGCGGTACAGGAAATCTACCGCCCGGCAGAAGTGGCTGTCCAGTCGCTGGGCGATGTCCAGGAGGCTTTTGCTCTCCTGCTGGATGATCTGCCGCGCGAGGCAGAGCTGGTCGCAAGGGCTGAACGCCTCCGGCTTCCGAACGGGATCCGAATTCATCGACCTGTCCTCCCTGACATGTGTCGAAGGAACCGCAGACATCTGACCGGGCGAGTGTACCCGCGATTCCAATTTCGAGCAACGTTGCTTTTTCCGCCTCCGCGATCGCACCGCTGGCCCGGAGCCGAGCTCTGACTTGGGGACAAAGCGGAGCGAACGAGGATTGCTGCAGCCATTCGCCCTATTGTCGGAAGTCGTTTCCGCGCAGCGGCTTGCGGCCAGCGTCCGAAGCTCAAAAAAGACGGCTTGGGGATTGACAACCGGACCACCAGCCTGCAAACTCGGCCTTTCCTGAGGCGGAGACGGTTTCAACGATCTTACGGCCCGTTGCAAGCGAGGTTGGTCTATGGAAATCATTATCAGCGACACCTACGAAGAAATGAGCAAGGCTGCCGCCAGGGCGGTCGCGCGCCTGTTGAACAGCAAGCCCAATGCCGTCCTGGGGCTGCCCACCGGCTCCACGCCCGTGGGCGTCTACAAAGAGTTGGCGCGGATGCACAAGAACGAAGGCCTCGACTTCTCCCGAGTCACTACCTTCAACATGGACGAATACGTGGGGCTGCCGAAAGACCATTCGCAAAGCTACCACTATTTCATGCAGGAAAACCTGTTCAAGCACATCAACATCCCGCCCCAGAACATCTACATCCCGTCGGGCACCACGGACAATGCCGACGCGTTTTGCGCGTGGTACGAGCAGCGAATCGAGGAGTGCGGCGGGATCGACATGCAACTGGCGGGAGTCGGCTCCGACGGACATATCGCCTTTAACGAGCCCACCAGCTCGCTGGGCTCGCGGACGCGGATCAAGACGCTGGCCCGCTCGACCATCGAGGACAATGCCCGCTTCTTTGAAAAAGTCGAAGACGTGCCGATCTATGGAATCACGATGGGCGTCGGCACCATCCTCGATGCGCGCAAGATCCTCTTCCTGGCCAACGGCGCAAACAAGGCCGACGCGGTGGCCAAGGCGATCGAAGGACCGGTCACGAGCATGATCACCGCCAGCGCCCTGCAGCTGCACCCGGACGTGACCGCTTACCTGGACCGCGAGGCCGCCAGCAAGCTGGAAATGCGCGAATACTACGAGTGGATTCAAGCCAAGAAGCTTGGAAACAACTAGCGCCCAACGGGAAACAGCCACGGAAAGTCGCTGTCTAGGATGGCACGGCCGAGCGAAATGGGGTCAGGCTTACAGAATTCAATTTTGGCCGAGCGGAGTCATGCGACGTGGCTGGCACCCAACTCGGCCAAAATTGAATTCTGTAAGCCTGACCCCAGCACCGAAACCGTGACTTCATGAACGACGCGGAAAAGTGCCGAAATCCCGTTTGGTGCTTGCAACCAACGGGAAACGGACAGCAAAAGCCGCCGTTCCTGATGGCACGGTCGAGCGAGACGAGGTGAGCAAGACGCATCAGCTCAGACAGGAGGGAATACCAAGATGGCAGACTCGAACGCGATTGCATCACGCGTAAAGACGCTCGTCCGGGAAGGATTCGACCACGAGTTCGGCAAGCCGCGGGTGCCGTCTCAGGCGGACCCCGAGTGGCAGAAGATCCGAGCCGCGGGCACGACGCTGTGGCTCGACACGGGAGACATGGACGAGGCCACTCGGCTTTGGACTTCCGAGTTCGCGGCTCTGACCACCAACAACACGTTGCTGAACAAGGAAGTGCAGAAGGGGATCTACGACGGCTTGGTGGGCAAGGCGGCCGCCGCCCTTCGGGAAGCGGCGCCCGAGCTGGGCGAGAAGGAATTGCTGCTGGAAGTGGCATTCGTGCTCAACGCCTACCACGGCCTGCGGCTCGTCGAGCAGTTCGATGCGCACGTCAGCGTCGAATTGCACACGGATCTCGCCCACGATGTGGAACGGTCCGTGGCCTATGGAAAGCGCTACTTCGACGTTTGTCCCGAGCGATTTTACGTCAAGGTACCGCTGACGGCGGCGGGCTACCTGAGCGCCCGCCGGCTGGCGGCGTGCGGCGTGCCCATCAACTTTACCCTGGGATTTTCCGCCCGGCAGAACTATCTGGCCGCGTTGTTGTCCCGGCCGGACTACGTGAACGTCTTCATGGGCCGGTTGAACGCCTTCGTGTCCGACAGCGGCCTGGGGGACGGCAAGAACATGGGCGAGAAGGCCACGCTCGCCACCCAGAGAATGCTGCTGCGTCTCCGCGCCGCTGGCCGGAGCCCCTCGCGTCTGATCGGAGCGAGCATGAGGGACGGGCGGCAAGTGGCCACGCTGGCGGGACTGGACGTGTACACCATGCCGCCGAAGGTTGCGGAACAGTACCGCCAGGAGCCGGCGACCGAGATCGCCTCGGCGGTCGACGCCGATCCTCCGGTCGCGTTTGCGGAAGGTGTCCGGCTGGAAGATTTCAACGGGGCCACGTTGTGGGAAGTGCCCGAGCCGTTTCAAGACTGTGTCGAGTCGCTCCTGAAGAAGGACCTCGATCGCCTCTCGCCCGCCGACCTCCAGACGCATTTCGAACAGGCGGGATACGGCGATTTCCTGCCGCGCTGGTCGCAAACCGACCTCGAGACCATCGCGAGCGACGGCAAGATCCCCGTGTTCCGGACCTGGCAAGACCAGCTGTCGGCCGGCCGCATCGGGCTGGACGCGCTGCTGAACATCAGCGGGCTGTGCTCGTTCGCCACCGACCAGCAGGCGTTCGACGAACGCGTCCGATCGTTGCTGTAGTCCGCCGGATAGTCGAATCGAGCACGCAGACTCTCGCACGCCGTCGAATCCGACGACGTGCTCGCCAGCCCGTCCGCGTTTCCCCAGGGAGCAAGCCGTTCACCGTTTTGGCAGGGCTCGTCGGGCACCCGCGCCACGACGCCCTACCCCGGCGCGCCGCGCGCCGACTCCGCGACCTCCCGCAACTCGGCGAGGCGCCCTCGGTAATCCGGATAGCGAAACAGGCCGGTGCCCACGACGAACAGGTTGGTTCCCGCCGCGGCACAGGGGGCGATCGTTTCGCCGTTCAGGCCGCCGTCGACCGAGAGCAACAGGTCGGGTGGAAAGTTCTCGGCGAGCCAGCGGACCTTGTCCAACACCTCCGGCTGGAACTTCTGGCCTCCAAAGCCGGGCATGACGCTCATCACCAGGACCAGGTCGCACTCGCCCGCACACGGTTCGAGAACCGAGACCGGGGTCGGCGGGTTGATGGAGATGCCGGCCAGCGCGCCCAGGTCCCGAATCCGCCGCAAAAGCGGTACGGGATCCGCCACCGTCTCGGCATGGAACGTGATCATGTCCGCGCCCGCCTCTCGAAACCGCTCCACGTAGCGGGCCGGTTCGGTGATCATCAGGTGAGCGTCCAGCGCCAGGTCGGTCACGCCGCGGACGGCCTCGACGATCGGCAGGCCGAAACTCAGGTTGGGCACGAAGTGTCCGTCCATGATGTCCAGGTGCAGAAGCCGGGCGCCGGCTTTTTGCACCGCAGCGACATCGCGTCCCAGATGGGCGAAATCGCAAGCCAGCAGCGACGGGGCGATCAAAGGCTTGGCGGCGTGCAGTTCAGCCAGCAGCGCAGAGGTATCCATAAGCCAACACTTTCCATTTGCTTTGAGCCAGGGACCCTTTCACGGTCCTCCGCCGCATTCTATCCACAAGGCGGGAACGAAAAAAGGCGTCCGGAGGGAATCCTGCGGCGGCGGTGACCTCGGCCCGGAAAGGTCGCAAACGTGGCCAGCGGCCGTAGACACAGCGCCCGTGGGCAAGGTAAAGTCTACGGTAAGCATCGCATCGTTCGAGGAATCACTGGCCGGTGAAAGGGAATTGGCCACACGGCGGCCGCCGGTTCCGTAATTGGCCCGTGTCGTAATTTGCCCGTGTCGGATTCACCGCCGCACCCGCGGCTAGCGCCCTGCCGCTCACCTGACATCGGACAGTGATTTCTCCAACGGTGCGAAGCAAGTTGATGCATGAGCCTCAGAGCAACCTGCCGGGGACAGAATGCCGCATGCCTGACAACGACTTACAAGCGGTCGAGAAGTTGCACGAAGCGTATCGGCAGATCACCCGCGAACTGGGCAAAGTGATTGTCGGCCAGCGGGACGTCATCGAACAGCTGCTGATCGCCATGTTCGCCCGCGGCCATTGCCTGCTGGTCGGCGTGCCGGGGCTGGCCAAGACGCTGATGATCCGCAGCGTGGCGGACGCCCTGTCGCTGGAGTTCAACCGCATCCAGTTCACGCCGGACTTGATGCCGTCCGACATCACGGGCACGGAGGTCATCCAGCAGGACAAGGCCACGGGGGAGCGTCAGCTGCGGTTTGTGCCCGGACCGGTGTTCGCGAACATCGTGCTGGCGGACGAAGTGAACCGGACGCCGCCGAAGACCCAGGCCGCGCTGCTGGAAGCGATGCAGGAACATCAGGTCACCGCCGGGGGCCAGCGGCACAAGCTGCCGCAGCCGTTCTTTGTGCTGGCCACGCAGAACCCCATCGAGCAGGAAGGCACCTATCCGTTGCCCGAAGCCCAGTTGGACCGCTTCATGTTCAGCGTTTTCGTGGACTATCCCGACGAAGACGACGAGTTGGAAATCGTCAAGCGGACGACGGCCGACTTGGAGGTCAAGGTGACGCCGACGCTGAACGCCGACGAGATCACCCAGCTGACGCGGATCGTCCGCCGGGTGCCCATCGCGGACCACATCGCCCGGTATGCCTTGCAGCTGGCGCGGCTGACGCGGCACCAGTTGCCCGAATCGCCGGATTTCGTCCGCCAGTATGTCATGTGGGGCGCCGGTCCGCGCGCCAGCCAGTACCTGGTGCTGGGCGCCAAGGCCCGGGCGATCCTGCAAGGCCGTTACTACGTCAGTCAAGACGACATCCGCTATGTCGCCTTGCCGGTGCTCCGGCACCGCATCAAGACCAACTTCAATGCCGACGCGGAGGGCGTTTCGACCGACGACATCGTCCGCCGCTTGATCGAGTCCGTTCCGCGAGTCGTCGAAGAGCCGCCGCATGACCGAGCCACCCGCCGGGAACAAGGCCCCGACGTCTTTAGACCCGCAGACGCTGGCCAAACTTAAGGGGCTGACGCTGCGGGCCCGACACATCGTCGAAGGCTACGTCTCCGGACTGCACCGCAGCCCTTACCACGGCTTCTCCATCGAGTTTGCCGAGCACCGCGAGTACGCGCCGGGCGACGACCTGCGCTACCTGGACTGGAAGGTCTTCGGCCGCACGGACAAGTACTACCTGAAGCAGTATGAGAACGAGACGAACCTGATCTGCTACCTGGTGCTGGACGTGAGCGAGAGCATGCGTTACCAGGGACCCGGCAGCCCGCTGTCGAAGTTCGAGTACGCCCAGTGCATCGCGGCGGCCGTGGCCTGGCTGGTGCTCCAACAGCAGGACGCCGTGAGTCTGGTCACCTTCGACGACCAAATCCGGGCCAACATCAGCCCGTCCAGCAGCGCCCCCCATCTGCGGCAGTTGCTGCAAGTCATGGAGTCCGCCGAGGTGCGGGCCAAGACCGCGGCCGGCCCCATCTTTCACGAACTGGCCGAACGCTTTCGCAAGCGGGGCGTGGTGTTTATCCTCAGCGACCTGTTCGACGACGTGCCGGCGATGCTGGCCGGACTGAAGCACTTCCGGCATCGCCGCCACGATGTGATCCTGTTCCACGTCTTGGACGCGGCCGAGTTGGACTTTCCGTTCCGCAGTCCGACTTTGTTCCGGGGCTTGGAGCAAATGCCCCAGGTGGTCGCCGATCCCCGCTCGCTTCGCAAAGCCTACCTGCGGGAACTGGCCGCGTACCAGCAGCAATTGCAGTACGGCTGCCGCAGCCACGGCATGGACTATCACTTGGTCCGCACCGACCAGCCCCTGGACGCGGTGCTTTCGACCTACTTGGGCCGGCGCACGGCGCAGGTCAAGTGATCGCCGGTGCGCGCCAAGTCGCCCCGGACGGACGCCGCAGCGACTGGCCACGGCGGCACAAGCGGAGCGGGCCGAGCGCCGTTCGCTGGCCGCCCGGACCTTTGCTGCGGTCTCGACGCCGTGTTCCGCGGCCGTTTCTCGCACGCTACCCGGCGCCTTCACACGTCGCACAGCCGAACGGCCTGCGTCAGGCCGGCCAGCGGGTCGCGGGTGGGGATGAACTCGTGGCCCACGAAGCCCTGGTAACCGATGTCCAGCAGGGCCTTCATGATCGGCGGAAAGTTGATTTCCTGCTTCTCGTCCAACTCGCAACGGCCCGGATTGCCCGCCGTGTGGACGTGTTTGATCGCCTCGCCGCACTGGTGAATGCGGCGGATGATGTCGCCGTCCATGATCTGGACGTGATAGATGTCAAATAGCAGGCCCAGACGCGGCGAGCCCACCTGCCGGACGATCTCCAGACAGTAATCGACGTGATCGCCCTGATAGCCGGGATGGCCCTTCATCGGATGGTCGCTGGCGCGGGTGTTGAGGACCTCGATCGCCAGGTTGATCTTCTTCTGTTCCGCGTAGCCGACGATCTTCTTGAAGCCCGCCACGCAGTTCTTCAAGCCTTCGTCCGGATCGATCACGCGGCGGCCGGAGGGCAGTTTGCTGAGGTCCGGGTTGGCTCCGTTGTTCCACTCGCCGGACTCTTCCGCATAGCCGGTGAACGTAATCACCGTCGGAAAGCCGGCCTCGACGCATTGGTCGATCCGTTGCCGGAGCATCTCGATGCAGCCGGGCTGGTAGCGCGGGTTGTTCATGCCCTGGACGTACAGGTGGCTGTTGCTGATCGCGCAAGTCAAGCCGTATTTCTTGACCGTGGCAAACTGGTCCGCCTCCAGGAGTTCGATGCTCTGGCAGCCCAACTCCTTGGCAATCTGGCACAGTTGCTCCAGGTTCCAATAGTCCGCGAAACACCACGGCGCGACGGATTGCCTGATCCGGCCCCGGACGACGGCTTTTTCCGCCCGGACCTGAGCCGCAAAGAGCGCAGTCCAAACGCCGGCCGCGGCCGCTCCGCCGGCGGCCTGCAGCAGTTGACGGCGATGGAACGGTGCGGACGAAGAACGTTGTGGTTGGTTCATGATGGTCCCCTCGATGACTCTACTGGCGTAGCCTTCCTCCAGCGTGCTACAGTACACGGGCCACGGCGCGAAAGCAAGTCACAGGAGCCGGAAGCCATGCCAATCGAGCAGTTGGGGCCGTATCGCATCGAACGCCTGCTGGGACGCGGCGGAATGGGCGCCGTCTATGCCGGAGTCCATCAGGAAACCGGTCAGCGGGCCGCCATCAAGGTGTTGGCGGAGACCCTGGCGGCGGACGGGCGTTTCCGCCAGCGTTTCCAAGGCGAGGTGGAGGCCCTCAAACGGCTGCGGCACAAAAACATCGTGACCTTGCAGGGGTACGGCGAGGAAGAGGGATTGCTGTACTTCGTGATGGACCTGGCCGACGGCCCCAGCTTGGACGCGGAACTGCGTTCCGGGCGAAGGTTCACCTGGCGCGAGGTGGTGGATATCGGCGTGCAAGTCTGCGGGGCGCTCAAGCACGCGCACGATCACGGCGTGATCCACCGCGACCTGAAGCCGGCCAATTTGCTGCTGCTGCCGGACGGCACCGTCAAGCTGACGGATTTCGGCATTGCCAAATTCTTCGGCGGTTCCAGCCTGACGATGGCCGGCAGCATGATCGGAACGCCCGACTACATGTCGCCGGAGCAGATCGAGGGGAAACCGGCAACGGCTCGGAGCGACTTGTACAGTCTGGGCTGCGTCCTGTATGCCCTGCTGAGCGGCAAGCCGCCGTTCGCGGGCGGTTCGGTGACGGCGGTCATAGACCGCGTCCGTACCGAGACGCCTCGTCCCTTGCAACTGGCCGCGCCGCAAACACCGCAGGAACTGGACGACATCGTCGCTCACCTGCTCAAAAAGAATCCCGAAGAGCGCGTGGCGACCCCGCAATTGCTGGCCAACCTGCTGCAGGCGATGCGGCACGCCTTGCTTCTGCAGGAGGAGGCCGCCGCCAAGTCGGCGGCCGCTCTGGAAGCGGGCGAAGGGACGACCATCGTGGGCGATGTCGAGGACTTGCCGGACCCGAAGACAGCCGGAGCCGCCAAGCCGCCGCACGCAGAGGGCACCCTCACGGAGAATTCCGCTGCCGCCCCGAAGCGGCCTACGGAACTGGCGCCCCAGGCGGCGGACGCCAGCTTGAACGAGACCGTGGAGTACACGCTGGAAGAACAATCTGTCGCCGAGTCCGCCGCCGAGCGGAAGACGCACTTCACGCCCGTCTCGGAACGGGATTGGCGCAGCGTGCTGGAGAAGGTCGGCGACGAAGATGCCGCGCCGAAACAGCGGCTGGGCATCGCCCTGCTGGGCATCGCCCTGCTGGCCGTCGTCGCGTTGATCGTGTACCTGGCCCTGCCGCCGTCGGCCGATCAACTCTATCGCCGCATCCGCCAGACCAGCAGCCAGCCGGACCAGGACGACGCCTGTCTGCAGTCCGCGGCCGAGTTCCTGAAACGCTTTCCCCACGACGCCCGCGCCGCCGAAGTCGCCGCCCTGCAGGCCGATCTGCAGTGCCGGTATCTGCGGGACGAACTGGGCCACAAGGTCCGCGCGCTGACCGACCTGGAGCAAGCCTATCTAAACGGCATGCGCGCGGCCGACGAACGCCGCTGGTCCGAAGCCGCCAAGGGCTTTCAACAGGTCGTCGAGGGACTCGAACCCAAGGTCCTCAGCGCGGCAGACCGGCGTCTGCTCGACCGCGCCCGGCACATGCTGGACAAAGCCCTCAGTAATTCGGCGTCGGCGGGCGATAGTGATTGAGTTCGATCGAACGGAACCAGGCAATCGTCTTGGCCAGTCCTTCGCGCAACGGCACGCGCGGGGTCCACGACAAATGCCGCTCGGCCAGGGCAATGTCGGGGCGGCGGCGAGTCGGATCGTCCGCGGGCAGCGGTTCCTGAACCAGTCTGGATTTCGAGCCGGTCAACTCCAGGACCGTTTCGGCCAGTTCGCGAACGCTGAACTCGCGGGGATTGCCCAGGTTGACCGGCCCGATAAAGTCCGTGTCCTGTTCCATCATCCGCACCAGGCCGTCGATCAGGTCGTCACAGTAGCAGAAGGAGCGGGTTTGGGAGCCGTCGCCGAAGAGGGCAAGGTCGCCGCCGATGAGCGACTGGCGGATGAAGTTGGACACGACGCGGCCGTCAAAGGGGTGCATCCGCGGGCCGTACGTGTTGAAGATCCGCACGATCCGGATGTCGACGCGGTTCATGCGATGATAGTCCATGAACAAGGTCTCCGCGGCCCGTTTGCCCTCGTCGTAACAGGCCCGCGGCCCGATCGGGTTCACGTTGCCGCGGTAGGTCTCCGGCTGGGGATGCACGGCCGGATCGCCGTACACTTCGCTGGTCGACGCCTGCAGCACGCGGGCCCGGCAGCGTTTGGCCATGCCCAGCACGTTGACGGCCCCCATCACCGAAGTCTTGACGGTCTTGATGGGATTGTACTGATAGTGCCCCGGCGCCGCGGGGCAGGCCAGGTTGTAGATCTGATCGACTTCCAGAAAAATCGGCACCGTGACGTCGTGTCGAATCAGCTCGAAGTTCGGCCGGCCGATCAGATGGGCCACGTTGAATTTCTGACTGGTGAAAAAGTTGTCCAAACAGATCACATCGTGGCCGGCATCCACCAGGCGTTCGCACAGGTGCGAACCCAGAAAGCCGGCGCCTCCGGTGACCAAGATGCGCCGAATAACGGACATGCATGCGGCTCCTGTCGTGTGGCCGATGAGGAATCACAGAGACGCCCGCCGGTGCGGCAAGCGCCGTCGCCTTCGTCCCCCTGTTCTGCAAAACGCGACTCAGAAGTCATACCACAAGACCAGGCCGTACTGCGTCTCGTGGAAGGGCAGAAACGCATACTGCGTGCTGGCTCCGTTGTAGTACTGGAATCCCAGCCGCATCAGATGGGCCGTCGCGTCCGCTCGCCAGGCCCAGCCGGCTTGGACGTTCAGACCGCCGCCAAAGTCCAATTCTTCGCGCAGATAACCGTTGATGGCAAAAAACGGCGCTCCCCGCAGTCCGGTCGCCACGCGGGGAGCGTAATCCAAGCCGAATTGAACCTCCCACGGTTCGCTGGCCACGCAGTAGAAAGCCCAACCCACCTCGGCGTACAAACGCAGAGAATCCGTCAAGTACAGCGAATGGCCCAGCACCAGGGCGTCGCGCGCCTGCCGAAACAGGGGAAACCCCAGATGGTCCTCCCAGTACTCGTCGCCCAGGTGCGAACTCATGTGGTAGTAGGCGAATTTCCACTGGCTGAACTCGTTGCCCCAGGTCACGGGCACGCCGACGCGATAGTCGGTGCCACGCACGTCGACATCTTCCGGAATGTCCAGACGCACCATCGCGGCCGCCTCCACGTCCACTTGAAACCCGCGCGGGCGGATCGGATCGCTGTTGCCAATGCGAAACATCCCCAGCCGACCGCCGATGGTCGCATCCCACAGGGTGCTGTCGTCCGGAATGTTGACAATGCCGGCCGCCATGCGCGATTCCTTGGGGCCGCCCAAGTACGAGCGATAGATCAGGCCCTGGGGCAACAAGAAGAAACCGATCTCCGGCCGCTGCAGATCCTGTTCGTACAGCGGAACCCCCAGCTCCGATTCCGCCGCACTTTGCAGCGCGATCAGCGGGAGAGACGAACGCGATTCGAACGAGGGCGGGGTGCCCAACTCGCCTTCGATCAGCGAGCCGAACGACTCGACGGCCGGAGCAATCGCACCGTCACTCGGCTCCGTGCCCGCGGCCGCCACCGGCCAGAACGGGCCTGCTATCAGTGCCAGCCACAGCGCGACAACCGGGCTTCTAGTTGGTTTCGCGAATCTCATGCTTCATCCAGCGGGCGACCACCGTCAACGCGACGGACCTTGGCTCGACCGACGAGCCGGGCGAGCCGATGGCGGCCGGTAGTGTAACGCGACGGCCCATCCGGCAATAGACGAATTGACGAGGTCTGTAAGTCCATGTTGTACGGACACTTGCGGCTTGCCGACAGCCTTGCGATCGCGTCTGCCAGCAGGGGCCCCCGACGAGCCACCCCCTCCACGACCAACTGCCCAAACCCTGCCCTCGACGACGCTTGCAGCAGGTCCGATGGGAACGTTGCTACGGATTCTATCGGCAGTTTGGGTGCTATCAATTGAATGGGATGTTCCACGCCCTGCCCGCCGGCAGCCCGTTCGCAGAAGGGGGCTGCCGGCAAGGGAAACCAGCGGCAAAGCGGCAACCCAAACGCCTATCCCAGTTTCCAACGCGTCTGTCGGAGCACTGCCCGCTTCAAGCCGGCCATGGCTTCGTACCAGACGCTGACCAGGGTGCCGTCGTCTAGTTGCACCGTGCTGGGATAGCCCAAATCGCCGCCCGCCCCGTCGCCAGACACGATGATCGGTTCGGACCAGGTGCGGCCATGATCGGCGCTGATTCGCGCCTGATTGCCGAACGGCACACGGCGATGGCCGTAGGTCATCAGCAGCCGGCCGTCTTTCAGACGCAACAGGTGCGAGGGCAAGCCCCACACGCCGATCGACTGCGGGATCGACCAGGTCTTGCCGCCGTCGGCCGATTCGCACTGCAGCGTCTCGCCCGAATTCGCCTTGTTGTGGTTGCGGATCTGAACCAGGATCCGCTGGTCCGCCGTCTCGACCGCGTGCAGTTCGTGGTAGCTGCGCGGATCGTCGCCGTCGCGCACGGGGATCGCGGAAAGCCACTCCCAACTCTGGCCGTCGTCGGTGGACTGGCACACGCCGACGCGGCTTTCGGGACGCCACAGATCTTTGCCAGCGTACAGCAGCCGTCCGTCCGCCAACTGAATCGGGCCGTGCGGGCTGTTGACCAGGCTGTCGTACCGGCCGCTGAACGTGACGCCGCCGTCGGTCGAGCGGATCATCCAGACGCCCAACGCGGCCTTCCGCTGCTCCGCATTGACGCGACCGTGGGCGGCCTGCCACCGCGTCAAACGATCGGCCGGCCACTTGCCGTCCTTCTCCGCTCTGGTCAGGCCCGGCTCGTAGGCCAGCGAAGTGAACGTTGTGATCAGGATCGAACCTTTGGCCGTCTCCAGCACGCCCGCATCGCGGTCGTCGATCGGGCCGTCTAGTACGATCTCCGGCCAGGTCCAGGTCTGGCCCCCGTCGTGCGAGCGCATCAAGTCGACACGGCCAAACGGGCAAACGTGCGCCTCGCGGCCGCCCGAACAGACCAGCAGCAACTGGCCGTTGCGGCAGCGGGCTACGGTGGGCCAGCCGTGATACATGTCGGGCAGATGGCTGATGACTTTGGTCTCCAGGATTTCCGCCGCCGGCGGCGCCGCCGCGCCTGCCGAGCGACGAACGTGGAACAGAATCCCAGCGGCCGCGGCGCCGGTGCCGGTCAACCACTGGCGACGATGGAGGGGAACGGACATGGTTTGATTCTCCCGGTGAAAAAAGGTAGGGAAACACTGGGTCCCAGGATACCAGAGCACATCGTCCGCCGCTGCAAAGACACCGAAAAAAAACAGTCAGGACCGGACTTTACCGCCAGCTGACCGCGGAAAGACGCCGTCCAGTTTGACACGGTCGAGCGACATGGGTCAGGCTTACAGAATTCAATTCTGGTCGATTGTGATGCCAGCCAGATGGTACGAGCGTGCTCGACCAGAATTGAATTCTGTAAGCCTGACCCCAGCACCGGCGGCCAGCGCCGTGCCGCTGACGTGGAATCGGACAGTCATTTTTTTGAGCGATCTTCACCGATCTGCGGATGGTTCTGCAAACTCCGCGACCACGCGGTATTCGCCAGAACCGGGCGGCAGTCGAATCAAGTCCCGGTCGGCGTCGAACTCAGACAGCGGGCGACCATTCACCCGCACGCGGACCAGACGGCGGCCCTGCGGATCGCGGAGCCGCAGTTGGACCGCGTTGCACGGATTGCGTTTCGGCGGCTCGATGCTCGCCTCGATCCGGCCCTGTGCCGCACTCGAGACAACCTCCAGACTGACCATACCGAACTCCGTCGGCAGCCGCTGCAGGCGAATCGTGCGGCCGTCGGCCAGCCAAGCGCGCGGAGCGCCGGCCAGCAGCCGCAGTCCGTCCGCAGGCTGGTCCGGCGCCGGCCGCGTCTCGGTCACCAGCATGTGCCGCAGCAACTGGACGGCGACGGCTGCGGAACAAGGCACGGGATCGCTCATCTCCGGGACTTTGTAACGGCTGCGCAGGTGCAGGTCGCTGGCATAGATCAGGTTCGTCTCGCGGGCGGCAAACGTGCTCCGCTCCAAATTGAACGCCAGATAGCCGTAGAAGCCCAGCAGGAACTCGTCGATGCGATCCTGTTGCAGCTTGGTCAGGATGTAGCCCAAACCGTACAGTCCGTCGAGCCCGCCGGCGCCCACGTCGCGGCGGAACCGCGGCAGCAGGCAAAACGTGCGATTGTCTTGTTCCAGAAAGTCCGTCACGTAGCGGATCTGCCGGCCCGCCGGGTCCCAGGCATGGAGGTGCAGCAGCGTCCCGGCGAACAGTTGATCGTAATCGTCGCCCACGGGCTGATCGGCGTACAACTGCAGCGGCAAAAACGGCGGCTGGTGCTCGCGCCGGTAGTTCCCTTCCACGGCCCGTTCGATCGACTGCCAGTAATCGTCCGCGTCGGCGCGGTATCGCTCGGCGGCTTTGAGATCGCCCAGTTCCTGCAGCAGCCAAGCCGTGTCGACCAGCCCTTTCCAACAGGCAAAGTTGGCGTACAGCGCGTAGCACTGGAGTTCCGAAATGTCGCCCCCGTAGGACCACTTGGGCAACAGGCCGTAGTGCAACGGCCGCTCGCCGTTTTCCAGCACCATCGTCTTGCGGCGTTCGGCAAGGGTCCATTCGGCGCATTGGCGCAACAGCGGCAGGTGCCGTTCGATCCACGTGCGGTCGCGGCTCAGCCGGTATGCGCTGACCGCGTAATGCGGCTGCAAGCCGTTGCGGTACTGCTGGTGGCGATCCTCGTACTTCTTGTATTCCGGCACCTTGACCAGGAACTGCGGCGTCAGGTACGTGCCGTCCATGTACCGCTGGGCGTCGTTCAAGAACCCGGCTTGCGCCAGAGCCATCATGGCGTAACCCTCCTCGACGCCGTACAGCCGGCCCGAGTACCACGACGGATCGGAACCGTAGGGCACGATGTCGCCGTCGGCGTTGATCATCAACTGAGTCAAAACCGCGCGGACCATGTTGACCACGTGGGCTTCCGGCACTTCGATCGCGGCCGCCGGGGCCAGCATCTCGTCCCAGTAGCGGCGGAATTCGCTCAAGGCCGCGGCCCAGTCCGTTTGGCGATAGGCCGCGAGTTCCCGGATTTCGGCGACCTCGTCACAGGGCTGGACCAACTTCTCGGTTTGCTTGCCGCCGGGAGGCAGCTTCAAAGTCCGGACGATTCGGCCGCTCTCGCCCAGGCTCCAGCCCTCGCCGACGACAAGGACCGCTCGGCCCTTGGCCGTAAGCGCACCGTCGACGAACTTGAGTTCACTCGCCCAAGCGTCGACGCGCGCGTGAACTGCCGTCTGGAGCGTCGAACTGCCCAGGTTCGCCAATTCGATCTGCACGAACAACGCCGGTTTTGTCCGGTTCGGTCCGGCAAAGGAAACGAACGCGGTCTGGGTGACGCGCAGATCCCGCAGCCGTCCTTGCACGACCACGCCCGGCCGCCAATCGTCCACCAAGGTCCGCACCACCGTGTCACGATAAGCGGCCAACGATTCGGGCCGCACGCCGAACGAAAAGCGAATCGGCCACTGCGAAACGACGGTGCCGTCCCAAGTGACGCCGATCTCCCGCGGTGCGTCCTTCAGACCCAACAGCGCGTACGTCGGCACCATCGACAGCGCCGCTGTGGACAGCCCTGCGAACGACGGCTCCCGGCCGCCAGCCAACAGCTCGCGCTCAAAACGGTTGCCGGTCACCAGCCGCTCCGGCCAGACGTCGGGCCGGGCAGGCAAATAACGGTACAGTTCGATCTCTGTGACGGTCGGCCAACCGGCAGCCAGTTGGAAGCGAACTCCTGTCGTGGCCACCGGTTCGCACGTGAAGGCCAGACAGCGACGCGTGGCGTCCGCCGCGACCTGCAAGCCGGTGTGCAGCGGCGCCCAACGCTCGCCGTCATGGATTTCGACAACCAGCGAACCTTCCTTCGGCGGGCCTTCCGAGAAAAACACAGCCCCGCCGTCCAACACGTGCTGAATGGGCCACGCCACCCCCGGCAAGACGCCGTCCGGCAAGGCGACCGAGGCTTTCACGTCACCGTCCTGCAGTCGCGGTTGCGGGCCAGTCGCGCCGGCAGCGGTCCACACCAGCGCCTCGTCGGCCCCTGGCTGATCTACGTGCAGCCGGGCCAGATTACGTTCCAGCCGCGCCGGGGTCAGCGTCTGCAGTTCTTCGGGGACGAGTGGCCGTGCTCCGAGCAGTCCGCCCGCCGCCTGAGGCTGATGAAAGACGGCAACTTCCTGGACCGCCAGAAAACCCCGGTCCGGTCCGCCGCCCGGATGCTGCACGACTCGCAACGACGCGGTCGTCACGGCGGGAAAAGTCGCGGTGCTGTGCTGCTGCGTGGGCACCCACCAATCGCCCGCTGAGGTCGCCGGAATCCACGCCCCGTCTCGAAAAAACTCGACGCGGAATGCCTTAGGATACCACGGGGGCTGCGTCCACCAGATCGAGACCTGATTCAATTCCACCGCGCGCGGCCAATCCAGACGCACCCAGTGCTCGACGCCTTCGACCGCCGCGGAGACCCAGCTGTTGCCGCTGTTGCCCAACCGGTCTCGGCTGCCGTAATCCTGCGTGATCTCCTTGCCCAGTTCGACCCACCGCCCGTCCGTCAACACGTCGGCGGCATAGCCCGCGTACGTCGAATCGACGCGGAGCGTCGGCCGTGCGTCGGGCGCATCGCGGACCAGATTGGCAGACTCCGCGGCCGCAACCGTCAACACGACCAGCAAGCTGATGACTGCGGTGCCCATGTTGTCGTCCCCTTGATTTCAGGGAATGGCTCCACGGCGGCAAAAAACGGCGACGGTTCATGAACCACGTCCAGCCGAGTCGGTTTTGCCGCGTACGACCCACGGTCCGAAATATAGCATCGAGGCAACCTGGCGAGTAGCTGGGGCGTCTTGACGCTGGGCCTGATCCTCTGCACCGACAAGAGCGAGACCGTGGTCCGCTACACCCAGGGGCCGGACCAGCAGAATCACGCCATGCTCCCGGTGCCCCCTCCTGGCAGCTTTCTTTCCGGGGACGGCTTCAGGCGGTTTGCCGCAGTTGGACATCGTACAGCCGGCGGTACAGTTCACAGCGGCGGATGAGTTCGTCGTGGGTCCCCAGATCGGCGATGCGGCCGGATTCCATCACCGCGATGCGGTCGGCCAAATCCAGCGTTGCCAGGCGATGCGTGATAATGATCGCCGTGCGGCCTTGCACGAACTGTTCCATGGCCAGATGAATCTGCTGTTCGCTTTCGATGTCAATTTGGCTGGTTGCTTCGTCCAGGATCAGGATGTCGGGGTCGCGGAGGATGGCTCGGGCCAGCGCGATCCGTTGCCGTTGGCCGCCGGACAGCCGGTTTCCGCCCGGCCCGACGACGGTGTCGTAACCGCGTTCCAGCTTGTCCATGATGAAGTGGTGGGCGTGGGCCCGCTGGGCTGCCGCCACGACGTCCTCGAGGCTCGCCTGGGGCGAGCCGTAGCGGACGTTGTTGTACACCGTATCGTCGAACAGCATCGTCTGCTGGGTGACCATGCCCACCAGTCGCCGGAGATCGCGCAATCGCAATTGGCGAAGGTCGATATCGTCCAGTCGCACGGCCCCGGCGACCGGATCGTGGAACCGCGGCAAGAGATTGATCAACGTCGTCTTGCCGCAGCCGTTGGGGCCCACGATGCACAACGTCTCGCCGAACTCGATCGACAATTGGATGTCGCGGAGCACGGGTTGATCCGGCGTGTAGTGGAAATCGACGTGGTCGAACACCAGTTGCCGATGAGGCCGAGGCGCCGTCCGCGGATGCTCCGGTTCGACGATCTTCGGCTGCCGGTCCAGCAGCGGAAAGATCCGGTCGGCGGCGGCCACGCCGCCCTGGATTCCGTTAACCACGTCCGACAGCTTGCGGGCCGGATCGCTGGTGCCGATCAACAGGCCGTAGAAGCACAGCAAGGCCGGAATGCTCAGCGGCCGGTCGCACATGGGAATCCCCAGGATGTGCGTGGCCTGATTCAACACCAGGTACGCGCCGGCGATCAGGGCGATGAAGACCATGCCCAGTCCCAACATTTCCACGGCCGGCTTCGAAAGCGAACTGTAAAGGGCGATTTTCATCGCCTTCTGCAGACAAGCCTTGGAGACCCGGTGAAACCGGTTCCGCTCGTATTTTTCCATCGTGAACGCCTGGACGGTCTGCATCCCGTGAAACGCCTCGGACAGCACGCCCATCAGTTGCGAGGTCTCCTCCAACGCTCGCCGATTGGCCCGCTTGATGGAACGGGCCAACGTGCGGATCAGGAATCCCGCCAACGGTGCCAACAGCAACGAAAACAGCAGCAGTCGCCAGCACACAAACGCCGCGCCGATCAGACATGCCACCGCCTTCAGCGGCTCCAACACCGCCCGGCCAAACAACAGATTCAAGCCGCGCGACAGGTAGTCCAAGTCCACGTTGAAACGGCTCATCATCGAGCCCGTCCGCTGCTCGCCGAATTCGCCCAAGTCCATCCGCAGCATGTGGTGGTACAGTTGCCTGCGCAGATCAAAGGCCACCATCTGCACGACGCGTTCGACCAGCATGTGGTTGGCGAACAGGAAGGAATCCTTGATCGTCGTCGCGGCCATCAGGGCCACGACGATCCAAACGACGGTTCGAAAGGGATCGGCGGGCAGGTAGCGATCGATCCACGGTTTCAGCCAGCGGACCGTGGCCGAAGCGGCCTGTTCGGCCTGCAACCGCCTGTGCAGGAAGGCCAGATCGCGGGCTGCGGTCTCGGCGGCAGCGCCGGCCTCCGCGGGGACCCTTTGCAGACGCTCGATCTCGCTGCGGATCTCCGCCGACTTGGCGTCCGCGCGCGCAATCTCGTCCGTCACCCAGGCTTGCAGCGGTTTGCCCCGGATCGCCACTTCGACGATCGGATAGACGCCGCCAATGTTGCCTCCCCAGAACACGGCCACCAGCAACGAACAGCAGAACACCCCGACGAGCGTCAAGCGATAATGCAGGGCCAGGCGTATGGCGCGCAGGAAGTTCTTCATCGACGATCCGTGTCTCTTGATTTCGTGGCCTCGGATCATATCACGAAACCACGCCGTGACCTAGTGCATTGTCGGGCGTCGCCGGGTGAGTGAGGCGAAATTCATGCCGTCTCCAAGGCGAGCTGGAGTCCCCGGCGCCGCCGCGCCGGTCAGGCGGGACCAAGCCTCCGCCCGCTGGACAGCTCGGGGCGGTCGCGGACTGGAGAACTGGGGGCGGCAAGAAAAAAAGAAGCCCGGCTCTTGGGAAAAAGCCGGGCTTCGGAGTGGGCGGCATGGCCCGTGCGATTCAGAATGCGAGCAATGCTATCGCCCGCCAGACGGTCGCCGGCCTGCCTTCTTCCCCCCGTGGTGTTTCCTGCCCTTTGTGACTCAGGTTGTAAAGTTCGAGGTCGTAAAGTTCAACATCCTCACGGGCCGTCCTGTTGCGGAAGCGTACGCCGTCCAGGTCCGGTGTACGCGACCACCTCAGGTACTTTCTGAACTCAGCCGCTAAGACCAAGCACTGCTCCTCAGCACACAGCAAAACAAAGGGCAACGTTCCGAAAACGAGTTTTCATCGTGCGATTTCCCACCAAGCATTGGAGAAAGTTAATATAGGTAGTTTAGCTAAAATAGAGATCCGTTCAAGGTTTTTCTTCCCAATCGGCTTGGCAAGACGCGGGATGAGCCCCGAAAGGCCCGTAGCTGAATGCATCTAAGACCTTGTCGAGCTTGGACTTGTGTCTGATGTCATACGCCGCCGATTCGATTTTCGGCCTCTTGCGCCCAGGGGCTGTCGGGTGCCAGGTCCAAGAACTCGCGCCAATGGACCTCGGCCTCGTCGCGGCGCCCCAGTTCATCCAGGGTGCGGGCCAGATGGAAGTGAACGTCGGGGAAGCCCCGGTGGTACTTCAGCGCGCCCTGAAAGGCAGAAATCGCCAGCTCGGACTGTCCGAGTTCGGCGAGCACACAGCCCAGATTGGCACGCGCCTCGACGTAGTTTTCGTCCAATTCGATGGCCATGTAGTAGCGCTCGCGCGCCCCAGCCAAATCGTCCAGCCGGTACAGCAACTCGGCCAACTGAAAGCAGACTTCCGGGTTTGGACCACCCGCCGTCAGCACGACGCGGTACATTTCCGCGGCTTCTTCCAGGCGGCTTTCGTCCTCCAGTTGGGCGGCCGTTTCCAGGAGTTCTTCCTTGGTCGGCGGCGGCGTTTGCTCGGCGAGATACTGCTCGAACGACAGCGTCTGGCCGCCACGGCCATCCGCTTTGGCCGCCGCTGGCGGCTCTTCAAACGCCTCGAAATCAAACCGCATCTGCCCGCCAGGCTCGATCAGTCCCTCGCCTTGCCGCAGCAGCAGTTGCCGGCCTTCGACGATCACCGACAGTTGGGCCAACGGCCGTTCGACTTCCGGGACAAAGCGGGACAATTCGGCCAGTTTTTTTTCGATCGCAGCCGGGGAGACGCCCGCGCCCAGGAGTTGGGCCAAACGCCGCGCGGTGGCCACTTCTTGAAAGTCGAAGTAGGGCAAGCGGCGGACTTCCCGAGCGGGAACGATCAGCCCGCGGCGATGCCAGCGGCGAATCGTCGCGACGGAAACCTGCAGCAGATCAGCCAGCATGGCCGGCGTGTACAGCCGGCGCACGTTCGACTCGCTTTCCATCAGGCCCAGGCGTTGCCACAGCTGCGTTTCGCCGATGATTTCGATTCGACCTTCGGCGGCCGCCTGGCGGATCGGTTCGCCCAGCAGGTCTTCGGCGTCGCTGAGCGGCAATTCGTCGGCGCCGATCACAATCAAGTCGGCGTCCTGGGCCGGCTTTTCCACCGGCGTCCCGCCTTGCTGCCGGACCAGTTGCTGCGCCTCGCGCCGGGTGACTCCGCCCAGCTTTCCCAAGAAAGCGACTCGTCGCCCCTTCAACGGCGGAACGTCGGCGTGCGCATCAGGCGCCATTTCGGTCTTCTCCCGGAAAACTGCTGCCATCGGGCCCGGACCTCAGTGTCGCCGACTGTCCGACTTGTGTCAATCAACCCCAACGAATACACTTCCGGCTGCCCCCTTGAACGAGAAAGTTGGCCGATGAACAAGTCCAAGCCTTACCGCGGCGCCGCACCGGCGGCGGCTGCCGGATCGAAACCCGCGGATTCCCAGCCCGTCCCCGACCACACCGGCCGGGCGATGCGGGAGACGATCGAGTCGATTGCCGTCGCGGTCATTCTGGCCTTTCTCTTTCGGGCCTTTGTCGCAGAGGCGTTTGTGATTCCCACGGGCTCCATGGCCCCCACGCTGCAGGGCCGCCACATGGACGTCACGTGCGCCCAGTGCGGCTGTCCCTACCGGACCGGGGCCAGCGTCGAGAATGACGGGCAGGGCTTTGTATCGGCGACGACATGCCCCATCTGCCGTTACACGATGCGGCTGAACAAGGTCGACGACCCGAACCAGCGGTCGTTCAACGGCGACCGGATCCTGGTCAGCAAGTATGCGTACGAGGTGGGCGACCCGAAACGCTGGGATGTGATCGTCTTCAAGTTCCCGGGCAACGCCAAGCAGAACTACATCAAGCGTCTGATCGGCCTGCCCAACGAAACGGTCTGGATCCGGCACGGCGACATCTACGTCTGCTCCCGACAGGACGGCGGTGCGGCGGAGGATTTTCACATCGCCCGGAAACCGCCGCACAAGGTCAAGGCCATGCTGCAGACGGTGGACGACACCCGATATCGCCCGGCGGTGTTGACCCAGGCTGGCTGGCCGGACCGCTGGCAGGAATGGTCTGCGCCGGACTCGCCGGCCTGGCGACGACAGGACGACGGAGGCGGATTTGAGACCGCCAGCGCGCCGGCCGGCGAAGTTTGGCTCCGCTACCGGCACGTCGTGCCGTCGACCGCGGATTGGGCGGATCTGGCGGATGAGCGGGTGCCGGCCAACGAGCGGGTTCCGCAGCGGCTTGCCAGCGGCGAATATCAGGGGCAACTCATTACCGACTACTATGCCTACAACGACAGCGATCAGTCCTTTGGCCACGGAACCGCCGGCCAGCACTGGGTGGGCGATCTGGCCGTGGAGTGCGACGACGTGGAAGTGCGGGGCAGCCAAGGCGCAGTCCTGCTGGATCTGGTCGAGGGCGGCATGCATTACACCTGCCGCCTTGACGTGGCCAGTGGCGAGGCCGTGCTGGCCATCGATGGCGGGCGCGGCGTGTTTGCCGACGCCGACGGGACCGCGGTCGCGCATCCCAAGGCGGCCACGAAACTCCGCGGTCCGGGGTCGTACGATCTGCGGTTCTCGAATTGCGACGACCAACTGCTGCTGTGGGTGAACGGCCGCCTGGCCGAATTCGACGGGCCCACCACCTACGTGCCGCCAGGGAACGTGAAACCGAAATGGAGCCCCCAGGATGCCGCCGACCTGGAACCGGTCGGGATCGGCGCCGCCGGAGTGGCGTTGCGGGTGGAGCGGCTCCGCGTGCTCCGCGACGTCTACTACGTGGCCTCGTCGTACCATACGGAGGAAGAGGGCCGCATCCCGGCGGACGACGATTACCAGCATCTGCTGTACGGAATTGGCTCGCGCGACGCGTACATCGCGCGGGTCTTCGCCAGTCCGGACTCGTGGGCGACCACGCCCCTGTTCGACGCTCGCCGGGAAGACGTCCGTTTTGAACTGGGGCCCGACCAGTTCTTTCCGTGCGGGGACAACAGTCCGCAAAGCCGCGATGCGCGGGTCTGGTCGCAATACGGGAACGTGGAAAACCCGGATCCGCCGCCGTTTGTCAGCCGCGAGTTGCTGACGGGAAAAGCCCTGTTGATTTACTGGCCGCACGCCTGGAGACGGCCGATTCCGTTCTGGCCGAACTTCCGTCGCATGGGGCTGATCCGTTGAACCGGTCATAGCGCTTCGAGGGGGTTTTGATTCCTGGGCAGGGAGGTCGGGACATGAGAATTCTGGAAGTGCAAGGCCTGGTCAAAGTCTATGGCCGCCGACGGGTGGTCGATGGCGTGAATTTTCACGTTGACGGCGGCGAGATCGTGGGTTTGCTGGGTCCCAACGGCGCCGGCAAAACGACCAGCTTCCGCATGACCTGCGGCATGATCGAACCCGACGAGGGCAAGGTTTTTCTCAACGGCCAGGACGTGACCAATTGGCCGATGTACCGCCGCGCCCGCGATGGCGGCATGGGGTATCTGGCGCAGGAGTCGAGCGTGTTCCGCAAGCTGAGCGTCCAACACAATCTGCTGGCCATGATGGAACTGCTGGACATGAGCCGGGCCGAACGCCGGGCGCGCTGCGACCAACTGCTGGAACAGTTCAAGATTACCCACCTGCGCAAGGCCAAAGCCGCCTCGCTGTCCGGCGGCGAACGGCGGCGGCTGGAGATCGCCCGCTGCCTGGTCTCCGACCCCAAGATCATTCTGCTGGACGAGCCCTTCACGGGCATCGATCCCGTGACGATCCAGAGCATCCAGGAGATCGTCCGCGACCTGCGCTCTCGCGGCATCTCGATCCTGATCACGGACCACCAGGTGCGGGAGACGCTGCAGATTACCGACCGCAGCTACGTGATCAGCAAGGGCCAAGTGCTGTGTCATGGCACTCGCGACGAAGTGCTCAGTCACGCCGAAGCCCGCGCCAAGTACTTCGGCGACGGGATCGACATGGCCTCCCCCGGCCCCCCGCCGCCCCATGCTCCGCGGACGCGGCCGGCGGGCGATCCCGCCGCGGTCCCGCCGCGGCGCAAGCGTTCCGACATCGGGTAGGGAGGCGATCGCCAAGGCGCCAGAATGGTGGCACATGATGACCACACCTCGCGAAAACCTGCGAAAACTGCTGGACGGCGGTTCGCCGGCGTGGAGTCCGTTCTCGGTCGACGTGGGCGCCAGTCCAGGCTTTACGGAACCCGTCCTGCGCCGGTTTCGCGAAGCGACTGGCGACGACGATCCGGCGGCCTATTTCGACGCCGACTGGCGGGTATTCTCACTGGCTTGCCGCTTTGGCGGGCAAGATCCGGCGGCGCTGCACGGCGAGGTCGAACCGGGCACTTGGTTTGACGAATGGGGCATCGGGCACTGGGCGGGAGGCCTGGAGGGAACGCTGGAACAGAATTACCCGCCGCTGGCGGCGGCCGCGAGCGTTTCTGCCGTCGACGCGCTGCCACTGCCCGCGATCGACACGCCGGCGGATCGGACAGCCGTCGAGCGGTTTCAAGCCGCGGGCTATCCGGTGTTTGGCTACGCCGGCAGCATCTACGAATGGGCCTGGTGGCTGCGGGGCATGGAGCAATTCCTGATGGACCTGGTAAGTGACCCCGCCATGGCGGAGGCCACCTTGGGCAAGGTCGAGGAACACACGACGCGACTGGCGCTGGCGACCGCAGCAGCGGGCGTGGACGTGTTGTGTTTCTACGACGACGCCGGGATGCAGCGCGGCATGCAGCTTGCGCCCGCCCTGTGGCAGCGATTCGTCAAACCGGCCTGGCAGCGGGTGCTGGATGCGGTGCGGACCCGTTTTCCGGATGTGCGGTTCTTCTTCCACTGCTGCGGCAAGATCGATTCGATCGTGGCGGACGTCGTCGAACTGGGCTTCCATGTGCTGCACCCGATCCAGCCGGAGTGCATGGATTTTGCCGAGATCCACCGGCAGGTCGGCCGCCGCATCGCATTGGCCGCGACCATCTCCGCGCAACGCACCTTCCCCTTCGGCTCGCCGGACGACGTGCGCCGGGAAGTCCGCCGCCTGGCCGACATCGTCGCCGGAGATCGCCGCGCGATCTTCCTGCCGTCCAACCGCATCCAGCCGGAGACGCCTTGGGACAACATCGTCGCCTTTGCCGACGCCTGTCGGCAACTGCGGGAAGAATCACGGACTGGGGTCAGGCTTACAGAATTCAATTTTGGCCGACGCTGAGGCCAGTCGTTGGGAACGACCTTGCTCGGCCAAAATTGAATTCTGTAAGCCTGACCCCTTCGTGCCGGGCGGCTTGGACGCCGCTGCTACTCCGCCACGACCGGCGTCACCAGGGTGCCGATCGAACGGATGGTGGCTTCGATCCGGTCGCCGGGCTTCAGATACGTGCCCGTCGCATCGCCGACGCCGCCGGGAGTGCCGGTCGAGATGATGTCACCCGGTTCCAAGGTGACGAAGCTGGATAGGAATTCGATCACCGCGGCCACCGGGAAAATCTGATAGGCCGTGTTCGAATCCTGGCGGACTTTGCCGTTGACGGTGAGTTTCATGTCCAGGGTCTGCGGATCGGGAATCGCGTCGGCCGACACGACGCAAGGCCCCATCGGACAGAAGCTGTCGTGCCATTTGCCGTGCAGCCAATCGAAGAAGCCGTCCATGGTGCGGAGTTTGCGTTCCGGGTGGGGATGAAATTCGCGGTCGGAGATGTCGTTCACCACGGTATAGCCTGCGACGTACTTCAAGGCGTCAGCTTCCTTGACGCGTCTGGCCCGCCGGCCGATGACAACGGCCAGTTCCAATTCCCAGTCGATGTGATCGGGAGAAATGGCCGGGATGCGGGCCGGTTTGCCGGGATCGGTCAGCGTCGTGGTCGGCGGCTTCATAAAGACATAAGGAAAGGTCTCCGCCCGCCGGGCCGCTATGCCGCCGCCCTCTTCGATGTGCTTGGCGTAGTTGCCGGCCAGCAGAAACAGCTTGGGCGGCTGAGGAACCGGGACCAGCAACTCCACGGATTGGGGCGCCAGCTTGACCGCGTCCGGCAGCATCGCCGCGTTGTCCGCAACCCACTTGGCGAGCTGCGCCGCGTCTCCACACGCCGCGCCGTCGGGCGGCAGCAGGGCGAGCAAGTCGTCACCGTCGGGGACGTTCAGCTTGCCCTTGCCGGCGTCCGCATATTTCGCAGCGGCAGCCGCCACGGGGACGATGTACGCTTCACTGTAGAACCCCACGGACACCCGGCCCGCACGTCGAAAACGGCACAAACGCATGGTAAGTCTCCTCGGGTGGCAAAAAAATCAACAAGTCAAAAAGTGGAAAAGTGCAAAGGTCTTGAAGCGGGAGAGTCCAGAAGTGGAGAAGTCGCGAAGTTCACCAGTCGCAGCGTCGCGAATACGCCAAGTCCAACTGACTGAGACGCTGGCTCGGCGCAACACAAGAAAGCATGAGCAGAGACGCTGACAGAATAGCCTTTCGACACAGCCTTTCGACACAGCCTTTCGACGTTTCGTCCCTCGCGCTCTTTCACTTTTTCACTTCTCCTCACTTCTCCTCACTTCTCCACCGCCGTCTTTCTCAGGTGTTTGTCGGCAAAGTTCAGGTACTGCTCCCAATCGTAATCCGTCACGTCGTGTTTGCCGGTGCGGACGTGGTAGCCGATGATGTCGCTGACCGGATGGTCCACGGCCGGCAGGTCGTCCGCCGGCAGGCCGCCGGCGCTCAGCAGACGGTAGACGGGCTCGGCATGTTTGGCCGACAGGAATTCGCCGCGGGGATCGGCCCAACGGTCGTCCACCGCGCTGGCCACGTACACGGGCCGCGGAGCCATCAGTGCGATCAGTTCGTGCTGGTCGATGGGCAGTCGGGCTTCTTTGTTATTGTACTGGGTGAAGTTGTCGCAGAACCAGTGTGGGAACGACGTGTTGATCCGCCACACGGTTTCGCCGTACGCGCGGCGACTGAGCGCCGCGCCGCCGCAGCCGGAGTTGTTGGAGATGACCAGCGCAAACCGCTCGTCCTCGGCGCCGGCCCAGAGGGCCGTTTTGCCCAGCCGCGAGTGGCCCAGCACGGCCACCCGCCGGGCGTCGATGTGGGCGTCGGACTCGAGGTAGTCCAGTGCCCGGCTCAGGCCCCAGGCCCAGGCGGCGATCGAGCCCCACTGGTCCGGATCGGGCTTCGTCTGGCCGGCGCGATAGAACAGCGGATGGACGCCGTTCTGGAAGCCGTCGTCGAAATCCGGGTCGATGTCGCCGTAGTAGATCGTTGCCAGGGCGTAGCCGCGGGCCAGAATCTTTTCCACGGCCCAACGGCTGGACGAAGCCCCGCGACTGGCTTCCGTGGCGCGGTTGCCAGCCACGCCCTTGGACGGGTTGGGCCGCATCCAGCTCTTTGAAAGCCTGATCCCCGGATCCTGATGGATCGCGTGATTGCCTTGGAAGTTCAGCCCCAGAAAGGCCGGCACGGGTTTCTTGGCTGCGTTGGGCAGGTAGATCAAGACGTCCATGCTGGGCCCGTCCTTCCGGCCCGTAAAGAACACCGTCACTTGCTTGCGCGTGGCCGTGCCGCCGACCGCTTGTTGGTCACAGTCGAACACTTGCCAGCTCATGCCGTCGGGCCGGCCTGGGCTGCGGCCGTACATCTGCGCCCGGAACAGCTCCAGGATTTCAGGCCGCCGCTTGGTCCGCCAGGTTTCGGCGTCGCTCACTTTGTCGCCGTTGGCCAGGACCAGCGGGTCGGGCAAGGTGTACTGCGGGACTTTGGCTTCGTCGTAATTCGCCTCCGCAGCCTGGACGACGGCACACGGGCTAGCCAGGACGCCAGCCAAGACCAGAAGGACGACAACGCGGGGCAATCGTGGGATGACGCGCATGGGCACCTCGCTAGGTTGATTGCTGATCGAGAATCCGAAGGTCTGCAGACACTGACTGTAAACCATTTCTCCCAGCGTCTCAATCCGTGGCGTTTCAATCCGTACCGTCTCCATCCGTGGCGGCCACAGAACCGTTCGCGTCTGCTTGGCGCTGAGTGCGGCCAGCGCCATATTGTTGGTGTGCGTTGCGCTCAAAGAAGAAGTTGGCCGGAAGACGGGGGCAGAAAGATGTCGGACACGGATTGGTTTTTTTCTGCCCCAGTTTTCCGGCCAGCGTTTCGACCAACCCAGGACGACCGTTCCGCCGGGCCCCGACTTGTTAGCCCGGTTCAAGACGTCGCGTCCATCCCTATCCTGCCGCAAAGGACACCCGCCATGCGCTTCTTCACCATCCTGGCCTGCGTCATTTCAGTGCTCTCCGTTTCGCCGGTTGCAGCCGACGTGCAACTGGAGCTCGGCACGGCCCGCTTGACGCTGGACGAACGTGGCCGCGTCACCGCTGTCGTGCTCGCCGACGGCAGCCGTTGGCCCGTCGATGATCGGCCCGTGTTCGCGCTGGAAACAGAGCAACAAATCCGGCTCCCGGAGTCGGTCGAGTTGGCGGACGAGTTGTTGAAGGTGCGATTCCAGGGAGGAGCCATCGCCGAGTTCGCAGTGCAGGCGACGCGGACCGCCGTTGGGCCGTCGGCCACGACTGCGACCCGCGGCTTGGCGGTCTTCGAACTCCGGCGGCTGCAATCGGACGAGTCGCCAACCGCGCTGCGACTGTTCCATCTGGCCGTTCCGCAGGGCGCTGAGATCGCCGGGACCTTGAACGCTTGCTCGACGCCGGATTGGTCCGTAGCCGTGATGGGGGCGGAGCCCAACGTGCGTGCCTTGTTGGAAAGCTCCGGCGGTTCCAACTCCGACCGCGCCGGCTGCTCGCACGAGTTCGTGCCCGTCGCCGACCAGGTGAAAGCCGGCAGCCGGGCCGCCCGCTTCACGGCCACCAGCAACGCCGAGCCCGGCGGCTGGAGCATGCGCGGCAAGCGGTTTCCCGCGCCGCTGAATCTGGCGGGCTGCAAAGCCATTCGAGCGTGGGTTCACGGCGACGGCAGCGGCCAGTCGCTCAAAATCCAGTTGTACGACGGCCGCGGCGGCTACCGCGATAATTACCTGGCCATCGACTTTCAGGGCTGGCGCCAAGTCACGCTGACCGACGCGGCGATCAACACGCTGCGTTACGAGCAGGCCGACGCCTTGCACATCTACTTCAACAGCCTGCCGCCCGGCAAGACGGTGACCTGCTACATCGATCAGATCGAAGCCGTCATCGACCGGGACGGCGTGGAAAGCGTCGTCTTGTTGGAGGACTTCGAATCGCCCGTCTCGCCGTTTTGGGGTTCGCCGCAGACGACGCTGAACGTCCGCACGATCGCCCGGCACGGCATCCAGCCGGCGCGGTTTGGCGTGCTTGTATGCCGGACTGCGGAACTGCTGGAGACGGTGCGCGAATTCGAGGTGTCCGCGGGTTTGCCTAGTCCCGCTCCGGGCGGCCAATGGAACAAAGTCTCGCCGTGGATTCACCGTTCGTATTTCTTCCTCACCCAGTTCCGCGAATCGCAATTTGACGAGGCGCTGGCCATCGCCCGCCGCGGCGGCTTCCACACAATCCTGATCGGCCAGGGCTCGTGGTGCCGCAGCACGGGGCACTTTGAGGTCAACCAGGCCAATTTTCCGGACGGCCTGGATGGATTGGTGCGCACGGTCCGCCGCTTCAAAGAGGCCGGCTTCCGCGTCGGTTTTCACTTCCTGGCCGCTTCGATCTATCCGCCCGACCCGTATCTGACGCCCGTGCCCGATCCGCGGCTCGTGAAGGGGGCGACCGCCAAGCTGGCGGCGAACGTCGATCCCCAGTCTGACTTCATCCCGACTGCGGCCGCCCCGGACGGTTTCCCCGCCGAGGACGGCGGCTATACGGGCGCCGGCACGGTGCTGCAGATCGGCGACGAGTTGATCCACTATGCCGAACGGTCGCTGCAGGCCCCCTTCGGCTTCAAAGGCTGCCGCCGCGGCCATCTGGGCACCCACGCAGCGGCGCACCGCAGCGGGGATGCCGTGGCGCACCTGGTCCGCTCGTACGGCTACCACATGTTCGACATGGACACCACGCTGCTGGACGAAGTCAGTACGAACTTTGCCCGCGTCGCCAATGCCTGCGAGATCGACATGCTGTACTTTGACGGCTCCGAGCGGCTGCAGGGCGACCACTGGTATTACAACGCCCGGCTGCACAAGGCGTACTACGACAAGCTGAAGAACAAGGACGTGCTGCTGCAGGGCAGCAGTTTCAGTCATTACTCGTGGCACATCCTGGCCCGCAGCGCCTCGGCCGACGGCCACGGCGATCTCAAGGGCTACTTGGACGAACGCTCGCCCTGGTTCGTCTCCTTCGGCCGCTCCGGCATGCCGCTGGACATCGGCTGGTACTACGGCTACGACCCGATGGCCACGCCGGACATGTACGAGTACGTCCTCGGTGCGACGCTGGGCTACGACGCCTCCATGTCGTTTCAAGTCTCCGTCGGCGCCGCCCAGAAGCATCCATTCACGGGCGACATTCTCGACATGATCCGCCGCTATGAACAGCTGCGGCTGTCGGGCCGAGTGGACGCGGCGATGCGCCAGCGGCTGCGAATCGACCCGCAACTGGGCGGCGAAAAGACGCCGGAAGAACGCGCGAAACTGCTGGACCTCCGCCGCGACTATCGGCTGGTGGGCGAGGCAGGCCAGGAGGCGTTCCAGCGGGTGATCTACTCGCCCTGGCGCGAGATCTCGACGGCGGAAGAAGCCCAAGCCGGCTGGCCGATCCCGGTGGGCGCCGGGCCCGCCCGTGTCGGCGTCCAAGTTCACGCCCTGCCGGGCCCGTGGTTGAATCCGGGTCCCGCCTATCACGCCGCCGACGCCGTTGTGCTGGAATCCTTCGACGATCTGACGCCCTACTTGAGTCAGTCGGCCGGCCGAACGGACGTGCAACTGATCGAATCCGACCAGGGCGGCTCCACGTTCCCCGGCGTGACGCAGCGTCTGGAGTTGCAGCGTGACGGCGCTCGCGAAGGAAAATCCTGTGCCGTCTACACCGCCGCCAGCACGTTGCCCGGCGAGAACGGCTGGTCGTGCATCGGCAAACAATTCCGTCCGCCGCTGGACCTGTCCTGGCACAAGGGCTTCGGCCTCTGGATGCGGGGCGACGGTCAGGGCGGCGCGTTCAAGCTGCAGTTGCGCGACACCAAAGGTGCGATGGACTACTACATCACCAACAACTACACCGGCTGGAGGTACCAGCAGTTGAGCCGCCCGGCGCAGGACCCGATCGACTACAGCCAGGTCCACTCGCTGACCCTCTACTACAACGGCCTCCCCGGCCGCAAGACCGTCGCCTGCGGCCTGGACGACGTGAAAGCCCTGCGCTCGCTGGACGAGCGTCAAGTCGTCGATCCGGTCGTCCAGGTCGGCGACCACCGCTTCACCTGGCCCGGCACGCTCCGCGAAGGCCAGTATCTGATGCTGTGGCCCGGCGAACCGATCCGCCGCTACGGCCCGCCGCTCGCCGAACCCGAATCCTCCGCAACGCCAGCCGAGGCCCTCGCCCTGCCGGCCGGAGAACACACCGTGCGCTTCGACGCCGGCGATCCCTGGACCATGCCGGTTCGCGTGCGAGTCACGCTGCAGCCGCCCGAAAGACACGTTGTGCCGTAGTCTTCGCAATCCGCCTGTCGCGCGACGTCAGAGAGCAAGAAGGCCCCTGTTGTCCAGGCCGCGCCGACCATCGTCGCGGCCAGACCGCTAACAGGAGGCCAAACCCCGTTCGTCAGCGCGAAGCATCGTACGCTGTACCGCGACATGGAGTACCGATGCCAATGCCAGGTTGCCGGCGCGTAGCGGTGATGATTTGCCAGCCGTCACAGAAAAGCCCTGCCGCGTTTTCACGACAATAACGGAGTTGCGGCTCCCAATAACTTATGCCGAGTTTCCGCTAACAAGCGGTTGACGTGCGATGACGTTATCGTGCGATGGCGTTATCGTGCGATGAAGTTGTCGCATCTTTTCGGGTTTTACATTCGGGGTGCGCTATGGCGGTGCAGATCAGTCCACGGAATGTCGTCGGGAGAGATCGGCTGATTGAGCAAGTATGGAAGAAGTTGGAGTCGAAGTCGCTTCGCTTCACCGCCGAAAGACGCATCGGTAAGACAACGGTCATGAAGAAGATGCTGGCGGAGCCAAAGCCTGGAACCTTGTACAGAATCCAGAGACCCGCGTCGTGCTGCTGCTGGACGAGCTTCCTGCATGCTCCAGAAGAGTGTCACTGTACGCTATCACTTCACGCTGCTTCTCAGGCTTTCTTCTACGCTTTCGTCATCCTTTTAAGCTCGCTTCCGGAGCCTTCGTGTGCTGAGCTTCTTGCTCGCCTTCTCCGGTTCCGTCTTGAACTTCCAGTCATCCTCCATTCGAGAATCCAGATCGAAATCTTGCTTCACCGCTGCTATCACTGCAGGCCCGTTTCGGAGCCCGCCTCGCAATTCTGTTCCAGTTTGAGCTTGCCAGTGGCCGACGTTAAGACTACAAGTCGAGCCGTTTTCTTCGGCCTGCGCTCGCGTTCTGGGGTGTCTTTTCGCCAGGGTCTGGCACTGGGGGTGGAGTTGTGGATCGACGGGCATTCTTGGGCTGTTGTGCAGTCTGTGTTGGGGGGCCCGCAGCGGTGCTGACGTTGGCTGGCTGCCGGGGGCATCAGTATGCGCAGGTGTTGCGTCCGGACCAGAAGGACATGGTGGGCAGTCACGAGGCCGGCGCGGAGACGTTCAATCCGCTGATCGACACGGCCGTGGCGCAGCTGTTGGGCCGCCAGGCCGGGGGCTTCCAGTCCGCAAGCTACACTCCGGGGCAACCGACGCCGGCAGGGCCGCCCGCGATTTGCTTTGTCGGGGTGGAGAACAAAAGCGCCGAAGCGATCGGCGATTTCAAGGACCAGATCTACCAGCAGATCGACACGCGGATCGTCCAGTCGGGGACGTTTCGCGCCGTCAGCAGACGGTTTGTCGACGCGGGCCTGCAGCAGACTCGGCTGCGTCCCGATTCGCTGTTCGTGCCGGCCAACATGCGGACGTTCGTCGAAAGCCTGGAGCAGATGGGCCAGCCGTTTGACTATCTGCTGTATGCCACGATCACGTCCGGCACGACGGAGGCCAATCAGAACTACCAGCGCGATTATCTGCTGACCCTGGAATTGGTCAACATTCACAACGGCCAGTACGACAAGGAGTCGGCGACGGTCCGCAAAGGCTATCATCGCTCGGCGTTGGGCGCCGTCAAGAGCTACAATCCGTTCAAGAACTGATCATGGGCCGCTCAGGCGTCGCCTGACGAAAGCCGCCGCGCGGTGCGAGCAGGCCGGGCTTCTCGCGCCCCAGACGCGGCCTGGGAAACGTATGGTCTCGACCTGCCCCCGATGGTTTGTCTGCCTGGGCGTCAGCGCCATGCTGCTGGTTGCCGCCGCGGGCTGCGCCATCCAGATCGGCCAGGTCGGCGACGCGCGCGAACTGTACTATCGAGGCCAGGCTGAGTTGGCGGTCGAGCAGTTGGACAAGCTCCTGCCGCGCGCCGGCAAGGACGCGGACGTGATTTGCCTGGATCTGGCCACCGCCCAGTTGTTTGCGGGCTATCCGCAGCGGGCCGAGCAGAGGCTCCGTGAAGTCCGCGATCGGTTCGACTACCTGGAACAGAAGGACCTGACCGAAGCCGCGCTGTCCTACGTGCTGGACGACAACCAACGGGCCTATGCGGGCGAGGATTATGAAAAGGTCTTGATTCGCGTCATGCTGGCACTGGCCAACCTGATGGGCGACGGCGGGGACGCCGAGGCGTACAGTCTGCAAGTGACCGCCAAGCAACGGCAGATCATCGAAACCGGCGCGTCGCCGGGCGAAGAGAATCCCAAGGCGGCCTACCAGCGCGTGGCCGTGGGAGCGTACCTGCACGGCGTGCTTCGCGAAGCGACGCACGGCAACTACGACGACGCCGAACGCGCCTTCGCCACCGTGGTCTCGTGGCAACCCGGTTTCTCCGCAGGCGGGTTCGATTTGGAACGCGTCCGTCAGGGGCGGCATTCCGCGCCGGGAAACGGCGTCTTGTACCTGTTCGCCTTTGTCGGGCGGGGGCCCTACAAGCGCGAGGCAAGTGAAGTTCCGACCAGCGCGGCGATGTTGATCGCCGACCGCATCCTCAGCACGATCGGCAAGCATTCGCTGCCGCCCACGTTGGCGCCGATCAAGGTCCCCCAGGTCGTCAGGTCCGAAAACCAGGTCGATCGCGTCCTGGTCAGTCTCGGCGGGCAGCCGGCAGGCACAACGGATACGGTCACGGACGTAGGCCAGCTAGCAGTCCAGCAGTATCAGGCGATTTATCCTCACGTCCTGGGCCGCGCCGTCGCCCGCCGGGCGGTCAAGAAGGCGGCGGTGTACGCGGTCAAGGAGCAGATCGATGGCTTGAGCGGCTGGGGCAGCCTGGCGCTGGATGTGGCCGGGGTGGTCTGGGAGGCGACGGAATCGGCCGACACGCGATGCTGGACGCTGCTGCCGGATACCATCCAAGTCTTGCGGCTGGAGTTGCCCGCTGGAGAACACACTCTGGGGCTGCGTCCGTGCCGGGGCCAAATCCCCGTGGGCGGGGAAAGCCGGTTCACCGTTGGGATCGAAGATGGACGCAACTGTTATGCCTTGGCCTGTTTTCCAGACGCAAAAATGGCGGGGCAAGTACTTGTTTCCGGGCGTTAGAGCCGGGCTGCCGGCACGGAAAAATACGGCTTTTGGGGAAAAGCCGGGCATGGAGGCGGATATCACAGGCTCCGGGACACGTGCGGACTGGAATTCTCCCTGGAAAACCATCCCCGCTGACCGTTGCCCTAAGTTGGCAAGTCTGCTAAATTTACTGCGTTCCCTCAGCTCCCTCGTGGACGGCCGCCGCGGTGGCGGCCCGATGGGCTGGGATTGTCTACCTTTGACTACGCCTTCCCGGAAGGCACGTGCGTGCGTGTTTCGCGAGCCGTCGACCGCACTTGACGTGCGGCGACTCGGCGAAACTCACCTCGTTCTGAGTGAAACATGGTTAACCGTAATCTGATCCGAAATCTGGAAAGCGACCACCAAATTGACGACCTCTTCCACTCGGCCGTGGCGGATATTGAAGATCCGTCCGCGATGATCGACCTGATCGACACGGATCGCGGCTTCGAGATCAACAAGATCATCGAAGGCCGCGTGATCCGCGTCGACGAGGACACGGTGCTGGTCGACGTGGGATTCAAGAGTGAGGGCTCGATCCCGCGGAACGAGTGGGACGAGCATGAAGATCCTCCGGCCATCGGGGACATCGTCAAGG
Organism: Candidatus Anammoximicrobium sp.; assembly: GCA_012515235.1. Taxonomy (GTDB): domain Bacteria; phylum Planctomycetota; class Planctomycetia; order Pirellulales; family Pirellulaceae; genus Anammoximicrobium. Next base: position 59,112 of record JAAYYU010000300.1, read on the forward strand.
TCCTGGTGGAGGAAGTCGAGGAGGAGTTTGCGCCTACGGAAGACCCCTTCGGCATGGTCAGCCTGAGCCGCCGCAAGGCGCAGAAGCTGATCGAGTGGGACAACGTGATGAACTCGGTCAAGGAGGGGCAGGTCGTGACCGGGACGGTCACCCGCAAGATCAAGGGCGGCTTGCTGGTCGATATCGGCGTGAACGTGTTCTTGCCTGCCAGCCAAGTGGACATCCGCCGGCCGCCCGACATCGGCGATTACATCGGCCGGGCCGTCCAGTGCGAGGTGCTCAAGATCGACGAGGCGCGGCGCAACATCGTCGTCAGCCGCCGGTCGCTGATCGAGAAACAGCGCAAGGAGGATCGCGAACGGCTGCTGGAAGAGCTGGTCGAAGGCCAGATCCGCAAAGGCGTGGTCAAGAACATCGCCGAGTTCGGGGCGTTCGTCGACCTGGGCGGGATCGACGGTCTGCTGCACATTACCGACATGAGTTGGGAACGCATCGGGCATCCGTCCGAGATGGTCGCCTTGGACCAAGAGATCGAAGTCGTGATCCTGCACATCGACCGCGAGAAGCAGAAGATCGCGTTGGGCCTGAAGCAGAAGCAGGCCAACCCGTGGGATACCGTCGTCGAGAAGTACCCCGTGAACACGACCCACCGCGGGAGCGTGGTGAACGTGATGAGCTACGGCGCGTTCGTCAAGCTCGAGCCGGGCATCGAGGGCCTGGTGCACATCAGCGAAATGTCCTGGACCAAGCGGATCAATCATCCCAACGAATTGGTCAACATCGGCGACGAGATCGATGTGGTCATTTTGGGCGTTGACCGCGAGGGCCAGCAACTGTCGCTGGGCATGAAGCAAACCCAGGAAAACCCCTGGGACCGCGTCCGGGAGCGTTATCCGGAGGGCAACGTGGTCACGGGCCGGGTGCGCAACTTGACCAATTACGGGGCCTTCGTCGAGTTGGAAGAGGGCATCGACGGTCTGCTGCACGTCTCGGACATGTCCTGGACGCGGAAGATCAGCCATCCCAACGAGGTGCTGGAAAAGGGCCAGCAGATCAGTTGCCGGGTGCTGTCCGTGGACCGCGACCGGCGGCGGATTGCTTTGGGCCTGAAGCAACTGGACGAGGATCCGTGGACCCACGACATTCCGAACAACTACCAGCCGGGCCAAGTTGTCCGCGGCAAGGTGACCAAGATCACCAACTTCGGCGTGTTCGTCGGCCTGCAGGACGGCCTGGAGGGCCTGCTGCACATCTCCGAGTTGGCCGACCACAAGGTCGAAAACCCGGACGAAGTGGTTAAGGTCGGCCAGGAGATCGAAGTCAAGATCCTGCGGGTGGACACCGAGGAGCGGAAGATCGGCCTGTCCCGGAAACGCGTGGAGTGGGCGGAAGAAGAGGATCATCCGGAGAAGTCCAGGGAGCGGGAGCATCGCGCGGCCCTGAAGGGCGGCTTGGGGGAAGCCGGTCCGCTGATCGCGCCCCGGCCGCCGCGAGACGCCGCAGTCCCGGAGCAACCGGACGCTTCCGGCGAATCCGCACAATAGGCTGGACGCGTCGGCACGCGTTTCCCGTGCATCTTGTGGAAGCCCGGCTTTTTTAGAAAAGCCGGGCTTCTTGTTTTGAGGTTCCCCGACCCCAGGAATTCCGCTGAAGCTGCGCGGCCTGGTCCAGGCCCGCCCTCCCGGCTTGCCGTCTCCCCGTCGTCAACTGTCCCGCCGCGTCTGTCTCTGGAACCTGGTCGCGAGCGGCCTGATTCCCCGTTTCCGGCCAGTCCATCCGTCAGTCATGTCCCCTACGCCGGGATCAACTGGCGCACTCAACCAGCTCTCGTCCTGACTCCAGTCATGGCCTCTGGCCGGTCGATACAGGGTGATGCACGCAGTCGGAAGACCTGCGGATCTTGTCCGCTTGGCAACAAAGGTTTTTCCTCAAAACGGATTGCCATGGCGACTTGCACGGGCGGGAGGCCTGTGCCACCTGAAAGCAGCCCCGCCCATGCAACTGACCGAAGCTGAACATCTTCAAGCGCCGGACGAGCTTGTCGACGCCGAATGCTCAGACGACGTCGAAAGCCTGTTGGACGATGACCTGATCCTCGACTCCGAGTTATTCGAAGAGGACGACGAGGAGGATCTGGCCGAGGCTCCTCACGGCTCCGAGGTCGATGAACTCGATGAACTCCGCCGCAGCGGCCGACGCGGCAAATCCGCCTCGTCGCCGCAAACGCCGCTGGAAACGTACCTCCGCGAGATCAACGAGACGTCGCTGTTGTCGGCCGAGGAAGAACAGAAACTGGCCGCCCGGATCGCCGAGGGCGACGCCGAGGCTCGTGATCGGATGGTGCGGGCCAATCTGCGCCTGGTCGTGAACATCGCCCGAGGCTACTCCGGCAAGGGCCTGGGGTTGCAGGATTTGATCGAGGAAGGCAACTTGGGACTGCTCCGCGCCGTCGAGGGCTTCGACCCCACGATCGGCACGCGGTTCAGCACCTACGCCAGCTACTGGATCAAGCAGTCGATCAAACGCGCCCTGATCAACTCAGCCAAAACCATCCGCATTCCGGCCTACATGGTCGAACTGCTTTCCAAGTGGCGGCGTGCCAACACTCGCTTGAGCGAAGAGTTGGGCCGCACGCCGACGCACGAAGAAATCGCCCGCGTGTTGGGTCTGCCCAAGAAGAAACTGCCCATCATCAAGAAAGCCATCCGCATCTACAATTCCACGCCCCAGACCGACCAGGCCGAAGTGGGCTGGTCGCTGGGCGAAATGGTCATGGACGAGCGGATGAAGACGCCGGAAGACGAACTGCTGGACCACGACGTCTTGAGCAGCGTGTTGCAGATGATCGAGCATCTGGACGAACGCGAGGCCATCGTGCTGCGGATGCGATTCGGCCTGGGAGACATGGAACCCCACACGCTGAAAGAAATCGGCGAAAAGCTGAACCTGACCCGCGAACGCGTGCGGCAGATCGAAACCGAAGCCCTCCAACGCCTGGCCGACGGTCTTAAGGACCCCCGAGAACGACACTGGGAAAGCCTGCAGCAGAATTGACTTTCCCTGGCAGCCTGCGGAACACAGGGGACAGACGCCCCACGGTAGTCGCTTCTCCTTTGGGTTTTTCAGCGCAGCTCGGATCGAGTCCTTTTCTTCCACAGGCTGTTAGCCCGGCTTCTGTCCCGGCACGGCGAACAGGTCGGCGACCCGGCAACGGAAATCGGGAAGCAGGTCTTCGCCAGTCAACTCCTGCGACGACGGAATCAGTTGAGGATCCCTCCCGCTCCGGTACACGCTCACGTCGCGCGTCTCCGGGTCGATGACCCAAATCATCTTGACGCCCAGAGCCAGCATCTGCGAGATCCGCAGCACCGTGCGGTTGACGCGGTCGTTGGGGGACAGGACCTCGACGGCAAGCACGGGCGGTTCGGCGGCGAACTGGCGCTCCATGTCGTCGGCCGTCTGGCTGTCTTCATAAAAGGTCACATCGGGTCCTCGCACCGTATCGGGGTCGCGCTCGACGATCAGGCCCGCGTCGTTGGCGCAGACGTAGCCGTTCCCTCGTTTGAAGGCATACTCGCGGAGTACTCCTGCGACATTCCCGCACACAAACCCGTGAAATTTGCCCGGCGGCGGCATGTCCGTAATCTCTCCCCGTTCGAGTTCGACGTGCAGATCGCGGTTCTCCGGCAGGCTCACCCAACGGAAGAACTCTTCCGCAGTCATCAATTCCGTCTCAGTTGCCGTGAACACAGTCATGCTCCGCCGCCCTCCGGTTGTGGAACTTATGAGTACCTCCACCATCGTCATTCTACCATTCAATCTTCGCGGCGTCGAACACGGGCCCCTCGACGCACGTCCGTTTGTAGTCCCACTGGCCATCGGCGTCTTTGATCTTGGCAACACAGGAAAAGCAGATGCCGATGCCGCAGGCCATGGGGGTTTCCAGCGAAACGTCGCACGGCACGTCGCGGGCCGCCGCCAGTTTGGCAACCGCCTGCAGCATGACTTCGGGACCGCAACAGACGACGCGGCACGCGGTCGTCCGCGTTGCCAGTACTTGGCTCAACACGTCGGTCACCAACCCGCGATGTCCGCGGCTGCCGTCGTCGGTACTCAGGCGGACGTCGACGCCCAGACGCTGGAAATCCTCGACGCCCGCCAAGTAGTCGGCGGACCGCGCCCCGTAACAGAGCGTCACCTTTGCCGCCGGTGTCACCGTTCGCGGCGGATCGCCGTAACGCCGCCGACCCAGCGACTCGGCAGCCAAAGCCAGAAACGGCGTCTGTCCGATCCCGCCCGCGACCATGACCAGGTGTTCCGTCGCCTGGGCGGGAAAGCCGTTCCCCAGCGGTCCCCAGACCGTCAACCGCGTGCCCGGGGGGCACGCCGCAAGCCGCCGTGTGAACTTGCCTTTCACCAGGTAGACCACCTCGATTCCCCACGGCGCTCCGGCCGAGTCTGCAATCGTGTCGTACAAGGCCAAGGCACGGCCGAGCAAGGGATCGTTCACGTCCGCCAGGCGCAGCATGAGGAACTGGCCCGGGACGGCGGCGCGCGCCAGGGGCGGGCACTCGAAGCGGAGTCGGCACGTGTCGCGCGCCAGCGGCGTGTTCTCGACAATCGAGACCGTCTGCTGCACCGCCTGATCGGCATAGTGCGAAGCGTGAAGCGGGTTGTTCATCGGCCCTTCTTCCTCCCGGACTTGTCACCGGACCGAGGCGTCCGTCGCGGCGGGGCCCTGTCGGGCTTCGGCTCGAAGCCGGACGGCTTTCCCTGGCGGCCCGGCCGACTGCCGCGCGGCGATCTTTCTGGGGCCGTTCCGGACCGGCGGCCGCCGACAGCCGATCTGCTTCCCGCCGGGTCCGGCGGCCGCGATTCTTCCCGCGCCCGTGCCGCCGCCTGCTCCAACATCTGCACCTCGTCGCGCGTCAGCGGCCGGCAGGCGCCTCGGGGCAAGTCGCCGAGCCGCAACGGGCCGACCGCGATCCGTTTGAGTTGTAGGACCTTGTGCCCGATCCGCGCCAGGATGCGACGGATCTCACGGTTTCGGCCTTCGTTCAGGACAATTTCCAACTCGGCCGTCTCGCGCTGGCGGCGTTTGACTCGCACGGAAGCGACCCGGACGACTCCCTCCGCAAGATGCACGCCGGTCCGCAGGCGGTCCAGTTCGTACCGCGAAGGACAGCCTGCGACGCGAGCCAGATAGGTCTTGTCCACGCCGTATCGCGGGTGCGTCAAACGATTGGCCAACTCGCCATCGTTGGTCACCAGGATCAACCCCTCGCTGGTCCGATCCAAGCGGCCGACGGCAAACAGCCGCTCGTCGGTGCGCACCAGGTCGACCACGCGCATTCGCGCAGCGGGATCGCGATTGGTCGAAACGACGCCCGGCGGCTTGTTCACGGCAAAGTACAATCGCTTCGGGCTTGTCAGCGGCGTTCCGTCCACGCGGATTTGCTGCCGGTGCGGATCGACGCGCGTGCCAAGTTCGGTGACGGTCTGGCGATCGACCTCGACGCGTCCGGCGAGGATCAACTCCTCGCACTCGCGCCGGCTGCCGACCCCGGCGGCGGCCAGGACTTTCTGCAGCCGCTCGTTTTGCGGCGGTGCGTCCTGTTGATCGATCTCTTCGCGTCTGGACGGAGGACGGTGGCGTTTCATGGATTGGTGCCCGTCTTTCGGGAGTCTTTGTCGGATGGGCCAGAACGGTTCTGGAGGGCCCGCCGGCGAGGCTTGGCGGCAATTCGGCGGGCCGCGAAGGCTGGGCCCATCCTCTACCGGTCGTCCACGCGGTCGGCGGCCGCGTCAGAAGAAGATGATAGCCGCTGCAGGCAATTGAGCCCAGACGCCGTGGCGCGAGTTTAGCCTTCAACGCACAATCCGGGTGCTTTTGAAAGCGTGGTCTGTTCTGCCGCCAATCGCTCAGAACGGCGTGCCTATTGCGGCGCCGGTTGCACTACCTGGGTCGGCTGGCGGCTCCAGGCACCGCTTAACCAGGATCGGCTGCGATCCGCCTCGGACCAAGGCTTCTGGAAATCCCTGGGCCGACCGCCGACCACCTCCGGCCCCGCATCATTGTCAACATAAGGATCATGGACCGAAGCGCTCAACTGCTGTTGCCGGATCGTTCCCGGAGCGTCAAATGGCGAGTGATATCCACGGCAGCCATCGAATCCGAGCAGCAGACAGGCCGTCAGAAGGAGGAAATAGCGATTCATGTCGCGTCGTGGCCTTTGCTGCTAGCACGGTGAAGACGGTAACGCTGTGGAACAGGGACGGCGAAATAGCGGCGGATTATAGGTTTTCGTCTCATGCGGCTGAAGGCGGATTTAACCTGCATCTTCCGTGTCCCGGTCGGGACCACGGATGATCCGCCGCTCTTCTATCGTCCTTTGTTCTACCTTGCTTGAAAAGCAGTAAGTCTTTGCAGAATTTAATCTTGCAGAATGAGGAGTCATACCGTTTTGTCCACGGATGCGGAGAGCCCACTCGTTCAATCAAACGGGATGTAGATATCCAGTGCCGTAACCGAATCGACGGGGCTCAGGTGGACTTTGCCCACGGAGGCTGGAATCAGCGCGGTCTGGCCCTGCTCCAAAGATCGTCCGCTGGGGTCGCCCTCCAACTGCGCTTGGCCCGCAAGAACAGAGAGGATGTGAAACCGTTGATCGCCTCCGACTTCGGTTGACCGTTGGATCTGGCGTCGATCAAGGACGAACTTGTCGCAAGCAACCAGACGTTCGGTTTCCGGCGTTTCGGCCGCTTGCGGTCGTTGCACTGCGACGGGGCCGCGGGAGAAGTCGATGGCGTCCAGGCCAGCCTGGAGGTGCAGCGGTCGCGGCTTGCCGTCCGCGCCGACGCGATTCCAATCGAACAGGCGGAACGTCGTATCGCTGGCCTGCTGGATCTCGGCAACCACCAAGCCGGCTCCCAGCGCGTGGACGGTTCCCGCCGGGATGAACACGCAGTCGCCGGCCCGGACGGAAAACCGGTGCAAGCACGACTCCGTCATGCCGGAGGCCATCGCCGCCTCTAACCACGGGCGGTCGACGTGTTCTCTGAGACCGGCGTAGATCAGGCTGCCTGGATCGGCCTGAACCACTACCCACGCCTCGGTTTTTCCCAGGTCGGGAGGGTCCAATCGCGACGCGCGTTCGTCGTCGGGGTGAACCTGCACGGACAGGGGGCGTTGTGCGTCGAGGAATTTGAACAACAGCGGAAACTGCCGTGGCGGATTGTGCTGGCCAAACAGGTCCTTGCCCCGCTGAGCCACGAGTTCCCCCAGCGTCATTCCCTGCAAATCCCCGTAGGCAACCACGCTCTGGTCCTTGCCGTGATCCACGACTTCCCAACTCTCCGCATAATCCTCGCCTGGACCGAGCGGCTTGTTCAGGACTGTCTCCAAACGGCGGCCGCCCCACAGGTAGCGACGAAAAAAGGGTTCAAATCGCAGCGGATACAAATCTCGCATCGCCCGTGCCTCCTGAACTTGGGGCAGTTCGTTCATCCCTCGTCGTCACGCCCGGCTCGTTCAAGATCATTCCCGCTGGGGCCGTCGCCGTCAACCGTACGGGCGCAGCAACGAGCGCCGAAATAACTTGGTGATTTCGTCCACTGTCTCGGGTCAGGTTACACATTTCAGTTTTCCCGGGGCAGTCGCTTTCCAGGTGGGAAGTCCTGGGACCGCGAAAGTTGAAATCTGTAAGCCCTGATTACTCCGCGGAAACCGGGAAGTTATTTCGGTCACCGTTGCTACGGGGCAGAACCGCCGGCAAGGGTCGTATCGAGGAAAGCCCTGTGACCCTGGACGACGTCGCCTCCAGTGAATAAATTAGGGGGCGAATCGTTTTCCAAAGAGAAAGTGAAAGGCAATGAACAAGCTGCGTGTTGGGATCCTGGGGGCCACCGGCATGGTTGGCCAGCGTTTCGTGCATCTGTTGGGGAATCACCCCTGGTTCGAGGTGGTGGCCGTGGCCGCCAGCCCCCGCTCGGCGGGCAAGCCGTACGCGGAAGCCGTCGCCGGCCGCTGGGCGATGCCGGCGGAAATCCCGCCGGCCATCGCGAAGCTGACCGTGCTTGACGTGCAAGCGGTCGATGCGATCAGCCAGCAAGTCGCGTTTGTCTTCAGCGCCCTGGACATGGACAAGCAGGCGATCAAGGACCTGGAAGACACCTACGCCAAGCACGAATGCCCGGTCGTGTCCAACAACTCGGCCCATCGCTGGACGCCGGACGTGCCCATGATCATGCCGGAGATCAACGCGGATCACCTGGACATCATCGAAGCGCAGCGCCGCCGCCTGGGCACCCGACGCGGCTTTGTGGTCGTCAAGCCGAACTGTTCCATCCAGCCGTACGTGCCGGCGTTTCACGCCTTGGCGGACTACCAGGCCACGCGGGCTGTGGTTTGCACGTACCAAGCGGTGTCCGGCGCCGGCAAGACGCTGGTCACCTGGCCGGAGATGGCGGACAACGTCATTCCGTACATCGGCGGCGAAGAGGACAAAAGCGTGCGGGAGCCGCTGAAGATCTGGGGCAAGATCAGCGGCGGCCAGATCGTGCCGGCCGACAGCCCCGTGATGTCGGCCCAGTGCATCCGCGTCCCGGTTTCGGACGGACACCTGGCGGCGGTGTCGGTGAGCTTTGCCAAGAAGCCGCCGATCGACGTGATCCGCGAGCGTTGGGCGACGTTTGCCGGCAAGCCGCAGGCGCTGAAGCTGCCCTCGGCGCCGCAGCCGTTCTTGCAGTACTTCGAGGAAGACAACCGTCCGCAAACCAAGCTGGACCGCGACCTGGGCAACGGCATGGCGGTCGCGCTGGGGCGGTTGCGGGAGGACAATCTGTTCGACTACAAGTTCGTCGCCCTCAGCCACAACACGGTCCGCGGCGCCGCCGGCGGCGCGGTGCTGATCGCCGAGTTGCTGCAGGCCGAAGGGCGACTGGGGTAGCGGTTGCGTCTGTGCGGCGGCAGGCTGGGAAGCGTCCACTGGAATCAGCAGCAACTTCTTGGGACGCGAGAAAGCAAAGGCGTCAGGCATGTCGTCGATCATTGAGGTCACGTCGGTCAACGATCCCGAATCGGATGGACAGCCTTTGGGCGAGACGGATCTACACCGCGACGAAATGGTCCGGGAAATCGAATTGCTGCGGCGGTTCTTCGAGGGCCAGGAAGTGTACGTGTCTGGCAACCTGCTGATGTACTACCGGCAGGGAAACCCGCAGAAATGCGTGGTGCCGGATGCCTTCGTGGTCAAGGGACTCCAACCCACCCAGCGGCGGACGTACAGACTATGGATCGAGCGACGAGCGCCTGATGCGATCGTGGAGGTGACCTCCCGCAAGACAAAGAAGAAGGAAGAAGGACACGGTCAGCAAGCCCAAACTCTATCGCCGCTTGGGCGTGAAGGAGTACTTCCTGTTCGATCCCGCCGAAGACTACCTGGCCCCGGCGTTGCAAGGCTATCGGTTGGTGGATGACGAGTACGTGCGGATTGCGGCTGACGGGGAGGACGCGCTGGTGAGTAAGGCACTGGGCCTGCGACTGCACGCCGAAGAAGGACACCTGATGTTCTACCGCTTGGACACGGGCCAGCGACTGCTCACCGAGAAGGAAGCCCGCCAAGCTGCCGAGGCCGAAGTGGCTCGCTTGCGCGAGGAACTGCGTCGCCGCGACGGGAGCTGAACGTCTTGCCTGCGCGAGCAGGTACAGGGCCTGGAAACCACAGAGCCCGGAACATGGCGCCTCGCCTGCGACTGCCTGTTCGACGACCTGTTGGAAACGTGTCCGTCCTTTGGCGTTGGAGGTGTTCATGCCTCGCACTCGGCATTTCGCACTGTGCTGCTTCTGCTGGGCCCTGACCCTGGCAACAGGTGCCGCTGCGGCCCCTGATCCGGCTTGCCGCGATTGGTATTTCCGCGAGTCCTTGCCGGCAATTCGCGATTGGGAAGATCGATTGGGCCGCTGGGAACAGGAAACCTTCGAGTCCGCGCGCACTCCGGTGCTGCCGATTCCCGCGTCGGGCGAGGCTGTCGTCTGGCCGAATCCGCTTCCCCTGCGGCTGTTGCCACAGGACGCTGCGTCCGGATCGGTGCGAGTTCACAGCCGCGGCGGGAAGATGATTGTCGAACGATTGCGGGGCGGTGTCGCGCCGGCGGAAGAGCAGGTCGCAGCCGGCGCGGAGGTGCTGGGGTATCAACATCCGGGCGGCGGCGGCCACGACCAGTGGTACCACGCGTACCACCGCAAGTTCGACCGGCTGACCCGGTTCCGGCCACAGCTTGCGCGATTTGCCCTGGACGTAGACACGCCGCTGGACCTACAACGCGGCGAAAACGAACTGGCCTTGGAATTCCGCAACGCGGTGCCGCAGCCGCTGACGCTGCTCGTGCGCGGCGAGTTACGGACGCCCGGCCAGACCCGCGACTTGGGCCGGCAGACGATCGAACTCGCCCCTGGGGCAAACGCGGTCTGCCGCCTGCCGGTGAACTTGGATGCCCCCGGCGGCTCCCTGGCGATCATCAGCATTCACGACGGCGAGGACAGGTACTGGTTTCCGCTGCTGACTCACGTGGAACAGGTCGCGCCCGTGCTCGCCAGCATCGGGCAGATCTTGGCGGACACGCCGGACGCTGCGGCCGCCCCGAAACTCAGCGAGCTGCAACGCCGCGCCGGCCAATGGTCCGCCAGCGGCACTGCAGCCGGATCGGCGTGGCGCGAGTTGTTCGAGCAGGCCAGCGCGATGCGCGATGAACTTCTGCTGAACCGGCTGGCGTTCGACACGCTGCTGTTTGTGAAGCGCAAGCCGTTCTTCTCCGAGCAGCCGTTCATGGACGCACATCACTTGTTCAACCGGCCGGGCGGCGGCATCTATCGGCTGTCGCCCGTGCGGCCCGACGGCCGCGTCACACCAGTTGCCGATGCGTTGGGCGACGGCGTGTACCGGGATGTGTGTCTGCACTGGGATGCCCGCCGGTTGCTGTTCGCCTGGGGCAACGGCTCCGACAACTGGGACGGCCAGTTGAGCTATCACATCTACGAAGTGGGAGTCGATGGCAACGGGTTGCGGCAGATCACCGCCGGGCCGAAGAACGACTGCGAGCCGTTCTACCTGCCCAACGGCCAGATCGGCTTCACGTCGGACCGCTCCGAGCATTTCGTGATGTGCGGCGGCGACCGGCACGCACCGAACTTGTTCGTGACGGACGCGGCCGGAACGGAGGTGCGGCGGCTCAGCTTCAACGTCTTTAACGATTTCAACCCGGCGCTGCTGCCCGACGGCCGCATCATTTACAGCCGCTGGGAATACAACGAACGGTCCGTCACGTCGCTGCACAATCCCTTCACCATGCACCCTGATGGCCGGATGGTTTCGCCCTACTACGGCAACGCCACGATCCGGCCGAACGTGGTCATGTTTCCGCGGCCGGTGCCGGGCAGCAATCTGGTGATGGCCCTGTTCACGGCCCACCACGGTCAGACCCACGGTGCCGTGGGACTGATCGACGTGCGCCGCGGGATCGACGGGCCTCAGCCGCTGACCGTGCTCACGCCCCACGTGCCGATCACGGGCGAGAAGGCCGAAGACAGCCGCGCCGGCTGGTTCGGCGATCCGCAGCCGCTGAACGAAAACGCGTGGCTCTGTTCGTACACGCCCACGGTGCTGCCGTGGCTGGAGACGACTTGGGCCCTGTACGTCGCCGACGGGCACGGCAACTTGGGGCTCGTGTACCGCGATCCGGACATCTCGTGCGCCGAAGCGGTGCCGCTGGCGTCTCGGCCGCAGCCCCACGTGCTGCCGCCGGCGCCGGCCGGGACCGATTCCCGGGACGCGGTGGCGACGCTTGTCTTGACCGACGTGTACCAGGGCTTGCCAGACGTCCCGCGAGGCTCGGCCAAGTCCTTGCGAATTATCGAAGACGTGCCGCGGGAGAGCGTCCATCGGGGCGGCGTGGTCTGCACCTCCGGGACGCTGATCTTTACCGTCAAACGCGTGCTGGGCACCGTGCCCGTCGAGCCGGACGGTTCCGCGTATTTCACCGTGCCTGCCAACCGCAACGTGTATTTCGAGGTGCTCGACGCGGATCGCCTGGAGATCCAGCGGATGCGCAGCGTCCTGTGCTTGAAGCCCGGCGAGCAGCGCGGCTGTATCGGCTGCCACGAACCGCGCAATCACGCCCCCCCGGTCCGAAACGTCGGTGCCCTCCGCCGTACGCCCAGCCAGCCGGAGCCGCCGCCCTGGGGCACGGAGATCCTCAGCTACCTCCGCGACGTCCAACCGCTGCTGAACGCCCGCTGCGTGCCCTGCCATGCGTTCGACCGGCCAGCCAACGGCGTCATCCTGACGGACGATCTGACGGACCAGTTTTGCATCAGCTACGAGGAACTGCTGCCCTATCTGAGCGTCGCCATTTCGAACCGCTGGGACCATCCCGACGACGTCGTCGCTCGTCCGCCGTACACGTATGGTTCCAAAGTTTCGGAGCTGACCAAGATCCTCCGCTCCGGGCACCACGGCGTGCAATTGACAAGCGAAGACTGGGATCGACTAGCGACCTGGATCGACGCCAACGGCGTGTACTACGACCGTTACGAATCCGAGCATTACGATCAACGCCGCATCTTGAGAGGTCCTGTGCGGCAGGCGTTGAGCAAGATCTTCCAGCGCCGCTGCGGCCGCTGTCACGGCTCGGACGACGGCCAGCACGACACGTGGTGGCTGAGCCTGAACCGCCGCGACGTCCGCCTGAGCCGTGCCTTGGCCGCCCCGCTGTCCGCCGCCGCGGGAGGCTGGGGCCGCTGCCCGGAGACCGTGTTTGCCGACACCGGCGATCCCGATTACCAATCGCTGCTGGCTGTCTTGACGGCGCTGCGGACGACCTTGGACGAGCATCCGCGCGAGGACCTGCTTTCCTTGCGCGGCACCGACGCCGAACGGCAAGCGGTCGAGCTGCCTTCACCGCCCAAGCTGGCCGCTGCGGGTACGGATGAAGTCGGCGACGGCTGGGTGAATCTGCTCACAATACCCTGGGAATCAGGCACAGCGGGCTGGACGCCGAACAACGACGGCCAGCCGCGCCGCAACCGCGACGTGACGGATCAGCCCTTGCGCTTGGGCGGGCGACGTTATTCCACCGGGCTGGGCACGCACGCGCCGTCGGAGATCGTCTACCGCCTGGACGGCCGCTACACGCGTTTCACCTGCCTGGCGGGCACTGCCGAACGGGGCGGCAGCGTCGTGTTCCAAGTCTACGGCGACGACCGTAAACTGTTCGACAGCGGCACCCTGCACGGCTTGGGCGAAGTCCATCGCCTCGACCTGCCCATCGTTGGCGTCCAGAAACTGCGGCTGGTCGTCACCGACGCCGGCAACGGCTATATCCACGACATGGCCAACTGGGCCAGCCCGCGGTTGTTGCTGGCTGAGTAACGGCGGCGGGATGTTCGGAACGCCTGTCCAACGACCGGTCGTCTGGTACGAATTCCGGCGCGGCGGCTACTCCGCGATGCGGACCGTGGCGATCTGGCGAGGCGTCAGTTCGCAAATGGCGGTGCCTGATTCGCAAATCAGTTCGCCACGGTTCTCCTCCAGCGTGCTGCGGCGCCAAGCCTTGATAACCGGATGGCCGGGCCAGGCGATGCGGGCGGCCGTACGTTGCTCTCCCAGATTGACCAGCCGCACGATAATCCTCCGCCCGTCGTCGGCCGGTTTGATATGGTTGACTACGACGCCGTCGCCTTGCACGCCCAGGAAGCGGCCCTGCCGCGCCGTCGCTTTTTCCAGGACGGGATGGGTGAGCGGGGGATTGAGTTCCCGCTGGCCTTCGAGCGCCGCGCGGACGGGATCGAACTGGCCGTGGCTGACGAACGCATAACGCAACTCGATCCACCCCGGCTGGCTGGCGCGGAAATTGGTTTCCCAGTCGTTGTTCAAAGGCCAGGCCAGCAGGGTCGGATTGCGTGCCCACCGCATCGCAAGGCGGGTACGTGTACCGCGTGATCAATGGCGGAAACGGACTGCATGGCAAGTCGGCCTTGGACGAACTCGGTCCGCGACTTCAGGCACGGCTAACCAAGTAAGCCGTGCCACACCAAGCCGGGCCACGCCCGTCACGCTGCTTGCCAGCGTGGAGCCATGTTCAGAACCAGACATCGCCCCGCCGCGCAACCTCGTCGGCCACCACGCTGCTTGCCAGCGTGGAGCCATGTTCAGAACCAGACATCGCCCCGCCGCGCAATCTCGTCGGCCACCACGCTGCTTGCCAGCGTGGAGCCATGTTCAGAACCAGACATCGCCCCGCCGCGCAACCTCGTCGGCCACCACGCTGCTTGCCAGCGTGGAGCCATGTTCAGACCCAGACATCGCCCCGCCGCGCAACCTCGTCGGCCACCACGCTGCTTGCCAGCGTGGAGCCATGTTCAGAACCAGACATCGCCCCGATCACGGCGTCCGGCATCTTGAACACCGCTCCACGCTGGCAAGCAGCGTGGTGGCGAAGCAAGGATTTCTTGGGGGTTGCATCTCTGGTCCTGAACACCGTTCCACGCTGGCGAGCAGCGTGGTGACGCCCTTTCTTTGCAGCCGCGACGATTCTGTGTCGTGCCTGCGCCCGAAAGAGCCTAAGAACCCAAGTCGATCACCGCCACGTCTTCCGATTTCAAGCTCAGCGTGGTGGCGCCGCCGGTCCAAGTGACCGGCTTGCCGGTGACCAGTTCGCGGCTAGCTGCCGGCGCCGGGATGTCCAGCCGGATTGTCGCGGTGCGCGGTTCGGGGCTGTCGTTGAACACCGTCAGATACCGGTCGCCGAAGCGTTCGGCGTACACCCGGTCGTCGCTGGACCGGGCCCGCGTGAGCGGCTCCCAGCCGGCTTCGGCCACGCGTTGGCACAGCGGCACATACTTCTTGAACAGTGGCCGGTCGCGGTTGTACAGTTCCGGACGCGTGAAGTAATGGCCCTGCGACGCGTTGTGGCTGAAGAAGCCGGGGAACATGCCGTAGGCCAGCGAGCGCTTCATGTACCGCTCGACCAACTCTGGCGAGAACCGTTCGAACTCGGTGTTCATCAGGAAGCAGAACGGCTTGCCCTTGCACATCGCCCGGCGGTAGATCAGTTCGCCGTCCGACATCGGCTGCCATTTGCCGCCGCGATGCCAATCCGTCTCGGTGCCCAGCACTTCCAGCAGCGGCGGCAGCCAGCACAGCCGGCCCGGCGCGCCGTTGGCCATCATCAACTTGTCCATCGCGTGGACGTCCCGCGCGATCCCGCGAACGTACTCAAAGGCGACCAAGCCGCGGAAGATCGCCGGCTGGAAGGTCTCCGGCGCGAAGGTCAAGGGCGTGTCCGCCTTGGCCAGGTGATCGCGGCGGAAGTCGAGTTCGTCGGTCACGTAACCTTCGCTGGAGTCGATGTACTCGCCGTCCAAGTCGGCTTTGCGCTCCGGGCCGTACAACTGCTCGCGAAGTTTCGCGTTCCACTTGTTGCTGAAATCGGTCACATCGCCTGCGATGCCCGGCATCGAGTTCATGCTCCACACCGCGCCGTTGCACCAGGGCGTGTCCAGCAACCGCGCCGGGAACTGGCCTTCGGCGTTGTGGTAGCTGCTGGTCAGCCAGGCTTGAGCCTGCCGATCCCGCTTCTGGTCCGCCCTCCGCCGAGCCTCGGCCACTGCGGCTTCCAGCGTCCGCGGCATGTCTTTCGGCATCGACATCCACCACGTCATCGGCTCGGTGTAGCGGAACGTAATGATCCCGTGCGCATCGTCCCAAGCCGTTTCGTCGTTGCCCTCTTTAAATTTGAAGCCGAAATCTTCCCAGCCTTCGACCTTGCTGATCTTGGCAAAGGGCATCCACAGTCCTTGCTGTGGCGTGCGGCAGCGGAACGCGTCGGAGAACAGTTCGTAGTAGCGGGCCAGCGCGGCGCGGAAGCCCGACGCCGGATCGAAGGCGTAGTGGCACAGGCGAATCCGGGCCATCGGCTTTTCCGGGGCCAAGCCAAGGTCGTAGGCCAGGAACAACTCGCGTGATCCGGCGTTGTAGCCGGCACGGAAGAAAGCGGGATGCGCCGGGTCGATGCCGATGGCCGCGCCGCGCTCGGACCCCGCCACGGCCGCCAGCGGATATCGCGACAGACGGCCCAAGCCCGCACGAAATTGCGTCGCGTTCAAATACTCGCGTCCTGGTTCGGCGGACTCACTCGATCGAGGATTGGGCAGCCAGCGGACCGCGCCCTCGGCAATCGGAACCGCGTAGACCAGCGTGACCGCCCGATCGCGGCCGGTGGTATCGCGGAGTTCGGCGTCGATGACCGTCGCGCCGTTTTGTTCCGTCTGTTTCCAGTCGAGTTTCAGGCCCAGCGCCTGTTGCTCGATCCGCACGAAGTCCGAGCCCGCGGCCACGTCGCGGACTTGAAACCCGGCCCGCGTCGCGTCCCGGACCAGGACCGGCACGCCGTCAAAGCGGCAGGCGGCCTGAGGCGTGCGCATCACCCGCAGCGCCGACTCGCGGAACCAGGCTTTGCCGCCGTGATCGCGGAACAACAGGTGGACGGCGAGCGACCGCACGGGCTTTTCGGGGAACACGACCACTTGCCGCCGTTGCCAATCGTGGGTGCCGACGGAGAACGACGCTGTCTGGCCCCACAGCGGCGTGCCATCGGCGTACACCAGGTCCAGGTACAGGGCATAATCCGAGTCCGGCGCACCGGTCACGCCTTCCGCCTTGCTCCAGGCAACGGCGACGATCGGCTCGGGCCGCGTTTGATTCAGGATCACGGTTTGGCTGGCTCCCCGCTGGCCCTTCTGCTCGCTGCCGTTGTCGCAAACGAACGTCTGGCCGTCGCGCTCGAAGCCCAGTTGCCAGGCCCGCCAGGCGTCCGGCTTCAACAGGTTTTCGGCGGTTTCTTCGATGGCCAGAACCGATTTGGCCACTTCGCCGTCGCGGCCCTTGACTGCGGCGGGTTCTGCGGCACGGGCCTGCGCGACGATCGCAAGCACAATGGCAAACATCGTGGCCAAACCAATTCCATTCAAGAAGCGGCGGTAGGCGAACATGGCGGGTCTCCAGTTGAGGGTAGGATTCTTCACGTGGGCGAGTCTCTCCGAGACTCGCTGCCAGTCTCGGAGAGACTGGCCTACGTGAGTTTGTACCCTTTTTCGAGCCCCGGCTCAAGCTTTCCGGCCCACCAGGCATATTCAGATGGCGGCCGGATCAGGCTAGAATAGCCCACCGTACAACAAGACCAACTTTCGCGAACTTTACCAACAGGAGATGAAACCATGACGAGGCAAATCCATCGACGCGATTTCTTGGCAGCTTCGGCGGCGGCGGGGGCGGGCCTGCTGGCCGCGGGACGCCTGCAGGCGGCGCCGTTCAAAACGACGCTCAAGAAGGCGCTGATCGGCGCTCCGCAAGAGGCCACGCTGAAGAGTTGGAAACAGGCCGGGTTCGACGGTATCGAATCCGGCCTCTGGAAGATCACGGAGGCGGACGCCGCCGCCGCCCGCAAGGTGGCCGACAAGCTGGGCATGACGATCCATGCCGTCATGTACGGCTGGGCCAACTTCAACGACGACAGCAAACGTGCGGGCGACGTCGCCGACGTCGAGACCGCGCTGAAAGCCTGCGCGGGCTACGGCGCCGACGCGGTGCTGGTGGTGCCCTGCCGCGTGGGCGGCATGCCCATGCCGCAGCCTTGGGAATTCGACATCGAATTCGACGACAAGACCGGCCACGTCAAACGGGTCGTCGCCGGCGACAATGCCCCGTACCAGAAGTACATCGAGGCGCAGAACCATGCCACCGACATCTCGCGCAAAGCCATTCAGCAGCTGATTCCCGTGGCGGAAAAGACCAAGGTGGTCATCGCCCTGGAAAACGTCTGGAACAACCTCTGGGTCAAACCGGCCTTCTTCACGCACTTCATCGCCTCGTTCCAATCCCCGTGGGTCCAGTGCTACTTCGACATCGGCAACCACGTCAAGTACGCGATGCCCGAAGAGTGGATCCGGTCGTTGGGCAAGCTGATCGTCAAGTGCCACGTCAAGGACTTCAAGTTGAACCCGGACGGCCACGGTGGCAAATTCGCCGACATCCGCGACGGCAGCATCGACTGGCCGCTGGTCCGCGCCGAGTTGGACAAGATCGGCTACAGCGGCTGGATGACCATCGAAGGCAGCGGCGGCCTGTCCTTGGACGAACGCAACAAACGCTTGGACCTAATCGTGGCCGGCAAGTGAGAAGTGTTTGGGAAATGTCCCACGACGCGCGGGCGGCATGATGCCAGCCGCCGGTGATCCGGCCAAACCGGAACCGGGGGCTGGCGTCGTACGACGTGGCTGGCACCAAACTCGGCCATCGGTGCTGGGGTCAGGCTTACAGAATTCAATTTTGGCCGAGCAGAGTCGTACGATGTGGCTGGCACCAAACTCGGCCATCGGTGCTGGGGTCAGGCTTACAGAATTCAATTTTGGCCGAGCAGAGTCGTACGATGTGGCTGGCACCAAACTCGGCCAAAATTGAATTCTGTAAGCCTGACCCCATTTCGCGCGACCGTGCCATCATCGACAGCGACTTTTCGTGGCAGTTTCCCGTTTGGCGCCAGGACATCGAACAGTCCTTCCTCGAACGCGGCTAAGCCGGACGCCGGCTCAATCGTGCGTACAGCCAGTACACGGGCACTCCCAGCGCGATGCACAGCAGCCCGGCCCGCGATTCCAGCGGATGGCTGGCGTAGATCTGTGTCAGGAACCAGAGATAGACCGCCACGAACAGCAACGGCGTGACGGGGTATCCCCACGTCCGATAACGGCGCCGCGCCTCGGGCCGGCGGACCCGCAGCACCACCACGGCCAGCACGCTCAGCAGATAGAAGATACTCGCCGAAAACACCACGCAGTTCGTCAGGACGTCGAACGTCGTGCCGCCCTGCAAGCTGGCGACGATCCGCCGGGTGAATTCTCCCGTCGCCTCGCCGACCGCCAGATCGCGGACCAGATGCCGGCCCCAGGACACGGCGGCGACCAGTCCGGCCGCCATGGCCGCGTGAACGACAATCGCGACCACGGGAGTCCGGTAGGCGGCGTGGACCCGGCCCAATTCACGGAAGAACACTCCGTCGCGGCCCATCGCAAAGGTGACGCGGGGCGCGTACAGCAAGTTGCTGTTGAGCGCTCCAAACGTGCTGCACATGATCACCACCGACATGCTGGCCATACCCACGTGGCCGAGCAGTCGCCGCAGCATTTCCTCGGCGGCGTGATTCCCGGCGGCCTTCATTTCCGGCATCGACAGCACTCCGTGATAAGCCACGTTCGCCCCGACGTACAACAGCACCAGGATGCCGACGCCGGCGAACAGGGCCAGCGGGATATTGCGTTGCGGCTTGCGCACCTCCTCGGCCAACGGCGCCAGACCGTGCCAACCGTCGTAAGCCCAGAGGACGGCCAACAGCACCGCGCTGATCTGCATCGAGAACGAAGACAACCGCGGCGTGACCGTCGTCGCATAGTTGGACCAGGCAAGCCCCCGGTCGGACACCGGCAGCAGCAGCCACGGCAGCAGGGCGACCAGGCCCAGAAAGGCGACCTTGACCAGGGTCGTCGCAAACTGCACTCGGCCGCCCCACACAACACCCAGGCAATTCACCCACGCCAAAACGGCCAACAAGCCGACTGCCAGCAAGACCTGAGTGCCCAACGACACGTCCCACTGCAGGGCCAGGGTCAAGGATCCGATGAACGCCACCGCCAGGGCGCCCGTCGAGGCCGGCCGGCTGAACAGCATCTCGCACCAGCCGAACAGAAAGGCCACCGGCTTGCCGTAGGCCTCCCGAAGATACACGTACAGCCCGCCAGCCTGGGGCAGCATCGTGGCCAGTTCGGCCACACACAGAGCGCCCAGCAGGCACAGAAGACCACCGGCGACCCAGACCGTCAGGATCAGGCCGAACTGGCCGCAGTCTCCCGCGATGTTGCCGGGCTTGAGAAAGATCCCCGAACCGATCGTGTTGCCCACGACCACGGCGGTCGCGACGGCAGGCCCCAAGGCCCGTTTGAGCTTGAGCGGACGCGAGCTGGCAGATGTGTCCATCAGGAGAAATCCAATCCGGGGAAGCAGGGAGCGCAGCAACAACGGACTCGCCAGGCCATAAGGTAGCACGCGGCGGCTTTGGCACCAAGACGAGCCATGCGCTGCAACGGCGGCATCACGCCGCTTAGCGCCCGCCGCAGTTGCCGGCCGACTGGCGATCGCGGCCAGGGCCGATCCAGGACGCTCGACAGGACTCGGTGGGCGAACAACCCGCACCGGACTTTGCACAAGAGACTTCTGCGCCCTCTGCGCACGCCCCCTTTTTTGCGGCGCCGTGTTTAGAATTTCACCTGCAGTCCGGCCACGAGGCAGTCGATCGTTTGCCGCGCCGTCACCGAAGTGCCGGGAACCGGTACGCCGGGCGGAACCACCCACGGTCCCGAGATCGAGTTCTCGAAGGCTTTCAGATAGGCCAGCACCAGGCTCGTGCGGCAACTGATGTTCCAGCTGGCGCCCACGGAGACAATGTGCTGATAGATGGCGGTCGAAGCGATATTGAAGAACGTGTTCTCGTCCGGGATCGGGTTGTCGCAGTAGCAGTAGCCGACCCGCAGGGACAAGGCGTCGGTCAGCTGGTACTGGAGTCCGGTGGCGAGGGAAAACACGCTTTCCCATCCCAGGCCCGTCCACGCGCCGTCCAGCGTGTAGCCGGCGTCGTCTCCAAACAAGCGGGTGTTGGAATAATCCAGGTACCGCAGGTCGACCGCCCACACCGTGCGCGGGAGTCCCGAGTAGGCCGCCCCCAGCGAGATAATGGCCGGGCAGGTGACGCTGAACGAATCGGTGCGCGGCTCGTCCGTAATCGTCGTTCCGTAGAAGGTCGGCTCCTCGAACCACTGAGGGCTCTTGTACGACGCGCCCAGGTGCCAGCCGTTCTCGTGCTCGTAGTAGATCCCCGCCTGAAAACCCAGGCCCCAAATCGTCCGGGTGTGCGTCGCCTCCGGGGGGCCCAGAAGCGGCGAGGCGAAAGGATTGGGGTCCAGCGCGGCTTCGGCAATGTCGAAGGTGGGCGCAAACCCGATGGACAGGCGTTCGGTAAGTTGCAACGCCGCGCTGGGCGCCAGTTGCAGCACGGCCAACTTGGAATAGGCCGGGCCGCCGCCAAACGCGGGCGAAAGGATCGGATTCTCGGGCGCGGCCGTCGAACTGGCGGGCAAGTTCATGCCAAAACCGCCGATCGAGAACATGCCCAAACCGAACGTCCAGCGGGAATCATCCGGCTGGAAGACCACCGCCACGGTGGGCAGAATGCTCACTCCCGAATGGCTCCGCGTCTCGCCCGACAGCGTCACGGGCGGGGCTCCCGGCCCCAACGCGTTGGCTTCCACCGTCGAGCCTAGGTGCGTGGACAGATAGAGAAGCTCTCCGCCAATCACAAACTCCGAAGACTTCATCCCCGTCAGCGAAGCGGGGTTCCAGTGCATCGCCCCCGCGGCGTCCAAGGGCGCGGCGACCCCGGCGCTGCCCATCGAACGGTTCACCGGTCCCACTCCGGGGACCACGATCCCTTGACCGCTGGCCTGTTCAGCCAGACCCAGCGCCGCCAGCACAAACGGCACGATCCATCGGCACGATTGTCGCTTCATTTTCGTCATCCGTGTTACGTAAGAACCAGTCCATTCTGGGGAGACATCCTGTCCGTCGAAAGATCGTCCGGCGCGCTCTACAAGAGTCAGGCCGATTGGCGGGAAAAGGCACATCGGCCGGCCCGGTCTGACGCCGCTGCCGAGTGTTTCGATTCCGGCTGTGGTGCGTTTCTTTCGGGTTGTCGCCAAGCTGTCGATTGCTCCCGGAACGACGCGTTGGGACGGCGAGGTGGCTTGACCGCTGTCCCCGTTAGAAGTCCAATAATCGGTGGTTCCGTTCGGTCTCTCTCCGCTTGCTGAAAGGCCGCCGTGATGGCCAAGATCGACCCCCTGCTGCTGGACATGCAAACCGTCAACGCTTCCGATTTGCACATGGTCGTGGGGCAGAAGCCCAAGTACCGCATCGACGGCGAGGTGCGGGTGATCGAAGACCACGACGTGCTGACGGAACAGACGCTGGGCGAGTACCTGTTCGAGATCTGCAACGAGCCCCAGCGTCAACGCTACGAGGCCAATCTCGATTTCGACTTTGCCTACGGAATCGAAGACAAGGCCCGCTTCCGCTGCAATTACTTCTTCCAGCGCACCGGTTACGGTTCCGTGATGCGACTGATTCCCACCCGCATCCTGACGCTGGACGACTTGAAACTGCCGCCCGTGCTGAAACGGCTCACCGATCTGCGCAGCGGACTGGTGCTGGTCACGGGGCCCACCGGCAGCGGCAAATCGACGACCCTGGCCGCCATGATCGACCACATCAACCGCCACCACCGGCGGCACATCGTGACCATCGAGGATCCCGTCGAGTTCGTCCACAAGAACAACCTGTGCATGATCAGCCACCGCGAGGTCGGCACGCACACGGAGTCCTTCGCCACCGCGCTGCGGGCGGTGCCCCGCCAGGATGTGGACGTCGTGCTGGTGGGCGAAATGCGCGATCTGGAGACCATCGGGCTGGCCATCAGCGCCGCCAGCATGGGGGCGTTGGTCTACGGGACGCTGCACACCAACAGCGCCCCCAAGACCATCGACCGCATCATCGACGTGTTCCCCAGCGACCAGCAGGCCCAGATCCGCACGATGCTCGCCGAGTCGATCCGGGGGATCGTCGCCCAACAACTGCTGCGCCGCAAGGAAGGCCGCGGCCGGGTCGCCGCCAATGAAATCCTGCTGGGCTCGCACGCCGTGTCGAACATCATCCGCGAAGGCAAAATCGAGAAGATCACTTCCGTGCTGCAATCCGGCCGCCGCGAAGGCATGCAGTCCATGGACGACGCCTTGGAAGAGTTCGTCCAAAACGGCCTGATCGAACCCGCCGACGCCTATATGAAGGCCGCCGATAAACACCGCTTCGAACGCTATACGGCCGCCTGATGCCCGTTGTGCTGCGGTCTCCCGATCGCAGCACAGGCTCCACCGCAGGTCTCCGCGAAGAGCCGGGGTTGTTGTCAGCCGGCCTTTTCTCCAGCGGCAAACACCGCGTCGACGTCAACGTGGAAACCAGGCAACAGCCCGAGGCCGCCGTCGCGCCGCGTCCATGCTTCCCCGCCAAACGGTGCGTCGAACCGTCGAGAATCAACACGAGGATCTCATGTTCGCGAGGATCGACGATCCAGTATTCCGCGTCGGTCCAGTCTCCTTCATGTCATGGGGTCAGGCTTACAGAATTCAATTTTGGTCGAGTCATTTCGTTGAACATGGTCAGACGTGCCAGCGACCAAAATTGAATTCTGTAAGCCTGGCCCCAGCGGCAACGGGTCACGTGGAAGGCCCCGTCGGCACCACCGCGCAGGGCACGTCCAAAATCTCCGCGATCCGCCGCAGCGACTCCGCCCGGCGGCCGACCCCCAGCGCGAAATGATGCGTGGGCCCCTCGGCCACCCAGCGTTTCAGAAACGTGCGGACGTCGGGCTGGAAGAAGCCGCGGGTGTTGGTGTTGCCCGTGGGCGGGATCGGGCCGCGGACGCTCTCGCCTTCCGCCACGACGAACTTGAACCGGCCGCCCGTCGTGACGCTGATGCTCAGCATCGTCATCGGACCTTCCTTGACCTTGAACTCGACGCTGGCCCCCTTGCCCGGCTTGCCGTGGTACTTGATCAGGCTCCGCAGCACCGGCTTGCCCTCCGCGATGTTGATGTGGTGCGGCCCGTCGTGGCCGACCAAAACGAAGCCCTCGTGGAAGTCGATCGGATGAAACTCGGCAAAGCTGCCGCCGATGTCCAGCCGGTCCATGATCAGCATGGCGAGGCACGTCTTCAGGTCCGACTCGCCGCACATCGGAAATCCGGCCGCCGTGAGCAGCGAGTTGCCGACGATCAGATTCGTCACCAGTTCGCGCATCGGACTGCCTTCCTCGGCTTCGTAGTAGTAGGCCAGCCCGTCCAACTGCTTGTCGGCGACGAACTTGTCCAACGCCACGGCGACCCGCGCGGCGACCAGCAGGTCCTCGTCGGTCAGCTTGCGGGTGATCGGGTCGGACTTGGGATCCGGCGTGTCGAACATCTCCAGGATCTGCCGCTGTTTGACCTCGATCTCCTCGGGCGTCACCGTCCGTTGCCACCGCAGCAGGTCGTCGGGCTCGGTCTGCACGATGTGACAGCCGAACGCGGCCGTAAGCGCCGTCGGGTCGCTCTGCATGTCCAGCATGTTCTCCAGCACGTGGCCGAAGTGGCCGATGCGGGCTCGCCGCAAGTCGTGCAGCGCGCAGGCGATGTCGCACCAGTCGGCCAATTCGGCCTCCGCTTGCGGGTCGTCGTCCAAATGCCCCAGAATCACCGGCGGCGGCTTTTTGCCCATCCGCACGGCCACGCCCGTGAACTCCGGCACCGAACACAAGTCGTCGTTGCACAGCTGCATGTAGGTCGAGGCCCGCGAATCGTCCATCGCTTTCAACGGCTGCAGCGCCACCAGCACGATCGGCACGTTCAGACTGCGGACCAGGACGCCGAACGTCGACGACGTGGCGTAGGTCAGCATGTCGCAGAACACCAGGTCCAAGTCAGCCGCCTGCAGTCGCGGCAACAGCGCGTAGGCCGCCTGGGCGCAGTCCACCATGCCGAAGTTGGTGACCTGTACCCCGCGGGCCTCGACGCGTTTGACAAACACGTCCAGCTTGCCCCGCAGTTCGTCCAGCAAGCCGTCGAACTGCGACCAATACGTTTGATGCCCCACGCCGAAAATGCCGATGTTGGCCGCGCGAGGTTTCCGCCGGGGAATGCGCACCTGGGTCTCGGAGGACATGGCTTCCTTTGCTCCTTTTACTTGGTTCGCCCAATCCGTTGCACCTTGCGGATGGTCAGCAGGATGACCAGAAAGCCGATCGGGTACAATGCCCCGGCGGCGATGAACACGGGGACAAACGAGAACCGATCGACGACCATGCCCACCAACTTGGTCGTGAAAAAGCCGCTGATGCCCCCGGCGCATCCGCACAACCCGACCACCGTACCCACCGAGCGCGGCGGCAGCAGGTCGCCGGTCAGCGTGATGTAGTTCGTGATCCACAAGCCGTGCGCAAACATCTGGACGGCCATCAATCCCACGGCCACGTCCATCCGCTCGACGAACATCGACAGGATGGAAATCGGCGTCAGCATCGCCGCGACGCCCATCACCGTCTTGCGGGCCGCGCCGATCGACCAACCCGCCCGGACCAGGCGATCGGAGACGACGCCGCCCAGCATGTTCGCCACGTCCAGCGTGAGGAACGGAATCCAGGCCAGGCGGCCGATGTCGGCCAGCGTGGCGGAACGCTCGCTGCTCAGATACTGCGGAATCCAGAACATGTACAAGTACATCACGGGGTCCAGCAGGAAGCGGGTCAGCAACAGGCCCCAGACCTCGCGCAGGCGGAGCAGTTCCGTCCAACCCAGCGGCACGTCGTCGTCCGCCGCCGAATCCTGGCCGCTGCCCGCGTCCTCTTCGATCAGCGCCAATTCCGCAGCCGACACGAACGGCGATTGCTGCGGCCGCCGATAGAACACGGCCCACAACAGCACCCACAAGGCCCCGAACGCGCCCGTGGCCCAGAAGGCGCCTCGCCAACCCACGTGCCCCACCATCCAGGTCGCCAGCGGCGGCGCCGCCACCGCGCCGATCGCCGCCCCCCCGATCGCAAACCCGATGGCCCGCGACCGCTGCCGCAGCGGAAACCACTCCAGGGCCGCTTTGGTCACGCCCGGAAAACAGCCGCCCTCGCCGACGCCCAACAGGAAGCGGCACGCGCCAAGCTGCCAAGCGCTCCGCACTCCCGCATGGGCGGCGCTGGCGATCGTCCACAAAGACACACAAATCAACATGCCGCAGCGGGTGCCCACCCAGTCCAAAAAACGCCCGCCCAGGACGAACATAATCGAATAACTGAGCGTGAACGCGGCCATGACGTTGGCCAGCTGCGAATTGGTCATGCCCATCTCGGCTTTCACCGTCGGGGCCAACACCGACAGCACTTGCCGGTCAAAGAAACTCAACGCCGTGCCAAAGAACAACAATCCCAAGATCCACCAGCGGAATCCGGGAATCGCCCAGCGGCCAGGCCGCCGCAGCGTGTCGTCGTCCTTGTTCGGATGACCGCCGGTCGCGCCGGTCGAATTCGTGTTGGGCAACATGACAGTGGCGTGCGGTGTTCGTTTCGGTTGCGGAACCTTGTCCGCCAGAAGCGGACGACAGGGAGTCGATTGTAGCCCATCTGGCGCGGCGGGAAATCGGCCCCAGGCAGAAGGCGGCAAAAATGGGAAAGCAGCCGGCTCCCTCTCCCGGCAGCCGGCTCTCCCGGCAGCCGGCCCTCCCGGAGCCGCGGACGGTCGAGACGGTCCCGCCACGGAACCGTTGCGGCCACTCGCCAGCACGCCCGTCAGCTCACAATCGCGGCTCGCCGCCGACCAGGACCTGGACGGCCCGACCCTGCAACGTCCAGCCGCCGAAGGGCGTGTTCGAACTCTTGGATCGGAATTGGGTCGGATCGACCGTCCAGGTGGCGTCGGGGTCGATGATCGTGATGTCGGCGTCCGCGCCGATCTGCAGCGTGCCCTTGGGAATGCCCAGCACGCGGGCCGGATTCACGGTCAGTTTTTCCAGGGCCTGCATCCAGTCCAGATGCCCCGGCCGGACCACGTGCGTGGCGACCAGGCCCAACAGCGTCTCCAGGCCGACCATCCCGAACGGAGCTTGATCCAGTTCCAGCATCTTTTTTTCCGAGGCCCGCGGCGCGTGGGCGCAGGAAATCACGTCGAGCGTGCCGTCTTTCAGACCCTGCAGGCACGCCTCGACGTGCTCCTGGGAGCGCAGCGGCGGATCGACCTTGTAATTCGAGTCGAAGGTCCGCAGCCGTTCGTCGGTCAGCACGAGGTTGTACATGCAGACGCCGGCGCTCACGCCGACGCCCCGCGATTTGACGCGGCGGACCAGATCCACGCTGGTCTGGCTGGAAACGTTCAACAGGTGCAAGCGGCCGCCGGTGGACTCGGCCAGTCGCAGGTCGCGGCTGGTCATCACGTCCTCGGCTTCCGTCGGCATGCCTTCCAGCCCCAGCAGCATCGAGACGGCGCCCTCGTGCATCACCCCGTCGTGCGACAACTCCAGCACCTCGGGATGATTCAAGATCGGTTTGTCGAACATCAGGCAGTACTCGAACGCCCGCCGCAGCAATTCGGCGTTCTGAATCCCTCGCGGAGCGTCGGTAAAGGCGACCGCGCCGGCCTCGACCAGCGACCCGATTTCGGCCAGCTCCTTGCCGGCCCGGTCCTTGCTCACACACCCGGCGACGTACACGTGACAGTTGCCCGCGCGGGCTGCCTTTTGCCGAATGAACTCGACGCTGGCCTGCGAGTCGATCGGGGGCTCCGTGTTGGGCAGGCAGACGAGCGAGGTAAACCCGCCCGCCACCGCCGCCGCCGTGCCGCTTTCGATCGTTTCGTCCTCCTCGCGGCCCGGTTCCCGCAGTTGCACGTGCAAATCGATCAGACCCGGCGAGACGATCTTGCCGGCCGCCGAGAGCACGCGTTCGTAGCCCGTCGCCACCGCGTCGTAGCCGGCGATGCGGCCGTTCTCCACGAGCAAGTTCATGACCCGATCGAGCTGCTGGCTGGGGTCAATCACTCGGCCGTTTTCAATCAGGATGCGCGACATGACGAAGAGCCCTCATCACGAGCAGGATTGGAAGTCTGGCCACGCTTCAACGGCGTCAACTGTAGCGGCCCGGCGGCGCTTTCACAAGCCTACTCGCGGTGCCAACGCATGAACATCTCGACCAGCGTCCGGCAGCCCGTTTCGGCCTGCAACCGGTCCAGCGTTCCCTCCAGGCGAAGCCGCCCGCGGTGCAGCAGGCCAAACCGGTCACACAGCCTTTCCGCTTCGTCCAACCGGTGCGTGCTGACCATGACCGCTTTGCCCTGCGAACGCACGTGACGGATGTAGTCGAAGACGACTTGCGTGCCGATAACGTCCAGGCCGCGCGTCGGCTCGTCCAACAGAATCACCGGCGGATCGTGGATCAAGGCCCGTGCCAGCGTGACGCGCTGCCGCTGCCCGGTGCTCAGCGTCGCACAGCGGCGGTCCAGGAAATCGGCCAGCTGCAGCAAGTCGCTCAACCGGGACAACGACGCCTGGGCGGCCGCGGGGGGCATCCCGTACAAGTCGGCGAAAAACCACAGCATCTCTTTCACGGTCAACGACGGGTACAGGCCGGCGCTGGCCGAGACCAGGCCGATTCGCGACTTGACTTCGTCCGGCACGTCGGACGTGCGAAAACCGCCGACTTCCGCGTAACCGTCGTCAGGCCGCAACAGCCCCACGACCATGCGGATCGTGGTCGTCTTGCCAGCGCCGTTCGGCCCAAGCAGCCCGTAGACTTCGCCGGGTGGAATGGCGAACGAGACCCGGTCCACCGCCAGGATCTCGCGGCCGCCGCCGTAGAACCGTTTCGTCAAGCCGTGGACAGCAATCATGGGGCCGTGTTCAACATGCCGGGTTGGCGACGCGGCGCGAGGCGAGCCGCGCCGCAGGACGCTGCAGAACCCCGGACTGCTGGAAACAGCCGGACTTCTCCAAGGGCGGTCGGACTGCCGGACGCCACGTTCAGGCCCGCTCCGCCGCCACGTAAGCCTCGATCACCGCCCGCTCGCCTTCGGGGCCGGGTTTCGAGTTGCCGTGGTGCATGCCCACGAGGCCCGTGTAACCGCACCTGCGCAGATGGGCGAACATCCGGCGAAAATCGATTTCGCCCGTGCCCGGTTCCTTCCGCCCCGGATTGTCGCCCCAGCGAACGTAGGCGATCTCCCCCCACGCCTCGCGGATGCTCGGCATCCAATCACCCTCGGTGACGTGCTGGTGGTAGACGTCCAACAGCATCTTGCAGGACGGACTTCCGACCGCCTGGCAAATCCGCTGCGGCGGCGGAAGCTGGGGCAGCAACATGCCGGGGCCGGCGGCGGACGACGGCGGCGGCTCCAGGACCAGCACCAAGCCGTGAGGCTCCAGGATCGCGCTGCACCGCTTCAGCAACTCGACGCAGCTCGCCGCCTGACGTTCCGGCTCCAAACCGGGTCGGCTTGGGCCGAACGCCGCGGTCAGCCACTTGGCGTTCGCACGCTTCGCGACTTCGACGCTGGCGCGCAGTTCCCGCAGCGCGCATTCCCACGCCGGCTCATTCTTCCGCGCAAAGCTGATTTCTGAGAACGCGGGCATGGCGGCAAAGGCGCCCATGCTCATGCCCAGCGCGTGGATGGTCCGAACGATGCGCTCTTGGACAGCGATCGGCCTGGCCCCCAGACCGTCATCTTCCCAGGCCGTAAAGCCCTGGTCGGCGGCGAACTTCAACTGGTCGATCGAGTCGCCGCCCGCCAAGTGCTTGAACATGCCGAAGTGCGGCGCGTAGTGGAGTTGGAATCGGCCGCCCGCCGCCGCCTTCGGCTCCTCGGCCGTCAATCGCCCCGAACAACACGCGCCGGCCAAGGCCGCGGCCCCGGCTCGCAAAAAATCCCGCCGCTCCATGCCTCTGTCCCCCCTGCTCTGGCCCGCCCGGCAACCGGCGTCACTCAGCTCCCCTGGGGTCGCCCCAAGGCGACCGTGCACGTGACCGGCTGCTGCTGGCGGCGCACTTGAATGTTGACGATATCGCCTGGCTTGCGTCTCCGCAACCCGTCCAGCAGCGCGCGGAAGTCGCCCACGGCAGAATCGTCGAATCGCAGGATCACATCTCCCGGTTGTAAGCCTCCTTGCGCCGCCGGTGAGTTTGCGGCCACGGCGTTGATTTTGAGTCCGCCAGCGCCGCCCTGTTGGTCAACGGTAACGCCTAGGTAAGCGATGCCGGCTGCGGCCGGCCGCGGCGCCGTCCCCTTGACGAATTGCGGGCGTCCGGGAAGGGCGAGCAGGAAGTCCAGCAGGTCTTCCGCCAGAGCCAAGATCCGCAACACGCCCGGCACGTTGATCGTCGCGAAATCGTCGTCCGGCGTGTGATACTCGTCGGTCATTCCGGTGAACAAGTGCAGCGCAGGAATCCCGCGTTGATAGAACGGGAAATGGTCCCCGTTGGCCAAAGTCCTGTCGTCTTTCTTCAGCTTCAACGCCGCCTCGCCGCCGATGCGGTCCAGCGCCGCTTCGAAATCCTGGGCCGAGCGGGTTCCGAAGACCGTCAGTTCGTCGTTGCGAAGCCGGCCGACCATGTCGAAGTTCAGCATCGCCACGGTATCCGCCAGCGGGAACAACGGCTGGTCCACGTAGAACTTGCTGCCCACCAGGCCGCGCTCCTCGCCGCTGAAGCCGATGAACACCAGCCGCCGCGCCGGCGGTTGTCCGCGCGCGGTCAGCCGCCGGGCCAATTCCAGCACGGCCGCCGTGCCCGTCGCATTGTCGTCCGCGCCGTTGTGGATTTCGCGCGCCTCCGGCTTGCGCGAGCCGAACTCGCCGCGGCCGATGTGATCGTAGTGGGCGCCCAGCACGATCGTCTCGTGCGCCAGCGGTCCGGCCCCTTCCAGGACGCCCACGATGTTCGCCGTCTGGGCCGCAGCCTTTTCAAACGCGCACGCCAATTCCGCCGACCAGCCCGCAAGCGGCTGCGAGACCGGCCGGAACGTGTCGTCGATGTGCTTCTCGACCGCCGCGAGTCCGGTCAGTTTCGTTTGTCCCGCGGTCTGCAGCGGCGTGTCGGCCAGCAGTTTGTCGACGACCGCCCGGGTGACCTGGGCAAACGGAACCCCGCTGGAACCCGATCCGAATTGCGCCGGCGGCCCCACCTCGTCACGTCCCGCAGCGGTCGTGGAGAACGGATCGTTGACCATCAGGACCGCCACCGCCTTGTGTTCCTTGGCCTTTTGCAGCTTGGTGCGGAGGAACGCGTACGGGGTCACGTTCTTGCCGTCAAACTTGCTGTTCGCATCGCCTTGCTGCGGTTCGCGGCGAATCACCAGCAGGATCTTGCCCTCCGCGTCCAGGCCGTCAAAGTCGTCGTAGCCCAGCTTGGAAGCCGCCACGCCATACCCGGCAAAAACCAGCGGCCCCTGAACCCGGCCTGAACCGCCCGAAGCCAGGGCCTGAAAGTCGCGGCCCAGTTCCAGCTTCCAGGTCTGGCCGCCTGGACCGTGCAACGTGAGCGACGTGCCGGCGGCGACGGTTCGGGAGCCGATCGGCACCTCGAAGGATTGCCGGTACGAACCATCCGCCGGGCCGCTCTTGAGCCCCAGTCGCCGGAATTCGTCGCGGAGGTAGTCGCCCGCTTTCTCCAGACCGGCGGTGCCCGGCCCCCGGCCCTCCAGTTCGTCGGCCGACAGGAAGCGAATATCCTCGGAGACTCTCGTCAGTACGGCTTCGTCGTCGGCCGCGAACGCAGCAGGCAGACTCGGCAGCCAGACCCCGACCGCGCCCACCAGCAGCACCAGTCGCACAATTCCACAGGCCAACGGCCTGATCGCTCGCGTTTGCATGAGGTACCTGCCACGCCTTTCCGTTTCCCAGCGTTGTGCCGGGCTGGCCGCCGGAACTGAACGCAATCCCGCCCGAACCAGCGCGGCCCGTGCGCCGTCCGTCAGACGGAAAACGCCACCGCCGCTCCCGTCACAAACATAACCGTCCCACGACCCAGCCACAAGATAACCGGGCTGGCTGGTCGACGACGCCAACGTGCCAACCCAAACGGTCCAGCGAATCCGGCGGATCCGGCGACCGGCGTGAACTGAGGTTGACCGAGTCGCAGGGGCTGGGTACCGTACGCAGCCCCTCCGGGCGGCACAACTTGGAATCGTCGTTCGGAAGCGGGCTTTTTCCGCACAAATCCGTGCTTCTTCTGGAGCCAGGCACCGGGACCGTAGACAGGCAAAATGCGTCCTGGAGGAGACGCTGATGCAAGCAAGCTGCATGGGGATCGGGTCTTTCCGCGTTTCGTCGAGGCTGCTGCTCTGGAGACACGCTGGCCCGCTGGCGGTCTGTCTTCTGGCTCCGCTGTGGGCCGCCCGTCCTGCGGGCCTGGTCCTGGGACAGGAATCCGCTGCCGTCGCGGGAAAACAGGAAGAGGCGAGTCCGGAGAAAACGCTGACGGCCGAGACCGTCGAGGCACGCCGGAAACAGGCCGAAGCTTCGGCGGATCTGGACGAGGCGGCGAAGAAGCGGATTTCGGAGCTGTACACGCAGGCGCTGGAGTCTCTGAATCGGGCCGCCGAGTCGGCCCAGCGAGCGGAGACGTTCAAACAAGAGGCGGACAACGTCCAGCAGCGACAACGTGAGGTCCAGCGGCGAATCGACGAATTGCGAGGCCAGACCCCGA
This sequence comes from Candidatus Anammoximicrobium sp., assembly GCA_012515235.1. Classification (GTDB taxonomy): domain Bacteria; phylum Planctomycetota; class Planctomycetia; order Pirellulales; family Pirellulaceae; genus Anammoximicrobium. Next base: position 91,535 of record JAAYYU010000300.1, read on the forward strand.
CGGTGCCCCAGACGCTGACGCTGCCTGACCTGGAACAGGAACTGGCCAAAGCGGATCACGCGCTGACGGAGTTGAAGCAGGCGCAGAGCCAGTTCGAAAACGAACTCGCCGCGCGGGCCAACCGCCGCAAGGACGTCCGCAGCCTGCTGTTCTCCGCGCCTCAACGATTGCAGGAAATCGAGCGGCAACTGCAGTCGCCCACCCCGGCCGACGAGCCGCCGCTGCTCACGCTGGCCCGCCGCACCGAATTGCAGGCGCGGCGACTGGCCGTCGAGCAGGAGATTCCGGCCTCCCAGAATGAACTGGCCAAGTCCGATGCGGAAGACGCCCTGGATCTGGCGCGACTGCAGCGGGATTTGAGCATCCAGGAGGTTGCGTTTGCCGAACGCCGCTTCCAGCTGCTGGACAGCCGCGTTAAGCAACTGCGCGCCGCCGCGGCCGGCGAGGCGGTGCGGCAGGCCGAAGAAGAGGCGATCCGCGCCCAGCCCCTGCTGAAAGACTATGCGGCACAGAACCGGGACTTGGCCGAAAAGGCCCAGGCCCTCACCCAGCAAATCGGCCAGACCGAGCGGAACCTGCACGATGCCGAAGCGCAGCTGCAAAGCGTGCAACAGCAATACCAGCAGGCCAAGGAACGCGAAAAAAGCGTGGGCTTGACCAAGACCGTCGGAGCGCAACTGCGGAAGCAAGAAGCGACCCTGCCCCATGTCGGCAAGTACCGGCAGAACATCCGCGCACGGCAACAGACGATCGAAGACGTGCGTTACGAGTTGTTCGAGCTGGATGAACAACGCAACGAATTGGCGCAGTCGGATCAGATTGTCAGCCGGATTCTCCTCGAGGCGCCGGCGGGGCTCACGCTGGCCGAACGCGGCGAACTGCAAGAGGCGGCCGAGGCGGCGCTGGAGCGCAAGCGGAAATATCTGGATGCGGTGATCCGGAATCAGAGCACCTATTTCGACAAGCTGACCGAACTGGACACGACCGAATTGCAGTTGGTCAAGCGGACCGAGGAATTCATCGACTATATCCGAGAACGCGTCCTGTGGATCCGCACCAGCAAGCCGCTGACGGCGGAACTGACGATCAGCGACAGCGACTGGTGGCTGATCGACCCCCGGCAATGGTTGGCCGTCGCCCGCCGGATCGGAAGCGACGTCCGCGAGAATCCCACGTGGTATGCGGCGGCCCTGCTGATCTTCGCCTCGCTGTTCGGCGTGCGGCGCCGGCTGCGGCGGCGCGTGCGGGAGATCGGCGAGTTGGCCGAGCGACGCAACTGCACCCAGTTTCGTCTGACCTTGCGCGCCGCGGCGATCACGCTGCTGTTGAGTCTTCTCTGGCCGGCGGTCACCTGGTACGTCGCCTGGCGCTTGGCGCCGGCGGCCAACGGCGCCGATTTCGTCACCGCCGTGGCCGCAAGCCTGTGGGTGCAGGCGGGCTATTTTCTGCCGGTCGAATTGTTCCGCCAGATCTGCCGCCCGCGCGGCCTGGCCGAGTCGCACTTTGAGTGGCCCGCGTCGACCACGAAATTGCTGCGGGACCGCCTGATGCACTTGATGCTGCTGAGCATGCCGCTGGTCTTCGTCACGATCGTGCTGCACGCCAGCGATCCGGACCGCGGGTACGACGTGGTGGAACGCATCTGCTTTATGCTCGCGTGCGGCGTCGCGTCGTGGTTCCTGGCTCGCGTCCTGCATCCCGAAAGCGGCGTCTTGCGGGAGTACGTGGCCTTTCATCCCGACGGCTGGAACGACCGCTTGAAGTACGTCTGGTACTGGCTCGGCGTGCTGTCCCCGCTAGCGTTGGCCGCCACGGCGTTCTTCGGTTACTACTACACCGCGCAAGTACTCGCTCTGCGGCTGCTGTACACAGACTTGCTGATCGCCCTGCTGGTGGTGGTGCGGGCGTTCCTGCTCCGCTGGCTGCTGGTCCACCGGCGGCGTCTGAGCATTCGCCAGGCCCGCGAGCGGCGGGCGGCGGCGCAAGCGGCGGCGCAAGCGGCGGCCGGCGTCGAGGGCAGCGAGGGGCCCACCCCGTCCCGGCCGGTGGCCCCCGCCGAAGAGCCCGTCGACCTGGCTCATCTGAGCGGCCAGACGCAACGGATGGTGACAACGCTGATCGTCGTCGCCGCGCTGGCCGGCACCTGGGGCATCTGGCACAACGTCGTGCCTGCCCTGAATATCCTCGACCGCTGGCACCTGTGGACCGCGGTGGTGCCGGTCACGGAGACCTTGACGAACGCCGCGGGCGAGACGGAGATCACGACCCATGACATCGTGCGGCAGGTGACGGCCGTGGACTTGCTGGCTGTCTCGGTCATCGTCTTTGTCACGATCGTCGCCTTTCGCAATCTTCCCGGCCTGCTCGAGATCACCGTGCTGCAGCGGCTGCCGCTGGAGAACTCCATGCGTTACGCCATCACGACGTTGGCCAGTTATGCCATCATCCTGATTGGCGTCGTCTCCGGGGCCAGCACCTTGGGCCTGCGCTGGGACCAGATCCAGTGGCTGGCCACCGCGCTGACCTTCGGCCTGGCCTTTGGACTGCAGGAGATCTTTGCCAATTTCGTCGCCGGATTGATCATCCTGTTCGAGCGGCCCGTCCGCGTGGGCGACATCGTGACCGTGGACGACGTCACCGGCGTGGTCTCGCGCGTGCGGATCCGGGCCACCACCATCACCAACTGGGACCGCAAGGAATTCGTCGTTCCCAACAAGGAATTCATCACCGGCAAGGTCCTGAACTGGACGCTCTCGGACCAGGTGAACCGCCTCGTGATCGAGGTGGGCGTGGCCTACGGCTCGGACACGGAGCGGGCGCGGAACTTGCTGCTGAAGATCGCCCAAGAACACCCGCTGTTGATGAAGGACCCCGCGCCGGTAGCGTCCTTCGAAGGGTTTGGCGACAGCGCGCTGAATCTTGTCCTGCGGGCCTTTTTGCCGACGTTCGAAAACCGGCTGGCCGTGATCCACGAACTGCACACGGCCATCCACCGCGAATTCGCGGCCGCGGGCCTGGAGATCCCCTTCCCCCAGCAGGATCTGCACGTCCGTTCGATCGTTGCCCAGGGAGGCTGGAGTCTGAGCCACTCGCCCGCGCCCTCTGCGCGCGAAGCATGATCCACGCCAAACCGCATCGACCATCGAACGGCCACCAGGCGCAACTCCCCTGCGTTGCGTCGGCATCCCGGCGAAAACAACCGCCCCCCGGCATGGGAGACGCTTGCCGCCCCGCAGTCGCCTGTCGTGACCTGATCAGACCCTGCGGTCCAGCAACCACTTGCTGTCTGCGGGCGCCGGAGACAGGCGAACCGCCCGGCGATTTTTGGCCAGCAAGGCAACAGCGAGCAGGCGTTGTTTCTGGGGTTCCCCGGTTGCCACGACCGCCGACAAGAAACGCACTCGTGCGTTGACGGTCTGCTGACGCCTGCCGTGATGAAGACCGCCCGTGCTCGCTGCAGAAGCGCAACGTGGCGCACTTCGCGGACAGCGGCTTCGCTGCTGCCGCGCTGTCGCACCAAGCGACGCGACGTCAGCTTCGAAACGACGCCGGGGCACGGCGGTCACGCCATGTTCACTCGCCCGTGTAGGGCAGCAAGGCCATGAAACGGGCACGTTTGATCGCTTCGGTGACCGCGTGCTGGCTGGCTGCGGAGCAACCCGTTTTGCGGCGACTGACGATGCGACCGTGGCGGTTGACCAGCTTCTTCAGCAGTTCGACGTCCTTGTAATCCACGTACATCGGACGGGGGCGTTTGCCGTCCACGAACAACGGATCTTTTTTCTTGGTTCGCACGCGGGCCTTCATCCGCTTGCGGGACCTCGGCGGCTTGCTTTTGGAAAACGGTCGCATGTGCTGACTTAACCTCAAATAAAACTTGAACTTAGAAGCGGCACCCCGGCCGCCAAATCCTGCCGGTCAGGAGTAAGGATTCTAACCAAAAGCACGGAGAACGCAAGTGCTGTCCCAGACAGATCGGCCGGAAGTGGGGCTGCATTGAAGGTTTTGCCCCATTCTTTGGGCTCCGCGGCCTGGCGGCCGATCTGAGCAAAGGCCGTCGTTCCTGCTTGCAGTCCACGCACGGCGCCGCGACAATGACTGGGCATCGTGACTGGGCCCCGTTAGACTCGGCGGGCTTCGCGGTCCGTTTGCCGGGGCGCGACGACCGGCGAGAGCCTGTTGCGGGGAAGGGCCACTCAGACGGGAGGATGCGAGCATGTCGCGAACACGCAGGCTTCTGGTGGCGATCGGGATTTGGATCGGGGCGTTTTGGGCGGGGATCGCTGGGATTGCGGCGGCGGATCCGACGCCCGTTTCAGCCGCCGCCAAGTCGGCTTTGGCCCGCCTGGGCATCACGCGGGGAATTTGCGCCGTCGTGGGGTTGCCGGAAGGCGGCGCGGCGGAGACCGTGACGGATCTGGCCCGCGGCAGTGACTTGGTGGTGTACTTCCAGTCGTCCGAGGCGGACGAGGTGCAAGCGGTGCGCGAGGCGGCGGGAGCCGCTGGATTGTTGGGCAGCCGCGTGTTCGCAGACGCCGGTGACGTGCGCCGCTTGCACTTGGCCGACAACCTCGCCGGCGCCGTGCTCGCCGCTTCGGCCATGCACCAGCCCAGCGCCCGCGCGGAACTGCTCCGCGTGCTGCACCCCCAGGGCAAGGCACTGATCGGCGACGAGGAAATCGTCAAACCGTTTCCCGCCGGCATCGACTCGTGGAGCCATTCTTACCACGGTCCGGACAACAACACGCAGTCTCGCGACCAGTTGGCGCGCGCGCCGTATCTGACGCAGTTCCTGGCCGAGCCGCTGTTCGTCCCCATGCCGGAGATTTCCGTAGCGGCGGGCGGCCGCGTGTTTCGCGCGTTCGGGCACATCGCCCACAAAGCGAATCAGAACGCGATGCTCAACACGCTGATTTGCGCCAACGGCTTCAACGGCACGATCCTCTGGAAACGCACGCTGCCGGAAGGCTTCATGATCCACCGCAACACGCTCGTCGCCACGCCGGAACTGCTGTACCTGGCCGACTCCAACTCGTGCAAACGGATCGACGCGGCCAGCGGCGAAATCCGGGATGAGATCGTCGTCCCGGAGGGCGTTTCCGACGGGCCCGTCTGGAAGTGGATGGCCCTGGTGGACGGCGTCCTGTACGCGCTGGTCGGCGGCCGGGAGACGCCAATCAGCACACAGCGGTCGCAGACGCCCGGCTTGGGGCACTGGCCGTGGGGCATGTGGGACGGGCACGACTATCGCGACCCCAGGACGAATTTCGGCTTTGGCCGCACGTTCCTGGCGATCGACACGGCCCGCAGAAAGGTGCTCTGGAGCCACCGCGAAGCGGACTACGTCGACGCTCGCGGCGTGTGCCTGGCAGCGGGCCGAATCTACTTCTACGTTCCCGAAAAACAACTGGGCTGCCTGGACGCCGCGACGGGCAGCGTGCAATGGCGGAACTCGGATGCCGACCTGCTGGCGGCCATCGGCCCCAACGGGCGGGCGCAGCATTACGTCACCGGGTACTCGACGACGACGTACCTGAAGGTCTTCGGCAAGTACCTGTTCTTTGCAGGTCCGCAGCGCAGCCGGCTGGTGACGGCGCGGATCGAGGACGGCCAGTTGCTGTGGCAGAAGGATCACGGCAATCTGCTGCTGGTGCTGCGCGACGACGGGGTCTACGCGGCCGGCCCGCAAAACGGCGGCTCCGACGGGGTGCCGGAGACCGGGTTCAAGTTCGCCTACGAAACGGGCGAGGTGCTGGCCAAACTGCCAAAGCGGCGGGCTTGCACGCGTGCCACCGGCAGCGTGGACAGCATTTTCTACCGCGCCAACGAGGGCACGGTGCGGTTCGCCACTGGGACGAATCGCACGCACCACATGGCGCCGATGCGGCCGCCGTGCCAGGACGGCGTGATCATCTCCGACGGCCATTTGTACTGGGGCCCGTGGATGTGCGGCTGCCAATTGTCGCTGTACGGCCACGTCTGCCTGGCGCCGGCCGGGGATTTCGACTTCCGGCCCCGACTGGACGATTCACGGTTGGTCCAGGCGGCCGATTTCCAGGCTGTTCGGCCGTTCCCCGCCGAACCCGGCGACTGGCCGGCTTATCAGGGCGACAACGAACGCTCGGCGAAAACGGCGGCGACCGTTCCGCCGCGCGTGTCGCCGCGGTGGGCCGTGGCCGTTCCGGGGGGCGGTTTTCCCACGGCCCCGATCGCGGCGGGAGGCAGGGTCTTCTTTGGCGACCGCAACGGCGTGCTCCACGCGGTGGACGCCGCCGACGGCCGGCCGCAGTGGCAGGCTTACACGGGCGGCGCGATCTACCTGCCGCCGGCGCTGGAAGACGGACGTCTGTTCGTCGGCTCGGCCGACGGTCGAGTGTACGCTTTCGAGGCGGCGACGGGCCGCCCGCTGTGGACGTTCCGCGCGGCGCCCGTCGACCGCTGGATCCCCGTGTACGGAAAACTGATGTCCACCTGGCCGGTCTCCGGCGGCGTCGTGGTCCGTGGCGGCGTGGTGTACGCCGCGGCCGGCATCTCGCACTTCGACGGAACGCACGTCTACGCGTTGGACGCGGCCTCGGGCCGGGTGAAATGGCACAACGACACGTCCGGGACCACGTCCGAGGAGGTCGACCACGGCGTGAGCGTGCAGGGCGAGTTGTCTCTGCGCGGCGAGGAACTCCGGTTTCTCGGCGGCGGCGTTCACGAGGAAGCTCGCTACGATCTGGCCACCGGCAAGTGTTTGAACGAACCCGTGGACCAGCCTGCCTCTGCGTTCCACACGGCCTTCTATGCGTATTACCCCGACTACGGCAAGTACCTGCCGCTGGACAGCCGCCTGGGCGACGGCCGCTGGCTGTCTTACGACTGCTCGTACGAAGGCAGCTGGCAGAGCCGTTTGATGCTGCTGCCGCCGTTGCCGCCGGGCGCCCAGCGGCCCGCCAAGCCGCTGTCCCGCTGGGGTCTGCAGTGGCGTCGCGGCCAGAAACTGGAGACGATTTGGCAACAGCCGACACAGCGCCGCTTCAACAGTTTCATCGTCGGATCGCAAACGCTGCTGGCGGCGGGACACACCGGCGACGACGCCCGCGATTCGTCGTTCCTGGCCGCCCTGCGATTGGACACCGGCGACGAGCTCTGGCTGGAACCACTGCCGGGTCCCGTCGTCAAGGGCGGCACGGCCATCGATCATCAAGGGCGCATTTTCGTCAGTCTGGAAAACGGAAAGGTGTTGGCGTTCGCGGCTCAACCCTAGCAGCCTGTCGAAAAACGGTCCACGGACCCGTCGCGGCGATCGGTCTGCCTGGAGGTTCTCCGGCGCAGCTCAAAGCCCGTTTTCGTTTGTCAACAGGCTCCGCGATGCGGCGGATCGGGCGTTGGGGAGGGCGGACGGGAGTTGAGTCTGGGAGGCATGTGGTGAAGCTGTCAGCGGCATTTTGGCGGGACAAGTGCGTGATCGTCACGGGCGCATCCAGCGGGATCGGGCGGGCCTTGGTCGAGTCTCTGTCCGCGTGCGGCGCCCGCGTGGGCCTGGTCGCCCGCCGCGCAGACCGCTTGCAGGAGTTGACCGCGGCGATCGCTGTGCGCGGCGGCCGTGCGGCGTGGTCGGCGGCCGACGTCACGGTGCGCGAGCAGGTGTTCCAGGCCGTGGCGAGCCTGGAGTCCGCGCTGGGCCCCTGCGACGTACTGATCGCCAACGCCGGCGTGTATCGCAAGACGGCGGCGCGCGAATTCGACGCGGAGCGCGCCGAGTTGGTCCTGACGACCAATCTGCTGGGCGTGGTCTACGCGCTGGGCGCCGTGCTGCCCGGCATGGTCCGCCGCCGGCGCGGGCATCTGGCAGCCGTCTCCAGTGTGGGCGGCATGATCGGATTGCCGGGCGCCGCGGCCTACTGTGCCAGCAAGCAAGGCGTCGTCACGCTGCTACAGAGCCTGCGGGCCGATCTCTGGAAGACAGGGATCGGCGTGACCGCCGTTTGCCCCGGCTACGTCGACACGCCCATGATCACCGACGAGGAACGGGCCACGCTGCGCGGCCTGGTCACCGCCGACGAGGCCGCGTTGCGGATCGCGTGGGCCATCCAGCGCGGCCGCGCCGAATACTGGTTTCCCTGGTGGACCGCACTGGAAGTGCGGCTGGCCCGACTGCTGCCCCCGCGCCTGGCCGCCCGCATCTTGAGCCGCTATCCGGAAATGGAAGAAAGCGAGAGGGGGGAAGGATAAAGGACGAAGGAAGAAGGACCAAGGACGAAGAAGGAGGACGAAGAAGGAGGGAGGCGGGACGAGGGGGGCGGGGGTGGGCTGGCGAGCGGATCGCCGGTCGGATTTCGGCGATTGGCGGTTTCTGGCGTCTGTTTCCTGCGGGTCTCAGGCTTCCTCGCTCAACCTTTCCTCCACGCCGGGCGGTTGCCGATCTGGGGGCGCGTCGGAGGCGTTCAGCTTCAAGCCGGTAACGCCAGCCACGATCAGGGCGATGCAGATCAAGCGGGCAGGGTTGGAGGATTCGCCAAACCAGAGAATGCCCATCGCGGCGGTCCCGGCGGCGCCGATGCCGGTCCAGACGGCATAGCTGGTGCCCAACGGCAGCGTCTTGGTGGCCTGGGCCAGGAGCACGAAGCTGACAAGGCTGGCGACAACGGTGTACACGGTGGGCCAGAGGCGGGTGAAGCCGTGCGAGTACTTCATGCCTACGGCCCAAGCGACCTCGAACAGAGCGGCAATCAACAGGTACATCCAAGCCATCATGGGCCTCCTCAGACCGCAGCTGCGCGAAACGCGCGCTGCTTTTTGCACTTCCCCGGAGCATGGCTCTCCGAGCCGTGCCGTTCTGTCCGCACTTCCGCGCACGTCTGCGCGGTTTGCCGCATCCTTCTACTTGGCCAAGCCCCCCTCACGCATCTCCTGCAAGTCCCGCTTCGACACGGGCTGGCCTCCCAGTTGGAAGTGTTCCTTCATTTCGGCCAGCGCGGCCAGCAGGCCTTCGATCGCCTGATCCGAGTGATTCGCATTCACCAGAATCCGCAGCAGACCGGCGTTCAAGGGCACCGCCGGGAAAGTGGCCGACTGGACGTAGTAGCCGCGATCAAACAGCCACCTGCCGGCCTGCAGCGTCTGTTCGATATCGCCGATCACCACCGACACGATCGGCGCTTCGCCGCCGAGGATCGTCAAGCCCAGCGCGCGAACGGCGGCGGTCACCCGTTGCAGGTGGTTCTGCAGGCGGCCCAGCAGGCGGTCGTACTCCGGCGACTCCAGGATGTCGCAGACGGCGCACACGGCGGCCAGATAAGGCGGCGGCACCGGCCCGCCGAAGATGAACGTACTGGAACGTAGTTTCAACACCCGCTTCAACTTCGAGTTGCAGGTGACAAACGCGCCCATGCAGGAGAAGGCTTTGGACAGCGAGCCGACCATCAGCACCTGGTCCAGTCCCCCCAGGCTCTGATAGGCCGCGCCCCGGCCGCCCGGTCCGACGACCGCCGTGCCGTGGGCGTCGTCCACGTACAGCACCCCGCCGTGGCGCCGCGTCACTTCGTCGATCTGCCTCAACGGCGGGATCCTGCCCGTCATGCTGTACACCCCGTCCACGGCGACGACCCGGTTCTTGGCCGACGACTTTTCCAGGATGCGTTCCAGAGACTCGGCGCACAGCGGATGGACCTCCTGCAACTCCGCGCCGTCGGCGGCGGCGATCTTGGCGGCCTGGTGGATCGTGTCGTGCGATTGGCGGTCGACGACCAGTAAGTCGCCTTTGGCGGCAACGGCGGGGATCAGTCCGACATTGGCCAGCGTGACGCTGGGGAAAATCAACGTGTCTTCAACGCCCAGCCAGCGGGCCAGCCGATACTCGGCCTCTTCACACAGTCGGACGCTGCAGAACGCGCGCGACGCGCCGTTGTGGGTGCCCCAGCGGCCGGTGGCTTCGACCAGAGCCTGTTGGACCGCCGGATGCCGGTCCAGTCCCAAGAAGCTGTCGGAACCGAAGTTGAACAATTCGTGGCCGCCCACCCGCATCCGCCGCTGGTCGTCCATCGCGTCCACGTGCAGATCCTTCAGGTGCACGTCCGGCATGTTGTCCAGGAAGAGCAGCGCCAGGCGGACGATCCGGTCGCGGCTCAAGTGCGCCGTCAGTCGCTGGACGGCGCTGCGATCCCCCGCGGCGGTCAGGGCCGCGCGGTCCGCAGTCCGCGAAGTTCCGGAAGCATTCGAACTCTGGGTCGGCTGATCAGCCGCTACATTCATCTCGGTGTGCATCGGGCATCCTCTCACGCGTTTGCCGCCTCTCGCCCAATTCGGAGGCATGACCGGCGTTGGTGGATTATCGTTGCCACTGTGGCCGGACACAAGGGACGTGCCCCCGGTTGCAGCGTTCGCCGAAACTCCGGATAACGTAAAAACCGTTTGGGAAAACTGTTGGGGCGGCGACGTGGACCGCCCGTGCGCGTCTGGAGCCGGGTTTCCGGGGGCCGCTGGACGGCTTTGGCCAGCCGTGCTGCCAGGGGGCGGCCACCGGCCGCATTGAGGACCGGATGATGAATTCAACCCAGTCGCCTCGCAACGCCGTTCCGCCGGTTTCCTGGAAGACGGGCGTCGTCTGGATGGGGTGCGGATGCGTCGGGCTCTGGCGGTTGCTGGCTGGCCACCGGTTCCGCGTCCCGTTCAGGTCCCTGCCGGCGTGTGCCTGCGATCTCAGTTGCGGCCTGTTCAACTCGGTCTTGGGCGGCCTGCAAGATCTGCTGTTGGCCCGCACCGTGGCGCGCGTCGCCTTGGCGGACGATCCGCTGTTTGTCATCGGCCATTGGCGGACGGGCACAACGCTGCTGCACGAGTTGCTGGCCCTGGATCCGCGGCATCGCTGCCCAACCAATTACGAGTGCTTCGTGCCCCGTCATTTCCTGATCAGCGAGCGCTGGCTGAAACCCAGCATCGGCTTCCTGCTGCCGAAAAACCGCCTCGCGGACCAGATGCCCGTCCGCTGGGACCTGCCGCAAGAAGATGAATTCGCCCTGCTGGCACTGGGCGCGCCCAGTCCGTATCTGAGCATCGCTTTTCCCAACGAGCCGCCCGCCTTCGATGCGTACTACGCGCTGGAAGGACTGAGTTCCGCAGAACTCATCCGCTGGCAGCAGACCCTGACAGGATTTCTCCGCCGCCTGATCTGGAAGCGAGAGGGCCGGCTCGTGCTGAAGTCGCCGACGCACACCTTCCGCTTGCCGGTGCTCGAACAGCTGTTCCCCCGCGCGCGTTACCTGCACCTCGTACGCGATCCGTACGCCGTATTCCCCTCGACGGTCAAGCTCTGGAAGTCGCTGTTTGCCGCGCAGAGTTATCAACAACCGACCTACGCGGCGCTTGACGAGCGGGTGCTGTCCACGTTCTGCCGGATGTACGAGCGATTCCACGCCACGCGCGACGCGGTCGATCCCCGGCGGATCTGCGACGTCCGCTACGAGGACGTCATCCAGGACCCGATCGGCCAACTGGAGCGCGTCTACGCGCACTTGGACCTGGGCGATTTCGCCCCGCTCGCGCCGGCGGTCAGAGACTATTTCGGACAGCGTCAGGACTACCGCTCCAGCCGCTATCAACTGACCGCACAGCAGCAAGCCGCCGTCACCGACCGCTGGCTGCCGCACCTGCAGCGGTACGGATACACGGCGGGGGGCTGCGAGGCTCCTTAGGCGGCTTGGCCGCAACGAGCCCGCCTGTCGCCTCGCCCTCGGTCTGATCGCCCTGACCGTGGCACCCGTGCGGGCCGACGAGTTGCCGGCCCCCACGCTGCTCGCCAGCGTGGAGCCATGTTCAAAACCAGCCGCCGCCCCGCGCCCGCGATCTCCGCGGCCACCACGCTGCTCGCCAGCGTGGAGCCATGATTGCCTCCGCGACGCCGTCCTCGTATATTTGGTTACTGCTGCCTGTCCCGCAGTCCTGCTGAAAAAGAGGCTCCGCAACATGGGCGCATCGTTTGTTCTGATTCCCGGCCGGACGAGCAGGCAGGGCAGCGGCATCAGCGAGGGGAAATTTGGCGAGTCTTATCAGTCGGAAATCCAGACCCTGCTGGTGTCCCCCCACGACATGCAGCAATTGGGCTTGACGGAAGGTGAGCGGGTTCGCATGACCAGCCCGCACGGTCGCGTCGAAGTCGCCGTGGCCGCAGCGAAGCCGGACGAACTGCCGCCGGGACTGCTGTTCATCGCTTACGGCGATCTGTCCAGCCGGCTGATGGGCCCCGACACGCACGGCTCCGGAATGCCCACCAGCAAAGGGCTGGACGTGGAACTGGAGAGGATTTCGGTCGGTGAGCGGTCATCAGGGAGCAGGAATCGGAAATGACCGATCACGAGCCGACAAGCGGTGGCTGTGGCGAGAGCCGTGTACCTCGGTGGCAACAGGCCCTGAATCCGGGCGGATGACCCATGACCACCTCCAGCGAGACAGCCAAACCGGCCGGCGGCGCAGTGAAGATTGTCAAGGACGCGGTCTGTACGTTTTGCGGCTGCGTCTGCGACGACATTGAACTTCACGTGGACGGCACGAAGATCGTTGCGGCCAGGCGGGCGTGCGCGTTGGGTACGTCGTGGTTTCTGAATCACGAGATCGCAGACCGCGCGGCGTGCTACCTCGCAGGCCGACCGGCGACGGTGGAAGAGGGGATCGAGAGGGCTGCTCAGATTCTGGCCGGCGCCAAGTACCCGCTGATCTACGGCATGAGCGACACGACGGTGGAGTCGCAGCGGGTCATCGTCGCCATCGGCGACTGGATCGGCGCCAGCGTGGACACGACGACCAGCGTCTGCCACGGTCCGTCTGGGATGGCTTTCCAGGGCGTCGGCGAGGTCACCGCGTCGCTGGGCGAGATCCGCAACCGCGGCGATTTGATTATCTTCTGGGGCGCCAATCCCGCCGAAAGCCACCCCCGGCACTTTACGCGTTACAGCCTGATGCCCAAGGGTCTGTTCGTGCCGGGCGGCCGGAAGGACCGGTACTGCGTGCTGGTCGACGTGCGGAAGACCAGGTCGGCGCGAACGGCGGACCAGTTTATCCAGATTCGGCCGCGCGGCGACTTCGAGGCGTTGTGGACGCTGCGGGCGTTGGCCCAAGGCATCTCGTTGGACGCCCGGCAAGTGGAACGCGACACGGGCCAGCCCTTGTCCGTCTGGCAGGATTTGATGAATCGCATGAAGGCCGCGAAGTTCGGGGTGATCTTCTTCGGCATGGGGCTGACCATGACCCGCGGCAAACACGCCAACACCGAGGCGCTGCTGGCCTTGGCGCGGGACCTGAACAAGTACACGCGTTTCGTCGTCCGGGCCAATCGCGGGCACGGCAACGTATCCGGGGCAGACAACGTCGTCACGTGGCGGACCGGTTTTCCGTTCGGCGTCAACCTGAGCCGAGGATATCCGCGTTTCAATCCCGGCGAGTACACCGCTTCGGACGTCCTGGCCCGTGGCGAAGCCGACGCTGCGCTGATCGTCGCCAGCGATCCGCTGGCCAATTTCAGCGAGCCCGCGCGCGAGCATTTGAAACGCATTCCGTACATCGCCATGGACCCCAAGGAAACGCCCACCACGCGAGCGGCCACGGTTTCGTTCACCGTCGCCGCCTACGGGATCAACGTGGCCGGGACCGTGTACCGTATGGACGACGTGCCGATCGTCCTGCGCCCGGCCTTCGAATCACCGCACCCCAGCGACTACGTCGTTCTGCAAGGAATCGAACGTCGCGTCCGCGAACTGAAAGCGGACGTTCCGCTGCCCGGCGTTCACCCGGCTTTCCCGCGGCCGGCGTAACACGCACCGCCAAGGGGGCAGGGGCAAGAACAGGGACGCTCCCTCGGCCCGCATGCTCCTCGACGACCGGACCCGGCTCGGCAAGTGCCTCGCGCTGCCGCCGTCAGCGGATTCCGCTCACCGCGTCCAGCCCCGACGGTATTCGCGCTTGACGTAGTGGTTCAAGTCCGGCAGATTGACACACCGCAGGTTCGGTCCGTCCCACTCGACGCGCTGGCCGAGGCCGGCGCGGAGGGCCAGGTTGCCCAGCAGGACGAACTCGGTCAGCGGGCCGGCGTGGTCGAAGTTCGAGAACGCGGGCTGGCCGCCCTTGCAGGCCGCGACCCATTCGCGGAAATGGTCGCTATCGCAACGCGGGATCAGCGGCGCGGGCTTCTGAAAATCCTTCATCTTCTCTTCCGGCAGCAGCCGCGGGGTGCCGCCGTGCAGGGTCAGCTTGCCCTTCTCGCCGACCACGATCGCGCCGTTGTCCGCATACTCCTTGCCCTCCGCCAGTTCGCCCACTTCGCGCGGCGGGTAGCAGCCGCCGTCGTACCAGAATAGCTTGCAGGCCGGCATCGTGTTCCGTTCGGGAATCTCCCAGCCGATGATCGAGGAACTGGGGAACATCTCGTCGGTCGTATCCCCGGAATCCTTGACCAGCCACGTGGCGGCGGCGTGCTCGATCTTCAGCGCGGAGAAGATCCCGCTGATCGCGTGGCAGCCAATGTCGCCCAGGGCGCCCGTGCCGAAGTCCCACCAGCCGCGCCAGACGAACGGCGTGTAGACGCGTTTGCCTTGGAACTTGCCTTCCTTGTGAACCTCCAGATAGGGCCGCTCGGGCGCGGGGCCGAGCCAGACGTCCCAGTTCAGGCCGGCGGGCACCGGGTCCGCACCGGCCGGCCGTGAGCCGCCCTGCGGCCACCAGAAACGGCTGGCAATCCCCGGCCGGTCGGTCCACACGTGGACTTCTGTCACGTGGCCGATCATGCCGGCCCAGATGATCTCGCACAACAGCCGCCAGCCTTCTGTAGCGCGGCCCTGATTGCCCAGTTGCGTCGCGACCTTGTGCTCGCGGGCCGCCAGCGTCATCTGCCGCGCTTCGTCGATGTCGTGCGTCAGGGGCTTCTCGCAGTACACGTGTTTGCCGGAACGCATGGCCAGCAGCGAGGCCGGCGCGTGATGGTGGTCCGGCGTGGCGACGAAGACGGCGTCGATCTGTCGGCCCAGCTTGTCGAACAGCTCGCGGTAGTCGCTGAACTGGGCGGGCAGCGGCTTGTTCGCGTTTTGATCCTTGTAAAACCGTTCGACGCGCCGCAGGCAGCCGTCCACCGCGCCTTGGGCCGTATCGCAGACCGCCACCAGGTTCTCCTGCAGCGACGGTTCGACGTGTCCGCCGCCACGCCCGCCGACGCCGATGCCGGCAATGTTCAGTTTCTCGTTGGCGGCATAGCTGGTGGCCGCCGATTGGCCTTGAGCGTAGGTGGAACGTCCGGGGATCACGGTCAACCCGGCGGCGATCGTAGAAGCTTTCAGAAACGAACGGCGGGACAAACGGGACATGGCAGCGTCCTTTGCAGAGGGATGGTGGATTCGGGGCCAAGGCGTCTCCCAGCCCCAGGGTTGGGGTTCCGTCGAGAGCGGTACGGCACCAGCCGCCGGTGGCTTCGCCGCCGGGAGCTGGCGCCCGGCCGCTCACGACCCGCGATTCCGGCGCGCGAGACGCACGTCGCTCATTGTAGCCGGAATCGCCGGCGCGGGTGCTCGGCAGCCCGGCTTTTCCGAAAAAGCCGGGCTGCGTCAACGCGGCGTCGCGAGTCCGTTCAATACGCGTGCGCCTCGCCGCCGCCTTCGTCCACGGCGGCGAATTTGCTGGCGGCGACCTGGCGGATGGTCTTCTGATCCACCTCGTCGCGGAGGCGGGCGATTGCGGTTTCCAGCGGCATGGCTCCCAGGTCGCCGTCGAGGCGGTCGCGCAAGGCGACCGCGCCGGCCTCGGCTTCGCGCGGGCCGACGACCACCATGTACGGGACCAACTCCACCTGAGCCTCCCGGATCTTGGCCTGCACCTTGGCGCTGCGATAGTCGGCCGTGACGCGGAAGCCCGCCTCCGACAGCCGCTGTTTGATCTGTTGGCCGTAATCGTTCGTCTTCTCGCTCAGCGGCAGGACGCGGACCTGCTCGGGCGCCAACCAGAGAGGAAACGCCCCCGCGAAATGCTCGATCAGCACGCCCACGAACCGCTCCAGCGAGCCGAACGGAGCCCGGTGGATCATCACCGGCTGGTGCGGCCGGTTGTCCGCGCCGATGTACTCGAGCTGGAAACGCTCGGGCAGGTTGTAATCCAATTGGACCGTGCCCAGCTGCCATTGGCGGCCGATGCAATCGCGGACCATGAAGTCGGCCTTGGGGCCGTAGAAAGCGGCCTCGCCCAGCCGCTCCTCGAACTGCAGGCCCGATTCCCCCAGCACCTTGCGCAACGCCGCTTCCGCCTTCTGCCAGTTCTCCACGCTGCCCACGTACTTGTCGCTGTTCGGATCGCGCAACGAGAGTTGGACCCGATAGTCCTTGAGCCCGACGCTTTCCAGCACGAAGCGGGTCAAATCCAGCGTCGCCCGGAATTCGTCTTCAACCTGTTCCGGCGTGCAGAACAGGTGCGCATCGTCCTGCGTCAGGCCGCGGACCCGCAGCATCCCGTTCAACTCGCCCGTCTGTTCGTGGCGATACACCGTGCCGAACTCGGCCAGCCGCACGGGCAAGTCGCGGTAGCTGCGCGGTTCCGACTTGTACATCTGCACGTGGTGCGGGCAGTTCATGGGCCGCAGCAAGTACCGCTCCTGGGTGCGCTGCCAGTCGTGCAGCGCCCGAAGGCGATCGGCGACCGGGGCCTCCGGCCGATAGCCGGCCTGGGCCGCGTCGAAGCCCATCAGCTTGGCCGCCTGCAGCAACGTCCGCTCCTGCTCGTCGGCTCCGGCCGGCGGCGTCGCCGGCAGGATCTCCAGCCGGCGGAGAAGAAAGTCGACGAGTTGCCCCGCGTCGTGGTGGAAGATCGGCGCGAACTGGGAATCGCGATAGTAGGGGAAATGGCCGCTGGTCTCGTACAGGTCCACGCGGCCGATGTGGGGCGAGTAGACGGGCTGATAGCCGCGGGCCAGCAGTTCGTGCATGATGAAACGCTCCAGGATCGCGCGCACGGCGGCACCCTTGGGCAGCCACAGACACAGCCCCGCCCCGACGTCGGGCTCGATGCTGAACAGCTTCAGCTTCTTGCCCAGCACGCGGTGGTCGCGGCGTTTGGCTTCCTCCAACTGTTCCAGGTACTGGTCGAGGTCCTGTTTGCTGAACCAGGCCGTGCCGTACAGTCGCTGCAACTGCCGGTTGCGGGCGTCGCCCTTCCAGTACGTGCCGGCGACGTTCAGGACCTTGAACGCCTTGATCTTGCCGGCATGTGGCACATGCGGACCGCGGCACAAATCGACAAACTCGCCCTGGCGGTAGAAGCTCATCTCGGCATGCTCGCCGAGGCCCGTCGAGATGTGTTCCACCTTCAAGGCTTGATTCAGATCCCGGCACAGTTCGACGGCCTTGTCCCGCGGCAGCAGGAACCGCTCAAACGGCTCCGCCTCCTTGATGATCCGCTGCATCTCGGCTTCGATCTTGGGAAAGTCCTCTTCGTTCAGCTTGTGCTCCAGGTCAAAGTCGTAATAGAAGCCGTTGGCGATCGTGGGACCAAAGGCCAGCGACACGCCGGGAAACAGCCGCATCACGGCCCGCGCCATGACGTGGGCGCACGAATGGCGCATCACGCCCAGCGACGGCGGATCTTTCTCCGTCAACAATCGCAACGGGATCGGCTGGGACGGGCACAGCTCCGTCAGCGGCCGGATGGCGTCGCAGACTTGGCCGGCGACTTCCGCCGCTACGACGGCCCCTGCCAAACGCGAGCCGATCGATTGGGCGACATCCATCGCGGTGGCCTGATCGGGATACTCCTTGACACTTCCATCGGGAAACTTGATCTGAATCATGTGAATTCTTTCTCCAGCGGACGACACGCCGGCCAAACGCCGCTACGAGAGGCGTCAAACCGCAACGTGTCCACAATTTACCGAGACAATCAACCTATGATTATGGCTCGCACGTTTCGCGTCAACGCCAAGTGGGGGAACTCGCTGAGGCCGTCGAGGTCCTAAAACGCCCCGGAATCGCCCGCGGCCGACCGCCGATTGCCGGCCATCGCCAAGCCGCTTTTCGCCTTCAGAGACGCTGCGCGGGGGCCCCGTCCAGCCTTTTTGACGCAGCCAATCACCCGCGGGCGGAAACGGCGGTCCAGGAAACGCCGGATCGACTGCGAGCGGATCGACTGCGAGCCAGGCCACGTGGCCTTCCGGCGAGGCTGTTCAGACCAGGAACACCGTCAGCGACCGCGCTCCGTGGGCGCCGATTACCAACGCCTGTTCGATGTCGGCTGTCTTCGAAGGTCCCGACAGGAACAGGCCGAAGCCGGGCTCGGCAAAGGACAGCCGCTGATAGGCTTGATCCATGTTGTCCACCAATTCGGCGACCGGCAGGACCAGGGCCAGGTGCTGGGCGAGGAAGTACAGCACGCGGTGGCGCAGGCCTTGATCCGTGACCCAAACCGCGGCGTTTTCCGCCACGCCAAACTGGCCCGGCGCCACGAGGAAATCCACGTCTTCCAATTCGTGCGGGTCGGCGACGTCCGCCATCTGCACGTTGGCTTTGCGGATGCCGTCCACCAGCGAGCAGACCTTCGTTGCCTGTGCATAAGCCGGCAGTTGGTCCAGTTCGCGGTTCACTTCGTCCAAGTTGCCTGCGCGCACGGCTCGGCCGCCCACCGCCTGCAAGACTTCAGCGAACTGCTCCGCGCGATCCTGGTACGTCGTCCATGGTTCGTCGAGTTCGGGAAGCTCGACGGGCTCCAGTTGCGTGCTGCGCAGGTGTTTCAGGATTTCAGCCTTGCTGCTTGCGGCCATGTTTCTTCTCGTACGATTCGCGGAAACTATGCTTGGGAAAAACCGGCAGCTCGCGGTGCTTGCCCCAGGCGTTCAGCCGGTTGTAGATCAGCAGTCGCGGGAGAAAGGGCAGGACCCAGCGGGCCAGCTTGCCAGACAAACGGTACAGCCAGTTCCTGCCCAGCACAACGCCGGCCACCTTCATCGCCAGCCGCTTCTGCCAGGGCAACAGGCGATCGCGCACGATTTCTCCCCGCCAGGTGAACAACTGATGATGGAGCGGAACCTTGACGGGACAGACTTCGGTACAGGAACCGCACAGACTGCAGGCATACGGCAGGCTGTAGTTGAACTTGGGGTCTCGCAGCGGCCCCAGCACCGAGCCGATCGGGCCGGGAATCGTGTTCTGATAACTGTAGCCGCCGCTGCGGCGGTAGACCGGGCACGTGTTCAGGCACGCGCCGCAGCGGATGCACTTGAGCGATTCGCGAAACAGCGGATTCTGCCGAATGCGGCTGCGGCCGTTGTCCACCAGCACAATGTGCAGTTGGCCGCCGGGACGGGGGCCGTGGAAGTGCGAGGTATAGGCCGTGATCGGCTGGCCCGTGGCCGAACGCGACAGCAGCCGCAGGAAGACGGCCAGGTCCCGCGCTCGCGGAATCAGTTTCTCGATGCCCAGGCAGGCGATGTGCAGACTCGGCAGCGAGATCCCCAAGTCGGCGTTGCCTTCGTTGGTGCAAACGACCAGCCCGCCGGTCTCGGCGACGGCAAAGTTCACGCCCGTGATCCCGGCGTCGGCCTTCATGAACTTGTCCCGCAGATGCGCCCGAGCGGCCTCCGCCAGGTACTTGGGATCCGTCGCGCCCTGCTGAGTGCCCAGGACCCGATGGAACAGTTCGCCGACTTCCTCCTTCTTGATGTGGATCGCCGGCAGGACGATGTGACTGGGCGGCTTGTCGAGCAACTGGACGATCCGTTCGCCCAGGTCGGTGTCGACGACCTCGATGCCATGCCCCTGCAGGTACGGGTTCAGGTGGCATTCTTCGGTGAGCATGGACTTGCTCTTGACCATCCGCTGCACGCGGTTGTCCTGCAGGATCTGCAGCACGATCCGGTTGTGATCCTCGGCGTCACGGGCCCAATGCACCCGCGCCCCCTTGCGGGTCGCCTGCTCCTCGAATTGCTCCAAGTATTCGGGAAGCCGCGCCAGCGTGTGCAGCTTGATCTGCGAAGCCAGTTCGCGCAACCGCTCCCATTCGGGGACGGACCGCGCCGCTTTGTCCCGTTTGGCGCGTACGAACCACAACGCCTGATCGTGCCACTGCGTGCGCTCGGCGTTGGCGATGAACTCCGCAGCCCGAGCGGCGTGATTGCCCTTGGTCGCTCTCGTCATGAGTCACACTCCCAGCCGTTTCCGTCTCAGCGATCCGCGCCGCCGCGTTTGACCGCGTCCCGACCGGCCGCGTGCTGCAGACCGCCTGCCCGCGCGGCCCCCGTGGGGTCGCGGTTAAACAGGCGGCTGCCGTCCTGCGAAAATCTGAGCCACGTGCATCACGTGAATTCCCTTCCCATCGCGGCGAATCAGGCCGTCCAGGTGCATCAAACAGGACATGTCGGCCGCCGTCAGCACCTCCGTGCCCGCCTGTTCGTGGTCGGCCAAGCGGTCCAGGCCCATCCGCGTGGAGACCGCTTCCTCGTTCACGGCAAACGTCCCGCCAAAGCCGCAGCACTCGTCGGGGCGGCTCAATTCCGTCAACTGGATGCCCTCCAGCGACGCGAGAAGTTGGCGAACCTTGTTGAACGGCGGCGCGACGATTTCACTGGGCTGGCCCAACCGCAGAAAGCGATGCCCGTGGCAGCTGTTGTGCAGCCCCACACGGTACGGAAACCGGCCTTCGATCCGCTCGACCTTCAGCACGTCGGTGAGGAACTCGCACAACTCGAACGTCTTTCGCTTCAGCTCCTCGAATCCCGGCCGGCCGGCAAGGTACTCGTCGTAGTGGTGACGCACCATCGACACGCAACTGCCCGACGGACACACGACATACGGATAGTCCCGGAAGATCTCCAGGAATTTCAGGGCCAGCGGCCGCGTGTCGTCCCGGCAGCCCGTGTTCGCCATCGGCTGGCCACAGCACGTCTGCCGGCGCGGAAACTCGATTTCGACCCCGTGCTTCTCCAGAACCTCGATGGTGGCAAACCCGACGTCCGGGAACAACTGGTCGATGTAACAGGGAATAAACAAGCCAACACGCATCGGTGGTCTCCCCTCGGTGTCCGCAGTATAGCGTCGATTTGCGCCGCCTCGTAGACGCCCTCCCAATTCCGACGGGTGATTCACGCACCAAGACGCCTGCGCACTTCCCCTCAAAAAAAAGCCGGGCCGGTATCTTGAAATACCGGCCCGGCAGTCGCCGCAGCAGGAAGCACCGCGAGAAGCCCGGCCCGGCAAGAGACCGCGGGCTTGTTTCGAGTCAACCGCCGCTAAATGTCATAGTACAAGCAGAACTCGTAAGGATGCGGGCGCAGACGCACGGCGTCCGCTTCGTTCAGCCGCTTGTACTTGATCCAGGTCTTGATCACATCCTGGGTGAACACGTCGCCGCGCAACAGGAACTCGTGATCGGCTTCCAAAGCGTCCAGCGCGGCGTCCAGCGAGCCGGGAGTCTTGGGCACCGCCGCCGCCTCTTCCGGCGGCAGGTCGTAGATGTCCTTGTCCAGCGGATCGCCGGGATGGATCTTGTTCTGGATCCCGTCGATCGCCGCCATGACGATGGCGGAAAACGCCAGGTACGGATTGCAGCTCGGATCCGGACAGCGGTACTCGATCCGCTTGGCCTTGGGGCTCGGACTGTACATCGGAATCCGGCAAGCCGCCGAACGATTACGCTGGGAATAGGCCAGATTCACCGGCGCCTCGTAGCCTGGAACCAATCGCTTGTAGCTGTTGGTCGTCGGATTCGTCAGGGCACATAACGCCCCCGCGTGCTTTAACACGCCGCCGATGGCGTACAAGGCCATCTCGCTCAGCCCGGCGTACCCGCTGCCCGCAAACAGCGGCTCGCCATCCCTCCAGAACGAAAAGTGCGTGTGCATGCCGCTGCCGTTGTCGCCGAACATGGGCTTGGGCATAAACGTCACGGTCTTGCCGTACTTCTTGGCGACGTTTTTGATGATGTACTTGAAGATCAACAACGAATCGGCCATCCGCACCAGTTCCTGGAACCGCAAGTCGATTTCCGACTGGCCAGCGGTCGCCACTTCGTGGTGCTGGGCTTCCACGTCCAGGCCGCAATCGATCATCGTCTGCATCATCTCGTTGCGGATGTCCATCAGTTGATCCGAGGGGGGCACAGGGAAATAGCCCTCCTTGTGACGCAGCTTGTATCCCAAATTCGGTTTCTCTTCGCGGCCGCGGTTCCACTCGCCTTCAATGCTGTCCAGATGGTAAAACCCGCACTGCGCCTTCTGGTCAAACCGCACGTCGTCGAAGATGAAGAACTCCGCCTCCGGCCCAATATAGGCCATGTCGGCAATGCCCGTGCTCTTCAGGTAGTTGATCGACTTGCGAGCCACGTTGCGCGGATCGCGGCTGTAGTCCTCCCGCGTGATCGGGTCCTGGATGTTGCAGATCAGGACCAGCGTGGTGAGCTGAGTGAATGGATCGATAAAGGCCGTATCCGGCTGCGGCACGACCAGCATGTCGCTCTCGTTGATCGCCTGCCAACCGCGGATGCTGGAGCCGTCAAACCCCAAGCCTTCCTCAAAAATGTCCTCGTCCAGCTTCGTCACCGGGATCGTGAAATGCTGCCACAGACCGGGAAAGTCCATGAACCGCAGGTCCACCGCCTTGACGTCCTTTTCCCGACACAATGCCAAAACTTCTTTGGGTGTCACGTACCGTTTCTCCTTTTTTGCACGAGCCAAAAACCAGAAGGAATTTGCGCCCCCGCCGCCAAATCGGCGAAGACATCGTCCGACCTTGCCTGGGACCAGCCCCGATTCTCGCAACACGTCGATCCGCGAGCCTCCAAGGTTGGCCTTCTCCATAGCAACGACAGTGCCGACGACAACGGGCCCCGCAGCCTTATCGCCCTAACCTGCTTATTCGTCGTTGGTTAGGGAATCGGTTGATTTGAAAAACCGGGTCCGCCAAGCAGAAGATCCTGCCTGTTTTATTGGCACGATGGATGATTTCGCAGGCAGCAAGAGATTTCGCAGGTCGCGCACGCACAGGGCGCGTCT
>JAAYYU010000031.1 GCA_012515235.1 Candidatus Anammoximicrobium sp.
GCGGCGAGGCGGTGGCGCTGGACGTGTTGCTGGCGATCAACTTGATTAACTCGCAAACCAGCGGCCTACTGCCCGTCCCGCCGTCGGCCCTCAACTGCCCGCCTCACTGGTACGACGTTTCGGGCGACGACCAGTTGACCGCCCTCGACGTACTGATGGTGGTCAACTGGATCAACGGCCAACCGGCGGCGGCCGGCGGCGAAGGCGAGGGCTTGCCGAAGCACGAGGGAAGCAGCCCGGCTTTTTCACCAATCCTGACTCTCAACGCGGCCCCCGCTGCCAGGCGGTTTTCTGACGCCGTCATGCGGTTTTCTTCGCCATCGGTTGCCGGATCGCCGCAACGTCTTAGGGAGTCTGGCGAGGGCCAAGAACTCCTGCGGAAGCTGGCGCACCGGCCGTCTACCGACAGCGCCATCGCCGACGCGCGGGTGCTGCCCGGTCGCAGCACACCGGCGGCGCGGAACGGAAGGCCAGAAGCCTCCGCGGTCGCGTGGCAAGAAGCCTGGGACCGTGTGTGGGATGAACTCGCCCGCGTACAGGAATCGAAACCGCTGCTGCTTGTTTCGAACGGACAATTGATTCCCTGAGCAGCACGGGGTGCCGCAAACATCCGCGCGGGCCAAGACCAAGGCGGTTTGCGGCGTTACCCCGGTCGGTCTCGCGAAATCTCTTCTGCCAGAAAAAACAGGTAGACACTTTCGGCTAGCGAACATCTGGATAAGATAAGGGTTAAAACGAAGTCATTGGGTCGTGTGGTCACTGGGCCGCGCGGGACATGACAGGTTTGGATGGCGAGTGCTGCTCGCGTGGGTTGCTGTTGGCGTGGCGGTTCTCGTCGCGATCGGTCCCGTGTCGGGTTTCCTTGTAAAGGAGCTTGCCATGATGCGTCGTCAATGTGTCCGATCCAGCCGGCCCGGTTTGGGCTCGTCACAACGTGAAGTCCTGTTTCCTTCGCCGGCCCGCCGGCGATTTCGGCGGCTGGCGCTGGAACGACTCGAAGACCGCACGCTGCTGGCGATCAGCCACAGCTTCGCCCCGAGCAGCGGTTTGCTCGTCATTCAAAGCGACACTGTCGGCTCGATGTTCGTCAGCTACAACGATCAGGGGCACGTGACTGTGAACCAAGTTGCCCTGATCGAAGGCGGGCAGCCGCTGGCCGCCGCGGGTGTCCGGAGCCTTGTCGTGGATGGCAGTGCTGGGCCGGATCTAATCAACGTATCTCTGGCTCGGAGGTGGTTCTCTCAATTGGACACGGCGGTACGGGTGTACGGCAACGAAGGCGACGACATACTCTGGGTCGCGGACACGCGGGAGCAGGAAGCTTTTGTCGTGGAATTGCATGGCGGATCTGGTAACGACCATCTTCGCGCCGGTCGCGGACGAAACCGTTTGTACGGCTGGAGCGGGGACGATCTGCTTGTCGTGGACGCCAACAGTCTCGTGACCGCCGAACTCGTCGATGGTGGCGACGGGAACGATGCCCTGCATGCGTATTCGGCGTACTATCAAGAGGTGTTTGACGATCGCTGGTGGGTCATCGGTGCCGGGAACGCATTCGCCGATGTGTCTTTCGCGAATATCGAACGGCGGAGGTTCGAGATTACAAGGGGTGGCGATATCGATGCCCGACAATCCACGCAAAGTCTGTGGTTAGTGGCAGGCTCCAGGGAATCCACTCACTTGTACGGAGGCTCGGGTGACGACTTTTTGTTCGGAAACCGAGGGTACGACCTGCTTCACGGGGGCGGTGGAGACGATTATCTGGAAGGCGGCAGCGGCGAGGACCAGCTCTTTGGGGGACTGGGCGACGACCGACTGGTCGGCGGCCCTGGACGCGATCGCCTTGACGGCGGATGCGGCAGCGACATCATCGAGGGCGGAGCACATTGGGATTGGTATCTCTTTTCCGACTCGCCGGGTTGCGGTGCCGAGGAAAGGGACGAGATCGTGGAAGAGCCGACTGGCGACAGGAACGGTCTCGACTTCGCGGGAATTCAGCAACATTGGTTTGAGAATTACGCGGTGGCGGTGGATTTGACGAACACGATTATCGCGACCCAACCGGAGCGGCGGACCGTTGTGACCGACACACCGGAAGTCTTTACCCGAGTGTATGGTTCACCGTTCAACGACAGGATTTTCGGAAACGAGCAAGACAACCTCCTGCTGGGGCGTGGCGGCAACGATGCGATTTTCGGCCGCGACGGCGACGATGAATTATTCGGGGAGGACGGCGACGACATCCTGCACGGTGGAGTGGGAAACGATGTACTTCGTGGCGGTCCAGGCAATGACCAGCTCTTCGGGGGCGCGAACGACGATGGCCTGCGAGGCGAGGAGGGAGCCGATCTCTTCGTCCCCGGCGGTGGCAATGATACGACGGACGGAGTCGCCGATGTTGCGACACGGGTGGAAGGGCCCGCGCAGGTGCGTCTCAGATGGCTCAACACTCCCGTACCAGTCGGCTACACCGTGTTCGTCTCGAACCACGGTGAAGATTATGCCAACAACGTGAATGTGCAGGCCGACTGCTGGGCGGCGGTCGTCGGTGAGCTTGATTCGTGGGCGCCGGGATCTCTCGTTCGTGATCCCGAGACGGGCGAACTCACGGACGTCCGGTTCCTGGCGCCAAGTTCCGTTGCCAGCGAGAGCTTCATCGCCCAGGCGATCCATCCGGGCCTCGGCGTGTGCCATTCCCAAGGCTGGCTTGGAACTGCGTACATCACCGATCCGGAATTGATTAACAACGAGGGCGCCATGCTTACGCTGGTGTACCCTTGGCATGCTCCCGAACCTGTTCCGCCCCGGACGGAAGTCAAGACGGTTCGCTGGGGCGGGGGACAGACCGGGAACGGCGGGGTTTATGGGGTGTCCCGTTCGGGCGTCAGTTCGGCGGGCGACACGGTGGTCTTCACCTCGAACGCCACCGACTACGATTCGACCCCAAACGTCTCCGCCACTCGGCACGTCTACTACGGCGACCCGAGGCTGGTGGATGTCGATCCCTTGTTCCAGAACAGCGGGGACACGAGCGGGGATTCGCCGTCGGTGAGCGCCGATGGGCGGTACGTGGCCTTTGCCAGCGCCGCCTCCAATCTGCTGCCGGAGATCCCCGACGACAATCACGCGAGTGACGTCTTCGTTCGCGACGTGCAGACCGGCGTCACGCGCCTGGTCAGTGTCAACCACGCGGGCAACGCAGCCGCCGACGGCGAATCGTCGCGGCCCCAGATCAGCGGCGACGGGCGTTTTGTGGTCTTCGTCAGCCAGGCCACGGACCTGGTCGCCGGCTTCTCCGCGGATCCGGCCGTATCGCAGGTGTACCGCGCCAACCTGGAAACCGGGGCCGTCGAGCCGGTCAGCGTCAATGCGTCCGACGGCGGAGCCGGCAACGGAAACAGCCAGTTACCGCTGGTGAACCACGACGGCCGGTACGTGGTATGGGGCAGCGCCGCGACGGATCTGGTCGGCGGCGTGTCCGATGCAAACCGGGGCAACGACCTGTTCGTGCGCGACATGACGGCCGGCACGACGGCGATGGTCACCGTCAATCACCAGGGGACGGCCGCCGCCAACGGCTCGTTCGTGTCGCGCGACGTGGACGTCACGCCGGACGGGGCGTTCATCAGCTTCGCCTCCGACGCGACCGACCTGGTGGACATCGCCGATCCGGTCGCGTTCTCCACGGACATCTTCGTGTACGACGTCGCGCAGGGCACCAACCGGCTGGCCAGCATCAGCAGCGATGGAACGGCCGCCGGCAACTCCGGCTCGTCCTCGCCCGTCATCAGCGCCGACGGGCGGTACGTGGCGTTCGAGAGTAGCGCCCGAAACCTGGTGGCCGGCAACTGGAGTTCGAGCGTGCGGGTCTACGTCCGCGACCTGAACCTGGGCGTCACGGAATTCGGGGCGGTGGCCGCCGACGGCGTGAGTCCGGCGGATTTCGCCCAGAGCCCTTCGCTCAGCGGCGACGGCCGGTTCCTGGCCTTCACCAGCGGCGACGACGACCTGGTGGACGGATTCGTGGACGGCAACGGTACGGGTGACGACGTCTACGTGCGGGACCGGGAGAACGGCACGACCACGCTGATCAGTGTCAATGCGGACGGCACGGCCTCGGGTAACGGCGGATCGCTAATGCCCCTGCTCAGCGGCGACGGCCAGGTTGTGTATTACCTGTCCGAGGCGACGGACCTGGTACCGGACATCCTGGACGAAAACGGCGCGCTGGATCTGTTGTCGAGCAATCGCCACGTGGCCGTACCCGAAACGGCCTTGCGGTATTCGGGACTGAAATATGGTCCGAGCCAAATCACACTCCGCCGCAACGGTGCGGACCTGGAGTTGGTCCGCGACGCCGACGGGGTGGTGCTGGCCAGCCGCCCGCTGGACGGCACAACGGTCGTGGAGGTGGAAGGGGCGGTCTTTGGCGGCGATCGCCTGACCGTGGACTTTGCCGCGGGTGGCTTCTTCAGCGTGCCGGGCGGAGTCCGTTTTCTGAACAGCGACCCAGGCTGGGGTTTCACTCCCGCCACCCTGGCATTGCGCGGCAGCGTGACGACCATGCGCTACGACGCGACCGGAGTCACCACCGGGTACGTCACCGCGGAGACCGACTCGGGCGTCCTGCCGATCGAGTACCAGGGAGTGGAGACGATTGTGGACGAGTCCCAGGCGGAAAACCTCGATTTCTTCAGTTGGATGTCCACAAACTCATCCGCATGGTTGACCGAGGATGACGACCCGAACAACGGCCGCATGACGCTGTCTGTCATCGGCACGGAGATCACGTTCAACAATCCGAGCCAGTCGTTGTCGATGAACGGCGGCAGCGGCGATGACGACTTCTGGGTGAACACGCTGGACCCGGGTTTCGCGGCGTCATTGTTGTTCTGGGGCGGCGATGGAGATGATGAGTTTGTGCTCTATGACGATCTCGGCCTGCCGGTGACGCTGGACGGCGGGCTCGGTAATAACACGTTGGTCGGCAGAACCGGCGACACCACGTACATCGTCACGCCGGGCGGCCGCAACAGCCTTTACGATGAAGGCGGGAACGACACGCTGAGCCTGGCCGGCGCGGCGGGGCCGGTCACCGTGGACCTGGACTTGGAGGCAGACTGGCAGGAGATCGACGAATTCGGCAACCAGTTGCGGCTCCCCTGGGAGCTCGAGAACTTCATCGGCACCCCGTACGGAGACGTGGTTTGGATCGGTGGCCTGCATGCGATGCCGCAAAACGTGCATGGCGGCGTGGGCTTCCCCGGTGAAACAGCGTTCGATGAACTTCGGGTCCGGACCAATGATCCCGCCGCCGTGAACACGGGGACCGAGATTTTGGTTCCCGGGTATCCGCCGGTGACCACGGGCGGGACGTTTGCCCGCGTGTCGATGGGAATGCCGCCGGTCGCGGTCGACGACCAGGTGTCGGCGCAAATCGACACGGCGGTCACGATTCCCGTGGCGGCCAACGACAGCGACCCGGAGAACAATCCGTTCGCCGTCAGCGCTGTCGCACCGCCGATCTACGGAACGGCCGTACTGAACGGCGACGGGACCGTGACCTACACCCCGGCGGCCGGTTTCTTCGGCTTCGATCGGTTCCGCTACACGATCCAAGATCCGCTGGGCGGCGACAGTACGGCGACGGTTTACGTCACGGTCAATCAGCCGCCGGATGCGGTGGACGACGCGGTGACCAACACGATCGTGACCGTCGACGTGCTGGACAACGACACCGACCCTGACGGCGACACGCTGTCGGTGACGGAGATCACGCAGCCGGCGGACGGGACGGCGGTCCTGAACGCCGACGGGACGATCACCTACACGCCGCCGGTGGGCTTTGACGGCACGGCGCTGATTCCGTACACGATCGGCGACGGCTTCGGCGGGACGGATTCGGCGACGCTGACGGTGACGGTCCGGCCGGTGAACGATCCGCCCGCGTTCGCGATGGCCGCGGAGCATACCGTGGACTTCAACGCGGGTCCGCAGTCGGTTCCCGGCTGGGCGACGGACATCTCGCCCGGTCCGGCGGACGAAGCGGGGCAGAGCATCGAGTTCTTTACGCTGACGGACAACCCCGAGCTGTTTGCGGCGGCGCCGTCGATCGCGCCGGACGGAACGTTGACCTACACGCCCGCGGCGGATGCCGGCGGAACGGCGGTGGTGCTGGTGCAAGCGGTCGACGACGGCGGCACTGCGGACGGCGGGCGGGACGAGTCCTGGATCGAGGCGTTTACGATCACGGTCCTGAAGCCGCTGGATATCGAACTGCTGGAATTCGGCACAGCGGCCGGCTCGCCCGGTGAATTGTCGCTGACTTACGAGATCCACGGAGCCGCCGCGGCGGAATTCGAGATCGCATTCTTCACCTCCGGCGACGCCCGCCACGACGGCGGCGACGCCGAGAGCGGGCCGCGCATCAACGTGACCGATCCGGCGTTCCTGGCCGTCGGCACGCACACGGTGACGGTCAGCGGTGCGGCCTACGAAGCAGGCTTGCTGGACCCGGCGGTGCCGTTCTTCCTGGCGCTGGTGGACGCCGGGCAGGCGGTTCCCGACGAGACGGACGAGACGAACAACGACTTGAACTTCATGGGGCTGTACCATCGGCCGGCGTCGCCCGCGCCGCTGCTGATCCGGGGCGGCGACGACACGGACCGCCGGGCGGACGATCCGAACGACATGGTCGAGTTGACGGGCGGGGCGGCGGTGAGCGTCACCAGCCGTTTCACGGCCTCGCCGCTGGCCGTACCGTGGGCTGACGTGGCGTCGATCCGCCTGGTGATGGCTGGCGGCCAGGATACGATCCAGGCTGATGCGGCTGCCATCGCGCTGCTGCACGCCGAAGGCGGCACCGGGACCGATACCCTCGTCTTCCTTGGCGGCGGGATCGAGTGCGATCTGACGGCTGAAGTCACGCCGCGGGTGCGGGGCGTGGAACTGCTGGACATCGGCGGCAGCGGAGCGAACCGGCTGGTCTTGCGCCAGGCACACGTCCTGGAGTCCGACGGCGACGTGCTCGACGTGCGGGCAGGCAGCGACGACGCCGTGGATTTCGGCACGGGCTGGACGCTGACTGCGCCGCAGTTCGTGGGCGGCGAGTTCTTCAACGTGCTGACGCAGGCCGGCGCCACGCTCCGGCTGACCGGTCCGCATCCGTGGCAGAACCCCGTGGATGCCTACGATGTCGACAACAGCGGCGAGGCGGTGGCGCTGGACGTGTTGCTGGCGATCAACTTGATTAACTCGCAAACC
>JAAYYU010000301.1 GCA_012515235.1 Candidatus Anammoximicrobium sp.
GAGATCGGCTTATTCGCCACCACGCTGCTTGCCAGCGTGGAGCGGTGTTCAAGACCAGATACGTCCCCGTAATCAGCCGCCTCGCCACCACGCTGCTTGCCAGCGTGGAGCGGTGTTCAAGACCAGAGATGTCCGCGAGATCGGCTTCTTCGCCACCACGCTGCTTGCCAGCGTGGAGCGGTGTTCAAGACCAGATACGTCCCCGCAATCAGCCGCCTCGCCACCACGCTGGCGAGCAGCGTGGTGGCCGAAATTCGCGGCGAGGCGACGATGGCTGGTTCTGAACACGGCTCCACGCTGGCGAGCAGCGTGGTGGCCGAAATTCGCGGCGAGGCGACGATGGCTGGTTCTGAACACGGCTCCACGCTGGCAAGCAGCGTGGTGGCCGGGGATCGCGGCGAGGCACGATGGCTGGTTCTGAACACGGCTCCACGCTGGCCAGCAGCGTGGTGGCCAAAGATCGCGGGGCGGCTGTTATTCTGGCCACGGTTGCTACGAAAGCCGCGCCGTGTTGGGGCTTGGTTCTGGCCCGTATCGGGGCAAGACAACGGGGGGCCAAGCGGCTACAATTCGTCCCCCATGAGCAGAAACCTGACTTTGAACGGGCCGGCGCACACCGTGCCGCCCGCATCGCAATTTGGGCCGGCGACAGCGACTCCCGGCGGCGCTCGGGCCGTCGCGTTTGGGGCCATGGCGTCGATCTATTGCCTGGCCTATTTCCAGCGGACCGGGATTCCCGGCACGATTTTTGACGAGTTACAGCACGAGTTCCGCCTGAGCGCCTCGGCCGTTACGGCTCTGGGTTCCGTGTTCATCTACGTCTACGCGGGCATGCAATTGCTGGTGGGAATGGCCGCGGACCGCTACGGCGGGCGACGCACGCTGCTGTTCGGCGGCGCCGTGATGTGCGTGGGTGCGGTGCTGTTCCCCTGCGCGCGGACGACGACGATGTTGTTCGCCAGTCGCGTGCTGATCGGGTTTGGTTCGAGTTTTGTGTACCTGAGCATCGTCAAGGAAGTGGACACGCTGTTTGACTCGCGGCACTTCGCCGGGTTGTTGGGATTGGCGATGCTGGCCAGCTACAGCGGGGCCATTGCCGCGACACTGCCGTTTGAGCGGGCCGTCCACGGCTTTGGCTGGCGCGGCACGCTGCTGGCCGTCGGCGGCATGACGGTGGCCGCCGTGATCGTGGTCTGGGCGGTGTTGCGCCGTTTGCAGGAACCGCCTGTGTGTCGCAAGGGAATTCCACTGCCGCTGTTGTGGAACGTGCTGCGCAACCGGCTTAGCTGGCCGTTGCTGATCTGCGCCACGATCAATTTTCCCATCCTGTTTGTGTTTCAGGGGGTGCTGGGCAAGAAGTTCCTGCAGGACGGGGTAGGGCTGAACTCGGCCCAGGCGGCAGCATCGGTGCTGGTCATGGCCAGTGTCTGCGGATTGTCCGCGGTTTCCGGCGGCCCCGTCCTGCGCCTGACCCGCCAGCGCCGCAAGCCGGTGATCCTCGGCGCCACAGGCGTGATTCTGCTGGCCACCGTGCTGATGCTGGCTGCCGTGCTGACGGCGGCACCGCCCTGGGTGTTCCTGATGGGTTACGTGCTGCTGGCCCTGTCCATTGTGGGCAGTCCTGCCACTTCGGCGACCATGAAAGAGGTCAATCGCCCGGACGCCGTCGCCGTGACGATCTCCGTGCTGAATACGGCGTCGTACCTGGGGGTCGGGCTCCTGAGCAACGCGGCAGGGGCGATCCTGGACGCCTTCGGGAGCCGCGCGGAGGCGGCCGAGGCGAGGATCGTGTACCCGACCGCCGCGTACGCTACGCTGTTTGCCTGTCTGGCCGGATTGGCGCTTGTCTCGATGCTGATCACCGTCTTCCTGATCCCGGAGACCTCCGGGTGTGCGGTGATGCTGTCCGAGCTGGACCGCGAGTCCGCGTAGCGTCGGTCGGCAACGAAGTAAGCGAAGCGACGTTCGGCGCCGGTTCCGGTTGGGCCGTGAAACCGCGCCGGCCAGGGCCGTGGCGTTCTCGTGTCCAGCCGCTCGTGCTACAAGGCGAACCGCGCGAACACCTCCCGCACGTAGTGGGCGCTGCGGCGGTGGACATCGGCCGTCCGGAGCGTCTGCGGCGTCCCGTTTTCGGGACCTTGCTCGAGCACCAGCAGCGGGCGGCGGTTGGCCGCCAGAAGCTTGCCCGCCAGGGCCCGATAGTCGACGTCCCCGTCGCCGAACGCTTCGCTCCAGATGTTCCCCGTGGACTGTCGCAGGTGCAATTCGACAACGCGGGAACCGTACAGCTTCAGCACGTCGAACAAGGCCACCTGGGAATGCCCCGCGCCGCGATACACCCAGTGGGCGTCCAGGCACAACGACAGCGCGGCGGGATCGGTGCCGGCCATCATGTGGTGGAATTCGCGGGCGGCGAACTGCAGTTCGACGTCATGGTTGTGATACGCCAGGGTGACCCCCAGCGCCGCCAGAGCGTGGCCCAGCGTGTTGAGTGCCGCGGCCTGGGTCTGCAGTTGCTGGTCGCTTTTGCCCTGGCGGTTCGGGAGCGGTCGGGGATTGGTCACGACGATCTTGGCGCCCGCCTCCTTGGCGCGTTTGGCCAACGCCGTGATCCGCTCCAGTTCCTGATCGACGTTGGCCGGGTCGTCCACGGCGCTGCCCGTATAGATCGACCGCATTTGCAGACCGTGTTGGGCGAGCTGTCCGGCCAACGCCTCGACTTGGTCGGCCGAGGCGAGGCCCGGTTCGAGGCCGTTGATTCCGGCGGCGGCCAATCCCGCCAGTTCGTCGTCGAACGCGATCTTCGCGTCTTGCTGGTCGCGTCTGCGGATGGCCCCCACCGACCACTGGTTGATCGACACGTGCAGCCGGTCGGCCGTTTCCGCAGCGGCGCGGGCAGCCGTTCCGCCGCACAGCACGGCCGCAGCGGCCAGTCCCGTGTCGCTCAGAAACTCGCGGCGATGGCAAAGCGTTCTGCTCATGGATGGGTTCCTCCAGGTTGAGTCGTTCGTTCTGTGGGGCAGGGCAGGCTCTTGAGCAATTCGACGGCAGCCTCGCGGAGAGCGCCTTCAGCGCCTGGCGCGCACCGCGACCAGCGGCCGGGACCGGTCTCGTAGCCGCCGTTGTCGAAGGCGCGGTCAGTGGGAATGTACCCGATGTACTCTTCCGCGTACCCGGCGACTGCGGTCAAGGGAAACGGTGACGCGGCGGCCACGGCCAGGCCGATCTCGACGAACGGTTCGCCCGGCAGCAGCACCAGCGCGGCCTCGCCCAGGAGCACGGCGCCCAGCGTCGCGCGCAGCGGTTCGGCTTGCGGCTGGCCCTTGCGATCCCTGGCCGGCAAGTGGACTTGGCGCCAGCGGAGCGCGAGTTGGCTGCCCGGCACCGGGGAGGCCTGTTTTAGCACGCGATCCACGACGCCAGCCAGCGTCTCGGCGTGCCGGATCGCATCCTCCGCGCCGCTGGAGACGCTTGGCGGGTTGACGTTCCCCGCGGCTCCCTGCAGGAAGAGCACGCGCGCGCCGCGGTGACGAGCTTCCAGGATCCGGCACAGTTCGCCCGGATAATCGGGGGAGACCTGTTTCAGGCACATCTCGTAGACCGGATGCGCGGTGGCGTTGACCAGCACGGCCAGCGGCTGGTCGGCGGCGTCCCAAAAGGCCAGCACGCGGACGGCATCGTCGGTCGGACCTTCCGGCCCGAACACCGTGTCGGTCGGCCGGACCGCGCGGGCCACGGTGATCCCGCGCCCGGTCCGGATACGGCGATTTTCGCTCAAGCCCGGCGCGCGTCCAACGCCCGCCGCCAACCTGGCCGGGCGCAGGCTCCGAGCCGCCTCCGCCAAGGCCGCCCCGATGCGCTCGGCCAGACTCCGCACCCAATCCCGAAAAGGCTGCGTCGTGTACAGTTCGCTCAACGCCAGCGACTCCGGGCCGGAGTGCGTGTGGGTCGCCGCCAGCACCAGCTCGTCGGCGGCGATCACACGGTCGGCGTTCGCCGCAATCCGCTCCTTGAAAGCAGGCATCCCGCCCACCGCCTCGCCGGCCAGGCCCAGCAAGTCCAGCGACACCAACCCCACGCGCCGCCGGCCGGACTGGACCAGCAACACGCGGGCGTGCAGCGGAGCGCGGATGCCGGAAAAGGGCGCCCACGCGCCGCGCCCCGACGACATCAGAATGCCTGCCTCCAGTGGCGGCGTAATGTCGGCGATGGCCGTTCCGATCCGCCACGCCGGCGCGGCAGTGCCCGCCGCGCGGAGGCGGTCGGAACCCGTCACGATCAGGCCGGCGGCCGGGGCCGCCAGCGACACCAGGACTTGTCGTCGGTTGACCATGGTTTTCGGCGTCAGGATGCAGCGATCCGCGGTCCGCAACCGGCGGACGGCTACAGCTTCCAGCCCTCCCGATACGACTTGTGGATGAACGGATCCGCCTCGGGACAGCCGACGGCCTTCAGGTGCACGTGGTCCCACTGCAGTTTCTTTCCCACGCGGTGCGCCACGTTGCCCAACAGCACGGCCTCGGCCAGCGTGCCCGAATAGTCGAAATGACAGGTGGTCGGCGAGCCCGTCTTGCACGCCTGGAACCACTCGGCGTGGTGTCCGATCGAGTCGGGGATGGTCGGATCGGGCCGCGGGAAGCCGGCATACTGGTCTTCCGGCAGCAGCTTGTGTTTGCCATAGTCCGCGATCAACATCCCCTTCTGGCCGATAAACAGAACGGCGGCGCCCCACGGCGGGATCTTGCGTTCGGCTAGAAAGCCAGGACGCTTGCCGCCGTCGTACCACGTCATCTTCACCGGCGGCAGGTCGCCGCGGGCCGGGAATTCGTAGCGCACGATCAGGCCGGGCGAGGTCCGCTCCGGGTGTAGCGAGGGACCTTCGGTTTCGACGGCGGCCGGGTGCCGCAGTTTCAAAGCCCAGAACGGCAGGTCCATATAATGACAGCCGAAATCGCCCAAACCGCCGCTGCCAAAGTCCCACCAACTGCGCCACGTGCCCGGCAGGTAGCAGGGATGATAAGGACGCCTGGGGGCCGGGCCGAGCCACAGATCCCAATCCAGCTCCGGCGGTATGGGCGGAGTGTCCTTGGGGCGGCCGTCGCCGCCATAGGACACGGGATGCCAGACGTGGACTTCGCCCACCGGCCCGATCGCGTCCGACTGGACCAATTCTACCACGCGGCGGTAATTCGCGCCGGCGTGAATCTGGGTGCCCATCTGCGTGGCCAACTTGTTCTTGCTGGCCAGTTCGATCATCCGGCGGACCTCGCCCACGGTGTGGGCCAGCGGCTTTTCGCAGTAGCAGTGCTTGCCCATCGCCATGGCCGCCAGGGCCGCAGGCGCATGGGTATGGTCGGGCGTAGCGACCAGCACGGCGTCGATCTGGTTGCCCATTTCGTCAAGCAGTTTGCGGAAGTCGCGGTATTTCTTCGCCCCGGGAAATCGCTCGAAACTGCCCTTCGCACGCCGCTCGTCCACATCGCACAGGGCGACCACATTCTCCCCGGCGCAATTGCCCATGTTCCAGGCGCCCTGCCCGCCGACGCCGATGCCGGCAATGTTCAACTTCTCGTTCGGCGACCGGCTCGGAGCCCCGGCCGCATTCTGGGAAAGAGTCCAAATTCCGAACCCGGCCCAGGCGGTGTTGCGAAGCATTTCACGGCGGGTCAGCTTGATTCCATGACGGATGCGTCGGTCGGACATGGTGCGAGTCTCCTTGAGTCGTGGCGTGCGTCCAGGCAGAGACGCTCTGGCAGAACGCCCGCCGAGACAACCGCCATTGTTTCGTTCCCCTTCGGGCGTTGTCAACGCGCGTCCGACACGAGCGTCCGATTTCATCACGGACGAGGCCGGCCTGATGAAGAAAACGGGCTCCGCAACATCTTGTAGCGATCTCTTCGCGACACCGAAACCGTGACATCTTCAACGGCTCGCCAACCGCGCCGAAATCCCGTTGGGCGGAAGCCCCGGTTTCGGTTCGGTTTTGAGGCCGGCGTGCGTGGCAGTCGTCTTCACAGCCAACTCGGCTTGCCTTCGGGCCAGAGCGGTCCGAGCGGCCCGTCTTCGCTGCAGTGCAGCGGCAGACCGAGCGGCGGCCCGCCACGGTTGAGCAACACCAGGCGGTCGTAGTCGGTGCGTGCGGCGTAGTCGGTGTAGTGTGCGGCATCGGCGGCCGATTCCGCAGCCTCTTGGGCCGCGATGGCGGCGGCCTGTGCTGCTCGTGCCGCATCGCCGCCGAACGAGGCGGCCGCATACGGTGCTGTCTCCGCGGCGCAGGCCGCTCGAGCGGCGTAGCTCGCAGCCCGCGCGGCGTGAGACGCGGCAGGATTGCCCGCGAACGCGGCCGCCATCGCCTCGGCCCGCGCGGCCGCGGCCAGTTCCGCGTCCGACAGCGCGTGTCCGGTCGCCGTCCGCTCCGCGGCTTCGACGGCGCCGTTCACCGCCGCGACCGATTCCTGCGGCGCTCCTCCCCGTTCAACCAGCGGCAGGACTCGCCTCGCACACCGGGCCGCGTACGCGACGATAGCGTGCGGCGGCAACTGGTTCAGATCCACCACGAACGCGATTTCTGTCACCTTGAATCTCCTCAATTCTCCCGCTCCTTGCCCGCCGCCGCCGGGAGTTGCCCGGAGACCGGCAGCCAGGACGCAGCCGAAGAAGAAAAGCGAAAGTGCCATCTCTTTGCGGACAGCAAGAAAGCCCAATAACCCCGCCTGGGGCAACGCCAAAGTAGCCGAGGCGGGATGCAAAGGCAACCCCATTTGCTGCAAGAAATGCGGGGTTCCCGCGGAGGGACGGCCCAGGGCGTCCGGTTGCGGCGCGTGCCCGAACCACCCTAGACTATTCCTTCCAGGGCAGCCAGCGATCACAACGGGCTCTTTTGCAATCTCACGAGTTCGAAGGAAGCACCGGCCGTGAATACCGATCAAAACCTGCTGTTCGGTGTGTTGGCGTTGGAGTTGGAATACATCGACATCCGGCAATTCGCCGAGGTCTGCTGCACGTGGGCGGCCCACAAGGAAACAGAGCTGGCCGATCTGCTCGTCGAGCGTCATTGGATCGGCGCGGAGGAGCGGGACGAGGTGCAACGGCTGATGGACCGGAAGCTGCTTCGCAAGCAGGGCGACGTGCGTCAGACGCTCAGCGACGTCGCCGGACCTCAACTCCGCGACGTGATGCACGGCGTGGGTGACCGGCAGGTCGAGCAAACGCTGTCGCAACTTGAACCCGTGCCGGGATTCGTGCGCGTTTCGGAAACGGCCCAGCTGGCTCAGGGAGAAATCTCCCATTACACGCTCTCGCGGGTCCACGATCAGGGCGGCTTGGGACGCGTCTGGCTGGCGTTTGACAAGCGTCTCTGCCGGGATGTGGCCTTGAAAGAAATCCGTCCCGACAGACTGCCTACCGACCAGTCGCTGCGGCGGTTTGTCCGCGAAGCGCAAATCACAGGCCAGTTGGAACATCCCAACATCGTGCCCGTGTACGAATTGGCTCGCGACGAGGAACGCACTTACCCTTTCTACACGATGCGTTTCGTGCATGGCCAGTCGCTGGGCGACGCGATTGAGGCTTATCACCAACAACGCCGCGTTGGCGCGGACGTGAGGATCGAGTTCCGCCGGCTGCTGCAAGCGTTCGTCAGCGTCTGCCAGGCGATCGCTTACGCCCACTCGCGGCGTGTGATTCATCGCGACTTGAAACCCTCCAACGTGATGCTCGGCAGCTACGGCGAAGTCGTCGTGCTGGACTGGGGATTGGCCAAGATCCTGGACAAGCAGGACGAGGCGACGGAGGCCGAACCGGCGATCAGAAATCTGGACGACAGCGGCGGCGTAGCGACGCAGCCGGGACAGGTGCTGGGCACGCCGGCCTATATGGCGCCCGAACAAGCGTTGAGCAAGCACGACGAGATCGACGCGCTGACCGACGTGTACGGGTTGGGCGCAATCCTGTATCGGCTCCTGACCGGCGAGCGTCCGCACCGGGGACGCGATTCGCAGGAGCGCATACGGCACGCGGCGGAGGATCCGACGCCGGAGCCGCGCTCGGTCGCTGCCAGCGTGCCCCGCCCGCTGAGCGCGATCTGCCGGAAAGCCATGTCGCGGAACCGCCTGGACCGATACCTTTCCGCCGGAGCGCTGGCCGAAGACGTCCAGCGTTGGTTGGCGGACGAGCCCGTCTCGACGTACCGCGATCCGTGGTACGTGCGGGTGGGACGTTGGACGCGACGGCATCGCCAGTTGACGGCGGCCGTCGCCGCCGTCGTGCTCTTGACAGCCGTCACGGCGACGACCGCCGCCGTGCTGATCGACCACGCTCGCCACGCGGCCCTCGAAGCGCGCCAGCGGGAGGCCCAGGCCAGGCGGGTGGCCTTCGGCTGGTTCCGGGAAGCGCAGCGGACGATCGACGTGATGGCCACCGGCGTGAGCAAGGTCTTGGAGAACTTGCCCGGCACCGACGGGCTGCGGTTGCGGCTGCTGCACGAAGCGGCCTCGTCCTACGAACGTTTCGCGGACCAGGATTCGCCGGATCCCCAGGTCCAACTCGAGCGCGGACATACGTTGGTGCGTTTGGGCGACGTGCGGCGGCGGATGCGGAAGTATCCGGAAGCGGTGGCGGCGTACGCGGCGGCGGAACAGGTCTACTGCGGTTTGCTCGCCGCCCCGCCCAGCAACCGGGACGTGCGGTTGGATGCGGCCGAATGCCTGCGCAAGCGGGGCGACGCCCTGTTGGATCAAGACGATCGGGAGACCGCGAGAAGGGCGTTGACGGAGGCGCAACACCATCTGGCGCACGCCCAGGAATCGGCGGAACGGCGGCGGCAGGAGATTGAATGGAAGATCAGCCTCGGCTTGCTGGAACAGGCCTGCGGCAACGAGCCTCAAGCAGAACATTGGTACCGCCAGGCGCTGGCCCAGGCGGCTCAGCCGAAACCGGACGATGCCGACTCTCTGGAACAGCTGGCGCTGGTCCAAAGCCTGGTGGGCGAGACGCTTTCCCGGGCCGGTCGCCACGCGGAAGCGATCGAAGCGTTGCGGGGCTCGTTGGACACACACCGGCGTCGGGCGAATCTGGAAACGGATCGGGAATCCTGCAAGGAGTCGCTCGCTTTCGCAGAACTCGGCTTGGCCCAAGCCCTGCTTCCGCTGGGACAGTGCAACGAACAAGCCGACGTGCTGACAAACGCCGTGCGGCACTACGACGAACTGCTGCAGAGCGTGGGTATCCTGCCCCACCTGCGTCAGAACCGCGTGATCGCCATCGCGCATCTGGGGCAGCTGCATCACAGCGCGCGGCGCAACCGGGACGCGTGCCGATTGCTGGACGACGCGGTCGCCGAGTTTGAGCGGTTGGCGGAATCGCCTGGGGCGGGATTGGACGAGTTGGACTTGTTGGCCCGCGTCTATACGCTCCGCGGCCGCGTCTTGCGCGACCTGGCTCTGTTGGACGCGGCGGAAAACGACTTCCGCAACGCCCTCCGGATCTTCGTCGAAGACCTGATCCCGGCGGATTCGGCGGGCGGCGACTACCAGCGGGGTGTCGCCACGTGCGGCCGCCACTACGCCGTGCTGCTGGAACGTACGGGGCAGCGGCAGGAGGCGGAGGACGAGTTGGCCACAGCCCAACGGCTGCTGGCCACGGCGCTGGAGCACGATCCCCAGAACCGGTTCTCGCGGGACGAGATGGCCTTTTGCCAGGAGTACCGGGGCGATTTCCAGCGGCGCAACCAGGCGGCCGAGCTGGCGCGGGAGGCGTATCGCCAGGCGCTGGCCGTGCGGCAACAACTGCCGGAGGAGCCGGAGTTGCTGGCCCGGCGGATTCGCGTGCTGCTCAAGCTGGGCGAGGCTGCCGATCTGCAACAAGCCGCTACAGACGTCGACAAACTGGTCGGCCTGTGTCCGCAGAATGCCGCGTATCAAACTCTGAAGGCCCATGTCGATTACTGCCGCCATGACGTGGACGCCTGCCTCGCGACGCTCAGCGCGCTGGCCGAGGACGACCTGACGTCGCCCGGACCCGAACGCCTGTTTCTGCTGGCCATGGCCCTTCACGAGCGGAAGCAGAGCGACGACGCCCAGCGGGCGCGCGAGTCCTTTGAACAGGCCTCGAAACAGATGCAAGCCGAGGCCCCTGGCGACGTTCCTCTGATCGAACTGTGCGAGCAGGCCGCCGCCAAGCTGGGCATTTCCGTTGCGGCAAAGCCCAAGCCCGCGTTGCCGAAAGACACCCAGCCCGCAGAGCGCAAAGCCGCTGCGGCCAGGTCGTCGGACCCGGCACGCTCCGGTCCGTAAGCGTCACCTGAGAATATGGACGGCTGACGACGCGCCAACGGCGCGAGTCGTCGGTTCTGAGGCGAATCGAAACGAGGCACGAACGCCCGTCTGCTCACCTCTTTCTTCGGCAGGGCTGAAAGGCCGTTCGCAAAAAGCTTGTTTCGCCGCGGCAAAGACGCGAGCCCGCGGTTGACGGCAGCGGATGGCGACAACAGAATGGTGACTCGTCGAGTCCCGGACATTCCGCGATGCGGCGGAAGGGGACGTGTCGCGGTTGCCGCCTTGCAGACGATTGGGAAGGTGCTTTGCCATGACCGAACAACCGAATGATCGTCAGACGCCGCCGGGTCCGCAGGCGGCGGAGTCCGTTACGGCGGCGTCCCCTTCTGCGGCAAAGGCGGACCAGAGCCCGCTGGGACTGTGTGCGGGTACCGGCCGGATGCTGGCGGCGGGCCTGCTGGTGGGACTCGTCGCGTGGCTCCTGCTCGACCAGGCGTTTCCGTTCTATGACGCGGCGACGACCTCCGTCACCGCGGCGGGGGAAGCGGCAGGGCAGGAAGACAGCGACCAGATGATGCGCGAAGCGCACCTCCTGAAGCGGAAGAATAGCAGCGTCGCGGGGGCGATATTGGCTGCCCTGGCGGGGCTGTTTTTCTCGGTCGTCGAAGCCCGGCAGCGGCCCGGCCGTCGGGGCACGCTGGCCGCAATCGTGGTCGCGGTCCTGCTGGCCGCCGTGTTCGGAGCCCTGGCGGGATTCGCAGCCCAGGAGTTTCATCGCGCGTGGTTGCTCGACACCCGCCTGGAACCGATGCAGCGAACGATGGCGACGCAGGGGATTTTCTGGATGCTGGTGGCCGCCGGCGTGGGCTTGGGCCTCGGCTTGTTCACCGGGCGTTTCGGTCTGCTGGTGGGAACGGTGCTGCAGGCAGTGATGAGCATGGCCGCCTTTGCGCCTGCGTACGTGATGTTGGCCGGATTTCTCTTCCCCATCGACGACGCGGACCGCCTCGTTCCCGCCTCGTCCGGGAATCTCGCGCTGTGGTGCCTGGCCGCGATGGGCCTGCTGGGCCTGTTCCTCGGACTCGCCCGCCGACGTCGGCGGACCTCAAGCACGCCGCCGGCAGCGGCAGTTTAATGACTCTGTTTTCCAAGGACTTACCCTATGCGATGCATCGTCCAATCAGGTTTACACGGGCTGGCTGCAGCCGTTCTCGTGACGGCCGCCTGGTTCGCGCCTGCTACGGTTGCCGCTGCGGACGGATTTGAACTGCAGGACTCGCCCGGCCAGACGCTCGACGTTCTTTGGGGCGGCAAACCGGTGGCCCGGTACGTCTATGCGTACGCGGCGGACCGTTTCCAAGACACGTACAAGCCGTACCTGCACGTGCTGGACGAGGCAGGAAAGCAGCCGATCACCAAAGGCCCCGGCGGCTTGTACACGCACCATCGCGGCATCTTCATCGGCTGGGCCAGGTTGACCGTCGGCGGCAAGTCGTACAATCTCTGGGGCATGGGCGGAGGCGCTCAGATCCACCAGAAGTTCCTCGATCAGCAGACCGGCCCCGAGCGGGCTTCTTTCACCGCCCAGATTGCCTGGAAGGCGACCGGGGGCGAACCGCTGCTGGAAGAGCGCCGCACGTTCGTGTTCCACCGCCGGCCGGCCCCGACGCTGGTTCTGGCCGACGTCGTCTCCGTGCTGAAAGCGGTTGCGGGCGACACCTGTCTGAACGGCGATCCCGAACACGCCGGTGTCCACTACCGGCCGGCCGATGAATTGGACAAGACAAAGACCGTGTATCGCTTTCCGCGGGACACGGACGATCCGCGCAAGGACAAGGATCTGCCGTGGGCTGCCGAGACCTACGTGCTGGGCGGCAAATCGTACACGGTCCAGCAGATGAACTATCCGGACAATCCGCCGGACACGGTCTGGTCCGCCTATCGCGACTATGGCCGCTTGGGCGCGTTCGTCACGAAGGAGTTGAAGCACGGAGAGTCCCTGGCGCTGCGTTACCGTTTCTGGGTGCTGGCCGGCGAGGCTCCGCCGCGGGACGCACTCCAGCAGCAGTGGCAGGAATTCGCCCGCGCGCCGTGACCCCCACGCGGAGCGCAGAACGCTGACCGCGGTTTGCCGTCTTTCGAGGCCCGCCCCACGCAACTCTTTTCCCCGCATCCAACCTCAACAGGAGAATCGCCATGTGTCCCTTGCTGAACGGGCCCCGTCGCCTCGTCTTGCTCGCGGTGTTGGCCGTCCTCCCGACCGCCGCTACGGCCGCGGCCCAAAACGGCGCAGCGGCGGTGCCTGCCGCGCGCCACCTGCTGGCAACGTTCAGCTGGGGTACGGGCAATATCGGCGACATCGCCATCGCTCCGGGACTGCTCAATTTGCTGCGCGAGTTTGAGCCGGAACTGCCCGTGGTGGTGATGACGTCGCAACGGGCCGGCAGCGAGGCGTATGCCCGGATCGCCGAGTACCTGCCGCGTTACTCCCAGCACTGCCGGGCCGTGGGCTATCCGTTCGCCATCGGCTCGGACACGAAAGCCGGCGAGCCCGGCTCGGCGTGGCGGGCCTTCCACGACCGCTGGGGGGCCTCGACGTTGCGGGCCTTTGAAAACGGAACGCTTTCCGCGCGGGTCGCGGCCCGCGTGGCCGACGATATCCTGAACCGCTTGCCGCGGGAAATCCTGAAGGAAGTCCAAGACAAGGATCCCGAAGCAGCTCGAGCCATCACCGACGCCGGATTCGTCCTGCTCACGTCCGGCACGACGTTGAACTTTGGACGAATGGGCGTGCGCCACTTTTATTCGTTCTCGCTGAAGTACTCCATGCCGATGCTCATTGCCCGCGTGCTGGGCATTCCCTACGGGGTTGGCGGCCAGTCGTTCGAGGCGCTCGACTGGCCGGCGGACCTGGTCTTTCGACCGCTGTTCCAGCAGGCCCGGTTCGTCTACTGCCGCGATCCGGATTCGTTGGCCTACCTGGCCCAGCGCGACCTGCTGGCGGCGCGATCCGGATACCGGCCGGACAGCACGTTCTTCTTCCAAGGCTTCGACGAACCGTGGCTGGAGGCCTACCTCCGCGAGCACCGCCTGGAGCCGAAGAAGTTCATCACGTTGACCATCCGCAGCGCCAAGAGCCAACCCGGCCCGCTGGCGGACACGATCACCCAGGAGCGCGAGGACGCGCACATGGAGCGGATCCGGACTTTCCTGACCGCCTGGGTCACCCAGACCGGCGTGCCGGTCGTGCTGTGTCCCGAAGTCCGGTACGAAATCCCTTTGATGCACGAGCACGTTTACCAGCGGCTGACGCCCGAAGTGCAGAAGAAATGCGTGTGGATGGACGAATTCTGGACCACGGAACAGGCCTATTCGCTGTATCGCCAGGCCGAGCTGGTTGTGAGCATGGAAATGCATTCGGTGATCATGGCCCTGAGTCTCGCTACCCCCGTGCTGATGCCGCAATTCAGCGAGAACGGCCGCAAAGTGTGGATGCTGGAGGAACTGGACCTGCGCGACTGGATCTTCGACATCGACGAACCGGCTGACGCCCCGCGTCTGCTGGATGCAGCGCTGAAGATCCACCAGGGGCCGGACCAGGCCCGCGATCGGGTCCGGCGCCAACTGCCGCGGATTCGTCAATTGGGCCTGGAAATGGTCACGGA
>JAAYYU010000302.1 GCA_012515235.1 Candidatus Anammoximicrobium sp.
CTGCCGGTGGGCCGGCGCTGCCTCGGAGCGCTGCGGGCGACTTCCCTGCCGTTGACTTGTTTGGCGTTTCCGGCTGCGAAGGCTTGGTCCGCTCTGACCCACCCTACGTCCGTCGAACGGGTCCGGGACACGGCTTCCATCCCACGGATGCCGCATCCAATCCACGACGTCCGTCCGATGGTCGCATCCGGTAGAACGGAATTCACTCCGTTTCGAATGGATTGAAATCCGTCCTACGCTGGCCACCGCCTCACGCCGCGCGGAGCGTACGCGCTTGGCCGGCCCACTGGATCCAGTGCGTGACTTCTTCCAGGTCCGGGGCTTTGCTGGTGCGGAGCATGCGTTTGCCTTCGGCGCTTTGTGCCACCGGCTGCACGGTGTTCCAGAACGTGGCCGCGTCCAGTTTGGCGAGCGATTCCGGATCGGTGACGCCGCAGGCCACCAGGATCTGCGCGTCGTGGCCGCGGAGCCAGGGGACTCGGCACACCAAAGCGGCTTGCTGCTGCCAGGCGCGGATCACCTGGGCATCGACGCTCTTGCGGTCCAGGCGGGTTGCCGTCGAGGCCGGATCGGCCTGCAGGAAATCCGCGACGGTCCGGATGCCGACGGCTTCCAGGCGTTGGGCCATGCGGGGCCCGATCGACGGCGCTTGCTCGATCGAGTCGGAGAGTTCCAGATAGAAGCGTTGGGGCGCCGCGCCGGCTT
Source organism: Candidatus Anammoximicrobium sp. (assembly GCA_012515235.1). Taxonomy (GTDB): domain Bacteria; phylum Planctomycetota; class Planctomycetia; order Pirellulales; family Pirellulaceae; genus Anammoximicrobium. The sequence goes on from JAAYYU010000302.1 coordinate 706, forward strand.
CCATCTTCAAGACGACCGGCGAAGGGGTTTCCGGCCGGGCGGCGGGCTTGGGAGTTGCGGACCGGCTGCGGCTTTCGCGTTGGCTTCGGGCGGCCACCGTTTGCGTACGGCGGTCGTCGTCGCGCGGGGCCCGCAGCGGCCGTGGCGAGGCCTCGCTGGCAGCGCGGCTTCGCTGCCGGTCTCGGCGGGCGGCGTGAATCCATTCCATCAACCGCGACAGCTCGTAGCGGTTGCCGGCCCGCAGCAGCACCGCGCCGGTGCTGGTCGCCGCGAAGTGCTCGACGCGGCGGAGCAGTTCTTCGGCCTCCAGGCGGGCCAGTTGATCGGGCGTCGTAATGCCGCAGGCGACCAGGATCCGGGCGTCGTACGGCCGCAGTCGCGGGATACGGCAAGCCAACAGCGACTCGGCTTGCCAGCGGCGGATCATGGGGCCCGTGATGCCGGCGTACCGCAGCCGATCGGCGGCCTCCACAACGTCCAAACGCAACAGATCGCGGACCAGCAGCACGCCGATCTTGCGGAATCGCTCGGCCGTCGCCGCGTCGATCGACGGCGCCTCTTGAATCGGGCTGCTTTCCAACAGGAAGTATTCGGCGGCCGAAGCGGCGTCAAGCACTTCCGATTCCCGGCTCGGCTCCGGCGACCTGGCCCGCACTCGGTCGGTCAATTCACCGGGGAACTCCTCCGAATTCCAGGCCCGCCGTTCGAACGTCTGCGGCGGCGCGTCCAACTCCGCGGCGATGGCGTTCAGCTGGCGGTTGATTTCATTCAGCGACGACACGGAAACCGGCTCTTCGGCCGGCAACGCCACCTGCACGCGATCCAACGGCGGCAACTGGCGCACGGGAACGTCCAGCGAGCAGAAACGGTCGGCGACGTGCTGATGACGGGTGAACAGCAGCACCTGGTGTCCGCCCCGGCAGAAATCGCTCAGCAGCGCCGCGGCGGCGGCCACGCCCTGGGCGTCGAGATTGCCAAAGGCGTCATTGATCAGCAGCGGCAGCCGCGTTCCGCGCCGCGCGTAGGCGGCCACCACCGCCAGGCACAGGCTCAGGTACACTTGATCCCGGCCGCCGGAATTCAATTGCGAGTACGCCAGCCGCTCGCCGCGGCGATTGTCGATGCACACGGAGCGATCGGCGTTGACGGTCAGCTTCTGCAGATCGCCGTCGGTCAAGCGGCGGAGCAGGTCCGAGGCTTCCAGCAGAAGGGCCGGCGTGCGGACTGGCGAGGTCAGCTCGCGGAGTTCCTCCTCCAGCTTGGTGATCGCGGACATCAACTCTCGCCGCCGCTCGAATTGCCGCAGACTGACCTCGATGTCCTCCAGTTCCTGCCGCTTGGCCTTCAGTTGGTGGGCCTCGAATTCCGGATCGCACTCCAAGGCAACTTGCCGGCGCTGGTCGCGCAGCTCGTGCAGTTCCCGGTCCATCGTTTCCAGATCGTCCTGCAGATGGCTTTGTCGGGCGAGCAGGCGGCGGAGTTCGGCCTCCCAGGCGAGCAAGGTCTCGTCCGGCAGGGGCGCGTCGTTCGGCCGCGGCGCAGCGTCCAGCGAATGCGGGTGCTCCTGGCAAGTGCACAGGGCGACATGGTCCGGATGCAGGGCGAGACGGTCGCCGTCGGTTTCCGCGGCCAACTCCGCCAGCAGCGTCTGGCGTTGCAGTGACAGTCCGGCCAGCGCCGAACGCAATTCGCCTTCGCAGCGCTGGATCTGGCCGAGTTCGCTGTGCGTGTCCCGCTGCTGCGAACGGAGTTCCCAATCGCTCAGGCCGTTGCACAGCCGGTAGAGGTCTCCGCGGATCGCCGCCAGCGCGGGCTGCAGCGCCGAGCGCAGTTCGACGCACTGGCATCGTCCGGGTTCCGCTGCCGCCGTCAGGGCGGCGACGGATTTCTGCAGCTGGTCGACGCGGTCTTCCAGACGCCGCAGATAGCGCCGCGGGTCGGCCTCGGTGCGGGCGTCCGGGCCGGGCTGGAGCCCGGCCTGATCGCGCAACTGGCGGTTGCGGTCTTCCAGATCACGCAGCACCTGCCGCCAACGTTCCAATTGGGCGTCGATCTGGCACAGCGCGTCGCGGCGCTGGGAATCCAGCTGGAATTGGCGCTGTTGCGCGTCGCGCAAAGCCGCTTCCCGGCCGCGCTTGTCGGCCTGGCGTGCTTCGATTTGGGCCGTCACCGACTTCAACTCGGAATCCAAGCCCTCCCACTGTTCTTCCAGGTCGGCGATGTTCTCGTCCAGTTGTCGCAGGCGTCGTTCCCAGGCCGCGCGGCGGTCCTGGAACGAGACCTGCAACGATTCGGTCTCCTGCTGCAAGCTCCGCCGCCGTCGGACCAGTTCGTCGAACGCAATGTCGGCCGTCGCGATTTCCGCCAACGCCTGGCGTTTGCTTTGCAGCCGCTCCCGCAATTCGGCCGCGCGTTCCGTATCGGCGTGACCGCCCAGCAAGTCGAAGCCTTCGGCCAACGCTGTTTGGACCAGCTTGTCGGCGTCCAGGTCGCCCTCGAACTCGACGTGGAACAAGCGGTCGAAGGCCGCTTGCCGCACGCCGCCCAGCAGATCCTGCAACTGATACAAACCCCCGACGGCGGCATCCGCGTGCTCGACGAGCAACCGATCCCGCGCGGGACCCTCATCATGCCGCAGCACCGTGCGGCGTCCGAACGGTCCCTGCACGGTCAGCGATCCGCCGCCGTTGACGCCGGCCGACAGGTACCGGCTGCGGATCTCGCCGTCAAACCCGTACAGCGTCGCGCCGATGAAACGAACGACCGTCGTCTTGCCAGACCCGTTGGGACCGTAGATGACGTTCAGTCCCTCGGAAAAGCCGTTAAGCCTCAAGTCGGCCCAGACACCAAAACGTTCGATTCTCAGGCTGGAAATGTACACCTTCACGCTCCTGGCAAGAAAACTAGCGGGGTCGTTATGATCCGCTCTGCGCGGAAAATGAGGCGGGAGAGTAGCAAAAGGGCGGCGGCAAGGCCATGTCGATTGTAGAATTTTCAAGCGGCAGAGCAGATGCAGTGATAGCACAACCTGCGGAGCCGACGGCGTCAGGGCTGCCCCTTCCGCTTTCCAGCAGCCCCTGCGGCCAGCCAGCATCCTGTCGCCAAAGCATTGGGCTTCCGTGGTTTGGCTATCGTGGACTCGACTGCCGGCACGCGATGCGATACCCTACGCAGCGCGTGTACAGACGGGTGATCCTGCTAGCAGAGGAGACTCAATGATCGCGATGATGACCTTCACTTGTGCCTCGTTCCTGGCGGGCGCTGCGGAGTGTGCCAGCGCCGCTCGGTTGCCGGAAATCCCCTTCGAGAAGTACTGCCTGGCGAACGGACTGCAGGTGATCCTGCACGAGGACCATTCGACGCCCATTGTGGCGGTCAACGTCTGGTATCACGTGGGCTCCAAGAACGAGCGGCCGGGCCGGACGGGCTTTGCCCATCTGTTCGAGCACATGATGTTCCAGGGCACCCGGCACTACGACAAGGACTACTTCGGTCCGCTGCAGCAAGCGGGCGGCCAGTTGAACGGCTCGACCAACCAGGACCGCACGAATTATTGGGAAACGGTGCCGTCAAATTACCTGGAACTGGCCCTGTGGATGGAGTCCGACCGGATGGGCTTCCTGCTGCCGGCCATGACGCAGGAGAAATTGGACAACCAGCGGGACGTGGTGCGGAACGAACGGCGGCAGAGCTACGAGAACCGGCCCTACGGCCTGGTGTACGAAGTGCTGCTGGCGGGCCTGTACCCGCCCGACCATCCCTACAGCTGGCCCACGATCGGCTCGATGGCCGACCTGGCGGTCGCTTCGCGCGAAGACGTGGCGGACTTCTTCCGCCGGTTCTATCATCCCGCCAACGCCAGCTTGTGCATCGCCGGCGATTTCGACCCGGCGAAGGCCAAGCGCCTGGTGGAGAAGTACTTTGGGCCCATCCCTGCCGGCCCCAAGGTGCCCAAGGTCGCGCCGGCCCCGATTCGGCCGTTGACCGAAGACATCCGCGTGAACATGACCGATCGCATCGGTCTGGCGCGACTGCATCTGGTCTGGCGCAGCGTGCCGCTGTACGCGCCGGGCGACGCCGAACTGGACGTGCTGGCGGACATCCTGGCGGGCGGCAAGACGTCGCGGCTGTACCGGCTGCTGGTCCGCGACAAGCAGATCGCCCAGGACGTGCAAGCGTCACAAAACTCGCGCGAGATCGACGGCAACTTCTTCATCGTGGTCACGGCCCGCCCTGGCCAGTCGCTGGCTGAGCTGGAGGCCGCCGTGCTGGGCGAAGTCGCCCGCCTGCAGGCCGAGTCGCCCTCCGCTGAGGAAGTGGGCCGCGCGCTGGCCCGCCACGAATCGTCGCTGATCCAGCACCTCGAATCCGTGGGCGGTTTCGGCGGGCGCGCTGACCAGCTGAACCTGTACAACGTGTATGCCGGCGATCCGGGCTACCTGGAACAGGACTTCGGCCGCTATCTGCAGGTCGATCCCGCCGCCGTGCAGCGAGTGGCCAGGCAGTATCTGGGCGCCAAGAAGATGGTTTTGGAGGTGACGCCCGGCCCGCAGACCAAACTCGCGCCCGACCCGCGCGAAGGGGCGGCCAAGACGCGCGAGGAACTGGCGAAGGGCTACCAGGAGACGCCGCTGCCGGCGGCCCCGCCCATCGCCGAAGACGCCGACCGCCGCCAGTTGCCCCAGGGCGCCTCGCCGCCCAAGTTCGAACTGCCGCCCATCCACCGCCGCACGCTTAGCAACGGGATGCAGGTGCTGGTGGTCGAGAACCATGAACTGCCCAGCGTCAGTCTGAACGTGGTCTTCCCGGTCGGCACGTCCAGCGACACGCCGGGCAAAACGGGCTTGAGCGACCTGCTGGCGGCCGTCTGGACCGAAGGGACCCAAACTCGCTCGTCCGATCAAGTGGCCGAGGCGTTGGCCAATATCGGCGCACGGCTTTCCGTGTCGTCCGATTGGGACCTGTCCGGCATGCGGTTGTACACGCTGAAACGGACGCTGCCTCAAGCGTTGGACGTGTTCGCCGACGTGTTGCAGAACCCGGCGTTTCCGGAAGAAGAGTTGGCGCGGCAGCGGAATATCGCCATCGGCCGGCTGATGCAAGTGCGGAACGAACCGAACGCCTTGGCCAGCCTGGCGGTCAACGCCAAGCTGTACGGCTACGATCATCCGTACGGCCGGCCGATGTACTCGACGGAGGCCAGCTTGAAGGCGATCGGCCGCGACGACTTGGAGGCTTTCTACCGCGCGAACGTGCGGCCGGACCGGGCCAGCCTGATCGCCGTCGGCGACGTGACCCCCGACGAGATCGTTCAGGCCTTGGAAAAGTCGCTCGCCGGCTGGAAAGCGGCCGGCGACGTCACGCAGCCGCCGTTCCCGCCGATTCCGCCTGCGGCATCGACGGCCGTCACGCTGGTCGACAAGCCCGACGCGGCCCAATCGGTGATCTCCGTCTGCCTGGTCGGGACCGAACGCAAGACGCCGGACTACTTTGCCCTGACCGTGATGAATTCGATCTTCGGCGGGCAGTTCTCCAGCCGGCTGAACATGAACCTCCGCGAGGACAAGGGCTACACCTACGGCGCGCGGACGGCGTTCGATTGGCGCGTCCACCAACCGGGGCCCTTCACGGCGCGGGCTGCCGTCCAGACCGCGGTGACGGTGCCGGCGCTGGTCGAATTCCTCAAGGAGTTCGAGGGAATCCTCGGCGCCCGGCCGATCGGCCCGGAGGAGTTGGAGTTCAACAAGGGCTACCTGACCCGCGGCTACCCGGCCCGCTTCGAGACGCCCAGCGACGTCGCGGGCCAGCTCGAGACGTTGGTCGGATTCCAACTGCCCGACGACTACTTCAACCGGGTCATCCCGGACATCACGGCCGTGACCGCCGAAGACGTGCTCCGCGTCGCCAAAAAGTACCTCGACCGCGAGCATTTGACCGTGATCGTCGTCGGCGACCGCAGCAAGATCGAAGCCGACTTGCGGGCCCTGCCCGTCGGCAAGGATCTGCAAGTGGTCCAGTTCGACGACGAGTTCCACCTGGTGCCGGTCAAGTGACCGGCGTCTCGGAACAGCCGGACTTCAACGCTTGCGCCACGTTGCGGCGAACGGCTCGGTCGAGCCTTCACGTTTCACATGGCGTTGTTGTTTGAGCACGAAGAAGGTGCCCCGAGGCAAGGCTGACGCCGCCGATTGCCTTGCCCCGCTTTCGGCTTTCTTTCAGGAACTCAGCTGCGTCTCCAGGAACCGCGCCAGGCGGTGGAAATCGCTGCCGGGCTCGATGTGCCGTACGACGGTGACCAGCGTCTGCGGGTCGACCAGGTCCTCGAAAGGCACGTAGCACAATTCGAGTTGACCCTTGATGGAAACCATCACACCGTCCAGTTTCTGCTCTTCGAGAGCGCGGAACGCGCCGACGCCCAACTGGCTGCCGAGCATGGCGTCAAAGGCGGTCGGTCTGCCGCAGCGGCCCGTGTAGCCCAACTGGACGCCGCGCAGCCGCCGCTTGCGGCCGGTCTTTTCCGTGTAACGCTGGTCGATCAACTTGACCATCCGCTCGTGCAACCGGACTTCGGCCACGGCGATGTGGCCGTGATCGTCGCGGGACACGTCCTTGATGATTTCCATCGGCAGCAGTTCGGACAGGCCTTCAGCCAGCACGATCACGCCGTACTCCTTGCCATCCTTCTCGCGGGCCAGCATCGTCCCGACAATCAGGTCGAGCACGGCGTCGATATTCAAGATTGGCCGCGTCTTGACCTCGCCGGTCTTCGGATCGGTGTAAGACTCCTCCGACCGGTACCTGCCGATGATATCCTCGACGCTCATCACCAGGCTCGCTTCGCCGGCGATCGCCGCGCCATAGGCCAGCCACCCGGCGCTGCGGCCCATGCACTCGACGATGAAGTACGCGCGGTTGGCGTCGGCGTCGTAGAGCAAGTTAAGAATCTCCGTGGCCAACTCGTCCACCGCGGTAAAATAACCAAAGGTGAAGTCGATGCCGCGATAATCGTTGTCGATCGTCTTGGGCAGGTGGATGACGGGGATGCGGGGCGAACCGGCCGGCAGGCGGTCCTGGAACAGCTTGAACTTGTTGGCGGTCTTCAGGGTGTCGTCGCCGCCGATGGAGATCAGGCCGTCGACGCCCAGCGAGCGCAGGCCGTCGTAGACGCGCTGCAACGGCGCCCGCAGTTTCAGGTCGTCCAGGTGCGAGGGATGGGAGATGTTCTTGCCGGGATTCGTCCGGGCTGTGCCGATCAGGATGCCTTGCGAGTTGCGGGTCCGTTTCAGGATCGGATGGTCGATCGTGATGTAGTGCTTGCCTTCGACCAGCGGCTGGTCCGGGCCGAATTTCTCGAACGGCGAGTAGCCATTCTTGATGCCGATGACTTCGATGCCGCGACGAAGAAAGGACACCGCGGCCGCCGAGATGACCGCGTTGGCAGCCGGGGCAGGACCGCCGGCGAACAGAATGGCGACTTTTTTGGGCATGATTCAACCTCTTTTTCAACTGCCGTGGACACCGTTCGGAAACCACCGATTTCCTGGCAGGCTGCGACGCATCGACAGGTCCCTTGCCCGGAATGTGCCGCGCCCCCGGTGGGAACGTTTGGGGGAATTCCAAAGGCCCATATCTTAACGATTCCGGGCAGCTTGGGTAGTGGGTGGGGCGGCCAGGTGACCCTTGCGATCCAGGGAAGGGGTCAGGACTGTTTCTTGGGCCTGTCTCGGAGCCGACCGGTGCTTTGGAGGCTCTAAAAAGCCCTGACCCGTTTTCGTCTCCATGGGGCGGACGGAAAGCCCGACGTGTCGACGTCGTGAACGCTTCCGGCAGACGCTGTTCGAGTTGAGCGTCAATACTCCCGGTTCCTCACGATGCCGGGCATGGGAACCGGATAGACTCCGTTCGCGTTGGGTTTCAGCGGCGGCGGGCCGTCGGCGGCCAGTTTGTCGAGGTCCGGGGCGAATTCGTGGTCGCAGCTGAGCATCTGGTCGTAGGTGACGGCCCGGCCGGTGTGGGCGGCCATGCGGCCCATGGACGTGACGAGGCTGGCGATCGCTCCGCGGCGGGCTTCGTTGTAAGGCTTGTTCTGGCGGATCGCGTCGATCAGTTCGTCCCATTCCAACTGGTAAGGGCTGGGAACCGGGGGCGAACGCCAGATGAGTTTGTCGTCGGTCTCTTTTTGGCCGTGGTAGGCGGCACAGATGCCGGCGCCGCCGCGCATGCTTTCGATCGTGCCCAGCCCCTTGCTGCCGCGCACGTAGCCGGAGAACCGGTCCTCGCAGCCGTGGATGCAGCGGCCGTACAGGTACAGGTCCGTGCCGTCGGGAAAGACGTACTCGACGGAGTAGTTGTCGAAGTTCTGATCGACGCTGTCTCCGCGATAATGGCGGCCGCCCAAGGCGTGAGCCTCGACCGGCCAGGCGTCCTTCAGCCAGCACAGTTCGTCGATATTGTGAATGTAGAAGTCGCTGTAGGCCCCGCCGCTGGCCCAGAGGAAACCGTGGAAATACCGGATCTGGTGCAGGACCTCCGAGACGCCTTCCGGCTTGCGTGGCGCGGCAAACGAGCCGATGGGGCCGTGCAGGCGGTAGCACCGCATCGTGACCACGTCGCCGATCTGGCCGTCCTTGACACGAGCGACCAGTTCCTGCCGCGCCTTGCAATGCCGCCACATCAGCCCGACGCCCACTTTCTGGCCCGCCGCCTCCGACTTGTCGGCCAACTCCAGCATCCGCCGCGTGCTGGGGCCGTCGACGGTGACCGGCTTTTCCATGAACACATTCAGGCCCTTCTGCAGGGCGTAGCTGAAATGCACCCAGCGGAACGCGGGCGGAGTGGCGAACGCCGCGACGTCGCCCGGCCGCAAGCAGTCCATGGCCTTCTGGTAGGCGTCGAAACCGACGAAGCGGCGGTCTTCGGGTACGTCCAGGCGGTCGGCGTGCGCCTTCTGCAGGTTGGCGAAACTGGCCGCCAGCCGGTCCGCGAACACGTCGGCCATGGCCACGAGCTTGATCGGGCCGTTTCGGACCGACAGCGCGTTGGCGGCCGCGCCGGTGCCTCGGCCGCCGCAGCCAATCAGGGCCACGCGGATCGTGTTGTCCTCTGCGGCATGGACGTGGGGCACGACCGCCCCCGCCAGCGCCGAGGCGGCTGCCGCTTGGCCGGTGCTCTTGAGAAAACCGCGGCGCGTCGACTTCGAATCCAGAGAACTGCTCACGGTCTGAACCCTTCTGTAAAAAACGGATCTTCCGCTTCTGGCATCGGCACGCGGGGACTATTCCTTGCCCGCGGCGAAGTGAAGCACTTTGGGCTGAACCAGCCGTACGAAGTCTCGGTAGGCCAGCTTGACCAGTTCGGTGTGCGAGCCGGCGTTAAAGACGATCTCCGCGTCCTCGGCCAATTTCGCCGAAACGAACACGTCCATCCCGAACAGATTCCCGAACGGCGGCATGCCCCCGGTTTCGCAGCCCGGGAACATGTCGCGGAAATCCCGTTCACTGGCCAGTTCGACGCTGGTCGCCCCGGCCGCCTCCTTCAGGTGCTCCAAATCGACCTTGAACGAAGCGGGCAGGACGGCCATCGCCATCTTGCCGTCGACTTTGACCATCACCGTCTTGGCCAACTCTTTGCCCGAAACATGCGCGGAAGCGGCAATTTCCTGGGCGGTGTACGCAGCCGAATGGCTGATCGTGACGTACTTGACCCGGTTGCTGTCGAGGAACTCTTTGAGCTTCTTGACGGGCATGACGATGCTCCTTTCATCACAGAATCGTGCGGCGGGAGAAACGGAACCGTCTTGCGAACGAACCCCGCCCAGTGCGGGGATTGTCGCGCCTGCCAGAATCGCTAACCGCAGGATACAACTTTCCCGTTCCGATGGCAACTCTTGGCGGAAGAGTCCAGGGGCTTTCCGAGAATTGGGCGTGTGTGGCAGCGAAAAAAAAACCGGCACGGTTACGTGCCGGTTCAAGCTGCTAGTGGAGGCGAAGGGAGTCGAACCCTCGACCTCAGCATTGCGAACGCTGCGCTCTCCCAATTGAGCTACGCCCCCAGCTTGGTGCGGATTTCCCGAATCCAGTGGCAGAATTCTAGCCCGGAGTCGCGGGGCTGTCTAGGACACCCGCAGCCACTTTCCGAATTTGCCGCTCTACGGCGGGTTTTTCCCCAGGCTTCGCCAGTAGGCTCGGCGCTGATTCTCGATCCCCAAATCCTGATTGATCTTGCGCCATTCGTCTGCCGCCGCTGCCAGGCATTCGGATGCCGGATGCTCGCCGCGAAGGGCCGCGTGAACGGCCTCGTCCAAGGCCGCCAAGTAGCGGCTCCGGGCAGGCAGCCGCACCGAATCCAAGGACAACTGCCGGCGAAAACACCGCTGGACCGTTTCCGCATAGGCCATCGCCGCGTCCGCCGAAAAGCTCTCCCCGGCCCAGGCCTTGACTCCCGGCAATTGACTGGTGCGGTACAGCGTCGTCGCGGGACTGTGCGGGGAAATCTCCCGGCTCCACTCGGCGCTGGTCAGCCGCATGAGCAGGCTCATGGCGGTCGCAGCGCGGCCGGACCCTTTGACGACCGAACCCAGCCGGCCCGCGACGCTCAGCAGAGTGACATGCCCGTCTTCCGCGGAGTCGCGGCGCTGCCACTCCCCGTTGCCGATGTCGTACACGTCGGCCGATGCAGGTAATTCGGCGGCAGCCAGCATGATCGGGCTTGCCGGGCCGGCGGTCTTGGCCGACGTCGGTGTGTCGGCGTTGCTGGGCCACGTCAAACCCACGGCGCATTGGCCGGACCGCAGCCGCTCCCAGACGTCGGCCGGCAAATGCTCGGTCGCGCGCGGCGAACGGTATTTCGCGGCGGCCACCAATTCCTCCAAGGCCCTGACGAACGGCGGCGAAGCGATCAAGGGCTCCATCGAATCCAGATCGAACAGCGAAGCGAAGTAGCTGCGGTGACGGGCATAGACTGCGGCACGCGCCAACAGAACTTGGCTCGCCCAGCCGGGCGCAAGCGGTTCGGCCACAGGATGCCATTCGCCGGAGTCGGACGGAGTGCCCCGCAACGAGTCGGCGGACTTGGCCAACCGCTCGCTCAGAGCGAGGTATTGCGCCCAGGTTTCCGGAGGCTTGACGCCGGCTTTGTCCAGCAGGTCGGGGCGGTACACCAGCATCAGCGGCGGCGAGCCGAGCGGCGCGGCGTAAACCTGGTCGCCCCACTTGATTTCATGCTGCCGAAGGTGATCGAAGATGTCCCGCCGGGCGAATTCGGACGAGTCGAGCACGTCGTCGGACAGCGGCGAAATCCAGCCGCGTTCCGCCAGTTCGCCAAGCAGGCCGCTGGGATAAATCACCGCGTCGCCCGCCAATCGCTTGCGGCGCGGATCGCAGATCTCCTCAGACGTCATCCGGCGGACCTCCAACGCACCCTCCGCACGCGCCTGCCATTGCCGCTGGACCGCCTCCGCCAGACCGGGATCATCCACGACCACCAACCGCAACGGCTCGACGGGACCAGCCGGTGTCGCCTGATCTGCCGTTGGCGACGACGTGCCGGGGCACCCGCAGAAGGACAGCGACAGCGCCCCCAATCCCAGAATCCGCCAAAGAAACCAGCCCTGCCTCATAAGCGACCGTCCGTTGCAAAGAAACCGGAAAAAGGAACCCCCCCAGCGCGTGCAGCGTTCCCCTAGTCTACCGTCCGGCCCCCGTTACGAGAAGCCGCAGGAGGCACAGGGGCAGAAACGGTCGAGCTCCAGGGAAAAGCCCGTGGCGTCTGCCGCTGCGCCGCCGCACAAGACGAAATAAGGATGCTGCTGGCGTCGGTCGCGTGCTTTGAGTAGCATCAGAGAGGGTGTGGATTCCTGCAATTCTGAATGGGAGTGACGACCAATGGCAGCAAAAAACTACCTCGGACTGATCCTGGCGGGGCTTTCTGTCGCCTCGCTTGCGGGTGGCGCCGCGTCGGCCGCGGAACCGGCCAAAGCACCGGGCGGCGAGCCCAAACCGGCGGGATTCCTGGAAATCCTGGAGCTGATGAGCAGACCGAATTTTCCGAATCTGTCCGGCCTGATCCGGCCGGAGAAGATGGGCGCCCTGAGCGACAATACGTGTCAGGTCACGGACAATCAGATCAAGCCTGAATTCCACATCGAGCCCGAATTGATGTCGGGCAACAAGACCGAAGTGCTCTCTGGGATTCACATCCTGTCCGGACTTTCGGTGGACGTGCGAATCACGATCCGCACGGCTGACAAAGAGCGGGCACGCAAGCCAAAGGCCCAGAAGGCCAACGAGAAACGCCCCGCCCAGAAACCGAAAAAGGACAAGGCCCGTTCCCCGTCACGGCCGGCCAAGCCCCAACCGAAGGCGTAGCACTTCGCCGAGCCAGGCCACGCCGTCACTCCGTCGCCCGAACACCGGCGGGTCCGCAGCGGCGGGACGGTCCTGACGCTGCGGACGGCGAGGTCCCATCAGGGCGCCAACACGGGAACCTGGCCGCTGGGTTGCTGTGCGGCCGGGGCCCGCCGTTGTACCACGTTCGTGGCCGCCTGGTGGGCAGTCTCCCGGAGGAACTTGGCGTAGGCAGGGTCCAGGCCCGGCGGAACCAAAGGATTGCCCACCACGCTGTCGCCGAAAATTACTTCGTAGAACACGCAAGCTCCCAGGTATTCGCCCGCCGCATTGGCGTGGTGCCCGTCCATGCCCAGCTTCGTCCGGCCGTCCTTCTGCTTGGACCATCGCCAGCCCACGTGCAGCGAGTGGGTCTGGTCGGGCAGCGCGGGCTCCTGGACGGTTTTGAAGTCGAACTGCTTGTCCGGCCGGTAGCCCCACTGCGGATCAGTGTCCGCCAGATACAGCGCGTCGCCCACGGGGATCACCCGCGCGCCCAACTCTTTGGCGATCGTCCGGTAGGCGTTCGTCAGGCCTCGATACATCTCCTCCTGCGTGGCCGGCTCGCCGGGCTTGGACGCCGTGACTCCGAACCGCGGGTCGTCGCAACGATAGGCCCAGGTCTGGTGTACCAGCAACTGAGCCTGGGGCGCGTGCTTGTGGATGAAATCGCGGAGCTGGCCGGCATACGGCCGGTACGTGCTCAGGTCGTGACTCTTGATGCTGGCCTGCTGGATCGTGACGAAATCCCAGCGATCGGAGGCCAGTTCCTGCTGCAGGCTGCGCCCGTTGGCATACAGCCCGGCCTTGTCCTTGGCATCCAGCTCGTGCTTCTGGGCTTTCTCCGCGTGCAACTGCAGTGACGCTCCGCCGACCACGATGGGGCAATGAACGAGCGTATGTCCGCCCGCGGTGGCCAAGTCGTTCAGGTATCGAGTGGCATTCCGAGAGAAACTGTTGCCAATGGTCAGCAGCCGCACCGTCTTGCCCGCCGTGGCCGGCGGCGTTTCCGCGGCAGGCACACCGGCTGCGAGCAAGAGTGTGGTTTGGAGGGCGAGGAAGGCGAGTTTCGTTTTCATGCGGGGTCCTTTCGTGATTTCTGGAGGATCTGTGACGCTGGCGGAACACCTGCGGTCGCCGGTCTCGTCGGGGTCGGAGACCCGCGGCGAGCGGTGTCAGCGCGGGTTACTCGGATTCAGGCCGCCCGCGAAGCCTTGGGCGCCGGGGAAGAACAAGAACAGGCTGGCGCGGCGGTCGCTTTCGCCGATGAAGATCGTGCCGTCCACCCCGGTCGTCATGGCGTCGAACTGGTAGGCCCGTTTAGCGTAGTACGGACTGCGGTCCACCGCCAGTACGCCCCAATCGCGGAAGCCTTCGCGGCCGGTCAGGTCGTAGCTGATCAGCTTGCACACGTCCTGGAACTCGCCGCAGATCAGGTACAGCCGCTCGTCGGAGCCGAGCGTCATGGCCCGCACGCGGCGCGTGACGCGCGGCTTGCCGAGGTTGACGACTTGCTCGTGTTCGGCGTCCATTTGAAAGAGGAATCCGTCGCTGGTCGCCCCAAACACGCGGCCCTTGGCGTCGGCGGCCCATTGCTCGATGACCGGGTAGCCGTAGTAGTTCCAGGCTTCCCAATACTCGCCGGGAATCTGCATCGCCGTACGGTGCAGCTTTTGCGTCGCCGGAACGTAGGTCACGATCCGTCCGTCCTCGCCCGACGTGAAGACCCGGCCGTCCGTCGCGACGTACAGCGCACGCGGCACGCTTCGCCACGTCCGTTCGGGGCCGGAATACACCTTGCGTTCCAGCACGGGGCCGACGTCGCGGACCTGCTTTTTCTCCAGGTCCCAGACGAAGAATCGCGCATCGGGATACGTCAGGCCGTACAGTTGGCGGGCTTGGGCATGGATCGCCAGGGCATAGACCGTGTTGGCGGGCACGGGCACGCCGAGGTCCTCCAGCGGACATGGCTCGTTCGGCATTCTCGTGCCGGCGTCGTACTGGGCGGGATCGTAGCGATAGAGGTGGCCGCCGGCGTAATTCGCGTACGGGGCGGCGATGTCTTTCCATAATTGCTCTTCGATCGCCCGAAAGCCGCCGGGAAATTCCTGGGTCAGCGGGACAGGGGCGAGCACGTTCAGGCCCCCGCCGAGGTACAGCGTGCCGTCGCGGTCCTGGACCAGCGCGTGATACACGCCCCGAGCCTCGCCGATGCGGCCCAGCGGGCGGACCTTGTTGATGCTGCGGTCGTACATAAACAGGCACGAGGCTTTGCCGCTGGTCGCGCCGTACACGCGGCCGCTGGCGGCGGTCAACAAGGCCGTGATCGGGCAGTTGTCCGCGTCGATCGCTGTGACGTCGGGGTAACCGAGGTCGCGATAGTCGAGCCGGTGCGCGTCGAACTGGGGGTTGACCCATTTCTGGGCATGCGCCGTGTCCGACGCCAGCTGCAGGGCAAACAGGATTGCGCCCCAGATCGGAAGCTGCTGGCGATTCATCGCGCACCTCCTTCTCCCGCGGCGGTCGCAGGACTGCAACTCAACAGCGCCATGCTGTACGGCCAGCGGTCTTCGATCTTGTTCGCCACGCGCTGCGGATCGCGCTCCTCGACGGCGCCGACGAAATACAGCATCCCGTCCTGCTTGCCGGTGCAGGCTCCGCCGAGTCCGTACACGCGCCGGCCGTCGGCGATTCGCATCTGGCCCAGTTCTCGCCGCTGCCCCGTGGCCAGGTCGTACTCGACCAGCACCGACTGCGGCGGCGCCGTCTCGCCCGCCAACTGGGCCGTGAATTTGCGTTCGTCCGCCACGTCCCACGACTGGCCCGAGTAATCGAACGCCACCGACAGCACCGGGGCGTAATAGATGCGGCGGTTGTCGGCGATCGTCAGCGCGAGCGTCGAAAACGGGATCAACTGCGGCGGCCCGCGCAGGTAGCGTTCGGCGCACATCCGCACCAGCGGCGTCACCGTGCCTTCCGGGCCGTCGTCCGGGTCGTAACGGAACAGCATCGAATCGCCGCCCATGATCCCGTAGGCCACGCGGTCCACCGGGTCCCACTCGATCACCCGCCAGTACACCTTGCGGTCGATCATCGGGTTGGACATCGTGCGCGGCAGCGAACGCGGATCCAGCGGCAGTCGCGGCGAGACCAGATCCAGCAGCCGATCCTGCCTCGGATCGTATTTCCAGATGCGGCCGGTGGCAAACGAGCCGTACACGTTGCCGGCGTCGTCGCAGAAGATTGTGCGGCAGATGTCCCAATCGTCCACGCGGCCGAGGTCGACGGTCGTCTTGCGGCGGAGATCGAAGGCGTACAGATGGCCGTCCTCCGCCAGGCCGTACAGCCGTTGATATTTCGGCTCCAACACGAACCCGAGCAGGCCCCATTGGCGGTTGATCTGGCCGAGGATCTCCAACCGCTGTTGTTGCGGATCGTAGCGGAACCAGTGCGGGCCGCGGTAGCTGGCCGGGTCGACGCATTCCGGGCCCGTGTCCTCGCAGAAGTCGCCGAAGTAGATCCGCCCGGCCTCGTCCTCGCCCATCCGGACATGGATCTTGCCGCTGGTGCGGATGCCCAGGCCGCGTTCGCCCTTGAACTCCGTCAAATCGGCCACATGCTGCATCGTCCGCGACGCCGGGTCGAATTCGTAGAAGTGGGCCGCCTCCGCGTGGGTACACAGCCCGATGTACAACTTCCCGCTGCGGGCCGCATACAGCCCGCTCCACATGCTGTCCTCGCGCCCGCTGCCGCCGGTGAACGGATGCGCCTGAACGGTGACCGTTTTCACCGGCGCCACGGGCAGACGGTTCTGCGCCGGCGCGCTCAGCGCCGTCAGCACGCACGCGGCGGCAGCCAATCGGAGGAGGAGCATGGCCGTGTTTCCTTTCTGCAGTCACTTTTCAGGGCTGGTCGAGCCAGACCTCGGTCTGCACGCGATTGACGTTGTTGGCCGGATCTGGTAACCCGGCAAGAGCGAATGCACCGCGTCGGCCAGCGGCGTGCCGACCCAGGTCCCGCTCGCTTCGTGCCGATACAGTTGGGCGTCGCCGGTCAAGAGATTGTGGACGATCGCCCAGGGGCGTCCGCGCTCGTCAACTGCCGGGTTGGAGAGCACCATCTTGTGATAGTAGGAGTTCAACGGTCCGCGCGCTCCGCCGTAGCGGGCTTCGCGGCGTTCCGAGGACAGGCTCGGACCTTCGATGCGTTGCAGCCACCCGGCCTCAGCGGGAAGAACCAACGGATGCGCATCGCCGAACTGCTGCCAAGTCTCTCCGGCGTCGTCCGAATACACGTGCGCAGCTCCGTAATAGCGAGCGTCGGGCCCTTGGCCGGGCACCAACTGCGTGTTCGAGAACACCGCGTGCAATCGGCCCGACGGTCCGACCTCGATCGCGTTGGTCAGCCAACTGTGTTCGCTCACCGCCGACCGAACCAGCAGGCGTGGCTCGGACCACGGGCCTTGCCTGGGCCGCCGACAGTAAACCAGATGCGCATCGCGGCCGTTGGCTTCCCGCCGGTACAGCACGTGCAGCGTCCCGCGGCCGTCGCAGACCAGGCTGGGATAGGTGGCCGACTCGCCGACCGCCCGGCCGTCCTCGACGGGCGTCCAGTCCGCTTCGTCCGGCAGCCAGCGGTAATGGACAAAACTCCCGTGATGCGCGCCGACCAGCGCGTGCAGCGTGCCGTCGGTGTCGGTGGCCAGCGCCACGCCGCAATGGTTGTCCTGCCGCCGTTGGCCGATGACGCCCGTTCGCAGAATCTCGCCCCGCGCCAGGTCCACGAGCGCCCACCGGTTCTGCCGCTCGACGTCGAGCCACGTACAGACGAACTGTCCGCCGCGGCGCGCAATCTTGTTGCTCATCACGTAACCGATGGCCCGGTCGCCGCCGGCCGTCGTCAGCCGCAGCGCGCGGTTGGCTCCGTCGGCTCGCAGGGCCCTGGCAACAAAGACCAGAAGCGTGACGACCGTCAGCGGCGTCACGAAGCCAAGCAGGATCCCGCCAAACGTCCGGCTGACGGCCTCGTTGGTTGCGGCCAGAATCACGTAGGCCGTATACGCCACGTAGTAGGCAAGGAACAAGCCGCCTTCCCAGCGGGAAATCATGTGGCCCGTGAAGAAGATCGGAAGGCAGGCCACCGCGACGGCAATCATGATCGGGATGTCCAATCGCAACGCCGTTGGCGAGACATCGACGCCGCCGGGGGCCAAGGCCGCCGAGAGCCCCAGCACGCACATGATGTTGAAGAGGTTGCTGCCCACAATGTTCCCTACGGCGATGTCGCGCTCTCCCTTGACGCTCGCCACGACCGAGGCAGCGACCTCCGGCAGGGACGTTCCTGCGGCAACGACAGTCAAGCCGACGAGCAATTCGCTCATGCCGACGAGTCTGGCAATCGCGACCGATCCATCCACCAACCATTTCGCTCCCAGAACGAGAAACTCGCCTCCGATGGCAAGCGTTGCCAGCCCGCCGACCAAAAGAAGGACTACCCCCGTCATGTGAAATCGGCGGCACTTGACATGCACGCCTCCCTTTGCCTTTCCAAATCCGTATTCGCCGTCTTCATTCTATCGTCAAGATGCCTCCAGCAGGAGAGTCCCTTCGCCGCAGCGACGAACGGCGCCCTCGTGGCCAGTCGGCAGCGGCGGCCGGATGAAGAGGCGCGGAATCGCAGCCGCTGCCGCGGGGCAGGACAGCGGCGTGCCAATCGCCCTCCGGGCCGGCGCGATCGGGACGGCCCGGCCGCCAGGCGGACCGCCCAACCCGGCTTCACCGAGCGGCCTCCGCCTTCGCTTTGACCAGCCAAAAGCGGTCCACCCAGACGGACCGCACGTTGTCCGGATTCCTGGGCGGCGCGGCCCACAGGTAGACGTCGCCGTGGAGCCGGGTGCTGCCGAGCTTGTAAACGTGGTACTGATCGTCCGCAATCTCGGCACAGGTGCAGCCGGCGTGCCCCAGGCCCGCGCGGTTCTTCGCGTCGTAGATGCCGGCGCTGAAGGCGGGACCGTCGTTGCCCGTCTTCTCGACGCGGATCGAGGCGTACACGTCGTAGATTGCGTCCCTGGCCAGCGGTTTGCCCAGCAGCCCTTGCTGCACGGCCCACTCATAATGATTGCCCGGCATGCGGGCAGCCGTTTTGTCCACGGCCAGTTCGTCTTTCTCGATCGTGGCCCACGTGCCCTCGGCAGCCAGATTGAACGTGGCGTCGGGCAGGTCGATCCACTGCTCGCGCGGCAGGTTTTCGCAGCCGGGCGGCGGGGGCGAACTGGTGCGGCCCAGGGCGATGGTGCGGCGTTCAAAAGCGGCGAGTTGGGCGCCCTCCGAGATCATGCTGACCCCGGCGGCTTTCGCGACCTCGAGGAACGTCCGGCAGTTCTGCGCGTAGTCGGCCGGACCGGGCCAGGCGGTTTTTTCGCGCGCCGCCTGGTCCTGGAACTCGTACCAGCGCGTGGCCCACACGTAGCGCAAGGGCAACCGGGCGACCTGGACGCGGTGCAAGACGGCCGGATCGTCCTTCACCGCCGCCTCGGCTTGATCCAGTAGTTTCTCGGCTCGGGCCAACATCGCCAGATTCAAAAACTCGGCCGTCGCCGAACTGAAGCAAGTCAGGTACGTGTTCTTGGCCTCCGCCTCGTCGTGGATCAGCTCGATGTACTCCCGCATCGGCGCGGCGGCCGCGCCGTAATAGCCGTGGACGAATTCGCGGACCAGCGCCTGGTCATCCAGCCGCGGATTCCAAAGCAACTTGGCCAGCACCCAGGCCTTCAGTTCGGCGAACTCGGCCCCCTGCGACGTGTAGGCGCCTTGCTCGAAAATCCCCCGCACTCCGTGGTCCACAAAGAAACGGATGTTGGAGCCGAGGACGCGCAGGTTGGGATGCGGCTGGATGTAGTGGGCAAAATTGGTCGTGTAGTCCCAGATGTAGACGCGCTGACAGATCTTGGACCAGCCGCGGATGTCGTCCGCAAACTTCCGGTTGCTCTCCGCGGTCAGCGGGCGGGCAAAGTCGCACTCGATGCTGCACAGGCGGACGATCACGTTGGGCAGCGGCTTGACGTGCCGCGGCGGCTGGCGAGTGTACTGGTAGGCAAGGGTGTCGATCGCCACCTCCGGGTACTGCTTGCCGACCTCGGCAGCCACGTGATTGACCAGGTGCAGCAGCGGCCCGGCCGGCGAGCCTTCTTCCTCCTCAAGCCTCTTGCAGTTGGCGCACAGGCAATGCTTGTCGCAGTCGTTCTGCGAGACCGAGATGATCTGCGCGGTGGGGTCGTCGCGCAGGTACGCCAGCACCTTGTCGGTGATCAGCTTCTTGACCGCCTCGTTCGTGACGCACACCTGGGCGTAGCCGTCCAGACGCTGGCCGTTGACCTCGCTGAAGTACTCCGGATGCTCCTGGAAGTAGGTTGCCGGCGGCACCAGATGGGCGAACGTGTGGACGAAAGACGGCCCGCCGTAGCGGATCCTGCCGCCGTGCTTGTCCGCCAATCGTTCGGAGTCGCCGTTGGACTTGTTGCGCGCCGCCCAGTCGCCGTCGAAGGCGTCCGCCCAAAAAGTCTCCCGGTATTCCAGCGGCGGCACGTAGCGCACGTGCTGCTCCGGGACGGTCAAATCCGGAAGCCGGGGTATGCTGCTGACCTTGGAGGACCACCAGCGGCAGCCCACGGCGTCTTCGAGGAAGGAGTACACGGCATACAGCGTGCCGCGGGGCCGGTCGCCGGCCAGGAGCACGTTTTCCCCCACCGTCTCGATGACGATCCCGTCGGGCTGCAGGCCGTCCAGGCTCACGCTCGGAGCGGCCTGCCGCGCGACGCGCCCCGGTCCGACCACCAGCAGCGGCCCCGCAGGCATCTGAACGGTGGTCTGCACCGGGAAGTCCGCGCCCGTCACTTGTTTGAGCAGCGCAGCCAGCTCCGCGGCCGCGTGTTGCTCCGCAGCGATCGCGTCAGGATCCACGACGATTGAATACGTCGTCTTGCCGCCGCCTGCCAGTCGCAGGGGCGCCGCAAAGGCCGTCGCGGCGAGAGACATGACGAACAGCACGACAAGATACCGTGGGGCGTGACGGACCATTGGCAGGTAAACCTCCGTAAGGACAGCCAGGGCAGCGGGATGTCAGGATGTCGCCCCGCGACACCGGCGACGGAGCGGCACGACCAGTCTACAACCAGCGTCATCGGGTAGGGAAGCCCCGCCCGCCCGCATTTTCGAGGCGGACGCACGCTGCGTTCTTTCGGGCAGTGCTGGCGCAGGCGCTTGACCGCTCGGACTCCCCCCCCGGTTTGTCACCGCAACGATCCTTCCAGGGAGATCCCTGGAAAACTGGCGGGGCCCGGCCTTGGTGGCAACCTGCATTCTCCGCATTCAAGAGGTCGCGCGGCGGGCTGACGGCTGGTTCGGAACACGGCTCCACACTGGCGAGCCGCGCGGCGGCCGAAATCCGGAAAACCTCTTCGGTCACCGTTGCTGAAGACGAGGAGCAGCGTCCCGAACAGGCGCTGTCGTCGGCACGATGGAAATCAGCCGCGGACCGCGAGCCCCGGTTTTCGGGACCTTCCGGTCGTGGAGCAAGGAACACGAGGCCTACGGTGGGCAGGGGCTCGCCTTGACGACGCACAGCCGTCGCGGCGGCAACTCCAAGTCGATCCTGGTGCGCGGGCCGTCGACCTGGAACCGGCGGGCGGCCGCGAGCGGGTTGCCGTCGGGGTCGGCGAGCGTCAGCGTGTAGGGTCCGGGGCGGAGCAGATACAGCTCGGCGGCCAGCGGGCGGGGGCTTTCGCCGAAGTGGAACAAGTCGGCCGCAAAACGGTCGCGGCCGCAATCGGTGACCAGGGCGGCGATGTCACGCGGCGGGGTGAGCCAGCGCACGGCATTCATCGGAAAGACCAGGAACCTGCCGCGGTCGCCCGTGGCCGTGCCGTACAGCAGTTCCAAGTCCGGACGGCGGTTACAGGCGGGGTTGGCTTTGGGAAACAGCATGTCCTCGCCAAACAAGCGGGCGAAGGCGAACACGCGATCGGTCCAGCGAACCTCGCTGGTGCAGCCGGGAAAGTTGACCGCCAGCGCCGCCGCGGTCTGCCGCAACGATCCGGCCAGCTGCGTTCGCTGGGGATCGGCCTGGCGGGCGGCCCAGGCGCCGTCGTCGCGGGCCAGCAGTGGGTCGAACTCGTCGCTGCCCGTCAATAACCTGTACTTCGCCAGGGTCCCGGCCAGGAACCCGAGCTTGCGGCCGCACCACAGTCGCGAACCGGGGACCGGCGAATCGCCGCCGCGAGTCCGCAGGGCCTCCAGTCGGATAGCCGCCATCGAACGCAACGGCTGCAGGTAGCGATCGTCGCCGGTCATGTGGTAGGCCAGCAGCAAGGCGTCGGCCAGACCGCTCACAGCGCTGGGCCATTCATACAACCGCGGCTCGCCGTGGTGACGCGGGTCCCACCAGTCGGGCCCCGGACCGGCCGTCTCGCCGCTCGGCCAGCGGATGGCCGCCGGGATCACGCCCGCGGGCCTGCCCCGTTCTGACCGCGCGGCGGCGTCCACCCACGTGTCCAGCCACGTGGTGAACAGCCGCCGCAATCGCTCGTCGCCGGTCCGCAGCCAGAGCACCAGCGCCGGCTCCATGGCCCGCACGTGATACGGCGTGTCGCAGGCCCGCACCGGGTCGGGATCGACGCGCTGGGCACTGAAATAAGTGCTCTTGAATTGCCGTTGGCCGCGCTCGTTCCGGCCGGTCCAAAGCGTCTCCATCAGTTCGGCCAGCCGCAGCGCCCGCTGCCGCCACTGGGGATCGTCGGGCGCCAAGTGCATCATCGGCGAGATCGTGTCGCTGGACGGTTCGGCCGTGTGCTCGACGTCGTACACGTGGCGCGTATAGCCGTCCCGCATGTACTCCTGGCTCAGCAGGGCCCGCGAAAAGAGCGCTTGCGCCTCCGTGATCTTGGGGTGCTCGAACGCGATCATCACCGGCACCCAACTGCGCCACATCTCGCAATCGTCATCCCAGCCGCCGCCGTACTGGCCGTCCGACTGCAGGCGATGCTCGATCCACCACAGCACCACGTCGGTCAGCCGCTCCAGACTCTCGCGCTGCCACACGGCCCACTCCGGAGCGCCCGGCACGCGCGGGTACTCCTTCAGCGGCGGAAACGGCTCGCCCAGATACATCCGCACAATCCGGTTCTCCGGAAACGCCCGGTTGGCGATGCGAAAGTTGTCCACCGCCCGATCGAAGAACCGCCGCCGTTCGTCGTGGTAGCCGAGGATGTTGCCGTACTCGTTGGCGGTCCAGACCAGCATCCGGCCGCGGTAGATGCACGTAAGCGGATACAAGGGCGAATCCGGGCCGACGCCGAAATCGTAGTCCAACTTGGCCCGGATCGGCTTGTCGAACCACTGAAACAACCGCGGCTCGTACACCCAGCGCTGCACCACCGCCGTCAATCGGCCCAGTTCTTCGCGGAGCTTCGGCTCCAGATCGGTCCTGGCGTCCAGCCGTTTCAAGATCTCCAGCCGCACGGCGTCGTCCTCGGCGTTGCCGGCCTCGCGGATCAGTCGCTCGACGCTCGGCTCCGCCGCAGCGCCGTGGGATGGCAGCCAGGCCCAGAGCAATAGGCAAATCAACGGGAGACCAAGTGGCTTGGTGGACAGCGGCATCTGGCGCATGAGGATTCCTCCAGGGGAAACGGACCAGCGGGGCATTCTAGCCGATTGCGAAGTGTTTGGGGGATAGGAGGCCGGCGATCCACCACTGCGTCGCGGCGGCTGCTCAAAGAAAAAGCCCGGCTCCTTCGCGAAATCGGGCGCTTGATCTCCAGCCCCAGTTCTCCGGCCCGGCCGCGCAATGCCTGCTCGATCTCGCGGGCGACCTGGTCCTTGTCGGCCAGGAACGCATCCAGCTCCAGGCCGCCGATCACGGCCCGCAGCGCCAGTTGCGTTTCGCGGTACCGCGTCCGTCGCGCGTCGTCTGCGGCGCTAACCGCCTTGTGTCAGAACCCATGTCCGGAACGCACCGGCCGCCGGCCCGAAACGGGCCCGACCCGTACGCCGCTGGCGCCGACGGCATCGGACGTTGCTTGGAGCGACTCGTGCAGATCGAAAGATGCCGGACCCGGCAAAAGGTTCGGGAAGATTCTGCGCATCGGCTGGACGGGGCGCTTAGCGCAGATGCCGGTCCAGGTCGACGATGCGTTCGGCGGTGACGTGGGGTTTGTTCAGCGACGGGACGTAGCCGCGTTGGCCGAAGATGCCGACCTGTTTGCGGAGGTAGCGTTGCAGGTTCAGGCCCGGCGTGGGGGAGACGTAGCCCAACACGTCGCCCTGCGCGTCCAGCAGCGCAAACGGCGGCGCGGTGCCCGTCGCCGAATGCACGGGCACCAGCCAGCCGGAACCGTCGTACTGGACGTCCGCGGCGCTGCTGGCGGCGGGTTCGGCGGGAGCGGAATCCGGACCCGGAACGGCGGGAACAGCGGGACTGGCCGAAGCTGAGCCTGACGCCGTTTGAGCCATCCGGCTGTGCAACTGCTCGAACTCGGCGACCCGCTCCAGCAACTGTCGCGCCCGGACGCGTTCCGCCGTGCTCTCGTAGCGGATCAGATTCGCGTCCACGCGCTGCCGCAAGTCGGCCAGTCGCCAGGCCCGCGGATCCTGGGCCACCATCTTCGCCAGTTCCAGTTCCAGTTCTTCGACGGTCTGAAAAGGCGGCGGCGTGCGTGAAGTCCACTGTCGTGTCGGATCGGACGGAGGGGACGGATCGGGCCGGTCCGATGGCCTCGCAACCGCCCCGGCAATCACTTTCTCGTCGTCGACCGGGACTCGGATCGGAGTCGACGCCGACGGCTTCGGTTTGACGTCCGCCGCACGCTCTGCCGCCGCGTCGGGACTGCCGTCCTGCCGTGTCGCCGGTTTCGGCGTCACGGTCCAGCCGGCAGCCGTGTCCGGAGACGGAGAAGGGGAAGTCGGAGCGGCGTTCCTGGAAGCGCCGCCGATCACCGTTTGGCCGCCAGCCGGGACGGATTCAACAGACGGTCGAGCGGACTTAGCAGACGGTCGAATGGACGCGGGGCCGACAGGACGAGCTTGCCAGCCATCCGCCTCGAAGGACGTTCGGGGAGCGAGCGTTGGTTTCGGATCGGTCGCTGCGCCGGCGGGCGGCGACATGGCGTCGGCACGGGCCGCGGCCGGCTTCAGATCCTCCGCGTGCAGCCAGCGAAACTCGCCGGCAGGCGGCCAAATGCGGCACCAGGCGGCTGCCTCGGAGTCGGCATCGCGATCTTGCGCTTGATCGCTGTCCCACTTGTCCAGCAATTCGACCCGTTCGCCCTTCCGCAATCGCACTTGGGAGACGTACGTCTGGACGGGTTCGAGGCGGGAACCGACGCAGCACAGCACGTCATCTTCCGTCGCCATCGCCACGCTCGGCTCGTCGCCGGCCTTCAGCTGGCGACGTTCCACGAGGCTGAAACAGCCCTGCGGCGGCCGGACGGCCAACCACCCGTCTTTTTCCTCGCGGTAGACGTCGATTCGGTCGCCTGCCGAGAGACGATCTGTGGCGTAAAACGAGCGTCCCGGACCACTGCGCAAAACGACCTTCCCGGCCGGAATGGTGACCTGGTAGGGGAACCCGGTTTCCGCACGGCCCACGGCGGCCAGCAACGGCCAGGCGAAGATCAGCAGTAGTCCAACTGCGCGCATCGCAGTCACTCGGCGGCGAAACTTGAAATCCTGCTAGTAGGCGAGGCATCCGGGAAAGCAGGCAGTTTCCCGAAACGGTCTTTTAGCCAAATTGCCGGATCGGCTCAAGAGCAACAATTTCGCCCCCCATGCTTGCGAGCCGGCTGACAGATAGTGCTGGCAGTGCTAGAATAAGGAACGCAGTCTTTTCGCGAACGGGGGGAGGCCAAGTATTCTTTTCTGGTTGCGACTGTAAAGTCGACTGCCGGCCTGTGCTCTGCCGACAGCCGAACTCCTTGTTTTCTCAGACGCAAAGGAGGACGGCATGAAGGTCAAATGGCTCTTGTCAGGCGCGGTCGTGTTACTGCTTGGGGCGGGCATCGCCCGGCCAGCACACGGCCAGTTCACGTTGGGTACCGGGTTCCAGGCCGGCGACACGATCCAGACGCTGACGGTTGGCATTGACGTCGGCGGGGATACGGACGCGTTGCAGGAACCGTTGGCCCTGGACCTGGGTTTGGGATTCCCCATCTGGCTGCACCCGGTCGGCCGACAGCCGGAGGAGAGCTTGCCGTTCGGGGCGATCCCGCAGGAAGGCGATGCGGGCGATGCGCATCCGCCCGGCGTCCACGCGACGTACACTTTCCGGCTGGAGGGCGAGCCCGGCATGGACGCGTTGCTGGCGACGCCCCAACTGCTCGCCGGCGTCCGCGTCTCCGACATCACGCGGATCGGGTTTGCCAGCCAAGGCTTGAACAACTGGGTCCTGGCCGGCTACTCGCTCGAAATCAACGGCCGTCCGTTTGCCTCGAACAACGTCGTCAACGGCCGGGCTCAGGCAGCGCTGGTGTCCGCCCAGACGAATCTGGCCGAAGCGGATTCCCAAGTCGCCCCGCTGGAGACCGAACGCGACGAATTGCTGAGTCTGGTCGAGGCCCAACTCGCGACCGCGGAGGACCAAACGCGGTTGGCCGAAGTCCAGACGCAGCTGGACCAGGCGCAGCGGGACAGGAGTTGGGCGGAAGGCCAGATCCAAGGCCGCTACCCGTGGTTCGAAGACCCCGGCTTCCGCTCGCCGTGGCGGCAGCAAGCGTCCGTCAAGTCCGTCCGCGTGACGCTGACGACCTGCACGCATACGGGCGCGGGGACCGAGAACGTCGTCTACTTTCGCACCGGAGGCAAGAAGTACGCGCTCAGTTCGCCGCTGACGCCGCTGAACGCCGCGCGCGGCCCGCAGACGTTTGAGTTGGATCTGGCGGCCGGTCCGCTGGCCGCCGCCGACCTGCGCGGCTACGCCTTGGGCATGCTGGCCAATCCGTTCCCGTACGCCGAGGCCCCGGACCGCTGGCATCCGCAACGGTTGCTGGTCGAAGTGGACGGCCGCGTCGTGTACGACAGCGAACAGGCCGAGATGGACCGCTTGTCGCTGGAAGCCATCCGCCTGATCCCGCCGGCGCACCGGAACGAACAGGGCGAGACGGTCACGAACGCGCCGACCGCGCGCGAGACGTGCCTGTGGGAAGCGGGCCGAGGGCAAGGCGTGGATTTGGCTCAGCAGCAGGCGCTGCCGCTGCCGGCTGCCGACGACCCGGCGTTCCCGGCCGCCGAACCTTTGCCGGACGAACTGGCCGCTGACGAGGCGTTGGCGGAGGATGCGCTGGCCGAGCCCGATCTGTGGGACGTGGACGTCGGCGCGGATTTCTGGTGCGAGGATTTCGATTCCGGCTTTCCGTTGTTCCCCGGCGAGATGCCGGGCGGCTGGGGGCTGCCGCCAGGGGCCGTGTGGCCGGATTGGAATCCCGGCTGGGGCGAAATGCCCCCGTGGCTGGATTTCGTTTTCAACTGGCTCCTGCCCGACGCCGACGATCTGCCGCCCGGCGAAGACCCGCCCCCCGAGGGCGATCCGTTCCAGGTCGAGAGCGTCCGCATCACCGAGGGCTGGGATGTCAACGGCACCCTGACCATCGCCTGGACGACTTCCGGGGACACGGCCGGCTTGGATCATCTGCTGGTCCAATTGCAGGAAGTCTATCCCGATCGGGATTTTCCGTTCGGCGCCGTCATCCTCAGTGAAACGGTGCCGCTGGGGCAAACAGAGTACAGCGGCACGCTGCCGGCCCCGGCCGCCGATTGCCGATTCGTCGCGCCAGTGGTGACCGCCGTGCCCGCCGATCCGTTGGCCAGTCCGCATCAGCGTCGCGGACCGGCCAAGGCCGTCTTTCCGGCGGGCAGCAGCGTGGCGCAGCAGCCGCAGTTGGGCAACACGTACGTTTGCGAGCGTCCGCCGGCGGTCATTATCCCCGGCGCGGTGAACTTTGGCGGCGAGCCGGCCGGACTGGGACGCGCCGTCTGGGCCGCCGGTGAACTGGCGACGCACAACGCCCTCTTGTTTGACAACCCGACCCCCGGCTGGAACGTCGGGGCGCGGACGGAAGTGGACGATACGCTCCACTTTCACCTCCAAACGTCGCCGATTTCCGGCCGGCGCCGCGTCTTGGTTCACGTGGGGTTCATCCACGGCGCCGGCGGCGGCAACGACGCCCAAGTCGAGATGCGCTGCGGAGTCCTGCCAATCGGTCCCGGCGCACTGCATACCTACGGTCCGGTCATCGCCCACGTCGTCAATCCCGTGGGCGGCCCACCAAGCCCGATGCCGTTGCTCGAGCAAGTGATCGATTCGGCCGACTCGGGTGCGTTCAGTGCCTACTTGTTTGTCTCGTTTACCGTCCGCGGTGGCGCCGTGGACGCGGCACACCCGCCCGCGCTGGTCGGCGTGCGGATGATTCCCGAACCTTGAAAGATGAGGAGCATCGGCATGAAACGCTCACCAGATACGCATTCGATGTTCTCGGCTTTGGCGTCGATTTCGCTTGTCCTCAGTCTGCTCGTGGCCCAGGCCGCCGCGGCCGGTCCGGGCGTCCATGGACGCGTGTTCGCCCTGGACGAAAACGGCCAGACGACCGGCACCGTGCCCGGGGCGAAGATCGAGTTCCGCAGTCCGTCGGGCGCGGCGCAAACGCCCGCGACCGCCGGCCCGAACGGCTACTATCGCATCGACTTGCCGCCCGGCCGGTACACCTACAAAGTGACCGCGGCGGGCTTCCAGGACGAAGACCAAGGACGCGGGATCGTCCTGGAATTGACCGATGGTTACGCGGTGTACAACTTCAGCTTGATCAAGGGCAAAAACCCGGAGCAGCGCAAGCCGCCGGAGTTGCCCACGGTCCCGATGGGCCGCCTGGAAGGCCGCGTTCTGGAGAAGACGGCAGACGGCGAGTTAAGTGGCGTTCCTGGCGCGCGGATCTCGCTGCGCCGTCAGGGCGGCGAACGCAGCCTCGTACGGGTCACCAGCCAGCGGCAAGCACAGCCGGACAAGCCGCTCGGGGCTTACGCCGTCGAGTTGCAGACCGGTTCGTTCCGCGCGTCGGTCGCGGCGTCCGGGTTTGCCACGCTGGTGGACCCGGCGCCGATCGTCATCGCGGCCGGCCGGAGCAGCGAGCGCGATTTCGTGCTCACTCGAGAGGCAGTTGAGCCGCCCAGCGACCAAGGCATCCGCGGCACGGTGCGGCTGGACGAGCCTCGTCCCACCGCCGGACCGGAGCCGAAGATCCGGGTGCAGATCATTCCCTTGGGTCCAGGCGTGCCGGCGGGTCCGCCGCTGGTTGCGGACGCCCAAGGCCGGTATTCGCGGAACCTGGCCGAAGGCCGCTACCGCGTGCTGGCCCAGGCCGACGGCTATCGGCCCGCCCGCAGCGGCCCGCGCGACGTGTTCCGCGGGCGGTACACGATGGTGAATCTCACGCTCGCGCCGCTCGCGCCGCTCGCGCCGCCAGAGGAAGCCAAGCCGCCGGTCGTGGTCAAGCCGCCGGTCGTGGTCAAGCCGCCCGTTGCGCCTCCGCCGCTGGTCTTTCGCGGCCTCGTGCTGGAGGCGGTTCCCGGCGGTGTCAAGACGCGCCCCCTGCCTGACGCGCTGGTGCTGCTCCGCCAAGAAGGCCAAAGCCTGTTCCGCGCGCAACGTGGCGTGACCGACGGCCGGGGGGAAATCACCTTGCGCGTCGCTGAGCCCGGTACGTATGCCTTTGTGGCTCGTCTGCAGGGCTACACGCCGGCCGGCGTTCAAGTGGACATCAGCCCCGGCGGCGCGAATACCGCGACACTCGTCTTGCGGCGGATCCAGGAGGCCGAGACTCCAAAGGTTCGGCCTTCGATCGTCCCGCCGGTCGGGCCGGAACCTCCCGGACCGGTCACCCTGCACGTGCGGGTCATGGAACGTCTGGATACGAGCCACGAGCGTCCGGTTGCGGGCGCGATGGTCGGCGTGATTCAGAATCGCGAGCGGGTGCAGGCAAGACAGGCCGATGCGCAAGGCTCGCTGTCGTTCCGTCTGCCGCCCGGTGGGTATCTCGTCCGTGCGGTCCAACGCGGCTACGAACTCGGCCAGGACACGGTCAGGCTGAGCAGCGAGCCGGTGTCGAAGGTCATTTATCTGCAGCGAGCTCGGGAGGAAGTCGCCCCCGGCACACGGCCCAGCAAGCCGCAGCCCGACGCGCGTCCCGGCGGCGCGCTGGAACTGCAGATCCTGGGCGTCGTGCGCAGGCCGGGGACGCTGCAGCCCGTGCCGCTGGACGGAGCCCGGATCGTCATCTTCCGCCGCGGGCGAGTGGCGGACACCGGGCAGTCGACGGCGGATGGCCGCTACAGCACACGGCTGCCGCCCGAGGCCTACCAGATCAAGGTCATGCACGAGCGATTCGTACCGGCTATCGAGGAGGTCACGGTCAGCGGCGGCCTGACTCGCCGCCGCATCGTCCTGCGACCGCTGGCAATCGGCGGAGATCGGCCAGAGACGCCTCCGTCAGGCATTCGCCCCAGCACAATCAAGCCGCCGCCCGGCACAATCAAGCCGCCGCCCGGTACGATCAAGCCGCCGGCCGGCATCGACAAACCGCTGCCGACTTTAGGGATGCTGGACCTGCAGATCCTGGGGCTGAAGCCCGGCCGGGCCGGCGCCAAGATGAGTCCCGCGCCCCTGCCGGGCGCCCACGTCGTGGTGCTGAAAAACGGCCGGCCTGCTGCCACCGGCGAGTCCGACGGCGGGGGCCGCTACCGGACCCGGCTGTCGTCGGGTTCGTACGAGATCAAAGTCACGCACGACAAGTTTGTTCCGGGCCTGGAGCGAATCTCGCTGTCCGGCGGCCAGACGGTCCAGCGTCGCATCGCGCTGCGGCCCACGGGCGCCAGCGTCGAGCCTCCGCCAGGGCCGACCGAAACTCCTCGGCCCACAGCCAAACCGACAACGACGACGCCGAAGATCCGACCGAAAATCAAGATCCCATTGCGATGATGCCGGAGGCACTTCCGAAGGTGTTTCCCGCCGTGCTGAACGGCCTCGGGCGGTTCCGTCACGGACGGCCCGAGGACCGTTTTCGTGGGTGGCTGCGGACGATGAAGCGGAACGAAGTGGGGCGTTTCTGCGATCGGCGTCTCGCCCGCCCCACGCGACTGGCGGTTCCGACGCGCCATCGCAACTGCAGCAGGCCCCCGCTGACCGGACTGAGTGTGAGCAGCCGGAAAGAAGACCCCGCCCTGGGGACTCTGACCGAGTGGGAGCATCCCCTGTAAGGTAGAGAACCGCTTGCATCAGTCGCAGAAAAATCCCAGCGAAACCACAGAAACAAATCCAAGCGAACTTCCGCGGAAATCGACCTCTGGGAATCTAGCCTGGCACCCGAGCAAGCAGGCGCCGGATGTTGCCGCCGAGAATCAGCCGCTGGTCCGCTGCCGGCAATCCGGCGCTGTAAACCTTGGCCAGTTGCGAGGCGAAGCTGCGGCCGCCCCCGTCGCTGCCGTAGACGACCCGCTCCGCGCCCAGTTCCCGCACCGCCATCTCGACGAATCCCGCCGTCGGGTCGGACCCGCAGACTTCCGCCCACACGTTCTGCACGTTGCGGATCGTGCGGATGCCGCGTTCCCAATCGTTGCCCGTGTGGGCGCAAATGAACCGGGCGTCCGGATGCCGGGCCGCCAGGATCGCCACGTCGCCGCAACTCGACTCGCCGGGCAGATTCTCTGCCGTGCGGTCGTAGGCGTGTTGCAGCAGGGGGACCTTCAACTCCACGGCGCGGCGCACGATCGGGTCCAATTCCGGCCGGCTGCACTCCAGCGCGATCCACAGCTTGACGCCCACCATCGGCCCTTCGCGCACGCAGCGGTCCATCTCGTCCAGGCTCGCTTGCTTCTGTTTCGGATTGACGTAGACCATGCCCGACACGCGGTCCGGCGCGTGGGCGATTGCGCGCAGCACTTCGTCGTTTTGCTTGCGCAACTCTGCCGGCGAAGGATCGGGCACAAACGAAGTCCCCATGCAAAAGATCAACCGTTCGATCCCCACCCGGCTGGCGATCTTTAACAGGCCGTCAACTCGCTGTTCCACGGAACCGGCCACGCCCGTCAAGTGGACGTGAGCATCCCAGACCGACCGCTCGGCCGGTTCGCTGCCAGCCGTCGCCAGGCGTTGCGGCAGACGGCTTGCGGCCGCCACGCCCGCTGCGGCCTGGAGCGTGCGGATCAGCATCGCCCGACGAGTCGACCGCCGAGCCTCGGGAACGCGAGCTGCCGGCCGCGCACCAGACAGTGCGTCCCAAGCCAAAATACTTTTCTGCCTGTTTGTCTTGCTCATCCGCTTAGCCTTTTCGCTTCGCGTCAACCGGGCTTGCAGCCGGTACGAAACCGGTGGCTGACGCCTTCCGCTTTCGGGTTTTTCCCACGCGGTTCAGTGTACCGCAAAGCTGCCCGAAGAAGTAGTTGTCCGCCGCGGGATCGCCGCTTTCTGATCGTCGCCGGTGGAAGGACAGTAAATCGGTGTCCCGGCTGCACGGTCGGGATCCGCTTGTTAAGATAGAGGCCGTCGTTGCTGAGTAAAACGCCGCCCCACGGCGTCGAGTCGTGGCCCAGGCAGGCCGCGTTGAGACATCCCGATTCACCCACGGAATCCGCCCCGCGACCATGAAGCTGCTCCTTGGTTTGTCCGTCGTCCTGTGCTTCACTGCCCCCTTGGCCGCCGAGACCTTCCTGGTGGAGAACGGCCGACCGCGGTCTGTGATCGTCGTCGCCGAATCGCCGCCGCGAACGGTGCGGCTGGCGGCCCAGGAATTGCAAAACTACGTCGAGAAAATCACCGGGGCGCATCTGCCGATCGTCACGGAGCCGGGCGAGGCGGCGACGGTGCCGATCTACGTCGGAGCCAGCCGGCACACGGACCGGCTGGGGATCACGGCCGCGGGCCTGCAGGACGGCGCGTTTCGCATCGTCTCCGGCGACGGCTGGCTAGTGCTCATCGGCCAGGACACGGAGTTCACGCCGATCGAGCCGTGGGCTCGGAGCAATGCGGAGATCGCCAGCGGCAAACTGCAGCGCGAGTGGGACCAGATCACCGGAGCGCTGTGGGGCGTGCCGCAAGCGACGCTGTACAAAAACCGCTTCAGGCTGCCGGGCGACACGGGACTGCTCGACGAGCGGCGCCAAGCCGGACAGAAATTCGAGCCGCTGGAATTGTGGGGCTTCGATGAACGAGGTACGTTCAATGCCGTGTGCGGGTGGCTCAGGAAACTCGGCGTGCGCTGGTATGCGCCGGGCGAACTGGGCGAAGTGCTGCCCGATCTGAAGACGATTCCGCTGCCAAAGCTGGACGAGACAGTGCGTCCGGACTTTCCCATCCGCCGCGTCAACGTGCGTTTCGGCGTCCACGGGCTGGAGTTGGCGAGGTGGGCCATGCGGCTGGGCCTGCGCGATCCCTACGGCGTCCAAGTCGCGCACGGCATGGACACGATGACGCAGCGCGCCGAGATCCTTGCTCGGCATCCCGATTGGTTCGCCCTGTACGGCGGCAAACGCCACAACCAACCCGGCCAGCGGCTGAATCAACTCTGTTACTCGAACGAGGAGTTGTTTCAAGAGACGGTGCGTTACGTCCGCGCCCAGCTGGACCATTACCGGCTGGACGCCATCTCCGTGATGCCGCCCGACGGCTACACGGCGATCTGCCAGTGTCCGCGGTGCGCCGGCCAGGATTCGCCGGACCGCGACCAGCGCGGCCTGCTGTCCGACTACGTGTGGAATTTCGTCAACCGGGTTGCCAAAGAGGTCCGCAAGACGCACCCGGACAAGAAGATTCTCAATTGCGCCTACGGGGTGTACACCCTGCCGCCGCTGAAGATCGACAGGCTGGAGCCGAACGTCGTCGTCTCGATCGTCGGCGGTCGCCGGCCCATGAACAACAAGCCCGAACAGCAGGAAGAAATCCGCAAGCTGCGCGAAAGCTGGCTGGCGAAGACCGACAATCCGATCATCATTTTCGAGAACTACCCGTTCACCGACCGCGGTTGGTATTTGCCGTCCTTCACGCCCCATGCGATGGGCGCCAGCATCAACGCGACCAAAGGCGTTTCCCAGGGCGAGGACATCTGGCTCAGCGTGCGGCAGGATTTCGAGAAAGTCGGCATCGGCCTCAATCACTTCCTGATCTACTTCACCCAGCGCATGTATTGGGGCGGCCAGGAGCAGGACGTCGACGCCCTGTTCCGCGAGTACTGCCGCCTGTTCTACGGACCTGCCGAACAGGAGATGCTGGCCTTTTTCCAGTACTGCGAAGCCAACTGGCAGGAGATGGAGAAAGACAAGGTTCGGGCCGATCGCGCGCTGAAGCTGTTCGCCCAAGCGCAAGCCAGGGCCGACGCGGACTCCGTCTACGGCCGGCGGCTGGCCTGGATGGACGATTACCTCAAGGCCCTCCGCAGCAAGAGCCGGCAACTGGGCCAGAAACGCGGCCCCGTGCCCGTGCTGCGGCTGGTCGGCGAGGCCCGCGGACCGATCGCCGTCGACGGCCAGTTGGACGACGAAGCCTGGGTGAATGCCTTCCCGTCCGCGACCTGCCGCTTCCGCGAGTTGCAAACGGGCTGCCAGCCCATCTTCGGCACGACGGTCAAGTCCACCTGGATCGGCAGCAACCTGTACTTCGCCATCCGCTGTGAGGAACATCCCGGCGAGAAACCAAACGTCGGCACGACCAAGGACGACGACTCCGCGCTGTGGTACGGCGACTGCGTCGAGGTCCTGCTGGAAACCGATTCGCGTTCGTATTACCAGATCGCCGTTGGGCCCTCCGGCGCCGTAGTGGACCTGGACCGCTCCGCCGCGCGCCAGGCGTGGTTCAGTTGGGATTCGCAGGCCGAAGTGGCCACGCACGTCGCCGACGATTACTGGACCGTCGAAATGCGGATTCCGGTCACCCAGGACGAAAACGACCCGCTGCATCAAGTGATCGGCCGCAAGCCCACGCAGAGTCTGCCCTGGCACATCAATCTCTGCCGGCAGCGCATCCGCGCAGAGGGGCAGGAGCACAGCGCCTTTTCGCCCACCGGCGGCGACAACTTCCACGACGCAATGAAGTTCGCCCACTTCTACGACGGGCGTTCCCACCAGTTCGAAGCGGCTGAACCCCAAGACGTTTTTTTCCACGCCATTCGCAGCGCCGCCGATCTGGCACGCACGGGCCGGCGCGACGAGGCCCTCGCCGCGTACACGGCCGCGGCTGAAGGCAAGGTCAGCCAGTTGCAGAGGTCTTACGCCCTGGAGCAGGCTGCCGCGACGGCCCGCAGTTTGCGCAAGCTCGAACTGGCCGATCAACTCGCCGCCCGGATTCCCCTCGCCGCCGTCAGGAACACCGTCCTCATGCGGAACTTGCTCGATCGCTCCCAGGCTGCGCGGCTCGTCGAGCAGTTTGCCCAAGAGGACATCGCCGCCTGGCCCTTCTGGAAACGCGGCGACGGGTACTTCGCCCGCGGCCAGGCCTACGCCGCCACCCGCGCCGGCCGGCAAGCCGAATCCGACCTCGCCTCCGCCCTGCCGTGGACCAGCGACGAGCGCACCCGCGATGCCATCCACCTCGCCCTCG
The DNA here is from genome assembly GCA_012515235.1 of Candidatus Anammoximicrobium sp. Taxonomy (GTDB): domain Bacteria; phylum Planctomycetota; class Planctomycetia; order Pirellulales; family Pirellulaceae; genus Anammoximicrobium. The sequence continues at coordinate 35,709 of JAAYYU010000302.1, forward strand.
GCCAGAACCGGGAAAACAACCTCCAGGACGACGCGGCGGCCCTCGAAGCCTACCAGGCGATTATCGCCACGGCCCGGCAGTTGGGCAGCTCCAACCAGTTCAACGCCGTCCAGGCAATCGCCCGCATCCAGGCCAAACGCGGCCAGTTCGACGAAGCGCTGGCCACGCTCGGCAAGGTCGAGACCGACCAACTCCGCGGCTTCTGGCACGACACGATCCTGCTGGCCCGCGGCGACACGCTGCGGGCGGCGGGCCGCCCAGACGAAGCCCGAAAGGTGTACCAGTCCATCCTGGCCGATGACGAGGGCGATCCGCGCCTGCGCCGGGTCGCCGAAGAAAGAGTCCACGCCCTGGAAGCCCGATAGCAGATGGACCAAACTGCCCCGGACGAGCGGCGTGGGAGGCTCTTTCCAAGATATTCTTTCTGGACAAGGCGTAATGTTTCCTCTCTAATGAGCAGGGTTTGTCTAGCCCTTCGGTTTCATCGAATCTCGTCGCTTTCGGAGGTGTTCAATGGCCCGCAAAGGTTTCACCTTGGTCGAGTTGCTTGTCGTCATCGCCATCATTGGCATCCTGGTGGCCCTGTTGCTGC
>JAAYYU010000303.1 GCA_012515235.1 Candidatus Anammoximicrobium sp.
AAAGTCTCCCTCAGGAGAACCTCGAAGACGCCGTCACGACGCTGAGGCCAACGCTCAGAGAAGACCAAGAACTCGACCAGCAAGAAAGAGTCTGCACCGAAACGCGAAGTCGGCTTAGTTCAACGACACGGATAAGGCGGCGGGGACGAGAGCAGCCACCATCAGTAACGAGCCTGATCCCCGCTCGCCTTCATCCGTTTGTTCCGGACACGGGCCGACGGTCCGGGGCGGCCGACCTAGACCGGCCCGTATGAGGCGAATCCTCTGCTTGCAGGAATCGGTACTTGCCTGACCGCTTCAGCTCATCCTGGAACGCGCGGTACCACGCCACGACCTTGTGCGGATCGTGGCCGCAACGCTGCGATATCTCGTGGCGTACGCGACGCACTTCATGGATCACTTCATCAGCCATCGTTGTCGTCTCCGCCAACGTAGTTCAGCGGCGTCGTGACAAGGGGCGTTGGCAGCCCGAGCTCCCGATTGACCGCGTGGATATGTCCCATTTTATTCGGATTGGCCAGATGGCGGCAATTCCATGTCAGCAGTACGTCCATCCGGTAGTGCGAGGCGAGGGCCAGATGGAGCGCATCGCCACCCGGATCATTCGGCATGACGCGTCTCTCGATGTAGGTCGCCACAATCCGGTCCACGTCGTCAGTGATGTCCAGCAACTCAAGATCGGCAATCAAAGCGATCCGTTCGGCCGTTTTCTCGCTGGAACCCTGCTGCAGTTCGAGAACCACGGCCGGGGAAGTGAACAATTCGGATTGCGGTGCGCATTCGGCCCACCACTGTCGTGTCCAGTGCATTCGAGCCACTGACTCCGGGTCTGTGCGCAGCGTGTGGTAGAAGCTCGGTATCGTGGTCTCGATGTAGACGCGATCTGCCATTCATCACTCCCTTCCGGGATGTCGCTGCAGCATACGGCACCTACGCCCGTACCATGTTGACCAGGCCGCGACGAGTCAACGCCGCCATTCTGCCAGACCAGATCGCGGCTCTGGTTCAACGCTTGTTACGTGCCTGCCGGCGTCATGGCGAGTGCCTGCAAGTACTCCGGCGCGAAGTCAGCGCCGTTGGGCCATGCCAACGTGTGCCCGATGATCGAGAAAGACCGAAAGTACTCGACGTCCCGGAGCGGTTCGAAGATCGGTCCGTCCAGTGAGTCAGACAGGTCGAGTTCCGCACTCGTACCGTCGTTGAATGAGACGTAGACGCGATGATCGGCGACATGCCGGGCCTTTGTGACGTGTAGGAACATGGGTCTACTCCAATGGGTCGATCGGTTCCAAGGGCTGCCGGGTCTGCACGAGTTCCCAGTTTCGAGCCAGTTCGTCTTGGTGAAGATTGTACCAATCGAGTACTGCCGTCAACGCTCGCCGCGGAAACCTGCCTTGCACGATGCCGCTATCGATGTCAACGGTGATTTCATGCTCGCCATACTCCGCGTGGAAATGCGGCGGCGGATGGTCGCGGTAGTACATTCGGATGACAATTCCAAGGAATCGGCTGATTTCGGGCATTTGCTTGGAGCCCCAGGCGAGATTTCACTCCCGAACGACGGTCGGCCACCGCTGCCCGGCATCGCGGTTGCAGGTGGCCACTCAGACGTAACAACCGCATTATAGCAATCGGATTCGCCGATGAATACGCCACGGTGGACCGCCGCCGAGGCGAAGGTGCAGGAGCTTGGGGCTGTGGTGAAGTCGCCCCAAGGATTCCCGGCTGCGAATCCCTATGTCGCCATCGGCCAGCAGGCCCAGCGGCAGATGCGACAATGGGCCGGCGAGTTGAAGCTGACGCCCAAAACAAAGAAGGCCGCCAGGAAAGTAGAACCTGAAGACGGCGATCCGGTGCTGCGACTGCTCAAGGCCCGATGACGACGAGAAGGCGGCCAGTATGACGAACGATCGCAAGGACTCCCAGGCAGACCGGCCCCGCGGACTGGTTTGCCATTCGTGCGGTTGCCAGCATTTTACGGTGGTCTACACTCGCGCCCGCGCCGGGAAAATCATGCGCCGGCGGGAGTGCCGCAACTGCGGACGGAGGATTACGACATGGGAGCACGAAATCGGGCAGCACCAGGGGCCGCAAACGCTGCGGTAACGCTGAGGTAACGCATCCGGCGTTACCGTGGCCGCGAACTGTACGACCAAGCTGGCCAAGGAACGGCAGCGGGCCACCGGTGGGAACCGCAAGCAAAAAGCGGTTGTGGAAAATTTGCCACAACCGGACCGCGCCCGCGACGCCGCGACCCCGTAGCCATCGGCACGCCGCCGGACGCGACAGCGGGCCACAGCGGGCCGGGAATCGGCATCAGGCCGGCGAGACGATCGGCCGCTCCCCCGTGCGCCCGGGCCACCCGCCTACGGACAACATGTCCGCAGGCACGCCCTCCCCCGATCCCCGTGCGCCCGGGCCACCCCTTAGCATCCTGCTTAGCATCCTGCTTAGCA
>JAAYYU010000304.1 GCA_012515235.1 Candidatus Anammoximicrobium sp.
AAACCTCTCTGGTCTTGAACACCGCTCCACGCTGGCGAGCAGCGTGGTGGCGAGGCAACCGGTTTCTTCGCAAACCTCTCTGGTCTTGAACACCGCTCTACGCTGGCGAGCAGCGTGGTGGCGAGGCAACCGATTTCTTCGCAAACCTCTCTGGTCGTGAACACCGCTCTACGCTGGCGAGCAGCGTGGTGGCGCAGACGAGGCTCCCCACGCAAAGTCGCTGCGGGCTCGACCGTGCGAGTCGGCGAGTGCCTTGGCTTGCCGCCAGTTCTCGCCGAAACGGGGAAGTTATTTCGGTCTCCGTTGCTAGCGACGTACAGGTCGTCAGAAACGGTTACGCCGGTGTCCCGTCGTCCGCGGGGGCCGAGTCCGCGTCGTCCGGCGGTGCAGTGGCCTCCGACTCGTCGGCGGCGGCTTCTTCGGCCTCTTGGGCTTCCGTCGGCTTGGGGTCTTTCTCGGACCGCCAACCGCGGAACAGACCCCAGCGGCGGTGTTTCGGCGCGGGCTTGATCTGGCCGACCTCGAAGGGCGAACTGAAAAACAGCTGGAATCCCAAATCGACTTCGGCCCAGACGTAAACCCGGCTGCCTTCCCATTGCGGGTCCAACGCGACTTGATGACCCGCCTCGGAGTTCCACTGAGTTGCGTCGATCGCCGCGGAGTACCAGGCATCGACATCCTCGGGCGCGGCCTGGGGATGCGGGGCGGTCTTGCAGATCGCCAGCCGGCACCGCTGGGAAATGCGCGGCGGCGGCCAGGTCCAGACGATCTTCAGGTTCCCCTGTTCGTCGCGGGTCACGGCCTGGTCGGGGTCCGCGGCCAGACCGATCCGCGCGGCGGGCAGGATCTCGCTTTCCAGCCACTGGTAGACCAGCGGCTGATGATGGCGGAACTGGCGGCAGATTTCGCCCACGGTGGCGGCGTCGAACAGTTCGACGAAGGTGGACCGCTGGTTGTCCAGCAGCGCGTTGACGATGGCCTGCCGTTTGGCCAGCGTCGCCTGCTGGGCCTTGGCCCGCAAGTGGCCGATCTCTTTGGCCAGTTGCGGGGGCAGGTCGCGGCCTTGCAGGGCCGGGTCCGCCAACAGCCGTTCCGCATCGGCCTGGTCGCCGGCCTCAATGGCCCGCACGATCCGCTTGAGGAGCTGGCGGCGGCCGCTGGTGCGGAAGTACAACTCGCGCCAGGGGGCCGCTTCCGGGCAATCGTCCAGCAATTCCGGATTCCACAATTCCACGACGCGCCGTTCGCACGCGGCTTCGTCGGCCAGCGGTGGAATGGCCCGCAACTGCTGCAGCAGCGGCAGGCGGGCTTCCGCCGCCGCCACGCGCTGCTGCACGTCGTCGGACGCCAGGATGCGGCCGCGGATCCGCCCCAGCAACTCCCAGGCCCGCAGGATGGCTTCCGTGGACGTGTTCTCCTCGACCGCCTGGACCAATTGGCGATAGATGTGTACCCGCTTGCGGGCCTGTTCCGCACGCCGGATCAAGCCTTCGTGATACGTTTTGGGCAACAACTTCAAGACGCCCGCGATGGCTGTCTCCGCTTCGAGCGTGCCGGCCTTCTCCAGTTCGTGAACCTTGCGGACGCAATTCAACCGCTCCCGCACCGCCCGGACCTGCTGGGCCAGCGGCGTGCCGGGGGGCAGGCCACGGAGCGTTTCCGGCGGGACGGCGGCGGCGATCTTCTTGTCGTACGCCAGCGTCGCCGGCGCCGGCGCTTGCAGCAGCAGTTCTTGCAGCTTGGCGACGCTCCGCCGCCGCTGGACCGCTTGCTGGGCCGCCGCCCGGTGCGGCTCGGCCAGCACGTGTCCGCCAAGCTTCTCCAGGTACTCCCAAGCCTCCATCAACGCCGCGTCGTCGACCGGCAACCGGGCCAGGATTTCGCGGATGCGGTCGACCGTCAGCAACTTCTGTGCTTCGCGTTCATAGACCTTGGCGCTGACGCGGCCCTTGAGCAGATGCTGGTGGGACAACCAGGTGTGCTTGAGCTTGTCCCAGGCCCGGAGCTGCCGGGCGGACGCCAGTACGCGCAGGATGGGGCGGACTTCGGCAGCCCGACTGGCCGCCTCCAAGACGTGCGCAGCGGCCGGATAGTTGTGCAGCAACCCCGTGGCGACCAACTGTTCAACCCGCTCCTCGTTGCCCTCCGCCAACGCCTGTTCGACCGCCTCGCGGCAAGCCACGCGCTGTTGAGCCTCCTGGACGAACGGCTGCACTTCGGGAGCAATCCGCTCGCCGGGACCCATCCGCTGGACGAGGTGGACGACCTTGTCCCATTCCTGCTGCGTGACCAGATTCTCGATCGACTCGCACCACAACAGCACTTCGTCGACCGGCGGCACGTCGTGCAAATCGTAACGGGACAGCTCGAACAGGTAATGCGTCAAGTCGCGGACTTGCTCGTCCGGCGATTGCAGCAGTTCGTGGTACAGCGGCGATGAGGCCGGCGACTCGAAATCCTGCGCGCGGAACAGGATCCGGTCGTACTCCGGCTGGTCCACGTACGTGATCCACAGATACGGGGCCGCGGCCAGCGCCCGCAGGGCGACGTAGATGTACAACGCCGAAAAGTTGTCCAGGCCGGGAAACAGCAGCGTGTCCGCGTTGCGGCCCGGATGCTGGTACGGCGGCAAGCCGGTCTCCAGGTTGCGCCGGCCAATCAGCGCCGGTACGCACATACAGTCGTAGTCGACCAGTTTGAAATGGCCTTCGGGCGAGACCATCACGTTGCCGTGCTGCAAATCGCCGTGGACAAGTTCGCACTGGGTCAGCTCGCGGACCAGGTGCAGCCACACGTCGGCCGCGATCTGCAACGCCTCGACATAGCCTTCGCGGCAACGGTCGCGCGTCCACTCGAACAGCGTGATCCCCGGCACCCAATCCATGATCAGCAAGGGATAGAGCTTGCCGTCCGCCGCCGAACGGATGCCGCGCTCGTCGTAGTCGAAGTGGACGATGCTGGACACCGCCCGATGCTCCAAATACTCGCTGATCGTGCGATAATGCTCCAGCCGCTCATCCTGGCGGCGGTTGAAGACGCGGATCGCAAACTCGCGGCCATCGGGCCGATAGCCGCGGTAGACGGTGGCGAAATTGCCACTGCGCGCCTTGGGCTGGCCCAGATGATTCATCTCCACGGTGCTCTGCCGCAATTCCGGATCGCGAAACGCGACTTGGGGATTCTGCAGCACGCGGGCAAAGTCGGAAATCAGCGGCCAGGAAGACATCAGCGGCAAACGGCACGTTGGAGGGCAACTTGAGGGATCATCCACCAAGCCACCATTATTCCCTGGACTCGGCTCAGATACCAGCACCGAACGGGAAATGGAAATGTCGTGACAGGGGTCAGGCTTACAGAATTCAATTCTGGCCGAGCAAGGTCGTTGCCTACAGCTGGACCCGCCATCGGCCAAAATTGAATGCTGTAAGCCTGACCCCAGCGCCGAGACCGTGATTCAATCAACAACGCGAGAAGATCAGCGACGTGTTCTGGCCGCCGAAGCCGAAGTTGTTGCTCATCACGTGCCGGCAGCGAAGTTGGCGGGCCGTGTTGGGGACGTAGTCCAGGTCGCAGTCCGGGTCGGGCGTCTCCTGGTTGATGGTGGGAGGCACGGCTTGGTGCCGCAGAACCAGCACGCAGATCAAGGCTTCCAAAGCCCCGCAGGCGGTGGTCAGGTGGCCGGTCATGCTCTTGGTGCTGGAAATCGGCACGTGATAGGCGCAACTGCCCAAGGCGCGTTTGGTCGCCACCGTTTCCACTCGGTCGTTGATCGCCGTGCCCGACCCGTGGGCGTTGATATAGTCGATGTCCTCAGGGGCCAGGCCCGCATCGGCCAAGGCCAGGCTCATGCAGCGCGCGGCGGCCCGGCCCTGCGGCTCCAGGTCCGTGATCCGGAAAGCGTCGTGGGCCGTGCCCCAGCCCGCGATCTCCGCCCAGATCTCCGCGTTCCGCTTCCGAGCATGCTCGATCTCTTCCAGAACCAGGACAGCGCCGCCCTCGCCAACCACAAAACCATCTCGGTCAGCATCGAACGGCCGGGAGGCCCGTTCGGGCTCGTCGTTCTTCGTGCTCAAGGTCGACAACCGCTGAAATCCCGTGATGCCAAACGGATGGATCATGCTGTGGGCGCCGCCGCACAACATGACGTCGGCATCCCCGCGCCGAATGGCCTCGGTGGCTTCTCCAATGGCCTTGCTGCTGGAAACACAAGCCGCCGTGAAATTGGCGTTGGGCCCCTGGGCGTCGAGCATGGCGGCGATGAAACCGGCGGCGGCGGCGGGCTCCAAGACAAGATTGTCTTCGGGCTGTGCCACACGCCGCGATTCGCCGACAAACTGCTCCAAATCCAACGTTCCATGGTGCGCGGCAGCAGCCGTCAACTGGCAGAACTGACCAAAGTCGGGAAAAACCTCGCCACAACCCAAAAAGACTCCCATGCGCAGCGGATCGATCCTGGCATCGGGCAAGCCCGCCGCACGACTGGCCTGCAACGCGGCGGCCACGGCAAACTGGGTCTGACGCGCCTGCCTGGACCAGCGAGTAGGATCTTCGCCCAGTTGTCGCACGCTCCAGTCGCGCGCTTCCGCCGCGATGCGGACGGGGAAATTGCTGGCATCAAACAGCGTGATGGGGCCAACACCGGACTGCCCGCGCACAAGCCGATCCCAGATTTCGTGGAGCTCCACACCCAGCGGAGTGATACCGCCGACTCCCGTCACGACAATTCGGCGACTCATAAAACTTCCGCCCCGTCGAACAACTTGCGAGGAATGGACCAGTCTTCCTGATTTGTCGTCACGGCCAACATCAGCCGCGGGGCCTTTACCCCGGTTTCTTTCCATCGCAAAGAACCCGGCTGCGAGTTGACTGCAAAATCGGTTTTTTCGGACTTTCGCTCAGATTCCGAAGGGCTTGCCCTGCCAGCACAAAACAGGCACCCTGGGAAAATGGAGGCGACTTGGATGGCTGTTCCGCAACCGGACGACCGCCGGCGCGTCATCATGACAAAACTCCGGGCAACCCTGTCAGCCGGAAGGAGCTGGCCTGGATTATTCACGATACGGCGAAGAACGCCAAGAGCGAAAAAGAACTCTGATGATCCTCGGTGGATATTGGGTCAGGCTTACAGAATTCAATTTTGGCCGAGTCTGGTGCCAGCCACGTGGTACGACTCTGCTCGGCCAAAATTGAATTCTGTAAGCCTGACCCCAGCACCGAAACCGCCGAGTTTGGTGCCAGCCACGTGGTACGACTCTGCTCGGCCAAAATTGAATTCTGTAAGCCTGACCCCAGCACCGAAATCGCCGAGTTTGGTGCCAGCCACGTCGTACGACTCTGCTCGGCCAAAATTGAATTCTGTAAGCCTGACCCCAGCACCGAAATCGTGCCGTGCGTGGCAGGCTGGTCACAGCACATCCGAGTCCGGCTCGCCGATCTTGCGCAGGCATTCGCCCAGACGGCACTGGAGATCGACTAGATTCTGCCACTGGCAGACGTCCAGCGAAACCCGTTCGCCTTTCTCTTCGCGAACCGATTCGATCAGTTGCCGGATGGTAATCGACAGATACTCGATGAATTCCGACAACTGGGCGGCTTGGCCGGGGCTCAGACGTTCCGGCAGATCCGGTGGCTGCAGTTCGAAGAACATCGCTTGGATGCCTTCCTGGTCCTTCCAGGGCACGCCGGATTCTGAGGACGGGATTTCCTCCGGAAGCGGTGAGGTCTTGCGACGTGATTTCTTGCCGCGTCCGCCGCTGCAGATTTCTTTCAGCCGCTGTGAAATCTGCTCCCGCGTGCCAAACACCATCACCGAGCGGCCGACCTGGATGACATCGCCAAACCGCAAGTTTCGCAACTGGATGTCTTCGCCGTTGACCTTGGTCCCGTTGGTGCTCTCCAAGTCCGTCAGGACGACGTCTTCGTGATCCGTTTGGATCTTGGCGTGGTACCGGCTGACACGTTCATCGTTCAGCTGAATCGTGTTGCCTTCCTCCCGGCCGATTGTGACCGGAGCTTCCAGGTTCAGAAAAGTGCGGCCACGGTCGGCACCATCCAGTACGCGTAGAGTTAACCGCGGCATGGCAGTGGGATGATCCAAAAAGGTCCGGGGACTGCATCGGCAAGACGTGCCAGGGAAGCCTCACGCTCCGCCTATGATCTGCTTATAGCATTCGGCCGATTCCGTGGTCAAGACGCCGGTGACCTTTTCTGCCAACAAGCAGGAGACCGGCCCGCGCCCTGTTCGGCCCCCACGCTGGCAAGCAGCGTGGTGACGACGGACGGGGGACGCGAGGGGCGGCGGTCTGGTTTTGAACACCGTTCCACGCTGGCGAGCAGCGTGGTGACGACGGACGGGGGACGCGAGGGGCGGCGGTCTGGTTTTGAACACCGTTCCACGCTGGCAAGCAGCGTGGTGACGACGGACGGGGGGACGCGAGGGGCGGCGGTCTGGTTTTGAACACCGTTCCACGCTGGCGAGCAGCGTGGTGACGACGGGATTGTTCGGGACAAACAAAAAATCCCGCTGGACTTGGCAGCCCAGCGGGATTCGTAAGCGTTCAGCACAACGGACCAAGACAAGCTAGTTCAGCTTCACCGTCTGGCCATCGTCGCAGATGGCGATTCGCAGCAGCACGGCCAAGTCGGTCGTGCCGGAGATGAACTGAACCGAGCCATCGACGAAGGCGACCAGAAGCCCACCGGGGTGAGCTGCCTGCAACGGGTTGTTCAAACCGCTGATCTCGGCGCATCCGGGAGCCGGACCGGTGACGCTACCCGACGTGCCGTTCATCACTTCCTTCAGTTGCGGCTTGTAACGAACGGTCGTCACGTTGTGAATAATCCCAGGAGCGGTCCAGGGACTGACAGCAGGCTCCAAGCAGCCGACGCCCGTGGTGCCTTCAGGAATTCTGTTGACGATCTGGCAGCCGGACAGAAAACCACCGCGCTGGTCCGTTCCGGTCGCAGTGGTCCACGGCGGAGCCGCAGGGCCAGCCCAACCCGGATCGCCATGATACTTGGTCGAGTCGTTGCGATTGACCGAACGCAGCCAATCGGACTGCTCGCCGACGATCATCGTGTTGGACGTGCCATCCGTGCAGTTGTTCATGCCCTTGTGCTCAGCCACGGGCAACATACCGCTGTTGGTTACGATCGCAGCATTGTTGGTCGTCAGCAGGCAACCGGCGCGGTTGTAATAAGTCCGCGTCGACGTGGGGTTGCCCCACAAGTTGCCGTTGGTGAAGATCGTCGTTTCGCCCGGACGAATGTCCACGCCGCCCATGATGCCGACATAGGTCGACAGGCAGATGCTGCCCGTCTGGTCGGTCATGACCGGCAGCGGGCTCGACGGACACCGCATGTAGTCAGGAACCAGCTTGTCCAGCGGCCGACCTGCAATCACGCTGTTCATCACGTTCGCTGAAAACGCATAGCCATTGGTGCTCGTATTGACAGAACCGCCAGCCCGGATCGTGTTGGCGATCTTGTCGTAGATGTTCCGCTGTTCCATGAACGGCAGGATGCCAAACTGCCACGACGGGCCCAAGGCCAACGTCGTCGACACATTGGCACGGATTCCCGTGTGCGAAGCACCCATCGGGAACGTCTTGTACGTGTCGTGATAGTTCTGCAGACCCAACCCAATGTTCTTCAGGTTGTTGTTGCACTGCGTGCGGCGGGCCGCTTCACGGGCCGCCTGAATCGCAGGCAAAAGCAAAGCAACCAGAATTCCGATGATCGCAATGACCACCAACAACTCCACGAGCGTAAACCCGCGACCTACAAACCTTCTCTTCATCGCAAACTCCTTCCTTACAGGGAAAACGAAGAATAACGCGAAACGATTCCGGCTAGGTCCGACTAGCTTCAAATTTGTGCGCAGAAACCGGAACCGGCCACCGCTGCTCTAATATGAGCAAGTTTTTCGGCCAATGTCAATAACTTCCTCTCAAAAACGTCTCTTTTTTCGGGCCGCTGAACGGACAGGGGGTCAGGCTTACAGAATTCAATTTTGGCCGATGGTGGAGCCAGCTATAGGAAAAGACATTGCTCGGCCAAAATTGAATTCTGTAAGCCTGACCCCAGCGCCGCCGTCCGGTGCTAGCCACCGCGATTGGGCGACGTCGCGTTCACCCCTCCGCAACCCAAGTACTCCGATATCGAAGCGGACGCCCTTGATTCTGGAGGAAAACCGGACAAGTTTGGCTCTTGGCCCCCAGGACCGCGGCTGTCGTTGCCCGTTCGCCGGACAATTCGGCTAGCCCCCCCGTCGAAATGCGCGCGTTCAGAGACCTCGGTCCGGACACCAGCCGAAGTCTCCTGGAGCTGCATCATCACCTGGAAAGCGGGGACGACTCGCTCCACGATTTTTCGATTTCCTCCAGCGTCCGGCCTTTGGTCTCCGGCACAAACGCGATCACAAAGACGATGGCCGCGATGCAAAACGCGCCGTACAGCCAGAACGGAAAGGCATGGTGAAACCTGGCGATCAGCCACGGGTTCTTGTCCATCATGGGAAACGTCTGCGAAATGACCAGATTGGCGGCCCACAGGCAGACCGTCGCGATGGCCATCGCGCGGCCGCGGATCCGCGTGGGGAAGATCTCCGACAGGATCACCCAGGTCACGGGACCGACGGACAACGCAAAGCTGGCGATGTAGCCCAACATGCAGACCAGGACCCAGGTGTCGGTCCGCTGAGAATAGGCCGCCAGGCCGAGCAAGAGCAGGCTCGCCCCCATGCCGGCGAAGCCGACGAGCATCAGCGGTTTGCGTCCCCAGCGGTCGACGGTCCAGATCGCCACCACGGTGAACAGCATATTCACCGCCCCGACGACCACGGTCTGCAACAAGGCGGCCTCCGACTCGGCGCCCGCGATGGCCTTGAAAATCTCGGGGGCAAAATACAGGAACACGTTGATCCCGGTGATCTGTTGCAGGACCGCCAGCACGACGCCGATAGCCAGCGCCAGCCTCAGGCCGGGCAAGAACAATTGCCGCAGCGAACCGCTTTCTTGCGCGATCGCCCGTTCGATGTCGGCGATTTCCCGTTCCGCTTCGGCGGGGCCGTTGATCCGGGCCAGCACGTCCGCCGCTTCCCCGCGGCGTCCCCGCTCGACGAGCCAACGCGGGCTTTCGGGCACCAGCAGCAGCAGGACCAGCAGCGCCAGCGCGGGCAAGGCTTCGGAGCCGAACATCCAGCGCCATCCCGACTGGACGTTCCAGGCTTCGTCGCCCAAGCCGGCAATGAAATAGTTGACGAAGTACACGGCCAACATGCCGAACACGATGGCGAACTGGTTCAACGAGACCATGCGGCCGCGGATCCGCGCCGGCGAGATTTCGGCGATGTACATGGGCGAACACATCGCGGCCGCGCCCACGCCGATGCCGCCCAGCAACCGGAACACCACGAACCAGGACAGCGTCGGCGGAATCGCGGTCCCCACGGCGGAGACGAAAAACAGCACGGCCGAGATGAGGAGCATCTTGCGCCGCCCCAAATGATCGCTGATCGTGCCCGCCAAGGCCGCTCCCAGCACGCAACCTGCCAAGGCGCTGGCCGCGGCCCAGCCCTCTTCGATCGGCGTCAAGGCAAAGCGTTTCTGCAGAAACCCGATGGCTCCGGCGATCACCGCCGTGTCGTAGCCGAACAGCAGGCCGCCCAGCGTGGCCACAAAGCAGATCAGTCCCAGGTAGAGCGAGCCTCGACTCGCGGCGGAGTTGCCCGCTTGCGGTTCTTGAGTGGAGTCTGTCATGCTGGCATCTTCCTTCGCGACATTCCGCGACCTGGCGTAGCGTCCCGGACGCAATTCGGACAGGGACGGGATGCGGTTCGACGGCTGCCATTATACCGGCGGCCGTCCAGAGCGGTACGGTAAGTGCCGATCCCGCTCACAGACGGATCAGGCAACGGAGCGATCTGCGGCCCGTGCCGGACGCTCAGCAAGACGGCGGACAGGGCTTCTTTGCCGGCACGGCCCGCCGGGCGTTTTGCACCCGAGGGGCGTCCGTCCCTTTCGCCACTCTGTCCCTTTCGCCACTCTGCGCAGAATCCCCTTTAGGCACGCAGTCGCCGCGGTCCGCTGACCAAGGCGTGGCTGCGGATGTAGAACCGCAACGGCAGATGTTCGGCCGCGGTGACGCCGATCCGGGACGAACGCCCGACCGATTCGTCGAGCGGGGGCGGAGCGCCGTCGTCGACGATCCACAGTTGGCGGCCCAGGGTCAGGTCCCAGCCGTCCAGGCGGCGGTCGATGTCGAACGCTTCGCACAGTCTGGCCGGCCCGCTGGCCAGATCGCGCACGTGCTGGCGTTGCCGGCGGTTCTGCATCTGTTGCAATCCGGCCAGCGGTTCCACGGCGCGGATCAGCACCGCGCTGGCCACGCCCTCCGGCTCGGTGACGACGTTGAAGCAGAAGCGGGAGTGAATCGGATAGACGTAGGCGTGGCCCGGCGGGCCGAACATGGAAGCGTTTTTGCGCGTCCTGCCGCGCGAGGCGTGGCAGGCGGGATCGTCGGCGGCCAGATAGGCTTCGGCCTCCAGGATCCGTCCGCGGAGCACGTCCGCGGCGGTTTTCCGGACGAGCACCTTGCCCAGCAGCTCGCGGGCCACGCCGGCCGGATGGCGATCGTAGAACTCCCGCGGAAGTGGCCGGGGCTGGCGTTTCAAAGCAGTTGATCCAGTTCCGCGACCAGCTGCTCGAAGTGGGCCAGGGCCGTTTCGACCGGTTCCGGGCTGGCCATGTCCACGCCCGCGTCGCGGAGCAGGTCCAGCGGGTCCTTCGAACAGCCGGCCTTGAGGAAACTCAGGTAGTCGTTCAACTCCCCCGCGCCGCCGGCGAGCACGCGGCGGCTGAGTGCGATGGCGGCCGACAAACCGGTGGCGTACTTGTACACGTAAAAGGCCCGGTAGAAATGCGGGATGCGGAAGCATTCCAGCGACAAGTCGTCGTCCAGCGCGAACTCCGGGCCGAAGTACTGTTCCAGCAGTTTTCGGTACACTTCCTTGAACGTCTGCACCGTCAGCGGCTGACCGGCTTCCGCCATCGCGTGCGTGAGCTTCTCGAATTCCGCGAACATCGTCTGGCGGACGATCGTGGCGCGGATGCTGTCGATCTCGCGGTTGATCAGATAGGCCCGCTGCTGATCGTCGCTGACCCGCTTGAGCAGATGCTGAAACAGCAGTTGCTCGTTGAACGTGCTGGCCACCTCGGCGACGAAGATCGTGTAGTTGTAGTACTGGTAGGGCTGCGTGCGGGCGGAGTAGTACGAGTGCATCGAATGGCCCGCTTCATGGGCCAGCGTGAACACGTCTTCCAGCACCTCCGGCTTGTAGTTCATCAGGATATACGGATTGCCGTCGTACGACCCGGAACTGAACGCGCCGCTCTGCTTGCCGCGATTCGGATAGCGGTCGCACCAGCGGCCGTCCAGACCGCTGGCCAGCGCGGACGTGTACTCGCTGCCCAAGGGCCGCAGGGCGTCGAGGATCAGCGCCACGGCTTCGTCCCAGGTGCGCGTGGCCGCCAGCTGCGTCAGGATGGGCACGTACGTGTCGTAGTGATGAATGTCCTTCAACTGCATCTTCCGCCGCCGCAGGTCGTAGTACGCATGCACGGCAGGCAGGCGGCGGTGTACGGCTTGGATCAAGTTCTCGTAGACCGACTGCGGCACGACGTCCGGAAACAACGCGGCGGCCAGCGCGCTGTCATAGCCGCGAGCGCGGGCATAGTACGCGTCGGTCTGGACCGCGCCGCTGAGGGTGGCGGCCAGGGTGTTCTCGTGGGCTTGGAACTGTTCGTAGTATTGATGGAACGCCGTGCTGCGGACATTCCGCTGCGGCGATTGCAGCAATTTCAGGAAGGTCGCGTTGCCCAGTTCGACCTGCTCGCCGCGCTCGTCGGTCACCAGGCCGAATTTCAGGTCCGCGTCGTGCAGTTGCCGGAACACCCGGCTGGCCGTTTGCGCCATTTCGCCCTGCATGGCGAGCAGTTCTTCTTCCTTGCTGCCCAGCGTGTGCTTCTTGAAACGCAGGATCCGCTGCAGCAGCAGGCGGTAAGGCTGCAGTTCCTGGGCCTCCAGGAACCCGTTCATCTTGGCGGCCGAGAGGGCCAGGATTTCCGGCCGGATGTAGCTGGCCGCCTGGCTGGCGCGCGTGGCGACGTTTTGATACCGGGCGATCATCGCCTGGTAGCGGCTGTTCGCCTGGTCTTCCGCGGCCTTCAGATGCGCGTAGCTCCCCAAGGCCTCGCCCGCCCGGTCAAAATCGTTATCGAATTTCAGGCAGGCGGCCAGGGTCGCCGGGTCGTTCCCCAGCTGGCCGCGGAATGTCTGATAGCCCGCAATACGGCCCTCCCACTTGCCGAAGGCGGCTTCCCAAGCCTCGTCGCTGGCGAACAGGCTCGACAGGTCCCACGTATCGGCGGGATTCACTTCGTCGCGGGCGGGTAACTTCTTGATCTTCGTTTCGGCCATGATCTTCGCGGTCCGTTTCTTGGTTCAATCTTGAAAGGCCGGCTTCTCCACAGCAGCGCGAATTTCGGCTGTGCGATACCTGCAAGCCGGCACTCAATCCAAATCGCCTTCGAACAAGTGGCAATAGCTTTCGTAGCGCCGCGCGTCCAGCCGCCCGTCGGCCACGGCGTCTTTCACGGCGCAGTCGGCTTCGTGCGTGTGCGTACAGTCCGGAAAACGACACAGGCTAACGTAAGACCGGACATCGCGAAAGTAGCCGGCGACTTCCTGCGGCACCACGTCCCATAACTGGAATTGCCGGATCCCCGGCGTATCGACCACGTAGCCGCCGACCGACAGCGGGATCAGACTGGCGGCGCTCGTCGTATGACGGCCCTTCTCGTTTTCCTGGCTGACGGCGGCGATCCGCAAATCCAGACCCGGCTCGATCGCGTTCAGCAGCGACGATTTGCCGACCCCGCTTTGACCGGCGAACACGCTCTGCCGCCCGACCACTCGGCAGCGGAGCCGCTCGACGCCGAACCCCGTCTGGGCCGACACGAGCAAGATCTCGTAGCCCATCTGGCCATAGACGCCGACCAGCGGCTGCAGGTCGGCCGGGTCCACCAGGTCGATCTTGTTGATGCACACGATCGGCCGGACGCCGTCTTTCTCGGCCATCACCAGCAAGCGGTCGATCAGGTGCGGCTTGAGACTCGGTTGAGCCGCGCTGCTGACGATCAGCACTTGATCGACATTGGCGACAATCACGTGCCGCCGGCCGCGGATCGCACGGCTGAGCACGCCATGCCGCGGTTCGATCCGTTCGATAACCCCTTCGCTTCGGCCAGCCGCGCGAAAGCGGACCCGATCGCCGGCGGCCACGACGTGCCGTTGGTCGGTGCTCAAGGTCTTCAGCACGCGGCGGGTCGCGCACCGATAGACCTGGCCGTCGTCGCCCCGCACGTTGCTGCTCAGGCCGTGGACGCTCAGCACGCAGCCGTTCAGGCAAGCCTGTTCATCGACGTCCAAGCGGACGGCGAGCGTGCCGCTGGCCTCGTCGGGGATTTCTGTGCCGATCACGGTGCGTTTGCGAGTCAAATCGCCTTTGCCGCTGATCCGTTCTGTCTGGGCCGAGTCGTCGTCTTCGAGTCCGGTCTCGCGGTAGTCGCGGGTTAAGTCGCCTTGGCGTGCGCGAGGCACGCGATTCTTGCGAAACTCGGCCCGGATTTTGCGTTTCTTATCATTCGCCATTGCCAGAACACCGATTGGCCACTATGACGTGCAAACCTCCCCAGGGTAGCAGGTTTCCCGCTGTCGTCCAACGCCGGACGCGGAACCGGACGCGGCACCGCGAGTCACACGATGAACCGCCAAGACTTCTTCATGGGCGGCTTGGCCCTGATGCTGGCGCTGCTGGCCATCGGGTCGGCGGTCCATAACCGAGACGCTTACTATCGCCTGCCCAAAATCCGTTGGATCGACGAACGATGGGGCCGTCGCGTGGCCCGTTACGTTTACGCGGTCGCGGGGCTGGTTCTACTTGCGCTGGGCGTGCTGATCCTGTCCGGCTGGTCCTTCTTGGGGCAGTGAATCGGATAAGTTGGATTAACGGGGTTGTTTCACCTGTTCTAAGGGGGAAGAGTGCGGCATCCGGGCCGCGGGATTTGACAGGGGCAAGGCGGTGTCGAATGGTTGATCAGCAGTGTTGCCTCACCGCAGCGGGGCGAGGCCCCGTTCGCCGGCTCTGAAAACGCGTCGCCGGAGGGAACCCCGTGAATTT
Organism: Candidatus Anammoximicrobium sp.; assembly: GCA_012515235.1. Taxonomy (GTDB): domain Bacteria; phylum Planctomycetota; class Planctomycetia; order Pirellulales; family Pirellulaceae; genus Anammoximicrobium. Next base: position 14,240 of record JAAYYU010000304.1, read on the forward strand.
TAACGAATCTATAGCGTAAAGACTTTTGGCGGAATAGAATTAGGTTAGGTCAACAAGGTGACCTTTAACGGCAAACACAGTGGGCAAGGCAGGGGCCGGCTCAGGAGCCGGGGCGGTCCTACCCTTTACACTTCTCTGACTGGAGTCCTTAAGAATGTTGCGACGTAGTGCCCTCGCGTTGTTGGTATCGCCTGTGATGGCCTTGGCTGTGGCGATCGCCGCAGATGCTCCTGGCGACGCCAACTCGGCCAAGTTGTCTACTTACGAAAGTCCGGCAGGAGATGCGTATTTTGCCCTCAGCCTGCCGCCGGTGGCGGGCCAGGCCGCCGCGTTCGACCATGACGTCGTGGTTCTGTTCGACACTTCGGCCAGTCAGACCGGCGCGTATCGGGACGATGCCCTGCAATCGCTCAAAACGCTGCTCGGCCAATTGGGCAAATCCGACCGCGTCAAATTGATGGCGGTGGATTTGGACGCCGTGCCGATGACGCCAGACTTTGTCGCGCCGGGCAGCGATGAAATGAAGGCCGGTTTGGCCAAGCTGGAGGGTCGCGCCCCGCTGGGTTCGACCGACATGCGCAGCGCCCTGAAAGGCGCGGCCGACAGTTTCACCGGCGCCCCGGCTCGGCCGCGCTGTGTGGTTTACATCGGCGACGGGATCAGCCGGGCCAACGTGCTGCAGCCCAGCGACTTGGCGGCCACCGTCCAAACCCTGTTGGACAAACGGGCTTCGGTCTCCAGTTTCGCCATCGGTCCGGGCCGCGACGTGCATCTGCTGGCCGCCGTGGCCAATCACACGGGCGGGATGGTGTATCTCGATTCCAGCGAGGGCCACTGGGCGGAACGGGCAGGGCAAGCGATGGCGGATGTCGTCCGCACGCCGGTGTACTGGCCGACGGAGGTCAAGCTGCCCGAGGCGATCCGGGAAGCTTATCCCAAGACCATGCCCCCGCTGCGCGGCGACCGCGACACGGTGGTGATCGGCCTGCTGCAGTCGCGCGACGTGAAGGACGTCTCGTTGACGGCCGAAGTGGACGGCAAGCCCGTGAAACTGAGTTGGAATGTCGCGGTCAACAATGCCTTGGACGACTACAGCTTCCTGCCGCAACTGGTTGACGGCGCTCGGGACAACGGCGGCATCGGCCTGCCCACGTTGGGCTCGGCCAGCCTGCAGGAAGTGGCCAAGATGGCGTCGGCCAACAACGAATTGCTGGCCAAGTTGGGCCGCAACGCGCTGCGCGTGGGCGACAAGGAGGGAGCACTCAAGGTCGCCGACGCCGTGCTGAAACGCGATCCCAATCATCCCCAGGCGCAACTGATCCGCGATGCGGCCCAGCGTCAAGGCAACGGCGCGGACGATGCCGATCTGCGGCTGGTCAACCTCCAGGATCCGGCCGCGCCAGACGCCGCGCCGCCGGCCCCGGGCGGAGTCGGTGGTTTGCTGGCCGAAGTCCAGGCCGGAGGAGGAGACTTCCTGGCGAACGTCGAAAACAGCCGGCAGGTGCTCGAACAGAAGCTCAAGACCGAAGTGGAACTGGCCGTTAATCAGGCCCGCGACCAGATGGGCACCAACCCGGAGGGCGCGAAGCGCGAACTGAAGATCCAATTGGAAACCATCGAGAAATCTCCCGACTTGGGGCCGGACACGCGAGCCCAGCTCAAGAACCAAATCGAATCGGCGATCCGCGAAGCTGGACGGAAGGCGATCGAAGTCGCGGCCCGCACGGCACTGGCCGAAGAGAACCGGGCTGCCGCGGAGGAACGCCAGCAGTTGGTGGAGGAAACGGCCCGCACGCAACAGAAGATCCGGCAATTGATGGACCGGTTCAATAACCTTATCGACGAAGGCCGGTACACGGAAGCCGAAGACATCATCGCCGCCCAGGTACGGGAACTGGACCCCTTCGGCACGGCGCCCCTGGCAGCCACCTGGGCAGCACGCATCGGCGGGCACTGGAACACCATGTGGGCCGTCCGCGAGGTCCGCGCTCGGAACTTCGCACGATCCTTGATGGAAGTCGAAAAGGCCGCGGTGCCCTTCCCGGACGATCCGCCGGTCGGCTATCCGGAAGCCCAAGTCTGGGCTGACCTGACGCTGCGCCGCAAGAAGTACGCTTCGATCGACCTGGCTCGTCAAGGCAGCGCCGAGCAGAAGATCTTTTCCGCGCTGGAGGACGATACGCGGCTGGAGTTCATCGAGACGCCGTTGAATTCGGTGATCGATTTCCTCAAGGACCAGCACGACATCAACATCGAAATCGACACCAAGGCGCTGGATGACATCGGCGTGGGCACGGACTCGCCCATTACCCGCAATCTGAAAGGCATCTCCCTGCGGTCCGCGCTGCGGTTGATGCTGAAGGATTTGGGCCTGACCTACGTCGTCAAAGACGAAGTGCTGCTGATCACCACGCCCGAAGAGGCCGAGAGCAAGCTGGTGACGAAAGTGTATCCCGTCGGCGATCTGGTGATCCCGATCCAGAGCGGCATGATGGGCGGCATGATGGGCGGCATGGGCGGCGGCATGATGGGCGGCGGCATGGGCGGCGGCATGTTCGCCGTGGAAGACGACCTATCGTTGGGCGTGAAGAAAAGTCCGACGGCTCCGGCTGCACCTGCCCAGACGGAGAGCCCCCTTGCCCCAGCGAAGCCGGCGAAGGTCGAGAAGATCGACCTGCAGTTGGAACCAGGGCAGACCCTCGAAGATGCCTGGAATGCGTACTTCGAGAACCTGAAAAAGGCCTCGGCGGACGCCCAGCAAACGGCCCGTCTGGCGGTTCGCGAGACGGCCCGGCAGCTGATGAAACAGGAGAAATTCCAGGACGTAACGGTGCTGCTGATGGCCGCGCTGCGGAACGGGTTTCCGCAAACGTGGATGTACGAGGGGCTCGGCTTGGCGATGAAAGCCAGTGGCGCCCCCGACTCGGAAGTGGAACGCGCGCTGATGTCGGTCGTCGATTTCAGCGGCAGCTTGGACGAGACGCTTTACGTCGCCGAGTACCTGACGCAACTGGGCCTGGATCGCCGCGCCCTGCAAGTGTACCAGAGCCTGGCCGCGGCCCAGCCGTTGCGTCCCGAACCGTACGTTCGCGGCCTGGCCGCAGCTCAGCGGTTGGACGAGATCCCGGCCATCCAATGGGCCTGCGTGGGCATCCTGGGCCAGGCTTGGCCCGCGGAGCAGATAAAGATCCAGCAGACGGCGGCCCGTGTCACTCGCGCGACGTACGAGCGGCTGTTGGCCGACAATCGTCGCGAGGAAGCCGAAGCCTTTCACCGGCAAATCCAGCAGGCCCTGATTCGCGATTGTGTGATCCGAGTGGCGTGGACCGGTGATGCCGACATCGACTTGCTGGTCGAGGAGCCCACCGGCACCGTGTGCTCGGCCGACAGCCCCCGCACTCCGGGCGGCGGAGTCATGATCGGCGACGTGTTTGCCAAACCGGGCGTTCAGCCGGCCGAGGGATACTCGGAATACTACGTCTGCCCCGAGGGCTTCAGCGGCCAATATCGGCTGATGGTCAAACGCATCTGGGGCGAACCGACGGCCGGCAAGGTGACGGTCGAGATCGCCAAGCAGTTCGGTTCCGAGAAGCAGAAGATCGTCAGCAAGCACCTGCCGTTGACGGACGATCGGGCCGTGGTCGTGTTCAGCCTGACGGACGGACGCCGCAAGGACGCTTTGGACGAGCAACAGATCGCGGCCGTGGCCCGTGTTCAGCACGAGTTCAGCCGGGCCTTGCTGGGCCAACAGTTGGCGGCCTATGAGAACTCGGATGCCGTTCGCGATTATCTGTGGGACGCGATCCAAGCGCAACGCGACGGCCGGTTGCCGCGCCGCGGAGGCGTCGGCTACCGGCCCGTGATCACCACGCTGCCCGAAGGAGCGAATTTCTATTCGTCGGCGGTGATCTCCGCGGATCGCCGTTACGTCCGCGTCACTCCGATGCCGATCTTCTCGCTGATTGGTGAGGTGAACACGTTCACCTACTCGGGTGACACCGACGACCAGGACATGGGCGGCGGCATGGGCGGCGGCATGGGTGGCATGGGCGGCGGCATGAGCGGCGGCATGGGCGGCGGCGGCGGCATGGGTGGTTTCGGCGGTGGCGGAATGTTCTAACCGCCGTGCGGCCGCAAGTGTGAAGGTCGAATTTCAGCCGCGTTCCGCCATTCGGATCGCGGCTTTTTTGTGCGCACACGTCGCCGCGCGCCTACGGTCGCACCACTCCCGGATACACGTCCAGGTCCAGGTCCTCGATCAGGCCTGCTTGGAACCGCTCCATGGCGATGCCGCCCATGACCGCGTTGTCCGTACACAGGCTTGGCGGCGCGATCAGCAGTTCCACTCCCGCCCGCTCCGCTTCCTGCTGCAACCGGGCGCGCAGCCGGCGATTGGCCGCCACGCCGCCGCCGACGCAGACGGTGGTCAAGCCGGTCTTGCGGACGGCCAGCATGGTCTTGCCGGCCAGACAGTCGACGACCGCTTCTTGAAAGCTGGCTGCCAGGTCGGCGACCGTCTGGGGGGCCAGTTCCAGCGCGCGGAAATCCGGCCGGCCGGGCCCGGCAATCTGGTAGCGGACCGCCGTCTTCAGGCCGCTGAAACTGAAGTCCAGGCGATCGTCGTCCTGGAGCAACGCGCGGGGGAAGCGGTACGCCTGGGGATCGCCTGACTCGGCGACGCCGGAAATCGCCGGGCCGCCGGGATAGGGCAGTCCCAACATGCTGGCCACCTTGTCGAACGCCTCGCCCGCCGCGTCGTCTATCGTGCCGCCCAACGGCCGGAACTCGAAGGAATTGACGCAATGGTACAGGCTGCTGTGCCCGCCGCTGACGATCAGTCCCACGCACGGAAAGACGTCTCTGCCGCTGGCGATCTTGCAGGCGTAGATGTGCGCGTACAAGTGGTTCACGGCCACCAGCGGTTTGTTCAAGGCCAGGCACAGCGTCTTGGCTGCCACCAGGCCGACCAGCAGCGAACCGGCCAGGCCCGGCGTATTGGCCACCGCGATGGCGTCCATCTCGCGGAGCGTCCGTCCCGCGCGCCGCAAGGTCTCGTCGATCACCGGCAAGATGCGTTCGACGTGCGCGCGGGCCGCGATTTCCGGAACCACGCCCCGGAACCGCTCGTGCAACTTGTCTTGTGAGGCCACGACCGCGCCAAGCACTTCCAGGCGATCGGTGACCACGGCCGCCGCCGTCTCGTCGCAGCTTGTTTCCAAGGTCAAGATGTGCATGTCGGCCAACCGTTCGGAAATGCGGAGGGAGGAAGCATCGGCACACGGAGATCAGGCTGCCTCATTCCTTCGGCGGCTTCGCACGGCCCTTTTCCGCATCCTGCTTTTCCTCAAGCTTCGGCATTCCCTCGGACTTCGGTGCTGACTCGGACTGCGGTGCTGACTCGGACTGCGGTGCTGCCGGAGGTCGTTCGTCGGGTTTTGTTTCGGGTTTGGACGCTGCCTTGGCCGGCGGTTGCTCCGGCGCCTGCTTGGCGTCCAGTTGGCCGCGGATGTATTCCAGCGCCTTTTGCAGTTGGGGATCGACGAAGTCCGCTGCCTCCGCCGCATCGGATCCTGCCTCGCCGTTGGTCCGCACGATATCCTTCTGACGCCGTTGGGCGATTAGCTGGGTCATTTCCTTGCCGTTCAGCCTGACCTCGTAGCCGGGATTGGGAATGACGCCCCAGTCGTCGCTGTCCTGCGCGCCGGGGAACTTGTGGATGTTCTTTCCATTGGGACGATGATAGCCGGCCGTCGTCAATTTCAGCGCGCTGCTGCCGCCTTCCAGTTCGACGATGTTTTGGACGCTGCCTTTGCCCCAAGTCCGCTCGCCGATGATGACCGCGCGGTGGTGGTCCTGCAGGCAAGCCGCCACGATCTCGCTGGCGCTGGCGCTGTAGCGGTTGACCAACACCGCCATCGGAAAGCCGTCAAAGGTGCCTTTTTGTTCCGCATCCCAGACGCGCGGTTCGACATTGCGGCCTTCGGTGCTGACGATCCGTCCTGTGGCGATGAACAGGTCGCTGACCTCGATCGCCGCCGAGAGCAGGCCCCCCGGATTGAAACGCAAATCCAGGATCAGGCCGCGCAGCTTCTGTTTGGCCAGTGGCTTTAGAACCTTCTGCAGGTCCTCCGACGTGTGCCGGCCGAAGCCAGTGACGCGAACGAAACCGATCTTCTGCTCCTGGTCCAACATCCAGCGCCAGGAGTCGTCGGGGTTTCGCGAGTCGCCCAGGACCGTCTCGACGCGGATGTTCTCGCGTTTCAGCGTGATCGTCTCCAGCTCCGCGGCGTTCAGGTGCTGGACTTTCAGCGTGACCGAGGTGCCGACCGGACCCTTCATCCGACGCACGGCTTCGTCCAGGGTGATCTCCTTGGTGCTCTCGCCGTTGATTTCGACAACCAGATCGCCGGCCGTCACGCCGGCTCGGTAGGCGGGTGTTCCCACCAACGGACTGATCACGCGCAGCTGACCGTTCTCGACGGAGACCTGAATGCCCACGCCGCCGAATTCGTTTTCGACTTCGACCTTGAAGCGGTCCAGTTGTTGCGGCGGAATGAAGTTGGAGTACGGATCCAGTTCCGACAACATGCCGCGAATGGCCGCTTCCATCAGTTTTCGGCGAGTCACCTCCTTGACGTAGTTCCGTTCGACCTGGTCCAGCGTATCGACGAACAGTTCGAGCAGCTCGAATTCCTCTTGCCGCTCTTTCTTCGGATCGTCCTTCGTCGCCGCCTGCGGAACCGCCGCCTTCTGGCCTGGCGGGGCCGGCTCCGCCGGCACTTGGCTGGGCTTGTCCGCCGGCTCGGCCGCCTGCGACAGCGAATCCGGCGTCGGGCCGACGACGACCAGGTTCAGGCACACCGTCACCGCGAACAGAAGATAGAAAATGCGTCCGATCGACATGCTTCTCCCCCTCCCGTGCCGAGCGAAACAAAGCTTGACCCCGTTGCCACCACATCCGCCACGCAACCTTGCCGCGGCCGGGCCGGGATCGCTAACTCTGGCACGAACAACAGGTTACAAAGTATAGAGAGGCTGGCGGCCGGCGACAACCAAGGCGTAAACGTAAAGAGAGTTTCGCGAAAGGGAGAGAGGTTCCGCTGCCGCGACCGCTTCGTTCGCAAAACCGGATCTGCGATCCGCCTTTGGCTGCCATTGACGGTGGTAGCAAGCGGCGGTCTGGCGTACACTGTTAGCGTCGAAGAAGCGATTTCTCCGGACAGCGCTGGCGAGGCGTTTCATGGTTGCGATGCAGTTTTCGTGTCCGCATTGTGGCGGGTTGTTTCAAGTCGACAGTTCGTTGGGCGGCCAGCAGGTGTCCTGTCCGCATTGCCGGAATGTGGTCGTGTTGCCTGCCATGGCGTCCCAACCGCTGCCGGGACTGGGCACTGCGCAAGATCCGGCAGGCACCGGCGGCGGAACACCGGGGCCGTGGGGCCAAGAGATGCCGGTCCGCCCTCCTGGTCAGCTCCCCGGCTTTCCGCAGGGCGGCCAGATGCCGGCGCAGACACTGGCGGGACCGGAGCGCCCGCTGGCACCGACGCCGAACTTGGCTCCGCAGCCGCGCATGCCGAGCAGTCAAGAGCGCCCTCTGACTTCGGCGCCAACTCCGGCTCCGGGCGTTCCGCCCCAGCCGCGAGGCGCCGGGCAGGAACGGCCTCGGCCAGGACCGCAGGCCCCGCGGCCGCTTCGGCCGATGCCGCTGGGGGCAGCGCCGGCAAGCGCAACGCCGGGCCAGGAACGGCCGCTGGGCAGCCCGAGCCATGCTCCCACGCCGCCCACCGGAGCGGGCGATCGCGTTTCGGAGGCGGCCCGCAGCGGTGGCGGTGTGCAGATGCCAGGGATCCCGCCCAGTGCGCCCAAGGCACCCGCGGTGCCGACGACACCGAGGCCGCGTCCCGCTGGCGTGGAGCCGCAGATGCCGAGCGCGCCGGTACCTGCCGCCCCCAGGCCCGCGGCGCCGGGACGGCCGGAAGTGCCGCTGTCGTCTCCCACCCCGTTGGGCGAGGCACCGGCGGGGACGGCTCGGCTGCCGATGACCGGGCCGCAGCCCACGGTCGCAGCCCTGGGGGGCGTGGAGTCCTTGTTGCCGCCGGGGCCGGCCGCAGATGCGACGGTCCGGCCTCGTGGCGGCGGAGTGGGGCCGCAAACGGCCTTCTCGCCGCCCAACTCCGGAACCACGGTTCCTCAGCCAGCCAGCGGTCTGGCGCGTCCCATCGTCCTGCCCACGCCGGACGGCGGAGTTGTCAGGCTGCGCGAGCCGGCAAAGACGGTCGGCGCCGGCGATGACGCCCTCGAATTGCGGTCGCGGTCCGCCGTGCAAAAGGAAGTCTGGCGTTTCAAAAAGAACTTGATCATCTGGCTGATCGGTCTGGTCCTGTTGTGCCTCACGATCGCCATTCTTATGCTGCTGGGGCCGATCCCGAAGTAGCCGTTGCCTCTTGCCCGGTCATCTGGTTCCGCCGCCTGCTGTGGCGGAAAGCCGGGGTCATCTTCCACAACAGGCTGTTAGAATCACGGACAAGTCATGACGCCGTTTTGGCGACTTCCCCACTGCCTTTCCAGGAGACCGACCGATGAGTAAGAAGCCCGGCTTTGATCGTCGCCGTTTTCTCGCCAGCACTGCCGCGGCGGCTTCGTTCACCATCATCCCGCGCCACGTGCTGGGAACCGCCGAGGCGCCCTCGGCGAATAACAAACTGAACGTCGCCACGGTCGGGCCGGGCGGAATGGGGTTCAACGACATCCGCAGCGTACCGACCGAAAACGTGGTCGCCGCGTGTGATGTGGATGCCAACCGCGTGGCCGCCGTGTTGAAGCAGTTTCCTCAAGCCAAGGGCTACAGCGACTTCCGCAAGATGCTGGAAACGCAAAAGGACATCGACGCGGTGATGGTGGCCACGCCGGACCACAATCACGCCGTGGTGACGATGATGGCGTTGAAGATGGGCAAGCACGTGTTCTGCCAGAAACCGCTGACCCACAGCGTGCACGAGGCCATCGAGATCGGCAAGGCCGCCAAAGCGGCTGGCGTCGCGACGCAGATGGGCAACCAGGGCCAGGCCAGCGAAGGGGCGCGGCTGGTCAGCGAATTCATCTGGTCCGGGGCGATCGGCAAGGTCCGCGAAATCCACGGCTGGTCGAACCGCCGGCCGGACATCTCGCCGCGCGGCATCCCGCGTCCCCAGGAGACGCCGCCCGTGCCCGCGCACCTGGACTGGGGCCTGTGGCTGGGACCGGCACCCCAGCGGCCTTATCATCCGTGCTACCTGCCGTTCCGCTGGCGCGGCTGGTGGGATTTCGGCACGGGCGTGCTGGGCGACATCGGCTGCCACAATCTGTCCGCCGTCTTCAAAGCCCTGAAGCTGGGTTGGCCGGAGAGCGTCGAGGCTTGTTCGACCCACTGGAACGCGCCGGACGAAATCAAGAATGAAACGGCGCCGCTGGCGTCGATCGTCACGTTCCGCTTCGCCGCCGAAGGCGACCGGCCGGAGCTGCTGATCCGCTGGCACGACGGCGGGATGATGCCGCCGATCCCGAAGGAAATCGAGGACGGCAAGAACATCTTCGTGAACGACGGCACGCTGATCGTCGGCGACCAGGGCATGTTGCTGGGCCACCGGCTGCTGCCGGAATCGCGGATGAAGGAAGTCGGCAAACCGCCGCAGGTCCTGCCGCGCTCGCCCGGCCACTACCAGGAGTGGATCGACGCCTGCAAGGGCGGTGCGCCGGCCGGCAGCAACTTTGTGGACCACGCCGCGCATCTGGCGGCCGTGGTGCTGATGGGCAATATCGCCATCCGCACCCAGGAAAAGCTCTACTGGGATGCGGAAAAGTTGCAGTTCAAGAACTCCGAGGAGGCGAACCGACTGCTCCATCCGCCCTACCGCGCGGGCTGGACGCTGTAGCTGTCGCCCAACGCCCCGTTTTTCCCCAGGCCCGGCGTCTTACGGGCCGGCGTTGCCAGAAACTGCGCAGCCTTCCTCGTCTGCGCGGGGACGGAGCCGATTCTTTCACTGCCGCGCGGCGTTTGACCGATGCTAAAGAAGGCTTCGCGAAAGGCCCTGTAGAAAATGGCCCCGTCGCGGCCAACTGCCGAACCGTGGCAAGAAATTACCAGAAGGGAATCTGTGATGAATATTCGGATCATGACGATTCGTGTGGTGTGTGCCCTCGCGTGGGCCGCTGCCCCGCTGGCCAGCGGGGCAGCGGAGGAGGGCGAGAGGTGGACCAATCCGTTGCGCAGCCCTGACCGGGAGCCCGCGGCGGAGAGCCTGTTGCAACCCTATCCCACGCCACCGCCAACCGCGGAGGACGCCCCGCCCAGGCCGTCACCGCCGTGGCGGAACCCCAATTGGTTTCGGCCGTCCGGACCGGCCGGTGCTCCGGGCGTCGAACGCGCACCTCGCGGCACAGCTCCCGCGGCGACCATCCCCGAGCGCGATGCCGGGCGGCCGCCTGCCGCCGCGCCGCCGCGAAGCCTGATCCAGAGAATCCGCGAGCGGCGTTTGGCCCAACTCGAAAAACAGGCCGAGCGGATCCGACAATTGAACGCCGGCGAGAACCGGCCAGGTCCGGATGAGCGGGGAATTGCCGATCCCAACGGACCCGAGAACCCGGATCTGCAAATCGATCTCGGAGTCCCCCCGGACGCCCCCGGTCCCCCGGCGGCGAATCCGGGGCTGCCGGAGGCACCCGCAGGGCCACCGGAGCTGCCTCTCCACTGGTCGCCCGCCCCGCCGGTCCCATCTGCCTCGCCCGCTCCGCCGGACCCGCCGGCGCCGCCGTTGCCGCCGTTGCCGGCTGCTGTGACGCCACCCACCGAACTGAATCCACCCGCCGCACCGCCGCTGGAAGTCAACATCGAACTGCCCAGCGACGTCGAGCCTCCGCAGCCCAAGCCGGCCGCCCAAGCGCGGGTTCGCAATTGGTGGTCCGCGCCTCGCTGAGGCCGGCCGCGTCCGGGCGGGAAACACCAGCGATCCCGACTGCGATCCGGCGGAGCACTCGCTCACCGTCCGCCTGCCGACCGGCTGGATGTGCGCGTCACGGTGGGGCCGATCCGCCGCGTTTCGCTCCGGTTCGCGGCGAAAGGCTAAATCCGTCAGGCATCCTCGGCCGTGGATTCCTCGCGCTCCAGCAAGGGCAGCACCACTCGGATCCAGGTCCCTTGGCCCGGCTCGCTGTCGATGGTCAGTTGGCCGCCCAGCATCCGAGTGCGCTCCTGGATGCCCCTCAAACCGAACCGCTGCCTGGCGACCGTCTGGGGATCGAACCCCACGCCCCAATCCCGGATCGCCAGGCACACGGACTCGCCTTCCTGACTCAAGCTCATGCGGACCTCGCGGCTGCCGCTGTGCTTGCAGGCGTTGGACAGGGCTTCCTGGGCGATGCGATAGAGGGTGTTTTCCAGAATCGGGGCCAAACGGTTGAAGGCCACGTGGCATTCGTACTCCAAACGCGGCTCGGCCGTCCGCGATTTCTCGGCGACCAGATGGGACAGGGCCGCGTCGATGCCGTACTCATCCAGGATGGGCGGCCGCACGCGGCCGATCAGCCGCCGGGCCTCGAAGTGAGCTTGCCGCAGGGCGGCGAGTCCTGCCTCGAAGGCCTCCTGCGCCCGTTCCGGATTGCGATCCCGCTGGTATTCGAAGCTCTGTAACTGCAGGAGCGCCCCGGCCAATTCCTGCGCCAGGCCGTCGTGGATCTCGTAGGAGATCAACTGCCGCTCGTGATCGCTCGAACGGAGCATGTGCCACAGGTTCTGACGTTCTTGCTCCAGGGCCTCATGGACCAGGCGCCGTTCCGTGACGTCGCGGATCACGGCGATCAGCACCAGGGGACGGCCCTGCGTGTCTCGGACCACGGCCGCGGAGATCTCGCCGGCAAAGGCCGTTCCGTCGTGGCGGCACAGCGTGTACTCCACGGTTCGGCGAGTGCCTTCCTGCAACAGTCCGGGCAGATTGGCCCGTAGGCGCGGACGCTCCGGCTCGGCGATCAACTCATCCAGTCGCCGCCCGATCAGTTGCGTCGGCGCATCCACGCCGTACAACTCCAGGGCGCGTTGGGAGGCGAACGTGACGCGTGGTTCGGGATCGAACATGACCACGGCGTCGGGACAGGCTTCGACCAGGGTCCGGTATCGCTCTTCGCTGTGCCGCAATGCCTCCTGTGCCGCCCGCAGGCTGGTGATGTCCGTAACGACCGTCGCGAACCGCAGTTCGCCCGCTTGATTGTCGCGGACAAGGAACAAGTGCTGGAGCCCCTCGAGATGAATACCTGCCGGCGTCGAGATCGCCGTCTCGCCCGTCCATTTGCCGTCGGCCAGCACTTGGGGCAGTACGTCCGTTTCCAGCCGCTTTCGCTCGCTTTCGCCGTAGAAGTCCAAGAAAGACCTCCCTTGAATCTGGTCCGGCCGGTCGCCCAGCAGCAAGCAGCCAAACGCGTTCACGTAGGTAATCCTGGTATCCAGGTCGGCCATCCAGAAGATTTGCCCGGCGGCCTCGGCAAAACGCTCGAAGATCGACAACCGGTTCTCCGCCTGCCGGCGCACCTCCACCTCGTGCTGCAACTGCTCGTTGGCCCGCCGCAAATCGGCCGTCCGCCGCTTGACCTCGCGTTCCAGTTTCTGGTGCGCTTGCCGCCGCGTCTCCTCGGCACGCCGGCGGTCGGAAATGTCCCGGCAGACGCCCATCACCGAGGCCACCTGCCCCCGTTCGTCCCGCAGTGGAATCAGCCGCACGTTCAGCCACACGGTGTCCGGGCCGAGCGGAATGGCCTCGTCCACTTCGATCGGCGCCCCTGATTGGACGACTCGCTGGATGGACGCGAGATGGAACGACACCAGGTCAGGGGGAAAAAGGTCGTGCTGGTGCTTGCCGTGCAGCGTTGTCGGCGGGACACCGAAACACTCCGCGGCGCTCCGATTGACGTATTGCAGCGTCCCCTGGTGATCCGCGAGGAAGACATAATCCGTCATGGATTCCGCCAGCTGTCGATATTGCCGTTCGCTGGCCCGCAAGGCGTGGACCAACTGGTCGTGTTCCGTCACGTCGCGGGAGTATCCGACACACCCGATAATCTCGCCCGCTTCACCTCGCAACGGTTCGACCCGCGTCTGGAAATGCCGGCCCGCCCAGTGGATCTCGAAATCGACCCCTTCGCCCGCCAAGGCGCGGCGATGAGCCTCGATCGCCGGAAAGGCTTCGTCGGTGGTTTCGAAGTACTCGTACAGGCTCTTGCCGACGGCCTCATTCGGTTGCAGATTCAGTTCCTGCAGCGAGCCCCCAAAGGAACTTGTAAACCGCAACTCGGCGTCCGTCGTCCAGACGGTGCCGGAGACGCGGCGGACCATGAATTCCAATAGGGAGGTCGCTCCTGCGCTGTGACCGGCGTCCGAAACCGCCGGGCCGACGTCGCGTTCCGAGGCCCCGGACGGCGAGCGCGCGACGTTCGGATCCTGCGGAGGCCGATCTCCCGCTGCTGGTGAAGAAGCTTTTTGGGTGTCCATCCTTCGCAGCACCTCGTTCTGGTTCTCACGAACTTGGCCCGGTCTCATCGCCGTTCGCCACAACGCCGCTAGTCCCCAACAGGATGTCGGCACTCTTGACGCGTCGCGAATGAAGTCACGGTTTCGACGCCGTTTTTGGCGTGCTTCGCGCAAAAGGCTCGCGCTGGCTCTCTCCGGCCAGCCCCTGTCCAGTATAGCCCTGGTGGGCTGTCCGATCGAGTTGGCAAGCTCCGAAGGACGTAAGCATCGTTCGAGAAATAACTGTCCAGTGAACACCGCTCCACGCTGGCGAGCAGCGTGGTGGCGAAGCAGCCGATTTCGTGGAGATATCTGGTCTTGAACACCGCTCCACGCTGGCGAGCAGCGTGGTGGCGAAGCAGCCGATTTCGTGGA
>JAAYYU010000305.1 GCA_012515235.1 Candidatus Anammoximicrobium sp.
CCGCCCGCAGCAGAGGCCTCGATGCGGCCGGCCGCTTCCGCGTTCAGCACGTACCCCGGCCCCGACATCTCGGCCCGCGCCGGGTACAACTTCAACACGTCGTCGCCCGTCGAGTCCCACAGGTTCAACTGGTTGCTGCCAGCTCCCCCGTGAACGTACACGGGCAACGGCGGAGTTGTCGCGAAGCCGCCACCCGCGTCGAACCCCAGCTCATCATCCCCCGCGTGTCCCCGCACGCGCAGGCCCGTAACCGTCGCCAGGTCGTAGCTCAGCGGCACGCCGTTGATCGCTAACTGCAAACTGCCCGACGCCACCGCGACCACATCGTCCCCCAACGTCCCGTGCACGTACACCTCTCCGCCGGCCGGATGATACACGCCGGAGAACGGCGTCGTGTTGTCGCCCAAGAGGGCGTCGGCGTCGTTTTCCAAAATGGCGTTCAGCGGATCGAGGCAGACCAGCAGGTAGTACTCGGTGTCGGTCTCCTCCGCGCCGGCGCCGGGCAAGGCAAGCTCGGCGGGTCCGGTTCCGATCGCCAGCGTCTTGACGTGGGACCCGGCTGCCAGATCTGCCGGATTGCTAAGCGTCGTTTGGTCCAATCGCACGTCGGTGGGATCGAGCAGCGGGTCGGCGGAACGGTAGACGGCAACCTCCAGCGCGGCGACCGGGCCGCCCAGAATCTCATAGCTCAGCTCCAGCGACGCGTCGCCGTAGGCCGTGGCCTGCTGCAGGACAATATCTCCGCCCGCCGTGCCGTAATCCGGGAACACGGTCCGCAAGGCTTCCTGAATCTGAGTCTGATTCATGAACAGTTCCGGCACGAAGTTGTGCGACAGGTAATTGTCGATCATCAGGGCCAGCGGACCGTGGTCGATCGAGAACCCGGTGAAGTTGGCCCACGCTCCGCCGCACCGTTGGTAGGCGCATTCGGCCTCGCCCACTCCGACGGCTTCGAGCGCGTCGGCGACGTCGGCGTTGTAGGCGTCGGCGTAGCCGAACCGTGGGTGCAGCAGGTCCAGTTCTGCGGCCCGCCACAGCGAGTCGGTGGCCCCGAACCAGTCGTGCAGCACGGCTCCGCCCGAGGCGTAGATTGCCACCGTGCCGTCTTCCAGCGGTTGGACAAGGTCCAGCGTCACGCAATCGATCTCCACGCCGTAGCCATCGCCGCCGCTGACGGTCACGAGGATCTGATGGTTGCCGGCGTCCCAGCCCGACGGCCACAGTCCGAACGTATTTGCCGTGACAAAGACGTTCCAGCCGGCGCCGAAGTCTCCCGTGTCCTGGGCCTGGAACGTCCCGACGGGCGTCCCGTCGACGGACACGGCCACCGTTTCCAAGGGCCCGAAATTGTCATTGCTGTACCGCACCGTCAACTCGTACGTGCCGGCGCAGGGCAGGTTCACGCTGAGGCTGCGCGACTGGCCGCTGGACAGCAAGACCGTCTGCTGGTTAGAGGCGTTGGAACGCATGGAGATCAAGCCGTCGCCCGTGCCCGCTTCGGCTTCCGCCGTTACCACGCCGCCCAGTCCGCCGGCGTGCCGTGCCAGCGCGGCCGTGGGCGCTGCGTAGGCGTGATAGGCATCCAGCGGGCCATCGGCGGCGCTCAAAGCCCACAGCCGCGAGTCGTTTTTCCAGGTCGCTCGGTCCAAGGGATTCTGTGCCACGTAAGCTCGTGTCGCCGTGACCGCAGACCGAGTGTTGGCAAAGAAATCCAGCGGAGCCGCCGGATGGTTGTCCTGTCCCAGCCGGTTGGTATCCAGCCAGACGCTGCCGAACTCGTAGGTAAACAGCGCGCCGGGGAACGTCCTCACGAATTCGCCGTCGGCCGGGGCGCGGATCATGGCGTCCCAGACTTCCCGGCCCAGCCGATGCGCGGGATTCGGCGTGCCCATCGCCAACAGGGCCAGCAGCAGGCCTTCATCCGTATAGAAGTCGATGGTGGCCGGGACTTCGCCGCCCTCGCCGGGCTTGCTGGAATACTGCCCGGCGCCCTCCGCGTCGTCCAGCAGGAAGCGGCCCCACTTGCCCGTGTCGTCCCGCGTTTCGTTGGGTTTCCAGCCCAGGTAGAACTGGTGCGACGCGGGGTCCACCATGAAGTGGAAGTCGACCCGCGCGTAGATCGCGTCGGCCAACTGCCGAATCTCAGCTTCCACCGCGTCCGCGCCGTCGAAATACTGGCCGGCCGTCACGACGCCGGCCAGCACCAGTCCGGTGTCGATCGAACTCAGCTCGACCGTGTTCTGCGATTCGTCTTCCGGCGTGGCCACAAAATCGAAGTTCTGTTTCCGCAGTCCGTCGATGCCCAGGAAATGATAGAAGAATCCCTGGTGACCGATCGTGCCGACGCGGGCGGGACCTTGCGGGTGGTCGTGCAGCACGCGCAGCAGGCTGAGGGTCCGGGCGGCCGCGTCGGGGCGGGGCAAGTAGCCCTCCCGCGCATCGACGACGTAGGAAGTCAGCTGGAACCCGGCGCCTCCGACGGTCATCAAGTCCGCAAACGTCGAGCGGTCCTGGATCATTCCGCCGGTGCGCGAATCCGTCGAGGCCCAATCGACGAAGTACTGCGAACTCGTCGCTCGCACCAAGTTCAAGAACGACTCCTCGAAGTACGGGTTCAGCCCCAGGCCGGCCAAATCGGCCGCGGCCTCGACGTCCGGGTACGCGCCGCCGGCGTCGATCAGTTTCAGATTGTCCATCAGGAATCGGCCTGTGTCCGGATTGACGATCCCGTCGCCCACGTTCTCGCGTTCCACGATCACCGCGCACACCGAAACGCGGCGCCAGTCGAATCCGGCCGGATCGCCGTGGCCCGCCAACG
The DNA here is from genome assembly GCA_012515235.1 of Candidatus Anammoximicrobium sp. Lineage (GTDB taxonomy): Bacteria > Planctomycetota > Planctomycetia > Pirellulales > Pirellulaceae > Anammoximicrobium. The sequence continues at coordinate 2,819 of JAAYYU010000305.1, forward strand.
ACCGGTCGAACCCGTCCGGCACCGCGATCGAGAGCGTTTCCCAGTCGGCGCCGGCGTTCAGCGTGCGGCGCGTAAACACATCGAACCCCGCCTCGTCCTGCAGTTGGATCTTGACCGTGACGTTCTGGGGCGAGAGCAGCTTCGTATTCAGTTGCATCCGGTCGATGCGCCGGTCGGCCAGGTTCGCAAAGCCGCGGTACACGTCGGTCATATCCAGGTAGTAGCCGGGAAAGGGCGTGGGGGCCGGGGGCTCGACCCCGCTGCCGTCCAGAGACACGAGGGTATCGGTCAGGCCGAACAAGGACGAGAACGCGCCGGTAAACGAGTTGGCGGGCGCTCCCGTGAAGTTGAACTCCACGTCCAAGCTGCCGCCCGGCAGGCCGCTCGACTCGTCGGACAGGCCGATTTCGATCAGGTTCGGCACGGACTCGATGGCCCCCGAATTCCCGGCGAAGTCATTGTGGCCCAGGTCCGTTTCGGTCACCTTGTTGTTCCAGTCGTCCACGACGAAGGTCAGGCCCTGCGTCTGGTCCGGGATGTCCAACTGCGGCAGCAGCGGATTGACGCCCGCCGTGGCGAAATACGTCCAAGCCGTCGCCCCAGCGTGCAGCCGGGCGTCGTACACGGCGCCCAACGGAACGTCCAGCAACGAGTCCCGACTGGCCGCCACGATCCCGTAGCCGTCGGCGTGGGGATGCGCCGTCCGGGCCTTTTCCAGTTCGCCGATCAGGAAGTCGCCGTCGGACCCCTCGCGCCACAACCGGGCGACCACCGCGGCCTGCGCCGTGCCCTCCAGCCAGACCACGTCCGGCGTCGATTGGTCGCTGTAGGTCAGCCCGCACAGCGTGCTGTCACAGGCTTGCAGATGGTCTTCCACCCAGTCCATGACGCGCCGCCAGTCGATCTGCTCGGCATACTGGGGGAAGCGGGCCAATGTCAGCAGAGCCCAGGTCTGCGCGTCCAGGGGCACGGAACTAGTGTTGACGGCATCGCCCGCGCCGGTCCCCGTCCAGAACTTGCCGCCGACCGGGTCGAACATGTTCATCACGAAGTCGCCGGCGTGCGTCGCACGCGTCACAAAGTCGGCCTCGCGGGCGTCGTGCCGGAGTCCCAGCAGGACGGCAATGCCGCGATTCAGGGCGAACAGATCGATGTTGTGTTCGGTAGACCGCCAGGCATACGCGTTTCCATCCGGATCGTATCCGCCCCGGTACCCCTTCCACGCGCCCGTGTCCTTGAGGGAGCTCTCCGCCCAGTCGCTGATCTCGACGGCCCGATCCAGATAGTTGGCGTCGCCGGTCTGCCGGTAGACGTCCAGCAGGGCCAAGCCGAACCAGGCTTGATCTCCCAAGGTCCGCTTGTCGGAAAACGCCGCGCGCGGCGTGCCGTCTTCCAACAGCACATGGCCGCAGTTGCGGTCGTTGGAGTACGCGCCGTCGGCCAACTTTGTGGCCAGCAGCGCATCGGTGACGTCGCGAGCCATCTGCACCGAATCGGCGTCGCCAGCCGCCAGCAAGGCCTTGACCGTCAACGCCGAATCGTACAAGAAAGAGTGATTGGGATAGATTTGGGCGTCGCGATAGCCGAGGTCTCCGCCGGCCGGATCCCCGAATTGCGCCCGGTAGGAAACGGGTACGCGCAGCGGGTCGAATCCGTCCGTGCCGATTCGCACTTCGTCCACCCAGAACGTGCGGCCGCCGTCGTTGATTCCGTCCCCGATGACAAACTGGACCGCGTGCAGATCGTGCGGCGCCAGATTCAGGCCGCTCAGGTCGACGGCAAAATCCTGCCAAGCCGTAGACAGGTCGACGGCCTGGTTCTTCACCTGTTGCCAGCCGCCAGTCGCCGTGACCTTGAAGATCCGCGCGTGAATGTCCTGCCCCGCCGTGTCGCCCTTCGCCAAAAACCGCACGGACCTTGCCAGGCCGAACTCCGGGATGTCGCGGGGCCGATTGGGCTGGCCGTCGCCGAGCCAGAACTGGTACCAGCCATTGGCGCCGCTCCCGTCCCATGTCGCCCGCAGGCTCGTCACGCCGTGACCGGCGTCCGGATCGTTGCCGTCCAGCGTCATGGCCGAAGCCTGCAGGTCGCCGTACGTGCCTCCCGACCAGTAGTCGGAGTACAGATAGACCACCGGCTGTCCGGCATCCGACGAGTGGGAACTCCGGTTGCTCATGTCCACGGACTGCTGCAGAAAGACGAGACTGGGTTCCGTCGCAGCCAGCAGCCGGCGTTCTTCCAGCCGCTCGAAGACCAGCCGACGAGCCGACTGTTGCCGTCGTTTCTCGGCTTCGCGCAGACGGCCTCGATCCCCAAGACGCAGCGTTCGATTCAACCTGCTCATGACCGGCCTCCCTGAACTCCGAGCCACAAGACATGCGCGGCGTCAGAGGCACGTCCGGCACGGCTTGCCCCGCGAGACATTCGTCCAGCCGCTTTGGAAAGGGCGACGCCTGACCCTTCAGGGGCAAGCTAGCGGGGGCGGTCCAGGACCGCAAGCTGTGCGCCAGCGAAAAACCGCGGCCGGAGGCAAAAAGTCGGCCGAGGTCCGCCTGCCGCACAGGGCAGCAAAGACCACGGCGCAGCCAGACGCCGTGGTCCGGACGCATTGCACTTTCGGACAGTTATTTCTGGAACGATGCTCAGTGCCAACTGCCGATCTGCTCGAACAGGTAATCCGTCGCTTCGACGTCCAGGGTGTCGTATCCGCCTTGATCCGAGGTGGCCACCACGCGGTCCAATCCCTGTCCCCAGCTCCGTTTGGTCGGCCGGGGCACGAGCACGTTCAACAAGTCGTACGACAGTTCGTACCAGTCGCCGGTCCCTTCCAGGTGATCGTCGCCCGCGGAATCGTACAGCAGGGCTTCATCCGTGCCGCCCGCCGTGGCGTACACCGACACGTCGTAGAAGCCGGCGGCGTAGTTCAGATAGCCCGGACCCTGCAGATAGGAAGCGGCCGGCCGGCTGACAAACCGGTCGTCGTTGGCCGAATCGTACAGCGTCGTCGTGTCTGTGCCGCCCGCCGTGGCATACGCGAACAGCGTATCGAAGCCCGACGCATAGCCCAAATAGCCCGGACCTTGCAGGTAACCGTAATTCGGCCGGGCGACGAACGTGTCGTTGCCCGCCGAATCGAACAGCGTCGCCTTGTCCGCGCCGCCGGCCGTGGCATACGCCTTGACCTCGTCGAAGCTCTGCACGTAGTTGTAGAAACCCGTGCCGCTGAGGTAGGCGTTCGTCGGCCGATGGACAAACACATCGTCCCCTGCCCCGTCGAACAAGCGGGCCTTGTCCGTGCCGCCCGCCGTGGCGTACGCCGTGACCTCGTCGAAACCCGCCACGTAACTCAGGAAGCCCGGACCTTCCAGGTACGCATAGCTGGGCTGGCCCACGAACAAGTCGTCCCCCGGCGAATCGTACAGCACGGCCTTGTCCACCCCGCCCGCCGTGGCGTACGGCGAGACGGTCTCAAAGCCCGCCGCATAGCCCAGGTAGCCCGGACCTTGCATGTACGAATAATCGCGTTGGCTAACGAACCGGTCGTCGCCGGCCGTGTCGAACAGGATGGCCGTATCCGTGCCGCCCACCGTGGCATACGCCGACACCTCGTCAAAGCCCGCCATGTAACTCAGGTAGCCCGGCCCTTCGATGTACGCAGACGTGGCCCGACTGACGAACTTGTCGTCGCCCGCCGAATCGAACACCAGGGCCTTGTCCACCCCGCCCGCCGTGGCGTACACCGAGACTTTGCCAAAGCCCTCGACGTAGTTGTAGAAGCCCGTGCCGCCGAGGTACGCATGTTCCGGACGGCTGACGAACTGATCGTCACTCGCCGAATCGTACAGAGACGCCTGGCTGCCGCCGAGGGCGATCGCGCGGATCGTTTCCATGGCTGTCAGAGCCACCGCATAGCCCAATCCCGTGGCCGTGCCGGTTCCGGGTCGGAGTGTGGCGACTGCCCCGGCGGTCAAATCGGCCAGTCTCGCCGTGTCGTCGCCGGGGCCGCTGTGGAAGAACACCTGCAGGCTGGGCGTGCCACTGAAGCCGGCGCCCGGATCGAAGGCAACCTCATCGTCGCCGAGATGGCCCCGAGCCCGCACGCCGGTTGTCTGGGCCAGGTCGTAAGACAAGGTGTTCCCGTTCGCTTGTACCTCCAGCATCCCTGCGGCTCCCGGCCTGACCACAAGCTGGTCTGCGTCCAACGTTCCGTGGACGAACACATCGCCGCCCGGTGGATGGTAGACGCCGGCTAACAGCGCCGTGTTGTCCTCGCCGATCGGATCGACATCAAGTTCCAGGATCAGGTCCGCCGGGTCCGCGACGGCCAGCAGATAGTACTCGTCGTCGGTCTCCGCGACGCCCGCCCCCGGCAACTTGATCTGGCCGACCCCCGTGCCAATGCTGTACGACTTGACATGGACGCCCGGCGTCAGGTCCGCGGGATCGCTGACCGTGATCTGGCTGATCTGCGCGTCGCCCGCATCCAGGGACGGATCGGCGGAAGTGAAGAACGCCAGGCCGAACGGCGGCGAGGCCGCCTGCTCGATTGCGTAGGTGACCCGGAGGGTCGTCTCGCCGGTCGCCAGGGCTTCCTGCAGGCGGATGTCCGGAGGCGTCAGGGAGGTCAGGGCGAAGGCCAGGTCGATGGAATTCTGCTCCAGGGCAGCGTACGGATGCCCGGCCGGATACCGCAGTTCCTGCCAGGTCCGCGGCAGTTCGCTGCCCGCGTCCCAGACGGCGTCGTCCATGAAGTGTTCCGGCCACTGCCGCGTCTTCCAACCGAACTCTCCCCACTCCGTCTTGACGCGGACCTGCAACCAGTAGATCAGCGGCCTCTGCTCCGTGCCGGTCTGCAGGAAGGCCGCGCGCGGATCGATCGGGATGTCGATTTGCCAGACGCGGCGGTCGGCGCCGGTTTGGAACTCGCCGGTCAGCGGGTCCCACCAGCACTCGCCGGGCGCCGGCAAGGTATAGTAGGGTTTCGCGGTGTACTGGCCCGGCCCCACGCCCAAGGTCCACAGGACGTCCGGCTCCGGCTGCGAGAACGTGTTCTGCGCATCGGTGCCGCCCACCCCCGCCGGATCGTCGGCGTGGATGCTCAAAACAATGTTCTCGATCCGGCCGGGCAGGTCATCCTTCCAGGAACCCCACAGGCGCACGCCCGTCACGTAGCTCGTCTCCCGGCATTCGAAGTCATCCGCCGCGACGCGCAGGCCGTCCACTTGGACATCGATCCCTTGGGGCGACAGATCGGGCAGTTGCACCCACTTGGTGTTTTCCGGCAAGGCGACCAGTCGCACCGCGTGGTCCTCGACTTCGCCGTCTGCGGCCGGCCCGGTCGGCCCCAGTGCCCCGCGGCTGTTGATCCGCACGCGGGCGAAGGTCTGGCCCGGCACGGAGTCGGCGGGCGGCGTAACCGGCACCGTGTGCGTTCCGGGGCCGAACCAGCCGCTGACGAACTGTTCGGCGGCCTCCCACTGTCTGTTCCCGTTGAAGTCGATCCAGCCGTCGACCCACGCCGGCCGGTTGGGCAGTGTCTGGACCTGGAAGGACACGAAGTTGTTCTGCCCCACGACCAACAGCGGAATCACGACGCCGTCTTCGTCGTCATTCGTCGCCGGATTGAGGTCGTCGCCCAGCGCGGTGACGTGCGGCTGGCCGTCGAGTTCGGCGTCCGGCCGGTCGGACGCATCGCCCAACCAAGGCCCTTGGGGCACATGCCGCGCGCCGTTGTGGACGGCCAGCGTCGGGTACCCCAACGCGGTCACCCCGTCGGGGGCGTCGCCCCAGTCCCACGTGGCTAACTGGACTTTGTGATCTTCCACTTCGCCATCCAGCGCCAAGCCGGTAGGCCCCAGCGGTCCCTGGCTGTTGATGCGCACTCGGGCAAACGTGTCCGCCGCCATCCCTGCCGACGCGAGCGGCGGCGTCACGGCCACGGTGTGCATGCCGCCGCCGAACCAGCCGCTGACAAACTGCTCGGTCGCCTCCCAGGTCTTGTCCCCGTTGAAGTCGATCCAGCCATCGACGTAGGCTTGCGCCGGACCGCTGGCCGGAAGCGAAACCTCGAAGCTCACGTAATTCGTCTGCCCCCAGACCAACGGCGGAATCACGACGCCGTCCTCGTCGTCGTACGCGGGTGTCAGCGCGAGGTCGTCGCCCAGGGCGTCCGCCTGCGGCTGGCCGTCCAGTTCGTGATCCGGATTGTCGCTGGCATCGCCCAGCCAGGGACCGCGGATCACGTGCCGGGCCCCGTCGTTGGCCTTCGTCGTCGGATAGCCGGCCGTTCCCGCCACCTCCGGCGCGTCGCCCCAGTCGATCAGCGCCGAAACGCCTTCAAAGGTCAACGCAAACGCCAGGTCGATCGAGTCGCGTTCGAGCCCGTGGTAAGGGTGCCCCTCCGGATACCGCAGCTCCTGCCAGTTCCACGGCGGCATCGTGGTGGTCCACACCGCGTCATCCATGAAATGCTCCGGCCACTGCCGCGTCTTCCAGCCGAATTGGCCGCCCTCGGCTGTCACCCGGACGTCCAGCCAGTAGATCACCGGGTTGTTCTCCGTGCCCCGTTGCAGAAACGCTTTGGCCGGATCGATCTGGACGTCGATCTGCCAAACCTCGCTGTCGCCGCCGGGCACCAGTTCGTTCGTCAACGGATCCCACCAGTACTCGCCGGGTTCCGGCACCGTGTAGTAGAGCTGCTGTTCAAAGTCTTCAGGACCGAAGTTCATGGCCCACAGCACCTCGGGATCCGGTTTTGAGTACTCGTTCTGCAGATCCGTTCCCGCGGGGCCCACCGGATCGTCCGGATGGATGCGGATTTCGATGCTCTCGATCTTGCCTCGCTCGTCCTGCTTCCACGAACCCCACAGGTGGACGTCGGTCAACAGGCTCGTCGCCCGGCACTCGAAGTCGTCCGCCAACATGCGGACGGGCGAAGCGGCGACGTCGATGCCGTTGGGCGACAAGTCCGGCAACTGCACCCACTTGGTGTTCTCCGGCAACGCGACCAGCCGGACTTCGTGGTCTTCCACCTCGCCGCTGTCCGCCGGGCCGGTCGGCTCCAGCCCGCCGGTGCTGCTGACCCGCACGCGGGCAAACGTCGTGCCCGGCACGGCGCCGGCCGGGACCGCGACCGGCACATGGTGCATGCCGTTGCCGAACAGGCCGCCCACAAACCGCTCGCTGGCGTCCCATTGCCGGTCCCCGTTGAAGTCGATCCAGCCGTCCACCCAGCCGGCCATCGTGGCGTCCGTGTGGACTTCGATCGACACGTAGGTGGTCTGGCCCACGACCAGCGGCGGGAACACGACGCCGTCCTCGTCGTCAGCGACGCCGATGGGCGAGAGGTCGTCGCCCAGTGCCTGCGCGTGCGGCTGGCCGTCCGATTCCGCGTCCGGCTTGTCGCTCGCATCGCCCAGCCACGGCCCGCGGATCTTGTGGCGGGCGCCGTCGTGGACCGCCAAGGTCGGATACCCGGCAACGTTCGTGCTGTCCGGCGCATCGCCCCAATCCCAGAAGAGCACCGACACGACGAAGCTGTCCGTCCAGGTCCCCAAATCGTCGTCGGCCACCGTCACGGTTACGGTGAAATCGCCCGCATCCGGAAACGCGTGCGTCAACTCGAATTGCCGGGCCCCCAACTCGACGTCGACGGTCTGCACCGGACTGCCGTCGCCGTAATCGACGGTGACGGTGTGCTGGTCCAGCGTGCCCGGATCGGTGAAGGTGATCGTGCGGACGAAGTCCCCCGCTCCCGCCGCGAGCGCATCGTCCGACCCGGCCTCGAACGCCGGAGCGACGTTATCCACCTCGACCGTCAGCACCGAAGGCGCGGGCTGCCAGCCGATCCGGAACAGCGCATCGGACGTGGGACTGGGCGCGTCCGCGTACAGCGCCGTCCCGCCCGCGTACTGGTTGCCGATCGCCACGCGGCCCCACCGCTGCGTGTCGTTGGTCAGCACCGCCGTGTACGCGTGGCCGTCCACGAGGGTGACGCTGCTGAAGTCCGCCGAGACAAAGCCCTTGAATCCGTCCGTCAGACCGTCGACCTCGCGCCGGCCCAGCAACCGTCCAGTCGTCCCCACGCCCTCATACAACTCGAAGGTGACCGAGCGGTCCTCCGGCGCCACGGACGCATTCATGTCCGCCACGTAAAACGACACGTGCGTCAAGCGGTAGTCCGAAAGGGCCGTGAACGTCTGCCCGATCGGCTCGCCGGCCAGGATCTGCTGCGTCACTGTCCAGCCGGTATCGTTGTCGTCGTTGGCCAACTGCGGAATCGACCCATCCGGCTGCCACGTGACGCGGAACAAGGCGTCCGACGTCGGGCTGGGCGAATCCGCGTACAGCGCCGTCCCGCCCGCGTACTGGTTGCCGATCGCCACGCGGCCCCACCGCTGCGTGTCGTTGGTCAGGACCGCCGTGTACACGTCGCCGTCCACCAGCGTCACCGCGCTGAAGTCCGCCGACACGAACCCCTCGAAGCCGTTCGACAGGCCCATGCACTGGCGCGTCCCCAGCAGCCGGCCGCCGGTCCCTGCGCCCTCGTACAGCGAGAACTCGATCGACAAGTCCGTCGGCGCTACCGAGGCGTTCATGTCGGCCACGTAGAACGAAATCGTGTCCAGCCGGTTGTCCGAGATCGCCGTGAACGTCTGCCCGACCGGCTCGCCCGCCTGGATCTGCTGCGTCACCGTCCAGCCCGTGTCGTTGTCGTCGTTGGAAATCTCCGGCGGGGAACTGTCCGGCTGCCACTGGACGACAAACAGCGCGTCCGAGGTCGGACTGGGCGACCCCGCGTACAGTGCGGTTCCGCCCGCGTACTGGTTGCCGCAGGCCACGCGGCCCCAGCGGGCCGTGTCGTTGCTCAGCACGGCCGTGTACATCTGGCCGGCGACCAGGGTCACCGAACTGAAGTCCGCCTCGATAGACCCCGCGAAGCCGTCTTCCAACTCGGCGCACTCCCGCCTGCCCAACAACCGCCCGCTGACTCCCACACCTTCGTACAACTCGAACGTCAGCGAGTAATCCGTCTCCGCCACGCTCTCGTTCATGTCCGCTACGTAGAAAGAGATCGACGCCAGGCGGCTGTCCGAAATCGCCGTGAACGTCTGCCCGATCGGCTCGCCCGCCTGGATCTGCTGCGTCACCGTCCAACCCGTTTCGTTGTCCTGATTGGCGATCCGCGGCGCGGCGGCGTCCGGTTGCCATTGCACGGCGAACAGCGCGTCCGACGTGGGACTGGCCGACCCGGCGTACAGCGCCGTCCCGCCGGCATACTGGTTGCCACACGCCACCCGGCCCCAGCGGGCCGTGTCGTTGATTAACACGGCCGTGTACGTCTGGCTGTCGACGAGCGTCACCGAACTGAAATCCGCCTCGATGAACCCCGAAAAGCCGTCCGACAGGCCGGTGGACTCGCGCCGGCCCAACAGCCGGCCGCCGGTCCCCACGCCTTCGTACAATTCGAACGTCAGCGAGTCATCGGTCGGCGCCACCGACTGGTTCATATCCGCGACATAGAACGAAATGGTCGAGAGCGGATTGTCCGAGATGGCCGTAAACGTCTGCCCGATCGGCTCGCCCACCTGAATCTGCTGGGTCACCGTCCAGCCGGTGTCGTTGTCCTCGTTGGCGATCCGCGGCGCCGGCGCATCCGGCTGCCACTGGACGACGAACAGCGCGTCGGAGGTGGGGCTGGGGACGCCGGCATAGATCGCCGTCCCGCCTGCGTACTGGTTGCCGCAGGCCATCCGGCCCCACCGGGCCGTGTCGTTGGTCAGCACGGCTGTGTACAGCTGGCCGTCGAGGAGCGTCACCGAACTGAAGTCCGCCTCGATGAATCCCTCGAAATCGGCCTCCAACTCCGTGTACTCCCGCCGGCCCAACAGTCGCCCGCTGGTCCCGAGGCCTTCGTACAACTCGAACGTCAGCGAATAATCCTCCGCCACGTCGTTGTTCATATCCGCGACGTAGAAGGAAATCGACGACAGCGGATTGTTCGAGATCGCCGTGAACGTTTGCCCGATCGGCTCGCCGACCTGGATCTGCTGGGTCACCGTCCAACCCGTCCGGTTGTCGTCGTTGGCGATCCGCGGGCCGACGAGATGCACCAGCGGCGTCTCGCCGCCGTCGCCGTCCGACACGCTCCCGGTGACGGCGTACCGGTCCGAAACCGTGCCGTTGCCCGGCGACGGGCCGTCGTCGGCATACACGTGTTCGACCGCGAACTCGCCGCTGGCCGGATCGTACAGCGGCGGGACCAGAAGGACGCTCTGGGTCGTCCCGTCGCCCCAATCGACGTTCAAGGTCAGCGGGTCCCGCGTCGTCTCCGCGTCGTTGGCCGGGTCCCTCACCGTCCCGCTCAAGGTCGCCGTATCGCCCTCGTTGATCGGCGAAGTCAACTCCAGGTCGGAGACCGTGGGCGCGGCGTTGCGCACTTGGATCACCGTGGTCGCCGTGCCGATCGCTCCCTCGTCGTCCGTCACGCGCAGGGTGACCGGAACGTCTACCGGTCCGTCCCGGCCCGCCGCGGAAAACGTCGGCTGGGGCCCGTCGGCATCGAAGGTTCCGTCCGAGTCGAAGTCCCACTCGTAGCAGCTAATCCCCACGTCGTCGTCGGAATCAAGGGCACTCAACCCCACGCTGCCGCCCTCGTCGACAAAATACGGCCCGCCCGCATCGGCCACCGGCGGCTGGTTCTGACGGTTGATGAACGTTACCGTGATGCTCTCGCCGGGGTCCAAGTCGATCGTCGCGGTCCCGGCGGCCAGGTCCACGGAACTGCCCCCGTCCGGATCGGAGATCACGATGCCGGCCAGGTTCCAACCGGTCACCGGCGGTTCTTTGACCGCGTACTCGCCCGGCGCCAGGTTGCCGAAGATCCGGCTGTTGGGCAGCGTGGGGTCGCTGTCGTCGTCCAGCACAAAGTTGCCCAATTCCTGACTGAAGAAGGCGAAGTTCTGTTCGTCGTCCGGCTGCGCGTCCTTCACGACGCGGATGCGGCCGGTGGGGATGGGGGTCAGCCGTTCGCTGACGATCCAGATCTCCGGATCCTGGATCCCGTCGAACTGTGCGCTGGGATACCAGGCGTCCGGGTCCATCAGCGCAATCGGGACCATGTCGGACGGCGTGGAGTACGTCTCGCCCGGCGCGGCCGGCTTGTACGTGACGACGGTCCGCAACCGCTCGGCGCCGGCGGCCACCAGGATGCGTCCGCCGATTTCGACTTGCAGGAACACGTCGAAGAAACTGAAGGCGGCTCCCGTCTCCGCAAACGGCGGCAGGTCCAGCGTGCCGGGCGTATTGTTGACCAACTCCTCGATCTCGCCCAGCGATGGCTGCCGCGGGTTCAGCCCGACCACCACCGGCCCCAGCGAACTGGTGCCCTCCAGGTGCAACTCGGTCAATTTCGCCGGGACTTGATCCCGGCCGTCTGCGTCCGTGTCCGCCGCCAGGCCCGTCGGGTCGATTCCGACCTCGATCGTCGCCGTGCCCTGCAGCAGTACGCGCTCCGTTGAACGGTCCGGAAGTAGGAGCACTAGTTCTTTGCGGGCGAAGGGAAACTCATCGACCTCCCACTCCGGGTTCGGGATCAGCCACTGGCTGAGAATCGAATACCCCGACGTCTGTCCGCCGTCCCACAAAGGGATAGGTTCCATGTTTTCGGGCGTGCGGTAGGCCTGCCCCGGCGCCGGCGGGAACTGCGTCAGCACGGCTTCCAGACGCTCTGGGACCCCTGTCTGCAGGAACTGCCCGCCGATCTCAATCTTCGGCCAGACGTCAAAGAAGCTGTCGGCGACGCCGGTCCCCGTGAACGGAGGCAAGTCCAGCGTGCCGGGCGTGTGATTGACGCGTTCTTCGATCTCGCCCCACGCCCCACCCGTCCCCAAGCCGACCCAGACCGGACCCAGCGAGCTGTTGCCCTTCAGATTCAAGTCGATGATTTCAACCGGGACCTGATCGAGGCCGTCGCCGTCCGTGTCCGCGGCCCACCCGGACGCGTCCGTCCCCAGACTCACGACGGCCGTCCCGGCGAGCAACACGCGCTCCGTGCCCCCGCCGGGCAACTGGAGGACCAGTTCCTTCTGCACGAAGGGCAACTGCTCGACCATCGGCTTCGGCTCCAGCATCACCCGCTCGCGGAGAATCTGGATGTTCGCGGGTTTGCCGTTGTTGTCCAGGAGGTCGATCGGCGTCATGCCCAGATATGTCGCGTACGTCTCGCCCGGCGCCGCCGGCGCCGCGGAGATCACCGCCTGCAGACGTTCGGCGGCGGCGGACTGATACACGTTTCCGCCGAGTTCAATCTCGACGAACACGTCGAAGAAACTATCGGCCAAGCCCGCCGCCGTGAACGGCGGCAAATCCAGCACGCCGGGCGTGTTGTTGGCCTGCTCTTCGATCTGGCCCGTCGCTGGCGAATCCGGATCCAAACGCAGCAACACCGGCCCCTTCGAACTCATCCCTACCAGTTCCAATTGCACGAGTTCCGTGGGAACTTCGTCCAGACCGTCGCCGTCCGCATCGACCGCCGTCCCGTACATGTCCGTCGCCAGCGCCACCGCGGCGGCACCGCTCAGCAGCACGCGCTCGGTGCTGCCGTCGGAGAACCGCCACACCAACTCCTTCTGGACGGACTCGAAGAAGTAGAATTGCCGCTCCGGTTCCAGCGTCAGTTGCTGGCCGACAACCGAGAAACCCGTGGGCTTGCCGTTGGCGGCAAACAACTCCAGCGGCGGTGTGTCGGTCAGGAAGTACGTATCGCCCGGCGCCGGAGGCACGGAGTACAGCGTCGCCTGCAGATGCTCCGGGGCCGCCGTGTGCAGAGCCTGGCCGCCGATTTCGACCTGCACGAAGACGTCAAAGAAGCTGTCGGCGGGATAGTCCCCGTACGGCGGCACGTCCAGGACTTCCGCCGTTTTCTGCACCGTCTCTTCGATCTCCCCCAAGGACGGTTGCAGCGGATCCAGCGTGACCCGCAACGGGCCCAGCGAACTGGCGCCGGTCAAGTCCAGGGCCAGCAGTTGCGTCTGGACCTGGTCGAAACCATCGTCGTCCGTATCCGCCGCCTGCCCCTGTTCGCCGATGCCCACGTCCATCGCGGCCGTGCCGCTCAGCAGGACACGCTCCGTGCTGCCGTCCGGCAGGCCCAGCGTTAATTCCTTGAACACGTGCCCGAATTCATAGGTGCTCAACAGTCGCCGGTCCTCCAGGCGTTCGACCAGGAGGCGGCGGACAGCCCGCGTCCGGCGACGGTCCCGGTCCAACCAAGCGCGGGACGAGCGGACGCAACGATCCGAGTGGCGGCGCAGACTGACAGGACTCATGACAATTCTCCTCACGACGGAACGGACGGATGGTTTGCACGAGACGACACAGCGCGGTGCCGAGCAGCGCGGCGGAACGCAACGCCAGAGAGGGAGAGAAGACGCGGGAAAAGAGCGACGCGGGAGCCTCGCTCGCGCACCGATGAAGGACGTTCAAACGGCACACGCTCAGTCACTCGAGACGCCGATGGTCGTTGTCCAACCATGGCCGCGTCTCCACCAGAGCCTCAGATGCCCCGTTGCCCGCAGGCAACCCCCGCAGCGGACCCATGTCCACGGTCCGCGACTCCACGAGCGACCGCCAAGCCGCCTTCCCTGCTTTCTATCACGACACCCAGAATCTGTCAAACAGGCTGACCCGTCTGAGGCCGTCCCACCGCCGTGGATGCCGGAAATCGACCGCGCTGAAAGTCCCGGCATCTCCGCCGTCTTTGGGCTCGAAGCGGTGCTCTGCGGACAAAGCGGCAGGAGCCCAGGATTAGGACGCCGCTTGGAATCGCTCGCCCCCACGCCGGCCCAGGCCCCGCGATCGTTTCGCCCCGGCGGCTTAGGCCCAATTCCCGATCTGCTGGAACAGGTAATCCGTCGCCTCGACGTCCGAGGTGTCGTAGCCGCCTTGATCCGAGGTGGCCAGCACGCGGTCGAAACCCTGCCCCCAACTCCGCTTGGTGGGCTGCGGCACGAGCGCGTCTAACAAGTCGTAGGACAACTCGTACCAGTCGCCGGTCCCCTCGAGATCGTCGTCGCCCGCGGAATCGTACAGCAGGGCTTCATCCGTGCCGCCCGCCGTAGCGTACATCGACACGTCGGCAAAGCCGCTGGCGTAGTTCAGGTAGCCCGGACCCTGCAGATAGGAGGCGCCTGGCCGGCTGACAAACCGGTCATCGTTGGCCGAATCGTACAGCGTCGTCTTGTCGGTGCCGCCCGCCGTGGCATACGCGAATACCGTGTCGAAGCCCGACGCATAGCCCAAATAGCCTGGACCTTGCAGGTAACCGTAGCCCGGCCGGGCAACAAACGTGTCGTTTCCCGCCGAATCGAGCAACGTCGCCTTGTCCTCGCCGCCGGCCATGGCATACGCCTTGACCTCGTCGAATCCCTGCACGGCGTTGTAGAAGCCCGCCCCGCTGAAGTGGGCGTTCGTCGGCCGATGGACAAACACATCGTTCCCCGCCCCGTCGAACAAGCGAGCCTTGTCCGTGCCGCCGGACGTGGCGTACGCCGTCACCTCGTCGAAGCCCGCCACGTAACTCAGGTAACCCGGACCTTCCAGATACGCATAGCCCGGCTGACCCACAAACAAGTCGTCGCCCGGCGAATCGAACAGCGAGGCCTTGTCCACTCCGCCCGCCGTGGCGTACGGCGACACCGTCTCGAAACCCGCCGCATAGGCCAGGTAGCCCGAACCTTGCATGTACGAGTAATCGCGTTGACTGACGAACCGGTCGTCGCCAACCGTGTCGAACAGGATGGCCGTATCCGCACCGCTCGCCGTGGCATACGCCGACACCTCATCGAAGCCCGCCAGGTAAGTCCAGTAGCCCGGACCTTCGACATACGCATAAGCAGGCCGGCTGACGAACTTGTCGTCGCCCGCCGAATCGAACACCACGGCCTGGTCCAGCCCGCCCGCCGTGGCGTACACCCGCACTTCCTCGAAGCCGCTCGTGTAATTCGTGTAGCCCGGCCCCTCCAGGTAGGCGTTCGTCGGCCGGCCGACAAACCGGTCGTCGCCCAGGGAGTCGTACAAGGATACCTTGTCCAAACCGCCAGCCATCGCCTGGACCGTGATCGACTCGGCGTTGCTGAGTGTGACCTCGTAGCCAAGTCCGCTGACGGTGCCGCCGCCTGGGTTGAGTGTGGCCGCCACGCTGCCGGTCGAGTCGATCAGCGTGGCCGTGTCATTGCCGCCTTCACCGTTAACGAACACGTTGACCAGCACGGTCTCCGGCACGTCGTAGAGGGCTTCCGCGGAACCCATGCGGTGGAAACCGGGATCGCCTGGGACGGACCAGAAGTCAAACGTGTCGTCGTCCGGCGAACCGGGGACTTCCACGTTGATCGTGCCGGACTGCGCCACGCGGCCCAGCGCGTCTTGGAACGTGTCGAAGGCGTTGTAACCGAAGATCAGCGTCGGCTGGCCAACCGGCGAATCGCCCAGCGGCATGCCGGCCCAATTCTCGTCCACATACACCGGCGTCGTGCGGTGGTCGATCGTGTAGTCAATCTCCAAGGGCTCCGGCGTCGTTTCCGTGTCCAAGGGGTTCCCCGCCAAGTCCTCGATCGTCACGTCGGGTGCCAGATCAACGACCAAGAGCCCATGAGCCCACAGCGGGACATTCACCGTCAGATCAAAGACCGAGAATCCCATCATCGACACCGGCACCAAGCCACTGGCCGTCGCCAAGGCCCCCGCCGGTCCCGTAAAGACCACGTCGGCCTCGTCCAAGTTCTGCACGTCCTCGCTGAACGTAATCCGGAACGTCACGCTCGTGGCCGTCGTCGTCGCATCCGGCGGAACCTGCCGGACAACACTCAACACCGTCGGGGCCGCGGCATCCTCCACCACGTTGATGCCGACCGTGGCCGGGGTGTGCGCGTCGACCATGCCGTCGGAGGCGTTCCAGGTGAAAGCGTCCGGGCCAAGGTAATCCGGATGGGGCCGGTAAGTCAGAAGCGTCACGTCCGTCATCGCCACGGTGGCACCCGACGGAATCGGGGTTTCCAAGTCGTCGTTGAGGTAGAGATTCCCGTGCAGCGGCAAGGTCACGATCCTCAGCGTCATTAGCTCGTCGCCGTCCGCGTCGTGGAACAGGCTTTCGATCTCCTCCGGCGTAATCGTCAACATCGCGTTCTGCTCGGTTTGCAAGACGACGTCGTCCAGCAACGGGGCCACGTTCACTTCGTTCACTGTGACGTTGAACGTCTCGAAATCGGCCAACGCCGGTGTGCCGTCGTCCGTGACCGTGACCGTCACCGGGTACACGCCCGGCCCGTCGGCCTCGGTTGGCGTCCACGTGAACGCGCCCGACGCCGCATCGATCGCCATTCCCAAGGCCAGCGAGGCTGCATCCAG
>JAAYYU010000306.1 GCA_012515235.1 Candidatus Anammoximicrobium sp.
AGTCCGGCGATTCAAGGAGCGGCGAGGCGGCCGCGGCAGGCAATCATGACGCAGACAATCGAAGCCTTCATCAACCAGTTGCAAACCGACGGCGTCGAGGCGGGGCGGCAAGCCGCCGAGAAGATCCGGCTTGAGGCCGAGGAGGAAGTGCGGGCCCAGAAGGTCCAGGCGGAGGAGCAGGCGCGGCAGATCGTGGAGCGGGCGCAGGCCGAAAGCGAACAGATCAAGGCGCGGACGAAGACGGAGTTGCAGCTGGCGGCCCGCGACACCGTGTTGCGGCTGCAGGAGACGCTGAATCGGGCCTTGCGGGCCGTGCTGTTCGACGCCGTGCGCGAGAAACTCGACGACGACGGTTTTCTTGCCGGACTTATCCGCGACGTCGTCCTGCGGTATGCCGAAGCCGATGCGAAGGGCCAGGGATCGATGGCGGTCGGTGTCTCCGAGGACATGCGGCAGCGGTTGTTGAGTTCTACGGCCGCAGCCCTTCTCCAGACCGGCCCGGCGGCGTCCCAGGTCGAACTGCGCGGGACGCTCGCCGAAGCGGGTTTCGAGTACACCACGGCCGAAGGAACGGTGGAAGTGACCGCCGCTTCCGTGGTCGAGGTGCTTGCCGAGATGGTCGGCTCCGAATTGCGCAAACGGATCGCGGCCGTCGGCGCGGGAGAGAGTTCTCCGGACTGACAAACGTGCCCGCCAGCCACCTTGTCTGCCCGTTGCAAACCATCGGACGCCAGCAGCCAGCAGAAGGCCTTGACCATGCTTGACCATTATTACTACCTGGCTTCGTTGCCCGCGTTGGACGGTTTGGGGAGCGAGCCCGGCATGGGGTTCGCTGAACTGCTGGAGCACGTCGAAAACGACCGTCCGCGGCACGAACTGGTCGGCTGTCTGTTTCTGCTGGACGACCTGTTGCAGCGGGAAGGGTACTTGGCTGGCGAGTTGGAGCAGGTCGACCCGGCGGTGCTCAGCATCCACCAGGTCCGCAACGAGAGCCCTTTGCCGGAGTACCTGATCTTGGCGTCGGAACCCGACGAGACTTCGCGACTCGGCGCGGCCGATCGGCTGTGGGAGGCCTATTTCCGTTACGTGGCGGCGGCGGCCCAGCGGCTGGAGAGCCGATTTCTGGCCGCGTGGGTCGGCCACGAGGTGGCGCTCCGCAATGCCTTGGTCTCCGCGCGGGCCAAGCGGCTGGGGCTGGAAGAAGCCGACTACCTGGTGGCCGCGGATTTGGCGTCGGCCGGCGAGGAAGTGACGACCGCGGTGAGCGAGTGGGCCTTGGCCCCAACGCCGCTGGCCGGACAGCAAGCCCTGCTTCGCGCCCGCTGGACTTGGTTGACGGCGCACGACGCTTGGTTTACTTTCAGTAACGATGAATTGGCGGTCTACGCCGCGCGGTTGCTGCTGCTGCATCAGTGGCTGCGGATGACAAGCGAGGGCGGGCAAGAGGACACTGCCTTTGCCGGCCCTGCCGGGTCGGCCCGATCGCGAGGTGAGGAGTGATGTTCCGTCGTTTAACCGCGACCCAACGGGGAGCGCGGGGCAGACCGTCCGAGAGCACGCTCCCCGTTGGGTCGCGGTTAAACGACGAAGGTTGCAGTCTGGCTTGGGAAAGGTGGTTGCCGTGAGAGGGAAGATTGCAGCGGTTGACGGAAGCCTGGCGATCGCCGAGATGGCCGGCCGCGTCGTGCAGAACTCCGTGGGGTACTGCGTCCGGGGCGATGGCACGCGGTTGTTGAGCGAGGTGATCCGCGTGCGCGGCCAGTTGGCCGACCTCCAAGTCTACGAAGAGACCCGCGGCTTGAAGATCGGCGACGAAGTCGAGTTTCAGGAGGACATGCTCTCGGTCGTCCTGGGCCCGGGCCTGCTGGGACAAATCTACGACGGGCTGCAGAATCCGCTGCCCAAGCTGGCTCAACAGGTGGGGTACTTTCTCAAGCCGGGCGTCTACATTCACGGCCTGGACACGGAGACCAAGTGGGATTTCACGCCCGCCGTCAAGCCCGGCGACCGCGTCGCGGCGGGCGATACGCTGGGCACGGTTCCGGAAGGGATCTTTCAGCATCACATCATGGTGCCCTTCGGCTGGCGGGGCAGTTTCACCGTCGAGGAAATTGCCGGCGCCGGTTCCTACACGGTCCAGGACCAAGTGGCCCTGTTGAGCAGTGACTCCGCCCCGCCCCAGCGCGTGACGATGCAGCAGACGTGGCCCGTCAAAACCCCGCTGAACGTCTCCCGCCGCCGGCTGATGCCGACCGAACCGCTGGTGACCCGCGTGCGGATCATCGATTCCATGTTCCCCATCGTCCGCGGCGGGACCTACTGCATTCCGGGCCCCTTTGGCGCGGGCAAGACGGTCTTGCAGCAGATCACGTCGCGTCACGCCGAGATCGACATCGTGCTGATTGCGGCCTGCGGCGAGCGGGCGGGCGAGGTCGTGGAAACGCTGCGCGATTTTCCGGAATTGACCGACCCGCGGACCGGCCGCAGTCTGATGGAAAGAACCATCATCATCTGCAACACGTCGGCCATGCCGGTGGCCTCTCGCGAGGCGTCGGTCTACACCAGCGCGACGCTGGCCGAGTACTACCGGCAGATGGGATTGAACGTGCTGCTGCTGGCCGATTCGACGTCCCGCTGGGCCCAGGCCATGCGGGAGATTTCCGGGCGGCTGGAGGAAATCCCCGGCGAGGAAGCCTTCCCGGCGTATTTGGAAAGCCGGATCGCCGCGTTTTACGAACGGGCCGGCGCGATTGAGTTGCGGGACGGACGCATCGGCACGCTGACCATCGGCGGCACGGTCAGTCCGGCAGGCGGCAATTTCGAGGAGCCGGTGACGCAGGGGACGCTGAAGGTCGTGGGGGCGTTTCTGGGCCTGTCGCGAGCCCGTAGCGACGCCCGCCGGTATCCATCGATCGACCCCTTGGATTCGTGGAGCAAATACCGCGGCATCATCCAACCGGACAAGGTCGCCCGCATGCACACCCTGCTGGTCCAGGGCAACGAAGTCCAGCAGATGATGACGGTGGTCGGCGAGGAAGGAACGTCCACGGAAGATTTCACGCGGGCCCTGAAGGCCGACTTCTTCGACAACTGTTATCTGCAGCAAAACGCCTATGACGACGTCGACGGGGCCACGCCCGCCGAACGGCAGCAATTCGTGTTTGACAAGGTTCTGGAAGTCGCCGAACTGGAACTGGACTGTTCCAACAAGGCCGAAGTCCGGCAGGCCATGGTCCGCGTGACGGACCTGTTCCGCAACTGGAATTATGCGGCCGCCGGCAGCGAGGAATACGACGGCTGGTTGACCAAGATCGACCAGTTCATCGCCAGTAAAGGATGCCCCCCCGACGCATCGTAAGAGAAACCAGTCAGCGGTAGGGCCCAGCCCCCGGTTCCGGTTCGGCCGCAGTGCCGGCCGCAGCGGCCAGCGCCGTGCCGCGGGCTTCTGACCGGACAGTTGTTTCTCGAACGGTGCTAAACAGCGGACAGACAGCATGAGAAAATACTTCGACGCAATTCAGCGGATCGCCGGCAACGTCGTGACCGTCAACGCCGGCGGCGTAGGCTATGACGACCTGGCGGTCATCACCTCCACGCGCGGAGACTCCCTGGCCCAGGTCATCCGTTTGGAAGGGCAGCAAGTCAGCTTGCAGGTGTTTGCCGGCGCGCAGGGCGTGTCGAACAACGACCGCGTGCGGTTCCTGCACCGGCCGATGCAAGTCCCCTTCTCAGACGCCTTGCTGGGCCGCGTTTTCGACGGTTCGGTCCGGCCGCGGGACGGCCGCGGCCCGGTCGACGGCCAGCCGATCGACATCGGCTCGCCGGTCGTCAATCCGGCGCGGCGGCGGATGCCGGACCAGATGGTCGAGACGGGCATTCCCATGATCGACGTTTTCAACTCGCTGGTCGAATCCCAGAAGCTGCCCATTTTTTCCGTGGCCGGCGAACCGTACAACGAATTGCTGGCGCGGATCGGACTGCAGGCCGACGCGGACATCATCATCCTGGGCGGCATGGGGCTGCGGCACGACGACTATTTGAAGTTCCGCCAGACCTTCGAGGAAGGCGGCGTGCTGGGCCGGGCCATCATGTTCATTCACACCGCGGCCGACCCGGTCGTGGAATGCCTGCTGGTCCCCGACCTGTGCCTGGCCGTCGGCGAACAATACGCCCTGCAAGGCAAACGCGTCCTGGTCCTGCTGACCGACATGACGGCCTTTGCCGACGCGCTGAAGGAAATCGCCATCATCATGGAGCAGATCCCCTCCAACCGCGGCTATCCGGGCGATCTGTACACGCAGCTGGCCAAACGCTACGAGAAGGCGGTCGACTTTGACGAAGCCGGTTCGATGACCGTGCTGGCCTGCGTTACCATGCCCGGCGACGACGTCACCCATCCCGTCCCCGACAACACGGGCTACATCACCGAAGGCCAGTTCTATCTGCGCAACGGCCGCATCGAACCGTTCGGGTCGCTGTCGCGGCTGAAGCAGCAAGTCAACGGCAAGACGCGGGACGACCATCGCGCGATCATGGATGCCTGCATCCAACTGTACGCCCTGTGCCGCGAAACCCGCGAGAAACGGGACATGGGATTCGAAATGTCCGACTGGGACCGGAAACTGTTGAAGTACGGTACGATGTTCGAAGAGCGGATCATGGACCTGTCGCTGAACCTGCGGCTGTTCGAGGCCCTGGACCGCTGCTGGGAGATCCTGGCCGAGTGCTTCGAGTCGGCGGAGACGGGCATCCGTCGGGCGATTGTGGAAAAACACTGGCCGAGAGCGCGGCCGTGAGCGCGGCCGGGGTCAGACACTTCAAACTTCAATCTTCGCCGAGTTAGAGACCAGCCACACGGTGAATCGTTTTTCGGCGAAGGGCGAAGATTGAAGTTCGAAGTGCCTGACCCCTGACCTGTGCATGGAAGACCCTATGGCAGAGAAAGTCAAACTCACGCGGCCCGAACTGAAACGCCGCCGGGACCGGCTGGCGCGGTTCGAACGATATTTGCCGATGCTGAAGCTGAAACAGCAGCAGCTGCAGATCACGCTGCGCGAAGTCGCCCGCCGGGTGCAGCAGGCCCGACAGGCGCTGGACGAGGTCGCCGCCAAGCTGGCCCGCTATCAATCGGTGCTGGCGGACCGTTCGGGCCTGCCGCTGCGGCAGTGGTCCCGGCCGGAGCGGATCCGGACCTCGCATCGGAACGTCGCGGGCGTCGAGGTGCCGGTGTTTGAGGGCGTCGAGTTTCCGGCGGCCCGGTACAGCCTGTTCGGCACGCCGGCCTGGGTCGACGAGACGCTGGCGGACCTCCGCCAGCACAGCCGGCGGCAGGCCGCCCTGGAGGTCAGGCGCGAGGAGGAGGCTTTGCTACAGGGCGAATTGGCCCGCGTCATCCAGCGGGTCAATCTGTTCGAGAAAGTCATGATCCCGCGCGACCGCGAGGCCATTCGCCGGATCCGCATCAAGCTGGGCGACGAGATGGCGGCGGCTGTCGGACGCGGCAAGATCGCCAAGGGCAAATTGGCGAAGGTCGCCGACGAACTGCCGGCCGAACCGTTGGATTTCGAGTCCTGGGAGGCGGATGCATGATCGTGCCGATGGTCAAGGTCTATGTCGCCGCCCGCAGCCGGGACCGCCAGCGTTTGCTGGAGGCCATTGGTGAGCTGGGCGTCATCCACCTGGTGCCTGCCGATCCGGCGCAGGCCCTGGTGGACGAGCAGACGGCCGAGCAGATCCAGTCTTTGCAACGCGCCCTGCAGGTGCTGTACGGGATCGAGCCGCAAGGCGACCAGCCGGAACTGTCCGCCGTCGAGGCCGCACGGGAAGTGCTCCGTATCGAGCACCAGACCGCGGAATACGGCAACCGCTTGGCGACCCTGCATCACGAGATCGAGCAACTCGATCTGTGGGGCAACGTCCGCCTGCAGCAGATCGAAGAACTGCGCCAGGCGGGCATCGACGTCCAGTTCTACACCGTGCCGGACCACGATCTGGCGGCGATGGCCGCAGAGTGCGTGGCCGTGGTCGGAGAACAGTCCGACGGCCGCGCGGTGGTGGCCACGGCGTCGCGCAAGCAGAACGTCGGGCTGCCGGAATCGGCGTCTGTGCTGCCGCTGCCTCCGCGCGACGCCCCCACGATCCGCGAAGAAGCCGCCAGAATCGACGCCGACCTGAAAGCCGCGCATCGGCGACTGGCCGAATTGGCGCATCTGGATCCCCAAATGCAAGCCGAACTCGGCCGACTCCAGAAACAGGCCGAATTCGTGGTGGCCCAACGGGGCGGCTTGACCAGCGAGCAGCTGTTCGCCGTCCAGGGCTGGATGCCTGCCGAACAAGGCCGGACGCTGGCCGGCGAATTGGACAAGACCGGCCTGCCGGCAGCCGTCCACTGGATGGAACCGGCCGCCGACGAGCAGCCGCCGACGCTGATCCGCAGCCCGGCCTGGGCGCGGCCCGTCGAAGGTCTGTTGCAGATCCTGGGAACGGTGGCCGGCTACCGCGAATTCGACGTCTCCGTCCCCTTTCTGATCGCGTTGCCGATTTTCACGGCGATGCTGATCAGCGACGGTGGTTACGGCGTCGTGCTGTTGCTGGCATTCACGCTCGGTTACCGCAAGCTGGCCCCGGCGTTGGGAACTCAATTCACGCGCCTGATGATTCTCGTCAGCCTCGCGGCCGTGGTCTGGGGCGGGCTGTGCGCCACGTTTTTCGGGGTCACCCTTTATCCGCCCGTCATTGCCGTAGACATGACGGAAGCCTCGCGCACGTTCATGATGCGGCTGTGTTTCTGGATGGGAGCGATCCATCTGAGCCTGGCTCAACTCTGGCCCGCCATCGGCCTGTTTCCCAACCTGCGGTTCCTCAACAAGGTCGGCTGGGCCGTGTTCATCTGGGGCATGTTGGGCGTGGTCCAAATGTTCGTGCTCAAAACACCGATGGGCTGGGACACGCCCTGGCCCTACTTGCTGGTCACCGGGTCGGCGCTGGCGATCGTTTTCTGTCAGCCCAGTTGGAACGTGGGAAAGATGATGCTCATGGGATTCGCCAATTTCCCGCTGTCCATGCTCTCGTCCTTCTCGGACGTGATCAGCTACGTACGGCTGATGGCCGTGGGCCTGGCCAGCAGCGTGCTGGGGGTCAGCTTTAACGAGATGGCCCGCGGGATCGATGCCTGGCCGCTGGCAATTCTGGTCCTGTTGTTCGGGCACAGCCTGAACCTGGGACTGGCGATGATCGCCATGTTCGCGCACGGCGTGCGGCTCAATATGCTGGAATTCTGCAACAACCTCGGCATGCAGTGGACGGGATATCGGTACAATCCGTTCTCTGGCCGAACGACTCAGGAGTCTTAACGATGACAGCGTTCTGTGGATTTTCGATGTTCAGTGTCCCCCTTCTCATCTTGGCGGCGGCGGCACCGAGCTTCTGGCGGTTTCTGGCCGAGATGGGCGACGTGACGGCCTTGGGGATGGCGGCGTTGGGAAGCTCGATTGGAATCGGACTGGCTGGACAGGCAGCGGCCGGCGCCTGGGCCAAGGAGGCCCGCGCGGGGCGGAATCTGAGCTTCACCTACATCATCCTTGTCGGCATGCCCATCAGCCAAACGCTGTACGCCATGATCGTGATGAACAACATGCGGTCCGTGTTCGCGAACATGGACGTGACGATCTCGGAAGCCGGCCTGCTGCTGGGCATCGGCTTGGCGACCGGCATGGGCGAAATGCTCTCGGCCTGGATGCAAGGCCTGATCGGCGCCGCCGGCATCCGCGCCCTGAGCGACGGCGAGGGCAAAGGATTCGCGTTCATCATCATCGCCATGGGCATCGTCGAGACCGTCGGCATCTTCACGATGGTTTTCATGTTGGGCATGATCCCGTCCGTCTGAAAAAGGGACATTTACTTTTCCCGAAACGTCGCAGGAAACGAAGGGCCAGACGCTGCGAATCCGGCTGACCTTGGGCGCGGGAGATTTGACACAGTCGAATCGCTACGCGCCGGGCGGGAGGCGGGAGGAACAAGTCAACTTATTCCTCCGGCCGCACGGCGGGGCGGGGGCCCGTGCCGCAAACTCTTACCTTTTCTGCAAATAAGCTCATTGACCCGCGTTGTCCGCGCGTGCGAAAATCAGGCCTGCCGCAGGTTGGCCTCCGTTCAGTCTGCGGCAGCATCCTACCGTCATCGAGCAACGACTCGTTCTGCCTGCGCCCAAACTCCGGGAGGACATGATGAGCATTTCACGTCGTCAATTCTTGCGCACTTCGGCTGCCGTGGGCGGCAGCGTCCTGGCCGTGCATCGCGGCGTCCATGCGGCCGGCAGCGATATTTTGAGGGTCGGCCTGGTCGGCTGTGGCAGTCGCGGGGCCGGGGCCGCCTCGAATGCGATCAACGCCGATCCGGGCGTGCGCGTGGTGGCCTTGGCCGACGCCTTCGCCGATCGGATGAACGGAACTCTGAAGGTGCTCAAGGATCGGCATCCGAACCAGGTCGACGTGGACCCAAGCCGCTGCTTCGCGGGTTTCGATTCCTACAAGGAGTTGATCGCCTGCGGCGTGGACGTGGTCCTGTTGGCCGCGCCGCCTCACTTTCGCCCGTTGCACCTGGCGGCGGCGATCGAGGCCGACAAGCACGTGTTCGCCGAAAAGCCCGTGGGCGTCGACGCCACCGGCGTGCGGAGCGTGATGGCGACCTGCGAGCTGGCACGCAAGAAAAAACTGTGCATCGTGTCGGGACTGTGCTGGCGCTACGACACGGTGATCCGCGAGACGATTCAACGCGTCCACGACGGGGCGATCGGCGACATCGTGGCCGTGCAGAGCACGCGCAATCTGGGCTACCTCTGGGAGCGCCCGCGGCAACCGGAGTGGACGGAGATGGAGTTCCAGATGCGCAACTGGTACTACTTCACCTGGCTCTCCGGCGATCACAACGTCGAGCAGCAGATCCACGGCTTGGACAAATGCACCTGGGCCCTGCGCGACCGGGCGCCGGTCAAGGTATGGGCCGCCAGCGGGCGCCAGGTCCGCGTCGAGCCGAAGTACGGCGATATCTACGACCACCACGCGGTGGTGTACGAATACGACGACGGCGCGCGGATGTACGCCATCGCCCGGCAGCAACCCAATTGCTACAACGATTACTCCGAAATGCTGATGGGCACCAAGGGGCGCTGCGATCTGCAGAAGGGCCGCATCGAGGGCGAGACCAATTGGGAGTACGGCCAGCAAGCCGGCGACCTGTCGGGCTTCGGGGTGAAGAAGGCCCGCAAGGACGCCCTGCGGCCCATGCACCAGGTCGAGCAGGACGAGTTGTTCGCCGCGATCCGCGCGGGCAAGGTCATCAACAACGGCGAGTACATGTGCCTGAGCACGCTGGTCGCCATCATGGGCCGCACGGCCGGATACACGGGCCAGCTGATCGAGTGGGAACAGATGAAGAACTCGAAGCTGGACTTGTCGCCGCAGCGTTATGCCTTCGACGCCGCCCCGCCCACCTTGCCGGGGCCGGACGGAAAATACCCCGTGGCCATGCCGGGGGTGACGAAGTTCGTGTGATCGGAGAACCATGCTACGGGGTTGAGGTCACCCATGATTCGCATCGGGATTGTCGGCTGTGGGCGTATTATGGCGGCGCACTTGCGGGGCTACCGCCTGCTGCGCGAAGCCGGCGTGGACGATTTCCGCATCGCGGCGCTGTGTTCGCTGGACGAGGACGAAGCCCGGATGTACGCGCGGCGGGGCGAAGGTCCGCCGCAGCGGGCGGCGGTGAGCCAGTTCGCGGGGGATCCGCTGGCCGTGGCCGACGAGTATCTGTCCGATTTCCAGGACGACGTCGAGGTCCAGGTTTACACCGACTTTCGCCGCATGGTGGCCGAGGCGCCGATCACGGCCGTCAACGACTTCACGAGTCACGCACTCCATCACCAGGTGGCCGAAGCCGCGTTGAACGCGGATAAGGATCTGCTGACGGAGAAGCCGATGGCCGTCTCGGTCCGGGCCGCCCGGCGGATGTGCGAACTGGCCGAGTCGCACCAGCGGGTGCTGGGCGTGTTCCAGAGCGGGCGGTACATGTCGCGCACGCGGCATCTGCAGTGGCTGTTCGAGTCCGGCCGGCTCGGCAATCTGCAGCTCATGCTGATCGGCAGCGTGGGGGCGCGGTGGGCTCCCGACCGCGTCGTGGCCGACACGCCCTGGCGCCACCGGCGCGTCGAGGGCGGTGGGATCTCGCTGGACGTGGGCGTACACCGCTTCGACCTGATCCGCGCCCTGGCCGGTGAAATCCGCGACGTCCAGGCCCGGACGGCCATCGTCGAGCCGGTCCGCTGGGGCCACGACGAACGAGGCCGCCCCACGCAGCGTGTCGAATGCGACGCGGAGGACACGGTGTACGCCTCGTTCGCCACGGTTGCCGGAGCGACCGGCGAGCTGACGGCCAGCTGGGCCGGCCGCGGCGGCGGGACGATGCCCGGCACGGGAGACGTCTATTACGCCTCCGGCGGCCGTGTTTCCGGCGACGACGTCACGTGCGGCGACGGCGCCACGGCTAACTTGGCGCAGTTGTACGAGCAGGGGTGTCCGGCCGACCGCAAGGCCCGGCATTTTCCGCTGGGGCTGAGCGACCCGTTCGCGCTGGCTCAATACGAGTGGCTGCAAGCCGTCCGCCAACGGCGGCCGCCCGAGACCAGCGGCCGCGATGCGCTGGCCAGTTTGGCCTGTGCGTTTACGGTGCTCGAAGCGGCCCAGGCCGGACGGCGCGTCGAAGTGGCCGAGGTAGCCTCCGGCGGGCTGGAAGCGTATCAGCGGGCGATCAACGAACACTATCGGATTACCTGACGTGTGATGACGGACAGCACAGCGATTGAAACCCGCCGGCATGTGGACTTGCGGCTGTACGTAATGATGTTCCTGCAGTACGCCGTGTACGGCCTGTGGCTGCCGATTGCCGCGCGGTTTTTGTCGGCCGACCGCGCCGTGGGCGGGTTGGGCTTCAGCGATCTGCAGATTGGGATGATCATCGCCGTGGCCGGGGCGATCGGCGCGCTCAGCGCACCGTTCATCGCCGGTCAGATCGCCGACCGCTACGTGGCCCCCGCCCGCTGCCTGGCCGTGCTGCTGGCGGTCGGCGGCGTGGTCAAATTCGTCACGGCGTACCAGACCAGCTACGCGGCCTGGCTGTGGCTGTCGATCGCCTATGCCGTTCTTTTCATGCCCACGCTGTCGCTGACCAACTCGCTGGCCCTGGGCCATTTGCCGGACCCTAAGCGGCAGTTTCCGGGCGTGCGGGCGGTGGGCACGATCGCCTGGATCACGGTGGCCTGGGCGTTTCCCATGATCTGGCTGCAATCCGACCTGCAATTCCGCTGGCTGCCGCCTTTTTTCACCGGCCAGGACTTGGCCAACGCGCCGGCCAGGATGATCGATTCGGTGCGGGTCGCCGGCGCGGTGTCGCTGGGTTACGCCCTGTTCTGTTGGTTTGTCCTGCCGCGGACGCCGCCGAAACGCGAGGCGGCCCAGACGCTCGCCTTCACCAAAGCCTTTGCCCTGGTGCGGCGGCCATCGTTCGCGGTCCTGGTGGCCGCAACGCTGGCGGTGAGCATCATCCACTGCTTCTACTTCGTGCAGATGAGCAAGTTCCTGGCGGCGATCGGGCTGGCCGACGCCTACATCATGCCCGCCATGTCGCTGGGCCAATTCGCCGAGATCCTGGCGCTGGCGGTGCTCGGCCCGGTGCTGGCCCGATTGGGTTTCCGGACCGTGATCACGCTGGGCGCGATGTGCTACTTTCTCAAGTATGCCTTCTTCGGCACGACGCAGTTACCGTTGGAGGTGATCGTCGCCGCCCAGTTGATCCACGGATTTTCGTTCGCCTTCTTCTTTGCGGCCAGTTTCATCTACGTGGACCGCATTGCGCCGCCCGACACGCGTTACTCAGCGCAGACCGTCTTCATGCTGGTGATCCTGGGCATCGGCCCGCTGGTGGCCGGCCCGTTGAACGGATGGCTGTCGGGCTGGTGTACGCCCGCGGGCGGAAGGCTGGACTATTCGACGTTCTGGTACATCGCCGCGGCAGTCGGCTTGGCCGCGACCGTGCTGGTGGCGGTATTCTTCCGCGACGAGACGGCGGCAGCGACTCCACCGTAGGCCGCTCGCTCCGCGCGCGGAAAAACCCGCTCGCGGAGCGAGCGGTCTACGATGGGGCCCCCAACCTGTGAGGAGACCATGACCAAGACTTATCGCATCGGCGTCGCAGGACTGACGCACGACCACGTGTGGGGCAATCTGGAGAACGTGGCGGCGTCGGAGCAGGGACAGTTGGCGGCCGTGGCGGATCCGAATCCACCGCTGCGGGATCGCGTCACGCAACAATATGGCTGCGCGGCCTACGCGGACTATCGGGAGATGGTCGACCGCGAGTCGCTCGATGCGTTGTACGTGTTCTGCGACAATGCGCAAGGCGCGGAAGTCGGCGCGTGGGCGGCTCAGCAAGGTCTGCACGTGCTGGTGGAAAAACCGATGGCGGCCACGCTGGCGGGCGGCGAGCGTTTGCTGGCGGCGGCCCAGTCGGCCGGCGTGCGGCTGATGATCAACTGGCCCGTCGTCTGGCGGCCCCAGGTGCAGGCGGCGCTGGAGATCGCCACGCGGTCCGAGTTTGGCCGAATCTGGCAACTGACACACCGGGCGGGACACGGCGGGCCGGAGGCAGAGTGTTCGCCTTATTTCAGCGAGTGGATCTTGGATCCGCAGCGCAACGGCGCCGGTGCGCTGGTGGACTTGTGCTGCTACGGGATCAACATGGCCCAGGTGCTGCTGGGCCGTCCGGAGCGGGTGACGGCCGTGGC
Source organism: Candidatus Anammoximicrobium sp. (assembly GCA_012515235.1). Lineage (GTDB taxonomy): Bacteria > Planctomycetota > Planctomycetia > Pirellulales > Pirellulaceae > Anammoximicrobium. Next base: position 12,836 of record JAAYYU010000306.1, read on the forward strand.
CGGACAATGGTACGATCCGCCGCTGCCGGTGGAAGACAATGCGATCGTGGTCATGAACTATCCGCGCGCCATGGCGACGGTCGAGGGCGCGTGGGGCCAGGTCGGCCAGCCCACGACCGGCTACCTGGCGACGATCTGGGGCCTGCACGGTTCCGTCACCTTGGGCCCCGGCCGCGGCGGCCGCTTGTGGACCACTCTCGCCGGGCAACCGGCCAACGTCGAAATCACGCCGCCGGTCCCGCCTTCGCACATGGCCAACGGCACGGCCCACTTCCTCTGGGCCTTGGAGACCGGCAGCGAATTCTACCCCTTGTGCCGCCCGGACGTGTGCCGCGACACGCAAGAGGTGCTGGATGCTGCGATCCGCTCAGCGCGGGAAGGCGCCAGCGTACCGTTGCCAGCGGGCGCTGCCGGTCCTCGTTGCACGCCCGACTGCTTCCGGCGGTAAGGCGAGACAATGGTAACCCACAGCGTCAGCGCGCCTCGCCCCCAAATCCCGCCGGCTCGCCGCCCGCCAATCCCGCCGGCTCGCCCGACGGATCCATTCGGCTTCGCACTACGCCCCGCCCCCCGCCCTCCGCCGGCGCGCTCCCTCAAATCCCGCCGGCTCGCCCGGCGGATCCTTCGGCTTCCCACTACCCCCCGCCCCCCGCTGTCGCGCTCCCTCAAATCCCGCCGGCTTGTCCGGCGGATCCTTCGGCTTCAAACTACAGCCATGCAAATCCAACCCTACCAACTCGAAGAACTCAACTTCGCTTGGTGCCACCGCGTCTACTACCGTTGGCGAACCCATCGCAGACAGCCTCATCCAGCGTTTGCACACCTCGATCGTGACGTCTTGTGCCAATTGCTGCAGCCATACGGCATTCACGTGCTCGACGTTACGACGGACGAGATTGACCTGCGAACTCTGGTCAGTCTCCAGCCAACGGAAACCGTCTCTGCCGCGGCCGGCAAGATGAAAGGCCGCATCAGCAAGTGGCTGGGCGAACAAAGCCAGCGTTCTCAGGCAACGAAGTCTTTGGGACGCGGCTATTTCGCCGCAACTACGGGACAATCCACCGCGACAGCGGTTGAAGAGTACCTTGAACGGCAAGCCGAACATCACGGGTATTCCAACCGCGTCCGTGTCCCGGTGTTTGTGCGGCAGTTCGAGCGAACGGAGGAATCGCAACGGATTCTGCAAACCGATCACGCGGTGACCGTCTTGAGGTATCATGTCGTGTTGGCAACTTGGCGGCGGCAAGGCGTATTTGGGAGGTCGTCGGCCGAAGCCGTGTGTGGCGGTTGGCGGATACTTCAAGCGGACCTCCGGATGGTGATCGACAAGGTTTCGTTCTTGCCGGACCATGTGCATGTGGCGCTGGCTCTGCACCCCAACAGAAGTCCTGGGGAGATCGTTGTCGCCATGATGAACGCGGCACAAGATAAGATGTGGGACGCCTTTGCCGACGACGTGGTGAAGGCTGGCGTAGAACGGCTCTGGCAGGCGAGTGCCTACGTTGGATCGTTCGGAGATCTGTCGTCGAATGCGATCAGTGGATATCTGGAACGCTGGGAGCGGGGGTAGTGGGAAGCCGAACGAATCCGCCGGGCGAGCCGGCGGGATTGGCGGCCGGGCGAGCCGGCCGCGGGGGGTAGTGGGAAGCCGAAGGAATCCGCCGGGCGAGCCGGCGGGATTGGGAGGGAGGCAAGTTGGTGGCAGCATGTCAAGCGGACTGATTACCCATATCCAGCGTTTCTCGGTCCACGATGGGCCGGGGATTCGTACCACGGTGTTCTTGAAGGGCTGCCAGATGCGCTGCCCGTGGTGCCACAATCCCGAGACCTATCACCGTTTCCCGGAAATCCAGGTGTTTCCCGAACGGTGCATCGGGTGCCAGGCTTGCGCCGCAGTCTGCCAGCATGCCGCCCACGAATTCCGCGGGCCGGACCACGTGTATCACCGCGAGCGTTGCGTGGCCTGTGGCGAGTGCGTCGAGACCTGTTACGCCAAGTCGATGGTCCGAGTGGGCGAGCTGCGCACGGCGGAATCGGTCGTGGCCGAGGTGCTCGCCGACCGTCCCTTCTATCAGCGGACGGGCGGCGTGACGATTTCCGGCGGCGAGCCGCTGCTGCAGGCCGAGTTCGCCAGCGGGATCCTGGAATTGTGCCGCCGGGAAGGGATTCACACGGCGATCGAAACCAATCTGGCGTGGCCCTGGAAGGTCGTCGAACCGCTGGTTCCGCTGGTGGACCTGTTCCTGGTCGACATCAAGATGATGGACGACGCGGCGCATCGGGCCTGGACCAACGCGTCGAACGAACACATACTGGACAACCTGCGGCGGCTCGACGCGCTGAACAAGGAACTGGTGATCCGGACCCCGGTCGTTGTCGGCGTCAATGATCGGCCGGAGCAGATCGGGGCGATCGCCGATTTTCTGGCCACGTTGCGCAGGGTGCGTCAGTACGAGTTGCTGCCGTATCATCCTTTGGGGAGAGGGAAGTACGCGGCCCTCGGACTGGCCGGTCCGCCGCCGGAGTTCCGCACACCGACGTCGGCACAGTTTGAGATGCTGGCGGCGGTCGCCGCGCGAGCCAACTTCGTCGTCCGCGTGGCCGGTACGGTTTCGTCCGGTTCCCGCACGGTCCAGCCCGATCCCGAGCAAGTAGACCTTAACCAGCAGCAACACACTTGATCCTGAAGACGGGAATTCTGCCCATGGTCCGCCTGGTGCAAACCGAACTCGACTACGCCTCGCGTCTGGAGCATCTCCGCCAGCGGAAGGAAGCTCAGACGGCCGAAAAGCTCCGCTGCCTCGGATACATGAACGAGGACGATTACGGCATGGTGCTGCCGCCGGAGGGTTTTGAGTGGCAGCCTAAGCCGAACCATTCCAACGGCTCGTTCTACGGTCTGCAGGGCTGGGCGGACAATTTCTGCGACCTCATGAATTGTCATCCGGTCTACGTCGATCCGATGGATGCCCTGGCCGGGCGGTACATGGTGCTGCTCAACCGCGTGCGGCCGTGCAAGTGGCCGCCGGAATTCGCTTACCCGGAGCTGGAGCCGGACCAGGAGCGTTACGGGATCATCTCGGGCATCGGCAACGACGCCCATTTCGCGCCCGACTATCGGATCGGACTGGAGTTGGGCTGGGGCGGGCTGCTGGCCAAGGTCCAGCGGTGCCGCGCCGAGCACGGACCCGACAAGGCGGAGTTTTACGAGGCCGAAGAACGGGTGATCCGCGCCGTGCAAGGCTGGATCCGCCGCACGGTCGAGGCGATCGAAGCGGCTGCGGAGCGGGAGACCCACCCGGCGTTGCTGGCCAATCTCCGCGAGATGGCCGAGGCGAACCGCTGGTTGATCGAAGGCCCCCCGCGCACGTTGCGCGAGGCCTGCCAGTGGATCGCCTGGTTCAACATGGTCTCGCGGACCTACAACCGCGACGGCGCCGGCGGGCAACTCGACGAACTGCTGCGGCCCTACTACGAGCGGGACTGCCGCGCGGGCCGGATCGACGACGAGGATGCGATCTTCCTGCTGGCCTGCCTGCTGCTGAACGATCCCCACTACTATCAAGTGGGCGGCCCGGCTCCCGACGGGCACGATCAGACCAGCCACGTGTCGTTTCTGATTCTGGAGGCGGCCCACCGGTTGAAGGCGACCTGCAACCTGACGATCCGCGTCCACGACGGACTCGATCCCCGGCTGTTGCGCAAGGGCGTCGAGTACCTGCTGGAGGACCGCAAAGCCTGGCCGCGGTTCTCCGGCGACAAGGCCCTGGTCGAGGGTTTCATGCGCAACGGCTACTCGGCCGAACTGGCCCGCCAGCGGATCGCCGTGGGCTGCAACTGGATGGCCCTGCCGGGGCTGGAATACACCATGAACGACACGGTCAAAATCAACGTGGCCAAGGTCTTCATGGTGGCCTTCGACGAGATGCTGCTGCAAGACCCCGCCCCGTCCGTCGCTTCGTTGTGGCGGCGGTTCGAGGAGCACCTGCGGCGGGCCGTCTTGTGTACGGCCCGCGGCATCGACGTGCAACTCGATCACCAGCACCTGAACGAGCCGGAACTGCTGCTGAACCTGCTCACGCACGGTCCCATCGAGCGGGGCTTGAACGTCACCAACGGCGGCGTGGACTTGTACAACATGTGCGTCGACGGTGCCGGACTGGCTGACGTGGCGGACTCGCTGGCTGCGCTGCAGCAGCGGGTGGAACAGCAGCAGCGGATCACGTGGGCGGAACTCGCCGAGCAACTCCGCAGCAACTACCAAGGCCCCGTCGGCGAGCGGGTGCGGCTGATGATGCTCACGGCCCCGCGTTACGGCCACGGCGATTCGCTCGGCGACCGCTGGGCGCTGCAGGTCTCGCAACTGCTGACGCGGCTGGTCACCCAGCAGCCGACGCCGGGCGGGCGGCGGATGATCCCCGGCTGGTTCTCCTGGGCCGACACGCTGCGGCTGGGCAAGCAGGTCGGCGCGATGCCCGACGGCCGCCGCGCCGGCGAGCCCATTTCGCACGGCGCCAATCCCCGGCCCGGGTTCCGCGACGACGGCGCGGCGACGGCGCTGGTCAAGGCGATCGCCGCCATCCAGCCGGGCTATGGCAACACGGCCCCCGTGCAACTGGAACTCGATCCCTGCATCGCCCAATCCGACGAGGCGGTGGACGCCATCACCAGCTTGATTCAAGGCCATTTCGATCTGGGCGGGACGCTGTTCAATATCAATATCGTCGACGCCCAACAGGTGCTGGCCGCGCACAAGGACCCGTCGCTGTATCCGGACCTGGTGGTGCGGGTGACCGGATTCACGGCCTATTTCGCCAATCTTTCGCCCGAATTCCGCCAGTTGGTCGTCGACCGGCTGATCCGCGCCGGCTCGCCCGCATGAACGCGCCGGCTCGCCCGCACGAAAGCGGCCCGCGGCCTGCGAACTACTGCCCGGCAGGCGGTTGGGCCATCTCGCGGGCGTGGTAGCTGCTGCGGACGAACGGGCCGCTGGCGACTTGGAGGAATCCCATCCGGCGGGCCGCTTGGCCCAGTTCCTCGAACTCTTCCGGCCGCAGGTAGCGGACCACGGGCAGCAAGCGGCCGAGGTCGGGCTGCAGGTACTGGCCCAACGTCAAGAAGTCCACGTCGCAGTCGCGCAGGTCGGCCAGCACGTCCAGGACCTCTTCGAGAGTCTCGCCGACGCCCAGCATCAGGCCGCTCTTGGTCTTGATCGCCGGGTTCAGCTGCTTGACGCGCCGCAGCAATTCCAGCGTCCAGGCGTAGTCGGATTTTGGTCCGCGCAGGCGGCGGTACAGGCGCGGCACGGTCTCCGTATTGTGATTGAAGACCTCCGGCGCCGCCGCCACCACGCGCAGCAACGCCTCGGGGCAGTGGCGGAAATCGGGCGTCAGGACTTCGATGCTGGCGCCCGTTCTCTCGCGCACGGCCAGCACGCACTGGTAGAAGTGGTCCGCGCCGCCGTCCGGCAAGTCGTCGCGCGTGACCGACGTGATCACGACGTGCCTCAGGCCCAATCGCGCGGCCGCTTCCGCCACGCGCTGCGGTTCATCGGCGGCGGGCGGTTCGGGGCGGCCCCGCGTCACCGCACAGAAGGCGCAGCCGCGGGTGCAGATGTTGCCCAGGATCATGAACGTGGCGGTCTTCTGCGCGTAGCACTCCATCCGGTTCGGGCACCGCGCGTTATCGCAGACCGTCTCCAGCTGCAGTTCGTCCAGCACGTGGGTCGTGAAGTGATTGGCGTTCCCCTTGGGCACGCGGCGTTTCAGCCAGCGCGGCAGACGGCGGTCGGCCGCAGCCGGGGGCGGGCAGCAGCTTTCGCGATCCGCGGGCGGTCCAGGTTCAGCGGGAAGCAGCGGCAATTCAGGTCCGGCGGCCATCGGATTTCCCTGCGGGTTCAGCGGCGGACGACAACCAGGGATGCCCCGTGAACAGATGGCAGCGGGGACAGTCGAACGCGGCGGCCAGCGTTTTCACCAGGGCGGCCCTGACGCCTGTCATTCTAACTGTCGCTTGCCGTTCTGCCAGGAGGCAGCCCATGCTGGATTTTCCGCGGTCGGGGTCCGGAGGCGGCGGAAAGGCGTCCACGAACGCGTATCGCCGCATGGGCGGATTGACGTTGACGAACGCGCCGTGGCACGCAATCCCGCTGCGCACCGCCACGCCGACACTGGCCAACAGCCCGGACCGCCCCCAGACGCCGAAGGTTTCGTCCGACGTCTCACTCCGCACGCCCAATTCCGCGAAGCCCGCAACGATCCCCGCCTGCAGTCGCCGCAGGTATCCGCCCACGGTCCAACCGAACAAGCCCAGCGGCACGATCGGATAGACGGCCAACTGGCCGGGCGCGTGCAGCACGCATCCGCCGCCCCGGCTGATCCAGCGGACGTTCAAATGCTCGTGCTGCAACTGGTCGTTGGTCCAGCGGATATGTCCGCGCGATCCGGCGCGGCCGACGGTGATCAGGTCCGGGTGCTCGCACAGCAACACGACGATCCCCGGTTCCGTCAGGCCGCCAGCCTCGTAGACCAGGCGATTTTGCAGCGTCAGGAAGGCGTTGAACGGCACGCGTCCCAACAGCCGAAATTCGGCCACGGGTTCGCGGGCTGCGGCAGGTCGCTGCGGTTCGGGCATCATGGTCGTCCTGGGGATCATGCGTCGGAGGCGAAATTCTACCGTGCCGGAGCCGGCGGCAACAAGGCAGCGCGCGAGGCGCATGACAGCTGGCGCCGTTGGTGGGCGGCGTTGGTGGGCGGCGTTGGTTTGCTTGTCAGCCGCGCGGCGACCCGCTACGCTAACCACGATGGGAGACCGCTACGATGCCGCCAGCAGAAGAAACCAGCAACCCTTTCCGGGCATTTATCAGCCGCATCGGCATTTTTCCGCCGTTGTTTTGGGGCTACGTGGGACTGTTGTTGTTCATGATCGGGGACGGGATCGAGGCGGGCTATCTTTCCAAGTATCTGGTCGATCGGGCGATTGCTGGCGAGAAGTCCGTGGCGTTGGTGTTTACGGTCTACGGCGTCACGGTGGCGATTTCGGCCTGGCTTTCGGGAGCGCTCTCGGATCTCTGGGGCCCGCGGCAGGTGATGGGAATCGGCCTGTTGATTTGGGTGGTGTTTGAGGTTGGGTTCCTGCTGTTGGGCGTCGCGCCCGGCAACTACACGCTCCTGCTGATCATGTATGCCCTGCGCGGTTTTGGGTATCCGCTGTTCGCGTACGGGTTCCTGGTTTGGATCTCCGCGGCCGCACCCCGGCAGCGTTTGGGGACCGCCGTCGGCTGGTTCTGGTTCTCTTTGACTGGCGGACTGCTGACTTTGGGTCCGCTGGTTGCCAGCTATGCCATTCCGGTGATCGGCCCCTACCAGACGCTCTGGTGCTCGCTGGGGCTGGTTGCCGCCGGCGGTCTGGTCGCGCTGCTGGGCCTTCAGGAGCCGATCGGGAAACAGCGTCTGGCCCCGGCGGGCGAGCATCCGCTGCGCACCGTGTTTTCGAGCGTTTCCATCGCCTGGCGGCAGCCCAAGACGGCCATTGGGTGCGTCGTCCGGATCATCAACACGGCGCCGCAAAACGGCTTTATCGTCTTCCTGCCGATCTACTTCACGGAGACGATCGGGTTCGAGCTGGAGCAGTGGCTGCGTTTGCTCAGTTTCATGTTCCTCAGCAACATCGTTTGGAATCTGCTGTTCGGCTTCATCGGCGACCGGCTGGGCTGGCGGCGAACGGTCGCCTATTGCGGCGGAGTCGGTTCGGCCGTCACGACGCTGCTGCTTTACTACGCGCCGCACTCGTTCGGCGTCAGCTATCCCTTGGCGGTCGCCGCCGCGGTTCTGTACGGTGCAACGCTGGCCGGGTATGTCCCCCTGTCGGCCCTGATGCCGTCGTTGGCGCCCGACAACAAAGGAGCGGCCATGTCGCTGCTGAACCTGGGGGCGGGAGCCAGCAACTGGGTGGGTCCGGCGATTGTCGCCCTGTTTCTGCCGCTCGTCGGGGTGGCGGGCGTCATGTGGATTTATGCCGTGCTGTACCTGCTCAGCGCCGGCTTGACGCTCCTGCTGACGTTGCCCGGCGAAAAGGCCTGAGCGTCGCACGAGATCAGTCCAAGTGGAACACTTCTTCCATGTCCGCCCACCATTCGCCTGGCTGGCGGCCGGCCAGCGGCTCCTGGCACGGCCGGCACAACTCCCACCAGCGTTGCGTCTCCGGGTCAGCGGCCATCCGCGCCAGGTCGGCTTCGAAGTTGTCGCCGACGTATTCCAAACAGCTGAACAAATAGTGTCGGCCGTCGTCCAACCGCCGGAGGTAGATCGAGTAGTTTTGGATGTGGCAGGCCTTGATCATCTGCAGCACGCCCGGCCAGACGTCGGCGTGCAGCTGCTTGTACGCTTCGACTTTTTCCGGCTTCAAGCCGATCACCCAACCGTAACGCTTCATGTTCAGCTCCCTGGTCCGGCGGGATTCGCCTTGCGGGATCCCAGTTCCCTTTCCGGGTCAGCCGCCGCGTGCCGCTGTCGTGTCGCAGCGCGCGTCCCCGTCCTCGCCTGTCCGTCAGCCTTCCCTCCTCAGCCTCTACAGCATCCGAAACAGCGTGCGGATCACGCGCTCGACGACCTCGAAGATTTCTGCCGCCGGGAAATCGTCGTCCGTCCCGGCGGCCAGCGGCCGAGGGCACGTCGGCCGGCGTTCTGGTTCGGGGCGGGGGCGGGCTTTGCGTTTGCGGGCCACGTCCGGCGAATGCGCCAAGCGAGCCAGGTCGCCGCGCGCCGCTTCCAGGTTGCCGCTGCGAATCCAGCGGAAGACGCGCGCCAGTTCTTCCGCGTCGAACCAGATGCCGTGCGCGCCGCACATGTCGACGATCACGCCGCTGGTGCGGCCGAAGTTGCGGCGGACCATCAACTGGCCGCACACGGCGCACGGCCGGTACGGGCTGCGCGGCGGCGGCTCGAAGGACGAAGGGCGGCCCGGCCCCGCCGACTGCGGTTGCCGGGCCTCGCGATCCAGCAACTGGTCAAACGTCTCCAGCCCGATCCAGAAACCGCCGCACTTCTGGCACTCCATGACGTGCATGGGAGTTTCGCGGACGGCGCGGCTGGTCAGCTGCCAATCGGGCCCGCAGACGGGGCAGGAAAGCGTCGTGAGCTCCCCGGCGACGGCATCGGCGATCAGCAGGGCGGCGCAGTGATGGCAATACCGTGCCCGGTCGCTGACCCGCGCCAGGCAGTTCGGGCAAACGGTGTACAGGTCCTGTTCGTGGACGGTGAAATCGGCGCCGCAGTGGGCGCAGCGCGACGCGTCTTGTTCGCGGGTGGCTCCGCACGACGAGCAGCGGACGACGGCCGCTTCGTGTCCCCGCGGTTCCCGCACGACGAGGGTTTGCCCGCAGCGGCAGAGAAAGCGGTCCCCCGGCTGTTTGCCGCTGGCGTCAAATTGCCGTTTGCACTTCTGGCAGGCGACGATCAATCGCATCGGACGCCTCTTCACGCGGTTGCGGCCGCGCCCCAAAATGGCTCGCTTCTCCACGCCGTGCAGGGAACTCGGCAGGGCTCGGAGAACCATGCTACGAACGTCTCGACACGACGCGAACATCCCGTGTACGGACTGTGTACGGAGCCGCGAAGACACAGCCGGAATCAATCGCACGGAGCGCGTGTCTTGCCCGCCATTATAAACGCCGACGGGGCAGGGAGCCATCCGCACTCGGATCGGAAGCCCTCCATTCCGGCTGAGGCTCCGGGTGGGCGTCGAAGTTGTTTGCAATCCGGCCGCTACGGACGATAATGAAGTGACCGCCAGTTTGAGCCTGGTTGCGTCCAGTCCCACTTGAGTTGCACTTGCCCGCGGCGGGGACGACGATGAGCGAGAAACTTGGGGAAACCTTGCACCGGCTGTGGATCGAGCTGCTGGTCCGTCAAGCGCAGATGATCGGCGACTACCCGCGCGGCGAGGAGCGAACGAGCGAGGCCAGGAAGCTGCTGTACAGCGTCATGTACGAATTTGCCTTGGGCCGGCTGTCTCGCGCCGAACGCGAACAAATCCTGAGCTGGCTGGATTTCGTCCGCGATCGCCACGCGCCGGAATCGCTCGGCCGCGACGAGGCGAATTCGACGCTGGCCGCGGATGCTGCGGCCGAACCGGAAACCAGCGCCGAACGGGAAACGGACACACAAAGACGCCGTCCATGACGGCACCGTCGAGCGAACTGCACCGCAACCGAGACTTCACAAGCGACGCGGAAGAATTGCCGAAATCCCGTTTGGTGCTCACGCCCGGGTGCCCACTTTTGGTCCCATGGCGCTTACCTCTGAATCGTCGGCGCGGGCGCGCCCTCTGTCGGCGCGGGCGCGCCGCCAGCGGGTGCGGGAGTCGCTTCGGGCTTTGGTTCCGACGTGACCGCCGGGAGCTTCTTCGGGCGTTCGGCGACGGTGGCCGCCGGGCCGGTTGTCTCGGCGGGTCCGGTCGGCGGCGCGGCGGCGGGTCCGGCCGGCGCGGGGGCGTCGGGCTTGGCCGCTGCCTTCGCTGTAGCCGCCGGCGAGGCGGACGGCTTGACCTGGGACGACGGCCCCATTGCGGCAAACATCTGTTCGGTCAGCGCAGACAGTTTGGGCACCTTGATCAGCGCTTCGATTTCGGCGTTCAACTCTTCCGGCGTGGGCTTCTTCAGCGGCTGGCCGACATACTTGTCGAACTTCGCCTCGTCATAGTAAGAAACCAGGCCGCGCGTGGGCGGTTTCTCTGGCTTGCGGGACAGCAGGGGTATCTGCATGCGGCTGCCGGCGAAATACGTGCCGTGATAGATCGTGCCGTCCTGGATGGGACCGACGCCCAGAATGTGGGAATCGCGGGCGTTGCTGGTCGCCACAGAGATCCCCGACTGCCAAACCGGAAGCCTGGTCTCGCGATGGTAGGCGAACAGGGCCACTTTCGAGGCGCCCAGCATGTCTTCTCGCTTGGCCAGCGAGATTTCCGGCACGGTGACGCTGGGAACGTTAGGCAGGATCTGCGCTGCCTGGGCAAGGCCGGAATTGGCCGGAATGCCGTAGGTCACCTCGTGCGAGTCGGTGCCCAGGGTCCCCATCCGGCCCTCCACCACATACTCCGCGTCCTTGACCTCGTCCTGCAGCAAGCAGCCGGACGCCAGCATTTGCTGGCGAAGTGAGCTGACCACGTACTCGGCGTTGACGAAGCCCAGTCCCTTGACGGTGACCAGATACTTGGTGTCGAAGTAAACGGTCTTGCCTGCCAGCGGCGAGAAGTCGATGGTGGCGATGGAGCGGTCCACGGAATCCGACATCAGCAGCTGCTGCGTTGCGTCCCGCGATTTGGTCGTGCCACAGCCCGCCAGCACTGCTGCCAGTGCGGGCAGAGTCAAAGCAAGCCAGAGATGCGGTGTTGTCCGTGGACACATAGCGCGGAGTATAGCGAAACGGCACTTCGCGCCAAAGGCAGATTTTGATCCCCCCAAAATCGCGAAATCGAAGACTAACACCTTCGGATAGCATGGCAAGACGAGTCAGCCGCCGTAGACCAGGACGGGACTGGCCAGATAGACCTCGCCCGCCGTCTCTTCGCGGACAGCGCTGTCGATCAGCACCAGCGTGTCCCAACGGATCGGATCGTGCATCACGCCGTCGTCGGCGCCGCCCCAGTGGCCCGCATGGCCAGCGTCCAACGGAATCGTCACACACCGCCAGCCCCGCCAATCCAGCCGCTGGCCGCCGGGCTGGAACGTCTGGCCGGTGGCGTCGGTCACTCGCAAGCGCAGCCAGTTGCCGGAGCCGTCGCCGTAGACCCACGCGCGAAACGCTTGCGGTTGACCTTCGATCGCGCGCACGGCACGCTCGCGCGGCGCCAGGCGGACGAATTTCCAGCCGGCATCGAAGTGATAGCGGATCCGGATCGCCGCAGCGCCGGGCAGCGGCGGGCCTTCCGGGGGCTGGGCGAATTCGGCAGTCTGGGTCGAGTTTACCTTGGCATCGCCATCGGGCAGGATCTGGTAGGCGGCACCAACGGATTCGCCGGTCCAGCGGGCGAAATCGTCGACAGCGCGGAACGTCGCGGGCGGCAACTCAAGTTGCAACTCGCCGCCCGGGTCAGTCACGCGGACACCCAGACGCCACGGCGCGCGGATCTCGCCACGGACCGGAAACTGGACGACACGCTCCGTGTGTCCCTTCTCCAGGCACACCGGCAGTTCGAGTTGCTGGGCCGACAGGCCGGACAGATCCATCAACTGGACGTTGCCGCAGAATGCCTGGCCGCTGGGGTTCTCCAGGCGGACGGCCAGCCACTGGTTTGTCGCCGGCAAGACTTCGGCGCGCAGCGGATGGGAAGCCGAGACCAGCGTAGTCTGGGTGAGTTTCCCCAGGCCTTCGACGTAGCAGGTCAAGGGTGCGGCCTGCAACTCGGCATCGCGCAGCACGTGCGGCGAGTATGTCAACGCGGCGTTGCCGCCCGGTTGGAGGAGCGTTGCGCCGCCTTCGGACGTGCCGACGCGGATGGCCTTGGCCAACGGGTTGCGAAATGCGAGCGTGCATGCCGCCGGTTGGCCGCCCTCGACGACCACGTCCAGCGGCGCCCGCTGCCAGGCGGCTGCCAATCGCAGCCCGTCGTTGGGCGCCGACGGCGTCAAGTACTGCGGAGCGTCGGTCAGGGTGATGGTCAGAGCGCGGTCCTGTGCCGTCACTGGAGGCAGGGTTTCTCCGGTATGTCCCAGCGCGGTGAAGCGGCCTGCACTGGCGGGGATCGTCACCGCGTGCGGGGCCTTTGCCATCGTCCACACGGCCAGACGCACGTCGTCTTGCCTGGTGAACAGCAGTACGTAGTCTTCATCGTTGCCCAGGCACAGCCGTTTGTTGAAACGGAAGCCGGCCAGCGTTTTCGTCAGTGTCTGGGCTGCCCGGTATGCCGGCTTGGGCTCGTACACCGGCCGCTGGCCTTGGCGATACGGGAACAAGACGGTGCCGAAGTGATGTTCGGGCTCCTTGGGGTCGGGGCCGTCGTCGTGCCAGTCGTACCAGATGGACACGGGCACGTCGTTGGCCAGATTCGTCAGCCATTGGCGTGGCAACATCTGGCCTTGTTTTTCCGCGTCCATCCTCTGCCAGGCGGCGGAGTAGCCCCATTCGCCGGAGAGGATCGGAATGCGTTTGCCGGGCGGAGCGTATCGGGCAATCAAGCGCCGCAGCCGCGCGTAATCTTCGGCCGCCGTTTCGGGCGGCTGTTGACGATACGGATGGACCGAGACGGCCGACCAGTACTCGAGCAACCCGGCTTGGAAGCACTTCTCCAGAAACTTCAGATCGACTTGTGACGTCGCCGGACCGACGTACAATTCGTCGGCGGCCACCCGGCGGATCGCCTGTCCGACCGCCAAGGCCAGCTTGACGTATTGCTCTGCGTCAGGCTTCGGTTTCCAGAAGCCGATGTTCGGCTCGTTGTACATCTCCCAGAGGATGCCGCGGCCGCGAAAGCGCTGCACGGCGGCGGCGGCCCAGCGGGCGAACGCCGCACGGCCCTCGTCGGAACAGGGCGACAGGCCGCCGTCGTAATGGCGGTTGGAATAGTCCAGGATGAACAGGGCTCGGATGCCGTGCGGCTCCAGCGCCGTCAGCAACCGGTCGTAGGCGTCCAAGTCGTACTGTCCCTTCTGCCGTTCCGTGCCGCCCCAGGCAAAATCCATGCGGATCCAACGGAAGCCGGCCTCGGCCAGCAGCTCCATTTCGCCGGGTCGCGGGTCCGTGAAGTGGATGTTCACCCCCAGGCCTTCCGGCACGGCCGGATGCTCGGGCAGAAGGTCCGGCGCCCCTGCCAGGGAGGGCTTGTCCGCGGACATCAGGATTGTCGTCAACAGAATCGCGGCCAGCCGCGTCGTCCGAGGGATGCTCATCGCCCTATCTCCTTGAGGATGCACCGTCGGCGGCAGCGCACGGGGTCGCGCCAGTCGCTTTGCCGCGGCAGGTGCATCGGATGCATGCCAGGATTGTATCAGGGTTGCCGGGCTTCAGCACAGAGACAAGACAAACCGACGGAAAACAGCAGGCGGCCGGCAGCGGGAAGTGCTGGCCGGGTCCGGATGGAACGGCGGCTCCTTCATCCGGCGGGTCGCGTTCCTGGCCTTGCTCATTCCTTGTCCTCCCGTTTGCCTGGCTGCTTCTTTGCGCTTTCGGCACAGAACCTCCTGCCGCCGTGCGTTGCGACTTTCGTCGAACAAGCCCCGTGGCACGAGCGGACTTGGCAACGCATAATGGGAGGGCGCTTCCGATCCCCGCTCGCGCAGCGGTTGTACCCAGCGAGGTCCTGTTTTGGATTGCCATGCCCGGCTTTTCCTTGACCCAAGTGCATCTTTCGTGTTTCGTCGCCAGCTACGCCGTGGCGCTGTTGCTGGAGCTGTCGCGGCTGCTGCTGCGGACGTCGGGCCGGATCGTCGGAACTTCGGGGTTTACGGCGGCCGGCATCCTGGCCCAGACCATTTACATTGTGCTTCGCAGCACGCCCGACCCGCGGCAAGCCCCGCCGCTGTCCAGCTGGTTCGACTGGCTCTTGATGGCCGCCTGGGGGGTCGCCGTCGCGTATTTGATCCTCTCGCTGCGGCGGCCCCAAGCCGCGGCGGGCGTGTTCATGCTGCCGCTGGTGCTGGGGCTGATCGCGGTCGCCACGCTGTTCCGCCACGCGGAACCGTTTCCGCGCAGCCAGGCGTTGTACGTCTGGGGGGTCGTTCACGGGATGGCTCTGCTGTTGGGCTCGGCGGTGGCGATGCTGGGTTTCATTACCGGCGTCATGTACCTGGCCCAGTCCGCCCGGTTGAAGAAGAAGTTGCCTCCGCCGCGCGGGCTGAAGCTGCCCAGCCTGGAGTGGCTCCAGCGGGCCACCCAGCAGGCGCTGGTCTTCTCGTCTTGGATCCTGGCTGCCGGGCTGCTGTCGGGGGTCGTGCTGTACCTGGTGTCAGACTGGAATCGCATGCCCTGGAACGACCCGGTGCTGTGGATTTCGGCCGTCTTGCTCCTTTGGCTGGCCGTCGTTTTCGTTTTCCAGGCGCGGTACAAGCCGGCCCGGCAGGGGCGCAAAGTGGCCTATTTGACCTTGAGCACGTTCGTCGTCCTGGCGCTGGTGCTGGCCATGGTGCTGCTCGTCCCCTCGCGTCATGCCAGTTCGTTGTCGGAGGCGTCCTCGTCCACTCGCGGAGCGGCGCCATGAAGTTCCAGCTGGTCGGCTGCAGCCACCATACGGCGCCGATTGAAGTCCGCGAACGTTTGGCGTTTAACGGCGAGGAGGCGCAGACGGCGTTGGCCGATCTGCGCGAGCGGTTTCCGGCCGCCGAGTCGGTGCTGGTTTCCACCTGCAACCGCGTCGAGATCTACACGGCGGCCGAAGATCCGGCGGTTTGTCCGACCCACCATCAACTGGTCGATTTCCTGGCGAGTTTCCATTGCGTGGACGCCGTGGAGATCTTTGACGCCTTGTTCGAGCGCACGGGCGAGGATGCGGTCCGCCACTTGTTCATGGTGGCGTCCAGTCTGGACAGCATGGTGGTGGGCGAGGCGCAGATTCTGTCGCAGGTCAAACAGGCGTATGAGCTGGCGCGCGCGACGCGCAACGCCGGGCCGCTGACCAACGCGGCCTTCCAGGCGGCGCTGCGGGTCGCCAAACGCGTGGCCAACGAGACGGCGATCAACCAGCGGCGGGTCAGCATTCCCAGCGTGGCGGTGGCGGATTTCGCCAAGGCGATTTTCGAACAGTTCGCCGACAAGCGGGCGTTGGTGATCGGGGCCGGGGACATGGGCGAAGAAACGGTCCGCTACCTGATCGACGAAGGGGTCCGCGAGATTACCGTGGTGAATCGTCATGCCGAGCGGGCCCGGGCCCTGGCGGAACGCATCGGGGCGGCCGCCCGGCCCTGGGGCGAGCTGCACGCCTCGCTGGCCGCGGCCGATCTGGTGATTTCGACCACCGACGCCGCGGAGCCGATCCTGACCGCCGCCGCCTTTCGCGCGATCCACCGCGCGCGCGATCAGCGGCCCCTGTTTCTGCTGGACCTGGCCGTGCCCCGCGACATCGATCCGGCGGTGGGCGATTTCCTGGGCGTGTACCTGTACTCGATCGACGACCTGAAACAGGCCTGCGAGGCCAACCGCCAGGAGCGCGAAAAGGAATGGCCCAAGGCGGAGCGGATCGTCGACGAAGAGACCGCGCGCTTCCTGGCCGAATTGCACCACCGCGCGACCGGTCCGACGATCCGCCGCTTGAAAGCCCAGGCGGATGAAGTCAAGGCCGACGAACTGCGCCGGCTGCTGAACAAATTGGGCGACCTGGACGAACGGAGCCGCGGCGAAATCGAGCGCTCGTTCGGCCGGCTGGTGAACAAGCTGCTGCACCCGCCGCTGGAGTCGCTGCGGGACGAGGCCGAAGGCGGCCCGCCCCAGGGATTGCTCGAGGCACTGAAGAGGCTGTTCCAGTTGAAAGATTGATCCATGAAACACATTCTGGTAACCGGCGGCGCCGGCTTCATCGGCTCGCACCTGACCGAAACCCTGCTGGCCCGCGGCGACCGCGTGATCGTGGTCGACGACGAGTCCACGGGCCGCTACGAGAATCTGGCGGCCGTGCATCAGCATCCGCAGTTGGAGTACATTCGCGGCGACATCGGCGATCCCGGACTGGTGGCCCGCGTCGCCGCCCAGGTCGAAGAAGTCTACCACCTGGCCGCCGCCGTCGGCGTCGCCTTGATCGCCCGGCAGCCGATGGAGACCATCGAACGCAACATCCATCCGACCGAACTGCTGCTGGACGTGCTGGTCGAGCGCTGGGGCCGCGGCGAACGGGTGAAGTTCTTCCTGGCCAGCACCAGCGAAGTGTACGGCAAGAATCCCAAGGCGGCTTGGACCGAAGAGGAAGACCTGGTCTTCGGCGCGACGACCAAGGCCCGCTGGTCCTACGGCGCGTCCAAGGCGATCGACGAGTTTCTGGCCCTGGCGTGTTGGCGCCAGTACCGGCTGCCCGTCGTCATCGGGCGGTTCTTCAACGTCGTCGGTCCGCGCCAGAGCGGCGCCTATGGGATGGTCCTGCCGAGGTTCGTCGAGTCGGCTTTGGCCGGCCGTCCCCTGGTCGTCCACGACGACGGCCGCCAGGTCCGCTGCTTTGCCCACGTCCACGACGTCCTCGCCGCCGTGCTGGAACTGATGGACACCGAACTCGCCTTGGGCCGCGTGTTCAACATCGGCAGCGACCAGCCCGTGTCGATCCTGGAACTGGCCCAACACGTCGTGCGGCTGGCCGCGTCGCCGTCGGCGATCCAATTTCAGAGCTACGCCGAGGCCTACGACGAAGATTTCGAGGACGTCCGCCGCCGCGTGCCCGACCTGACGCGCCTGCACCGCACCATCCGCTACCGCAACCGCTACGACTTGGAAGCCGTCATTCGGGCCGTCATGGAACACCAGACAGCGCACCGCTGAACCGCGTTCGAGGCGCGCCGCTCAGCCGGGTCGTTGCCGCCGGATGGCCTGCGACGCTTGGGACTTCTCCGCCGGACCAGCACCGCGAACCGCACCGCCCGACGCTGGCCCGGCGGGCTTCAGGAAGTGCTCGAAAAACACGTAGATCTGTTCGTTGGACTCCTCGGTCGGCGAATGCGCGGGCCGGTTGGTCATGGCCACCCGGTTTTCGCAGCCCAACAGGCGGTTGACAGCGAGCGCATGGTTCAGCGCCTTCCAACGCTCGGGCCGGTCCTCCGCGCCGCCGGAGACCAGGAACGGCCGCGGCGCCATCAGCGCGTGCAACTCGTGCAGATCACGGCCCGCCTCGAAAAGTCGCCGGTACGGGCCGGTCCGCGGATTGGCCTCGGTCGGCACGCCCGGCTTGCGCTCCCGCTGCGGGTCCCAGCCCAGATACCAAGGCTCCCAGTAGTTCACGTTCGGCCGTTTTTCGTCGAACACAATGCCGGGGTCCGACCACGCGCCGCAGGCGAACTTGTCGTACAGACAGGAAGCAAACAGCGCCCATTTGCCGCCAAACGAATGGCCCACGATGCCGACCCGAGCCGGATCGACCTCCGGCAGCGCGGCCAGGGCGTGGTAGCAGTTGGCCGCGAGGTAGGCCAGCGACGACAGTGGTTGTCGGGCAGGGCTCTGCTGCCGGGTATAGTCCGTGGGCCAGCCGATGGACAGGGCGACGAAGCCGCGGCGGGCCAGTTGGTACGCAAAGTCGCGGAGCGCGCTCTTGCCCTGCCCGATGCCCGTCTCCGGTTCGTAGTACACGACCAGCACGGCCGGGTGCGGGCCGTCGCCCTGGGGAATCAGCAAGTACCCGCGGATCTTGAGATTCTCGGCGGCGCCGACCAACACTTTTTTCTGGGTGAAATTCTCCCGCGGTCCCGCTTCCACGGTTTCGATCGCGGGCTGGTCGAGCAGCGGAGGCCAGGCGCCGAGCGAAGCGTGCCAGAATTGGAGGATCTCTTGCCGGCGACGCGCCCAGTCTTCGGGCGTCTTGACGGGCCGGCCGTCGTCGAAGATCAGCGGCGAGCGGTACTGTCCCAACTTCCCGTCCCATTCAGGCGGCGGCTGAAAGGCAAAGCCGATCCGCTGCCACGCCGCGTCGGCGGCGGCCGAGCGGTCCGCCTGAGCGGCGTCCTGCGCTCCCGCCGGGGCAAGGGCGATGGCCAGCAGGCCCAAATTGATGGCGAGTCCCGTGGCGATTCTCATGCTGCTGTCCCCTGCGATCTCAAGTGCTGCCGTTCTTCACCACGATCCGCCCGCGCGGACAGCGGCGGGCGTGCGGGCCGTGCCTTCCTGCGCAGGCACGTTCAGGCGACGCCCTCGACGATCACGGCGCGGTACTCGGCGCCGCGGAAGCGATGCTCGCGCACTTCGCGGTAGGCCGGGCTGTCGTACCAGGCCTGGGCCTCGTCAAAGGAAGGAAACTCCAGGATGACCACGCCCTCCACCGCGGGCCCTTCCAACACTTCCTGACGGCCGTAGGCGGCCAGCACGGTCACCGGATGACCGGCCAAGGTGGGACCGACCTTTTCCGAGTAGGTTTCAAGCTCTGCCGCATCGCGCGTGCTTTCTCGCGTAAAAACGATGTACGCCGCCATGATTGCCTCCGCTGGCACGTTTGCAGTGGATGGGATATTCGCTACTTGAGCGTATGAACCGCCCTCCCGTCAAGTCGCGCAACCCCAACTTGGCTTGATCCGGACGCCGTGCGCGTTAGGATGGACGGCGGGCGGGGTTCGGCGCGCGGAGCAGTCGGCGTTTCTCTCCGATGGGCTTGGTTCGTTTCCCGCCGTTCGGCTTACCAAGGCGTACGCAAAGAGGACCGAATGCCGAGTCTCAGCCGATGTCGACAGGCGCGTTGCCTGGTGTTTGTCGCCCAGGTCGTCGGCTTGTTCGTGGCCTTCTATTTTTATGTGCTGCTGCGCATCCGGCCGGAACTGTTTTATCAGCAGAAACCCGACGTGTTCCTGTTCGACGGCTACTTCTGTGCCATCCACCTGGACAAGCCGGGGGGACCGGTCGAATACGCGTCCGCCTTCCTCTCCCCGCTTTTCGCCTTCGGCTGGCTCGGCGCAGCGGTCGTCACCGTGTTGACCGCGCTGATCTGTCTGGCGTTCCGCTTGGTCCTGGCGGACAAGGGGGGCCACGCGGTGTTTCTGATCCCCGCAGTTTTGATCCTGATGGTGATGGGCCGGTACAACCATCCGGTGCGTCTGTGCGTGGGGCTGGCCGTGGTTCTGGCGTTGGGCGGCGCGTACGTGCGGACCGGCCGCGGGACTCCGGCCGTCAGGTTGGCGGCGTTTGTGATTGTCTCCGGGCTGGCCTACTACGCGGCCGCGGGGTTGTACGGAGTGTTTGCCGTTCTGTGTGGCGTCGTCGAATGGCGGGTTCGCGGTTGCCGCTCGGCGGCCGTCTGTTGTGTCCTGTCGGCGGTGGCCGTACCGCTGGTGGCCGGCGTCTGGCTGTGCGAGCTGAACGTCCAGGAGGCCTATCGCGGAATGTTCCTTCCGGCGGAACGGTATTGGTTGGCGATTCCGTCCTCTGCGCTGCTCAGCAAGTCGCTCCGAGCCGCGCTGCTGCTGTTCTTTCCGGTGGCGGCGCTGACAGTCGGATGGCGCCGTCGGCGCGCCTGTTTGCCCGCCGTTGCCCTGGAGACGCAGACGCCCCACGATGATCGCCCGGAGGACGCGGCTGAGGCGACATGGCGCCCGGCGTCCGGGCTCCGCCTGACCGTCTTGTCGGCGGCGCTGCTTGTCTCCGTCGCTGTGGCCGACGCGCTGCTGTTTGACGTGTCGACCAAGAACTTGCTGTTGGTGGCTTCCAGCGCCGAGCGCGAGCAATGGGCCGATGTGCTGACGTACGCGCGGCGTCTGCCGCCTGCGGATGCGTGGAACGTGTTCCAGGTGAACCGCGCCCTGTATCATCGTGGCGAGTTGCTGGAGCGGATGTTTGCATATCCGCAGGTAGCGGATTCCGTGGCGACCTTGACGTTGCAATCCCAGAACCTGACCGCGACTGCCCAGCAGGTGCCCTTGGAATTCGGCGACATGCTTTTCGATCTGGGCCGCATCAACGAGTCGCAGCACATGGCGTACGAAGCGTTCGAGTTGTTCGGCGCGCGGCCCGGCACGCTCAAGCGTCTGGTTGATCTGCACGCGATCAAGGGCGAGCCGGACGCGGCGAGGCGATTCCTCGCGGTGCTGGAGCGCAGCCTCCTGCACCGCAGCTGGGCGCGCGATCGTCTGTTGCTCTTGGACGCCGATCCGACGCTGGCCGGCGTGGTTGCGGTCGCTTCCCGCCGGGCGCTGATGGTGGAGCGCGACTTCAGCGGCAAGCTGACTTTGGAGCCGATGCTCGCACAACTGCTGGAACGCAACCCGCGAAACCGGATGGCGTTTGAATACCTGATGGCCTACTATCTCTTGACCCGGCAGGTTGACAAACTGGTGGCGAACCTGCGCCGCTTCGACGATTTCGGTCAGACTCGCTTGCCGCGGCATTGCGAGGAAGCGATCCTGATCCACCTGGACGCGGCCGGTCCGTCAGGGCACGATCTGGGAGGCCGCCGGATCGGTCCCGAAACACGGCAGCGCAGCGTGGAGTTTGTCCAGGCGGCCGAACGCTTTCAGGGGAACGCGACGGCGGCGTTCGCAGCCCTGCACGGAGGCTTTGGCGACAGCTATTTCTTTTTTTACGTGTTTGGACACAACGATCCGCGACTCGCAGCGGCGAGGCCGTCACGATGAAGCGACTAGCCATCTATGGAACCGTTTCGGTCGCGATCCTGGCGGCGGTTGGGCTCGGCGGCGTCTTCGTGCTTGGAGTTGGCGGCGCGGCGGATCCGGCGGTGATGGCCGGCCGTGCTCCGCGCATTTGCCCGGATTATTGCGGCATGGTGATCCCCCCCAACCTCGCGCCGCTCAATTTCCTGGTCGCGGAGCCGGGAAAGGACTACCGAGTACGGATCCTGGCGGACCGGGGGCAAGCGATCGAGGTGGCAAGCCGCAGCGGATCGATGAAGATCCCGTTGCGGGCGTGGCAGCGGTTGCTGGACGCCAATCGGGGACGCCGCTTGACCTTCGAAGTGCGCGTTCGCCGTGCGGACGGCTCGTGGACGCAATTCGAGCCGATTGTCAACACGA
Source organism: Candidatus Anammoximicrobium sp. (assembly GCA_012515235.1). GTDB lineage: Bacteria > Planctomycetota > Planctomycetia > Pirellulales > Pirellulaceae > Anammoximicrobium. Next base: position 34,467 of record JAAYYU010000306.1, read on the forward strand.
TTGCCGACGCGGACATCGACCGCTATCTGTGCTACCGGCTCATCCGGCCGATTCACATCGTCCGCGTCGACGTAGGCATCTATCAGCGGGACTTGCAGACGTTCGACGAATCGGTTGTCGTCAGCAACCAGTCGTTCGGGCGCGGGGGCGGCTGCGTCAATTGCCACACCTTTACACCCAACCATCCCCAGCAGATGATTCTGCACTCCCGCGGCTCCGGCGAGATCTCGGACCTGAGCGGGATGATTGTGGTGCGGGAGGGCCGGGTCATCAAAGTGGACACCCGCAAGCTGGTCGGCAACGCCGAATCGGCCCGCGGGCTGGTACCGAAATCGCTCGCCGGCTATGTCACCTGGCATCCCAACGGGCATCTGGCCACGTTCGTCGCCAGCAACATCATTCAGTTCTTCCATGCGGTCGGCGAGAATCGGGACGTCTTTAATCTCGAGTCGGACCTGGCCCTGTACCACGCCGATTCAAACACCGTGACCACCGCCCCGCAGATATCGCAGGCGGACCGAGTCGAGACGTTCCCCACGTGGTCTCCAGACGGACGCTTTCTGTATTTCTGCAGCACGGACCCGTTGCCGGTTGAGCGTCACCGCGAAGTCCGCTATGACCTGATGCGGATCGGCTACGACGCGGATTCGCAACGCTGGGGCGAGGTGGAGCCGGTGCTGTTGGCCCAAGACACGGGGCGCAGCATCACGGAGCCGAGGATTTCGCCTGACGGGCGATGGCTGCTGTTCTGCATGTCGGACTACGGCGAGTTTCCCGTGTTTCAGCCCTCCAGCGACCTGTATCTGATGGACTTGAGCACCCGCGGCTATGCCCGCCTGGACATCAACAGCCCGCGCAGCGAGTCGTGGCACGGCTGGTCCGCCAACGGACGCTGGATTGTCTTTGCGAGCAAGCGGCGCGACGGGGTCTTCGCCCGGCCGTACTTCAGTTATGTCGACCAGCAGGGCCGCGTCCACAAACCCGTGCTGCTGCCCCAGAAGGACCCTACATTTTACGACCGGTTCCTGAAAACATACAACGTGCCAGAGTTCACCCGCGCGCCCGTCCCGGCAACCCAGCGAGCCATCGTGGCGGCGATCTGCGGACGCCATCTGGCGACGGACCGGGCCCCCGCAAATCCAAACGACTGAGATCGCCGGCACCCGGCGGAACAGGTCCACGCTGGGGGCGCCGCGCTGCCAGCCCGTCAGGGATGCCGAGGCGCCGTCAGGGGAATCGACCGGCGCCGCGCGTTCCACAGACTCCGTTGCGGGACCGGGGGAGCGTTTCCCGCGGCCGACGCTGGCAAGGGATGACTGGGGCACGAAGCTACCACGAACCCCCAGACGAACTCCGCAGCGGGTAACGCGAGTGGTCGGCACGCGGCGGAGGCGGTTCAGTCTGCTTCCAGGGAATCCAACTCCTGCAAACGGCGGTCGGCGTCGAAGGTGGGCAGCGGCAGGGTCTGGGCCAGCCGCAGGGCTTCCGCTTCGCAGAGCCCGGCCCGCGGACGCGCCACGCCGCGAAACACGGTCAGACCGCGGCGCAGCGCGATAATCTCGCGCCGCGTGCGGCCCTTGGGGGCATCGGACCAGCAAGCGGTCCGCTCTTCCCACTCAAAGAACACCGGCACGACCTGGCGGATGTACCGCCAGTAGCCCGGATGGTCGGTTTGCAGGAAGAACTGCCCGTCCGGCGCCAGCGCGCGGCGGACGAGCAACAGGAACTCCGGGGTGATCAGCCGCTTGTGGACCTCCGCCGGATCGTAATACGGTTGCGGGTGGTAGCAGTGGATCTCCGCGATGCTGGCCGGCGCGGCGTAATCCGCCAGCAACTCCCGGCCCCCGACGACGGCGAAACGGATGTTTGCCAGCCCGCGTTGGTTCGCTCGCCGGGTCGCGTAGCGGATGACCAGCGGCAGGATATCCACGCCCAGGTGGTCGCACTGGGGCCGCCACACGGCGCTGCCGATCAAGTAGCGGCCGTTGCCGCAGCCCAGATCCAGCACCACGGGCGCGCGGCGACCGAACAAGGCTTCCCAGGCCAGCGGCCCGCGGTCGGGAAGCCTCTTCAGCGCGGTGTTCGTCCAGGCTTCCGGTGCGAGAATCTCGCCGGGAAACGGGACTCCGAACTCGCGTTCGATGCGCCGCCGCGGTCGTGGTTCCACCGGCGTTCCTGCTCCCCTTACTTGTTATGGGCAAAGTACTCGCGGACCAGGGCTTCCATCATGGCCGGGCGCTGGTCGTACAGCCGCTTGAGCTTGCGTGGCTTGTGTTTGGCCAGCGCGTAATGGGTGAGGATGGGCAGCGCGATGGTCGTGTCCGTATAGCAAACGATCGCGTCGGGCAGGTGGTTCGGGTCCAGTTTGCCCCAGCTGACCGCCTCGTGCGGCGTGGCGCCGGACAGGCCGCCGGTGTCGGGCCGCGCGTCGGTGACTTGGAAGAAATAGTCCTGCCCGACTTCCTTGATCCGCAGCACTTCCTGGATCTGCGGCTCGGTCTGCAGCATGAAGTTTTTCGGGCTGCCGCCGCCCATCAGCATGACGCCGCTCTTGCCGCCGGACCGCTTGGCCGCCAGCACGAAACTGGTGGTCTCGTTGACGTCGATCGCGGGATTGATCCGCAGTTTGTTGCCCCGCAGTTCCACGCCGGCCACGTTCATGCCGATCGTCGAGTCGCCGGGCGAGGACGTATAGCAGGGGACGCCGCAGCGGTAGGCGGCGGCCAGCACCGAAACGTCCTTCAAGCCGGCCTTCTTCTCCCACTCGGCCGCGTACCGGCCCAGCAGGTAATGCAACTCGGCCGTGCCCATCTCCTTCTGAAATTCGGGCTGCACGAGGATATTCCGGAGAATTTCGTCGGTCGCCATCAGGCAGTCGGAATAGCCCAGCAGCACGTCGTAAATGCGGACGATGTCGTTCTTTCGCAGCTCGGTGTCGTCCAGCAGGTGGCTGCCGACGTGGACGGGAAAATTGAAGGCAAAGTGCAGGTCATGGTACAGATTCGCGCCCGTGGCGACGATCCAGTCCACGAAGCCGGCTTTGATCAGCGGGACGACGGCCGCGCATCCCAACCCGGCGGGCGTCAGGGCTCCGGCCAGGCTCATCCCGACCGTGACGTCGTCCTCCAGCATCTTTTGCGTGAACAGCTCGCAGCCTTCGCGGAGGCGGGCCGAGTTGTAGGCCAGGAACGTGCTCTCGATCAGGTCGCTGAACTTCTCCTTGCCCGTGATGCCCTTGGGCAGGATGCGCCGTCCCGCCAGATACTTGGCCTTGTGCGGGCATTGCTTCTGCAGCAGCCAGTCGGGGGTCTCGGTGTGGTCCTCCCGGATGCGATGCGTACGTTTCATGATTTGTGTCTCCTTGCAGTGAAGCGACCGTCCGTCACGCATGCGGACGGCATTGCGGTAAAACGAGAGCGGGCCTACGGCGTCATCACCACCTTGGCCGTCGGCATTCCGTTGAACGTCGTGGCGCTGGCCAGGCTGTAGGCCCCGATGTTCTCCACGTACACCACGTCGCCGAGCTGCAGTTCCGGAGCATCCTCGCCGCGGGCGATGATGTCGAAACTGTCGCAGGTCGGCCCGGCCAGCGTGGACAGCTGCGTGTGCCCGCCGCGAAGGTACTTGAATTCGTACTTGCAGTGGTCGAACACCTGACCGCTCAACGATCCGTACAGGCCGTCGTCCAGGTAGTACCAGAGCTTGTTCTCGCGGATCGCCTTGCCGATCACCCGCATCAGCAGCGTGGCGGCCGGGCCGACGATGAAGCGGCCGGGTTCGGCGATGATGCGGATCGCCGGGTCGAACAGCCGGTCCAACTCGCTCTTCAGCACGGACGCCAGACGGCCGAACGGATCTTCCTCGTGGTCAAAATGGCGGATTGGGAACCCGCCGCCGATGTCCACGATCTCGAAGGGCAGCTGTTTCAGCCGGGCGTCGCGGGCGATGATCGCCGCCATTTCCAGGGCTTCGATATAGTTCTCGACGCGCAGGCACTGGCTGCCCACGTGAAAACTGACGCCGGCCGGCTGCAGGCCGAGCTTATAGGCTTTGATCATCAAGCTGGTCGCGTCCGCCGGATCCACGCCGAATTTCAAGCTCAACTCGACGATCGAGCCGACGTTGGGAACCTTGATCCGCACCAGCACGCGGGCGCCGGGAGCGTGCTCGGCGATCTTGGCCAACTCGTACTCGCTGTCGAAGGTCATCAGCGTCACGCCCTTCTTGGCCGCGAGCGCGATCGACGCCTCGGGCTTGACCGTATTGGCAAAGATGACCTGCGCGGGCTTGGCGCCGGCGGCCAGCACCAGGTTCATCTCGGCCACCGAGGCCACGTCGAAGCTGGCCCGGCCTGCCACCATCGCCTTGATGATCTCCGGGTGGGCGTTGGCCTTGATGGCAAAAAACGGTTCGACGCGCGGCAACGCGTCGCGGAAACGCTGCAGCTGATCGCGCAGCACCGACCGGCTGATCAGCATCAGCGGCGTGCCGTGCTTGCGAGCCAGTTCTCGCAGCCGGCGTTCTTGGGCGGTAAGCGTGACAGCCATGGCGGGCAACTTTCCCCAGGGATAACGCGATTGTCTGCTATGTTTAGGCAGAAGCCTGCCCAGATGCAAGGGGCTTCCGGACCCGGCGGGGGGAATCTTCGCAAAAAGCAGCGATTCCGCCGGTTTGCAGCCAGCCCTTCACCGTTTACACTTTGCCCTGTGACGTTGCCTCCAACCCACCGACCATTCCTCCTTTGCCGCTGCGGGGCAGCCCGGAACCATGACCGCGACGAAGCCACTTGCGACACCAGCACAACTCGGCTATTCCATGCCGGCCGAATGGGAGCCGCACGAGGCCACCTGGCTCGGCTGGCCGCAGAATGCCACCGACTGGCCCGGCAAGCTGAATGCCATCCAGTGGGTTTACGGCGAGATCGTCCGCAAGATCGCGACGGGGGAGAAGGTGCGGATCCTGGTCGACTCGGCCGCCGTCGAGCGGCGGGCGCGGCGGGTTTTGGAGACAGCCCGAGCGGACTTAGGCCAGGTCGAGTTCTTTCGCTGGCCGACGGATCGCGGCTGGATGCGCGACGCGGGGCCGATCTTCGTCCGCCGCACCGTCCGCGGCCGCGGCGAGCGGGCCATCGTCCACTTTCACTTCAACGCCTGGGCCCGGTACGAGAACTGGCGGCTCGACCGCCAAGTGCCCCGGCGGGCCAGCCGGCGACTGGGCCTGCCGCTGTTCGACGCCCAGTGCCGGGGGCGCAAGTTCGTGCTGGAGGGCGGCGGCATCGAAGTCAACGGGCGCGGCACGCTGCTCACCACCGAAGAATGCTACCTGGACCCTCACACCCAGGTCCGCAATCCGGGACTGAGCCGCGAAGACTACGAGACCGCGCTGCGCGAATACCTGGGCGTGCGCCGCGTGCTCTGGCTGGGGCACGGAATCACGGGCGACGACACGCACGGACACGTCGACGACTTGTGCCGGTTCGTGAATCCGAACACCGTCGTGCTGATCCAAAGCCGCGATCCCCAAGACGTGAATTATCGGCCGCTGGCCGAGAACCGGGAACGGTTGAAAGACCTGAAGCTGGAAGACGGATCGAAGATCCAGGTCGTGCCGCTGCCGATGCCGGCCCCGCTGTACTGGCGGAACGTCCAACTGCCGTCCAGCTACGCCAACTTTTATCTCGCCAACGCCGCCGTGCTGGTGCCGACGTTCAACGATCCGGCGGATCGCGAGGCGCTGGGAATCCTGGCGGAACTGTTCCCCGATCGGCCCGTGGTCGGCATCCACGCCGTCGATTTGGTGCTGGGCTTCGGCACGTTGCACTGCCTGACCCAGCAGCAGCCCGCGTAGGCCGGAACCCGTCCGCGCCGTCCCGGTGTCGCCAGCAGGCCGGAACCCGCGCGGATTCCGGCTGGAACTTGGAAAATCGGTCCCGGCCCGCTGTCTCGGCAGACCGCCGTCTTGGCTGCGGGCTTACTTCGCCCCTTCGCAGATTTCGATGTCCTTGAACCGTACGTCCATCACACAGCCGGCGTGCATCTGCAGGGCGAAATGGCCTTCGGGCCGGCTGGGATCGTCCTTCAGCTCGGCGCTCTTGACGCCGTTGACGCTGACCGTGATATCGCCGCCGTGGGCCGCGATCACCATTTCGTTCCACTCGTCGTCCCTGGTGTACGACTTTTCCAGTTCGTCGGAAGGCTTGCTGACCCAGCGGCGGCCGTAGCTTTCGTAGATGCCGCCGACGCCGCTCTTGGTGCGCCCGACTTGCACTTGCATGCCGTTCGCTTTTTCCGGCTCCTGGATGAGCGTGCGGATATAGAAGCCGCTGTCGCCCGAAAGGCACTTGAACTTGAACCGCACGGTGAAGTCGCGGAACACCCGGTCGCTGACCAGCAGCCCGTACAGTTTTTCGTTGTTCGCCCGGCCGACAAAGGTCCCCTCCTCGACCGTCCATTTGCCGTCGCCCACCGGATGCCAGCCGGTCAACGTCTTGCCGTCCATGAGCGGTTTCCAGTCCGCTTTCTTGTCTTCAGCCTCTGCCCAACCGCTCGCCAGAAAACCGGCCACGGCGAACGCCAGCAGCCATGTCATGTTCAGTCGTCTCATCGAAAGCTCCTTGCCTGGGGGTAAATCAACGGGACGCCAGAAGCGCGTCTGGTGTGATGTTACCGCTTTCCGGCGCCGCCGAGAAGCCTACGGGCCCATCTTCTGCGGCGGCGGGTCTTGCCGAACTGCGCCGAGTTGCTAGGCTGGAAAGCTGGAGGACGAGACGCGAGGAGAGAGACGAACATGCCAACCTATGTCTACGAAGTAATTCACGAAGACGGAGCGGATGGCGAGCGGTTTGAAGTGGTTCAGAAGATGACCGACTCGCCGCTGACTCACCACCCGAAGACCGGCCAGCCGGTGCGACGCGTGTTCTTGCCCACCTGGATCGCCGGCAGCGCTTCACCGATGCGGACCGAGCGGGCTCTGGCCGACGACAAGAAGCTGGAGCGGCTGGGCTTTACCAAGTACGTCAATACGGGTGAAGGCTATGAGAAGGTCCTGGGCAGCGGCCCCGACCTGAAGAAGAGCAACGGATAACAGCCTGCCCCCAATCCGGCTCGACGACGCGGAATGGCACGCGAAATGGGGTCAGGCTTTGGGCTGCGCCGGAGGAACCCAAGGAACAACGACCACCGCGAGACGCTTGTTCCCCTTTGTGCAGGAGGCTGCCACGGGACCGCCGACTGGACGGACATCGCGCCGGCGCCGGTTCTTTCACAGTGCGGCCCCGCCACACTCGCCCGTTCGAATTCGGACGGCGTTATCCAAAGCATAGACGAAGACCTTGCCATCGCCGATGCTGCCCGTCTTGGCCGCCTTGACGATGGTCTCGATTACCTTGTCGGCATCCTCCGAATCGACCGCGACCTCGATCTTCAGCTTGGGAACGAAGTCAATCGTGTATTCGGTGCCGCGATAGGTCTCGCGTTGTCCTTTCTGCCGTCCGAAACCACGGACTTCGGTCACGGTCATCCCGTGAAAGCCCTGTTCGACCAGTGCCGCTTTGATGTCATCCAGCTTGTGATGCCGGACGATTGCCTCGATCTTCTTCATCGTCTCCGGTCCTATCTGAGGGCGTGGCGATCGAAAACCCAGTTGCGTTTGTCAGTCCCGCTGCGCAACTCGCCGGGAATGGATTGCAAGCCGTGTGCCAATGCCCTTGCTAGCCTGCAAAAGACCGCTGGCACGCCGCTGCAAGCACGCTCTATCCCGGCAAAACTCCGCCTTGCCCGGCTGAACCGGCTTTCCGCCTCGCGTCTGCGTCGCGCATTTTTTGGGCGAGACTGCCCGACGTAGCGGCATTGGGCGGTTCCTTCATCCTGACGCTTTACACTGGCGCGGGCATACGGCATACTACTCCATCTTCGGATGGCCGTTCGGCCTGTCGCCAGGGTGGTAGGCGCATTTCTTGGACAGAGTCTGACACAATACAGAGGGGCACACGGATGGTTCGGTTGTCGATGAACGAGTTGACGACCTTTCGTTGGTCGTTCGATGAAGACGTCCGGCAATATGCCGCCGCCGGGTTTGATGCGATCGCGGTGTGGCGGCAGAAGCTGTCGGATTTCGGCGAGGAAAAAGCGGTGGAACTCTTGGAGGACAGCCCGTTGTCCGTGTCGACGCTGCTGTGGGCCGGCGGATTCACGGGCAGCGACGGCCGGACCTACAAGGAGAGCGTCGAGGACGCGCTGGAAGCGGTGCAGCTGGCGGGCGATCTGAAGGCCGAATCGCTGGTCGTCTACACCGGCTCCCGATCCGGGCATACGCACAATCATGCCAAGCGGTTGTTTCGCAACGCCATGGAGACGCTCATCCCGCGGGCGGCGGAATGCGGTGTCACGCTGGCCATCGAGCCGATGCACGCCGGGTGTGCGTCCGCGTGGACCTTTCTGACCGATCTGGACGAGACGTTGAGCCTGCTTGATTCGTTCCAGAGTCCGCAGGTGAAACTGCTGTTCGACGCCTATCATCTGGGACACGTGCCGGACATCGTCGACCGCTTGCCGGAGTTGGTGTCCCGGATCGCGCTGGTGCAATTGGGCGACGCCCGTGTGCCGCCGTGCGGCGAACAGAATCGCTGCCGCCTGGGCGCCGGCACGTTGCCGCTGCAAGCGATTGTGGCCGCGCTGGTCAGCCACGGCTACACGGGCGATCTGGACATTGAATTGATGGGCGAGGACATGGAGAATCCGGACTACGCGGAGCTACTTGCCGATTCCCGTCGCGTGGCGAGCGGCTGGCTCGGCGACGGCGGGTAGGGTTCCGCTGAGCAGCGCCCGAAACCAGCGAATCTCCGCCGCGATGCCTTCGGCCAGCGTGGCTTGGCGGAGTGGTTCGGGCAGTACGGTCCAAGCGTACGTTTCGATCTCGAAGTGAGGCTGTTCCGGGCAGCGTTGCAGCGCGTGCAAGCAGGCCCCGATGTCGGACTGCGTGGTGGACAGCCGCCCGCATCGCGCGACGTAGATGGGCACGTGGAAGTGCACTCGCCATTGGCCCTGCAGCGTGCCGCCGGGCGGCACCGTCTGCAGCGCCAGCGGCAGGTCTTCGAAGAACGCGGGTTCGAGGCCGGCCGCGGACCGCACGCAAGTCTGGTGCAAATAGCGGTCTTCGCGGAAACCGCCCAGTTGCTCCCAAGCGGGCCGCCGGTCCTCGGCCGCCAACTCGTCCAGGTTCAGCGCGACCGCCGAGGACACCTGGACTTTCCCAATCCCGATTCCGGCGGCGACGTAACGTTCCACGGCGTCCGCCTGATCCTCGAACATGACCGCCGCGTGGCAGACGTCGTGGCACACCCGGATGTGCCGCCGCAGGCGGCGCTCGTCGCGGCCCGGCAACAGGAACCGCTGGAAAAACTGCACGACGTCCGCACTGCGCTGCAGCGCGCATCCCGGCTCCGGCTCCAGGCAGACGTAGATCAGACGGCCCGTCTCTTGCTGCAAGCGGTCCAGGTGCTCCGCGACGGCGGCCAGATTCTCCGCACAGCGTTCCAGATCGGACGCGCTCGGCGCCGGGCGCCCCCACAGCAAGGGCAGCGTCGAGATGCTGCCTTCCCGGCCCGCCGGCAGCAGCTGATGCTGGATGGCGATCAGGTCCCGCGTATAGTCGAGCCGGGCGCGTTCGCACCAGGTCGGCCGGTACACGCGGTGCTTGACGACCGGTTGGTGAAAATCGCCGTAGGGAAACCCGTTCAGCGTAAAGGGGACCAGGCCGGCGGCCTGCAACCAGTCCTGAAACTGCTCCAGTCGCGCGCCGCGCCGCAAGGCGTCCGCCGCCGGAGCGCTGAGCCACAACCCGATGCCCAGCGGCGCCTGCGGGCTGACCAACCGTTTGACGGCCGTCGCGTGTTGCTGCAGATGGGCGCAGGTCTGGTCGAGATCCGCGCCGGCATGGACGTTCGTGCAATACCCCAGCTCGATGGTCATGGCGTTGGCAAGTCCGGTAAGAAGTTTATAATAGCACGGATCGGAAAGGAACGTAGCGGTGAAGACAGCGACGATCGACGAACTGGTCGAGGACTTCGAGTTCTTGGACGCTTGGGAGGACCGTTACCGATACATTATTGAACTGGGCGACCAGTTGGAAGCCATGCCCGCGGATTGGAAGACCGAAGAGAACCGGGTTCAGGGCTGCGTCAGCAATGTCTGGCTGGTGATCCGCACCGAGCCAGGCGACCCGCCGACGATCCATTTTGCGGCGGACAGCGATTCGCAGATCGTCCGCGGCCTGGTGGCGATTCTGCTAATGCTGTGTTCCGGCCGGACTGCGCAAGAGATCCTGTCGCTGGACGTGGAACGCCTGTTCGAGCGGCTGGAACTTGGCAAGCATCTGAGCCGTTCGCGGAGCAACGGCTTGCATTCCATGATCGCGCGGCTCCGGAAACTGGCGGAGCAGCACGCGGGTTAACCGCCTGGGGGAAGAAAGGAACTGGCTCCGAGCTGCGTTGGAAAAAACCCGAGGAACAACGACCGCCGCGAGATGCCTGTCCTGTGTTCCTCCTGCGTTCTTTTTTTCAACAGGCTTTTAGGGCCTGCGGCAGGTCGCGTTGGGGATCCGCTTGGATGGCGTTTCTGAGGTCACAAGTCGTGCGGGCTTCGTCGAGGGTTACCGATGTGATGACCAGACGGCCGTCCCAGACCAGGCGTGCGGCGCCCGTCGCCCCCCAGTCCCCGGCTCCGGCTGCGGGAATCCGCCGCGGGCGGCGTTGGGCCCTCGTGCTGGCGCTGGCTGTGTGTGCGGGTGTAGGAGTGGTGTGGGCGATGGCTCGAGAGCGGACTTTGGCGACTTGGGGCGTGGAACTCGTGCACGCCTATCCGCACGACACGGGGGCCTATACCCAGGGCCTGGCGTTTGACGGCGGGCAGTTGCTGGAAGGAACGGGCAAGTACGGCGAATCGACGCTGCGGCGCGTGGACCTTGAGTCCGGCCGCGTGCTGCACTCGGCGCCGCTGGCCCGCGATTTGTTCGGCGAGGGAATTGCCGTCTGGGGTGGCGAGGTCGTTCAGCTGACCTGGCGAAACCAGCTGGGCATCGTCTATGACAAGTCCACGCTGCAGGAACTCCGCCGCTTTCGTTACACGGGCGAGGGCTGGGGCCTGACTCACGACGGCACGCACCTGATCATGAGCGACGGCTCGTCGACGCTCCGGTTCCTGGACCCCCAGACCTTTCGCGTGGTCCGACGGTTGCTGGTCCGCAGCGGCGGGCGGCGGGTGGCCAACTTGAACGAACTGGAGTACGTCCAGGGCGAGATCCTGGCCAACATCTGGTACAAGAACTACCTTGCGCGGATCTCGCCCTCCAGCGGTGAAGTGCTGGGTTGGATCGACCTGCAGCCGCTCGTCCCGCCCCGGCTCGACCGCGACTCGGTGGCCAACGGCATCGCGTACGACGCGGAGCATGACCGCTTGTTCGTCACCGGCAAGAACTGGCCGCAGCTGTTCGAGATCCGGCTGGTCGCACGCTGAACCCCCGGAGCAAGATTTTTCCGGCGCCTGCCGCTGCGGAGCCGGTCGGGGGCCTGATCTCCGGCCGAGAGGCCGGAACGAAGGGACGCCGCGCGTCCCGGATAGCCTGTTTTTGCTCGCGGGGAGGAAGGCGGGCCCGACAGCCCGTCCTGCGGCTGCCGATCACGCGGCCCGTCGCGGTCGGCGGACGCGGCGCAGCTCCGGTTTGGGAGCCGTCACGGTTTCCGGTTTGCTGTCCGGTTCGGCGCCGACCACGCTCAACATGGGCGCATCCGTCTGTTGGTCGTCCAACTCGTCGTCCGCCGCCGGCTCACCATAGCCGTACCCGTAGCCATAGCCGTAGCCGCTGTAGCCGTAGTAGGTGGAGTTCTTCTCCGTGCTGATCTTGTTGGCGATCACGCCGCCGACGTGGACGCCGACGGCGGTCAGCCCGGCGACGGCCCGCAGCACGAGTCGGCGGTGATTCTTGTCCGGCTGGACGACCAGAATCAAGCTGTCGGTCAGCCGGCCCACGATCGCGGCGTCGCTGGCGGCCAGAATCGGCGGGCAGTCCACCAGGACCTGATCGTAGTGGGTTTCGGCCCAGGCCAGCAGGTCGGAAAGCCGCGTGTCGCTGAGCAGTTCCGCGGGGTTGGAGGGCTTCGGACCGCAGGGCAGGACGTCCAGGCCCGCGATGCCGGTCGCCTGCACCCGTTCGTCGCACATGGCCGCCAGGTCTTCGTCCGAACGGAGAATCTCCGAAACGCCGCCTCGCCCGCGCATCTCGAACAGTTTGGTCAGGCCCGGCCGCCGCAGGTCGCAGTCGATCAGCAGCGTGCGTTTGCCGGCGTGAGCGTAGGAGACCGCCAGATTGGCAATCACCGTCGTTTTGCCGTCACCCGGCTCCGTGCTGGTGATGGCGATCCGCTCCAGGTCCTGTCCGGAGAAGGCCAACGTCGTCCGCAGCGTCCGGAACGCCTCGCTCTCCACGGACTCCGGCGCGACGTGGACCTGGATCGCCCGCACGCCGACCGTTTCGGCCAGGGACAGCCGGCGAATCATGGACAACACGGGCACGCGCAATTGCTCCTGCAATTCTTCCGGCGAGCGGAATCGGTCATCCAGCACGTCCAGCACGTAGACCAGGGCGACGCCCACGCCCAGGCCGCCCAGCAAGCACATCATGCCCACCAGCGACAGGCGGGGCGACACGGGCCGGTTGGACGCCTTCGGTTCGCTGACGACGGCCACCCGCAGGTCCGATTGGTCCTTGCCGATGTCGATGTTGTTGATTCTGGTCAGCAGGGCGTCGTGCAGATTGCGAAGCCGCGTCAGGTCGTGTTCCACCATCCGCAGTTCGGCCATGCGGTCGTTCAACTGGACGGCTTCCTCCTCGGCCTGCGAGTACTGGCGGCCCAGTTTGTTTTCGTGCTCCCAGAGACTGCCCAGGCGCTCTTCGACCATCGCGATCAGCATCGGGCCCAGCCGCTGGTCGTCCAGGCCCGACAGCCGCTGTTCCGCCAGGGCTTGATAGTTGCCCAGGTATTCCTCGGCTGCGCGGACCGACTGCATGACTTCAACAACCTTGGGATGCGCTTCGCCGTAGTGCGCCAGCAGGGCTTGCAATTTGGCGCGATGGTCCATCAGTTCGCGCTCAACGGTGGCCCGAGTTTGCGCGTCCTGCGTGTTCAGGCCCATCGCGCTGAGCATCATTTCCCGCCCCACCAGCGGCTCGATGGCGCTCATGTGCTGCCGCAGGTCGGCGCCGTCGCGGACGGCGGTGCGGATGGCGGCCAGAGAAGCCTCCAACTGCAGACGGTCCTGCTGGACCTTGACCAGGGCTTCGTTCAAGCGGATGACGCGTTGCACGGCGGGGTGGACCACGTCTTGTTTGCCGGAGATGCCCAGATCCCGCACTTTCTTTTGCACGTCGATCAAGTCGCGCTGCCGTTTGTCCAGTTGGCCCGAGATCTCGGCCCGTTCCTTTTCCAGGATCTGCACGATTTCGGCCGAGACGTTCTTGTGATTGCGCTCCATGAACTCCAGGTACGACTGGACGACGGCCTGCACGACGGCTTCCGCCGCCTTGGGATTTCGCGAGCGGTAACTGACTTCGATCACGTTCGTGCGGCGGACGGCGTTGGCGGTCAAGTTCTTGCGGAGCACATCCAGCCATTTCTCCCGCGGGACGGCCGCGAAATCGACCCGGATCTGGGGTGGAGCCTTGAGCAGTTCGCGAATCGCCCCCTCCAGGACCACGGTGCTGCCGAACAGACGCTCGTACGTCGGGATCAGGGCCTCGCGGTTGGCCGCCCCGCCCATCGCGGGCGACAACATCTCCGCGCCGGCCTGCAGAATCAACAGCTGGGCGGTGGCTTGGTAGATGCGCAGGGCAGTGAAATAGTACAGCCCGCCCAGGAGCCCAGCGACCACCAGCGCACTGGCCAGGTAGACCCGCCGATGCCAGACCACGCGGAGAAACCGCATCAAGGCCAGGATGCTGTCCGCCGAGGAAGTCGGGGCGAACTCGTCAGTCGCGGATTGTTGCTCGTGGGTCATGTTCTGGGCACCAGCGGGATCACATGCCGGGAATCGCGGACGAGAAACCAAACCGGACAAAGTTCTGAATGGTGGACACGGTGAACGTCAGGGGCGTCTCCTCGACGCTGACGACGTCGCCGGGCGCCAACAGCAGATTGGCCGGACCGCCACGCTTCGCCTCGCGAATCGACGCCTCGATCACCACGGGCTTGTCGGCTTTTTCCAGGTTGCGGATGACGTGGACTTTGTCGGCCAGCTCCAGCGTCAGCCCGCCGGCCAAGGCGATCGCATCCAGCAGCCGCACCTCTTTGCCCGGATCGATCTCCAATTGATCGGGCTTGCGCACCAGCCCGATGACTTGAATCGTCTTCGGCTCTTCTTCGCGGACCATGATCACCGAACCGTCGTCGATCCGGTAGGCCGGACTAAGCCCCTGGCCGGCGGCGATCAAGTCGACTCGCACCGAACCCGCCTGGGCCACGGTCTGGCGGGGACCGCTGCCCGCATCGGGCAACATGCCGCTGTCGCCCAGATTGCGGATCTCCACGATCGTGGACGCTTTTTCGTTCAGTCCGCCTGCGGCGATCAGGGCTGCCAGCAGATCGCTGTTGACCGCGGGCAACTCGTACGTGCCGGGCTTCTGGACCGCGCCGACGATGGTCACCCGGATGCTCTTGCGTTTCCGCAACAGGACGGAAACGAGCGGATCGCGATACAGCCGGCGCGAAATGCACTCGTGCCGGACCAGTTGTTCGGCGTCGGGCAGCAGCAGCCCGGCGACGCGGATCGTGCCCACCAGCGGAAGATCGATGGCGCCCGCGTCGGACACGCGCAACGGCCAACTCTCCGGGCTTTTTTCCTCCATCCCCGTAGCGATCGTGACTTCCAGCACGTCGCCCGGGTAGATCGCTTCGCTGCGCACCGAATTCCGGGCCAGGTTGGACAAGTCGATCTTGCGCGTGCCCGTGGTGTGGCCGGCGGCGTATTCCGGCGGCAGTGTGCTGGCTTGGAATGTCGCATTCTGGCATCCGCACAGCAGTCCCAGCGCGGCGATCAGCCAGCGGGCGGACAGCGCCGCCGGGCCAAAACCGCTCGATCTGGACATCTTGTGTTGCGACATAGGCTCGCCGGGGAGAGAAACCACAGAGACAAGAATCATCGCCACTGGAAGAGCGCTCAACTTCCGTCGTCCTGAGCATTGTGGACGGCAATGGGAATCGCGATGGCGGCGGCGACGACAAGGCCAATGAACAGCGGATTGGCAAACATCGCGCTGAACGGTTGCTGGCCCCGCACTACCAGCGGCTTGGCCGCCACGATCAGTTGATCGGCGGCCGCCGGCGGCGCCGCCGCCGGCATCCAGACGCGGCAAATCGTACACCCCTCGCCGGTCAGCAGACGATGCACGCCGCCCCGGACGCCGTGAAACGCAAAGCCGCCCGCCGCATCGGTCTGAGCGCTGAACATCGCCCCTTCCGGCGACTGCAAGACGACCGGCCGTGCCGCTACCGGCTGGCCCGCCGCGTCCAGCACCGTGCCGCGCAGCAAACCTCGTTCGCCCAGCCGCACGTCGACGATCCCGGCAGCCGACCCGGAAACCAGCCCGCCGGCCGGCTGCGAGGCGCAAGCCGCAGGCGGTGGCAGCAACCAAGCCAGACACGCAAGACTGACGAGCATCGCCCGGACCACACCCAGTAGCCTTCTCATGGCCTTTCCCCTCGGCGATCAATCTCCACAGCAGCTAACACTCCCAACGCCGCGCCCGCAGTGCCGCGGCGCTTCCCACCAGCCGGATGCGCGGTGTCAGGACCCATCGTCGTCATCCAACGCCAACGGCAGCGCGATCGCCGCCGCGACGCCCAGGCCGATCAGCGTCCAGCCGAACCAGCCGATTCCTCCCAAATTGCCGCGGACCGTCGGATCGCCCTGGACGACCAGGGCGGATGCCACGGCCGAGGGCGGAGCCGCCTGCGGCGTCCAGAGCCGGTAGACCGCAGCCCCCGCGGGAGTTTCCACGCGATGCACTCCGGCCGTCAGACCGACCACGTCAAATTGCCCCTGCGCGTCGGTCTGGATGATCGCCACCGGGGCAGCGTCCAGCACTCGGACAACCCGCAGGGCGACCAGACCGCAGGGATTGCCCTGGGCATCGACCACTTGGCCGCGCAGCACGCCTCCCGCCTGCAGCGCGACGTCCTGGATCACCGACGGCGATCCGAGGGACGCGCCCTGGGCGCTGGTGAAAACGTGAGGATTTGCCGCCAGTACTTGCTGCAGCGGCAGCAGAAGCATGGCAGTGACAACAACCACCAACCGAAATCTCTTGCTGAACACTACTCTCATGTCGGAGTCCCCTTTGCAGGAAAGACAATACGCAGTTCCCTTGCACTCAGGCTGCCCGAAGCCGGCCTGAATGGCGCGTGGATGCAATCGGCCTCTGGCGTCGAAAAAGCGGCGGGATCTTAGCGAAACAGGGCCGTTCGAGAAAGATCGAATCTGGCCGAAGCCGAGCCTTTTTTCGCGCGGACCCCCGGATTGTCGAGGATTTCTGTGCCTTGCTATCGCTCGCCGGCATCCCGATTTCGCAGGCGCTTCCCAAGTTCTTCTCAGGAGCGCGGCAAGTTATGCCGATTTTTCTGGATGTGCGGATTTTGTGGATCGGCACCGGCGGCCGTCGCGCTAGCACCGCAAACGCTGGCAGACGGCCGGGCAGCGTCCGCGCTCGTCGCTCAAGACCAAGATTCCCGTGCGGAACTTGACGGCCCGAAGGATACGATGGTTATGACAGCACGCATCAAGCTATGCTCCGTTCGCCGTGTGACGCTGTTTGCGGGGATGGCGGTCTCGCTGGCAGGATTCGCTTGGCTGCTCTGGGCCCAGGACACCACGCCGCCCGGCTTCCGGGCCTACCGGCTGCAACACGCCCAAGCCGGCGATATCGTCCCGCAACTCGACAGCCTGCTGTCCGGCGAAGGATCGCCGTTCGAGATCGTGGTGGACCGCAGCGGCAATCGGATTCTGGTCCAGGGCGGCGAGACGGCGCAGCGACTGGCTGGCCAACTGATCACGGCCATGGACCAGCCGCCCGCAAAACTGTCGGCGGCGCAATCTCCGGCAGGGCCCAACGTCGTCCGCAGCTACCAGGTCGAAGCGGGCCAACTGGACGCGACGCTGGCGGACCTGCGCAAGAAATTTCCGCCCGCCACGGGCGCGCGCATCGCCGGCGACCCGCGCACGTCGCAACTGCTGGTGGTCGCCACGGAAGGAAACCAGAGCCGAATCGCGCAAGTCCTGCAATCGTCCGGCGCATCCGCGGCGCCGCCCCCGGCGGCCCCGTCTGCATCGGCCCCGTCTGCGGCGCCGCCGCCGGCCCGCTCGTCGCCCGGCGGTGGGACGCTGCAGCATGTCTCCTGGCGCGAGTTCGAGGACAAACTGGTCGGCCTCCTGGGGTCCCGCTTGACGCGGGCCACGACCCAGGACGGACAAGGAACCGTGTTCAGCCTGGCCGCCCAATCCGGACTGCAGCCGGTGCTGCAGGTGAACCGCCAAACCGGTTCGGTGTCGTACCTGGGCGATGCGGACTCGGTTCAGGTCTGGCGGCGCGTCGTCCAGGCCCTGGACCGCCCGCCAGACGCCGGCGGCCAACAGACGGATCTGGTCCAACTCGACCGCGCCGATCCGCAGAAAGTGCAGCGCGCCGTGATCTTGATGCAGACCGGCGTCGCCACCGCCGACGGCCCGGTCACGCAACTCGCTTCGGCGGCCGCCGCGCCCGAGGCCGCTGCGCCCGCCGCGCCTCCGCCCGCCGCTGTGCCGCCCGCCGCCCCAACGCCGCCGGCCGCTGCGCCGCCGTCCCCCGCCGCCGCCGCCGCGGACCCCGACGACGGCGGCCTGATCGGCCCCGTCCAGATCGAATACATCCAAGGCCTGGACGCGATGGTCATCCGCGGCCACAAACGGGACGTGGAACGCGTCAAGAAGATCATTGCCGACATCGAGAGTTCCAGCGCCGAAACGGAGCCAGCGATCGAAATCGTCGCCTTGAAACACGTCGGCTGCCAGGTGCTGACCACGCTGATCACCACCGTCTATAACGACATCCTGTCCACGCGGCAGGGCAAGGTCAACATCCAGGCCTTGGTCAAGCCGAACTCGCTGCTGTTGATCGGCCGGCCGGAAAGCGTGGACAAGGTCAAGGAGTTGATCGCCAAACTGGATCAGCCGTCCAAGCCGGAGGCCCAGTTCGAGGTCTTCCAGCTGAAGCACATTTCGGCGGTAGACGCGCAGGAGACCATCCAGAGTTTCTTCGTCGACCGGCTGGGCCAGACGACCCAGCAGCGAACGGCCGCGGCCGCGACCGGCGCGGCCCGGCCCGGCCTGGGAACTCGGGTCAACGTGGTGGCCGACTACCGCAGCAATGCGCTGATCGTGCAGGCCAGCCCGACGGACATGGACGAGGTCCGGCAGATGATCGCCAAACTGGACGTCGAAACCACGACCGCCGGCAACGAGTTGAAGATCTTCCGGCTGAAGAATGCACTGGCCAGCGACATCGGCCCCGTGCTGCAGGACGCGCTCAACTGGCAACTGGTCGGCAGTCGCGTGCCGCTGGGCGCGACTCGGACCGGCACCTTCGGCGTCGGCCAGACGTTCGGCCAGCAGGAAGAGCGGGCGCGGATCCGCTCCGCGATTCTGTCCTTTATGACCGTCGACGCGAAAGGCGGCAAGGTCCTGGAATCGGGGCTGCTGGCCGACGTGCGCGTGACCGTGGACACCAACAGCAACGCGCTGGTCGTCACGGCGCCGGCCAAGAGCATGGGGTTGATTGAGGCCCTGATCACCGAACTGGACCGCCTGCCCAACGCCTCGGCCCAGATCAAGGTCTTTACGATCGTCAACGGCGACGCGACCCGCTTGTCCACCATGCTGACCCAGTTGCTGGGCCAGCAGAGCACGACGCAATCCACCGCCGGCACGCTGTTCGGCCAGGGGACGGTCAGCCCGTTCCTGACCTCGGGCATGCAGTCCGCGGCCGCCAGCGGCGAAAGCACCCTGGTCCCCGTCCGCTTCGGCGTCGACCAGCGCACCAACAGCATCATCGCTACCGGTTCCGAAGGCGACCTGGGCGTCGTCGAGGCCATCCTGATGCGCCTGGACGAACAGAGCCTGCGACAACACAAGACCATGGTGTACTGGCTGGCGAACGCACCGGCCGGCGAAGTGGCAACTGCCATGAATCAGTGGATCCAGCAGCGCACCACGCTGTTTCAACAGCAACTTCAGATCTCGCCGGAAAGCCCGGACATCCAATGGAACCGCCGCGTGATCGTCGTGCCGGAGACCATCAGCAACACGATCATCATCAGCGCGGCCCCGGAGTTGTTTGACGAAGTTAAACATGTCGTCGAATCGCTCGACCGCCGGCCGCCGCTGATCAAGATCGACGTGCTGATCGCCGAGATCAACCTGGGATACGATTTCGAATTCGGGACCGAATTCGGGTTGCAGGATGCTCTGCTGTACGATCGCACCTATTCCACGGGCAATCCAGGAACCAACGCCTGGGGCGGACGGCCCGGTTTCAATTTCAACAACAAGCCGTTGGGGGATACGACCGAAAATGGCACCAACAACGTGCTAGCTCAGGGATTGTCGAGCTTCGGCCTGGGGCGGATCAGTCCCGCCTTGGGTTACGGCGGTCTCGTGCTTTCGGCCAGCAGTGACGCGGTCTCCGCCTTGCTGCGGGCTCTGGAAGCGGAGGGACGTGCCCAAATTCTGAGCCGTCCGCAGGTGACGACGCTCGACAGTCAGCCCGCGACCGTCAATGTCGGACAGATCACCGCCCGTCCCGGCGACATTTCCCAGACACAGAACTCCACCAATCAGGCGATCGTCGATACTCAAGTCGGTTTGGTGCTCGGCGTGACGCCCCGCGTGACGCCGGACGGCCTGATCATCATGGAGGTCGATGCGGAAAAATCCCGGTTAGGTGATGCCAGCGACTCGGTCACCATCAACGGAAACGTGATTCCCAATATCAACAATGTCACGGCCAGCACCACGATCAGTGCGCGAAGCGGGCAGACCGTCGTCTTTGCGGGCTTGATCGAGACGTCGAAAAGTCACGCGGTCCGCGGCATCCCCTTCATCTCCGATATCCCCGTCTTGGGACGTTTGTTCGAGTCGACGACGGAAAGCGACGTGCGCCGGGAACTGTTGATCATTCTGACGCCGCACATCATCCGCAGCGACGACGACGTCGACAAGATCCGGTACGCCGAGTCGGAGCGGATGAGCTGGTGCCTGTCGGACGTGATGAGCCTGTATGGGGCCGTCGGCCTGAGCGCCCGTCCCGGTGATTGGTGTACCTGCGTCAGCGATGTACCGACGATCTTTCCGGACGCCAATCCGACCGGAATCGAGACGGCTCCTGCGCCGCTGTCGGGTCACGAAGGCCAAATCAGCCCGCTGCTGCCGGAGCCCGGCCACAGCAGCCGCCGGCGAACCCGCGAACTGGAGCCGTCCGAACCGGCGCCGAATGCCGTCCCTGCCGCCGAACCGGTTTCCAATACGGGCTACCAACCGTGGCCGCCGACGGCCGGGTATCCGGGGGCACCGGCACGTTACGAGGGGACGACTCCCGCGCCGCAGGATCGTGCCGTCGTGCCGTACTCGCCGAGTCGACCGGCTGGAGAACCTGATCCCTATACCCGGGCTCGTCGGTTGCCGCCGGCCCCGTAGCGGTGCGCCGGATGGGAGGACCTGTTTCGAGGAAGCCCATGTCAAGGATGACCGTCATGACACCACGACACTTGTTGCCCGCGCTGACACTCGTGGTCTTGGCTGGCTGCCAAACCCTGGAGTTCGGGGGCCTGCGCACGGTTTCTGACAAACTGGCGATTACCAATAAAGACGCGAAGAGCCCAGACAGCCAGTGCCAGACTCCGGTGCGACTAGCCGCCATTTGGTCGGACGCCATGTACACGCAGCCGGGCCTGCCACCGACGCGCGGGTTCGGCGGCCGGCTCTACTTCTACAACACCAAAGGCGAGCCGGTGCAGGTCGAAGGTCAACTGGTCGTGTATGCCTACGATGATTCGCAGCAGGGCACGCCGTCGCAAACGCCCAGCCGCAAGTTCGCGTTCACCCCCGAACAGTTCGGTAATCACTACTCGGTCAGCGATCTCGGCCACTCCTACAGTGTCTGGATTCCCTGGGACCAGGTTGGCGGCGTCCGGAAGTCGATCAGCCTGTTGCCCGTCTTCACCACGGTCGGCGGTCAAGTCGTGACGGGCGAACAATCGATCAACGTGCTGCCTGGCAAAGCGCCGGAGGTTCCCGAACCGGCGCCGCGCGGCTACTTCACGCCGCTGTCGTCGTCCGAACCGCAGCCAGGCGTTCGTCGCGTTGCGTTCGCCGGGGCCTTGGCCGAGTCAGCAGCCTCGCGCGACAGCTGGCAGCAAATGCATCCGTACGTGCCCACGGCCGACAATCAGACCCAGTTGCGTTCGACCACCATCCAGCTGCCGCCGAGCATGACCCAACGACTGGCCCAGCAAGAACCGCCGGGCGCGTGGGACAAGGATTCGAGGTGGGCGGCGACGACGGGCGGAATGCCGGAAGAAGACTCGTCCGCTACGGCGTTGGGGAGGGTTTCGGCACCGCCGACGGCCCCACCCGCAACTCGTTTCGTACGTCCGCGATCCCCGGCTCCAAAAGCACAAGCCGCCCCACCAAATCCCGTTCGTGCTGGGACGCTACCTCGCCGCGCAGAACCGCAACCTGACCCTCCATTTCCACCTTCAGCGAACCCGCGTTCTTCAACTGAGGGAGCCGCGCCAGCCGATCCTGCACCCGCAGGTTGGGCCCAGTCGTGATAGCAGTCGCCGGGGCAGAAAAGGGAAAACTGTTGGGGCCGATCCGCAACGGCACACGCAGCTGCTGGCGCTGCTGCCGGGTTGAGCCGAACGCCCTGGAGTTCATGAAGTTGCTAAACTGGCTTCTGGAACTGAATCCGCTAGCCCCGCCGCTTGTCCCCTGTCCGCCATCCGTCTGGCCGCGCAAGCTTCCAACCCCTTGCGTGGAACCGCCCACGAGTTGACCAGGATCGCGGTTGTCCCGCAGGAACCGCTCGTCGCCCGAGATTTGGCCAGCGACATTCGTCTGGTCGCTCGCTCCGGACCTGCTCGTGCTGGTTTGCGCCGTCACGTAGCACGGCAGAAGCGTGCAGAAACCAAAGACCATCGTTGTCGATAACCAACGCTTCCAGTGACTCGCCATGTGGGTGTCCCCTTTTGCCAGCCGGACTCCGGCCTTCCGTCAGCTTGTTCCGGCACCGGACGTCGGAGTCAGGGCCTTCCATCATCATCATCAGGCCCGCGTTGCTTTCCCAATGGCCATCTTACTGAAATCCGCCAAGAAACGCCAGCCACGGGCGAATCTTCGGTTTGAACGTCACGCCTTGCGTTGACGGAAAGTCCGGCCTATTTTCCGCGTTTTCTGAAAACTTCGCGCCCTGTTCGGCGGTATTGCCTTACGCGCGCCCGAATTTGTCTCGTGCAACCCGGAGCCCTGAAATGACTTGCCTCCGTCCTCGCGTTGTGACCCGCTGGCTGCCGGTGGCAGCAACGATCCTGTTTCTGCTGCCCGCCCTGGCGACCGCCGCGGAACGCCCCGATGCGGCGCATCTGCTGCCGGACAACACGGTCTTCTACCTGCGGTTTCCCGTCACGACAGAGACGGTGTCCAAGTTCCAGGAGACGGCGATCGGGCGGATCTCGCAGGATCCGGCGATGCAGCCGTTGGTCTCGCAACTGTACGGGTCGGCCATCGAAGCCTTTCAGCGCGCCGAGAAAGAAATCGGAGCCTCGCTGGACGACTTGCTGTCGCTGCCCCAGGGCGAAATGTGCCTGGCGATGGTCACCCCGGAAGAAAGCCGACCCGCGGTCGTGTTTCTGGTCGACGTCGGCCAGCGGCTGCCCGTCGTGGACAAGCTCCTGAACCGGGCTGGCCAAACGCTCGAACAGCAGGGGGCCAGACGATCCGAAGAGACGCTCGGCGACACCCGCTTGACGGTCTTTGACCTCCGCGGCGACGAGACGCGACAGTTGGTCGTCGCCGTCCGCGATAACGCGGTCCTGGTCGCCAGCGATCTGGACGTGGCCCAGGGCATGTTGAATGCCTGGAGCGGAAAGAAGACGGAAGGAGTCCGGGTCCTGGCCGACAATCCGAATTTTGCCGCCGTCATGCGCCGCTGCACGGGGACGGAAGACCAGCCGCCGCAAGTCGAGTTCTTCGTCGATCCGGTGACGCTGTTCAGCCGCGCGTCGCGCGGCAATGCGGGCGCCCAAACGCTGGTGGCCCTGTTTCCCGCCCTGGGCGTGAACGGAATCCGAGGCGCGGGCGGCAGCCTGACGTTCGCTACGGAGGACTACGACTCGATGACCCAGCTGCACCTGCTGCTGGACAGCCCCCGCACCGGCGTGCTGGAGCTGATTGCCCCGCGGGCGGGCGAGATCACGCCGGAGAACTGGGTCCCGGCGGACGCGGCGAGCTACGTGACAGTGAATTGGGATTTGGCCAAGACGTATGCGAGTTTCGCGTCGCTGTACGACAAGATCCGCGGCGAAGGGGCGTTGGCTGGGTCGTTCGAGCGCGACCTGAAAAACCGCTTGGGGATCGACTTCCGCAAGGACGTCGTGGAGGCCCTGGCCGGCCGCGTGACGCTGGTCAACGCCATGGTCCGGCCCGCGCGCTTGAACAGCCGCGCAAACCTCGTGGGCGTCAAACTGAAGGACGCGACCGCCTTTCAGAAGACCCTGGAAAAGGCGGTCGCCAAGGCGGGGCCGCAGATGAACCGCGAGACGTTCGCTGGCGTGACCATCTATCGGGCGCCGACGAGGAAACCGCGGGCCAAACAACCGCCGAATCAGCCGCTGATGCGGCAGCCCGATCCGGCCCTCGCGATCGTCGACGACTACTTGCTGGCGACCGACTCGCTGGATCTGCTGAAGCAGGCGATCGCGGCCCAGAGCGACACGAGCCAGTCGCTGGCCGGGCAATTGGAGTTCCGCCTGATCGCCAGCAAGATCCGCAGCCAGCCGGGCGGCGAGCGCGCCAGCCTGATCGCGTTCGACCGCCCGGAGGAAGCCCTGCGGCTGTGGTACGAAATTGCCGCCGCCGAAGCGACGCGGCAGCGGCTCTCGCAAGGGGCGGAAAACAACCGCTTCTTTCGCGCCGTCAACGACGCCCTCCGCGATCACCCCCTGCCGCCGTTCGCCGTCCTGGCCCGCTACCTGGCGCCCAGCGGCAGTCTGCTGACGGACGACGAAACGGGCTTGCACTACACCAGCTTCACCCTGCGGCGGAAGTGAGTGGATTGGTCGTTTAACCGCGACCCAACGGGGAGCGCGGGCGTGATGTCGGACGTCCGCCCCGCACGCTCCCCGTTGGGTCGCGGTTAAACGAGCGTGGCGAGATCGCGTGCGAACCGTCCGCCCAGCGCAAAAGAAAAGACCCTCGACGCCGGCACAGCGAAGAGGGTCTTGCGTTCTGCGACTTGGAGAATGGAAGGGAAGGTTGTGACGCGTCGCTTTCGGCCCGGTCAGCCTGGCCCCGTAGGGCGTGTCGCGCGTGCGTGGGCAGCTGTCGAGGTTCGTCGATGGCCTTCAGAAGCACCTGGGTTTCTCAAGCCAGCCCTGGGTTCTGCATCGCTGCTCGTTGCTGCGGGGCACGCGTCGGTTCTTTACGTCGAGCCGCAGTCCGAAACGCAACCGTCTTGGCCGTTCCGTTCTGTCGCCGCCTCATGCCGGCGGCGATCGCATTCTCGTCTGCTGTCTTCAGGAGACTGGAAACTTCAGGAATCGACCAACACCAAAGCGACTGGAAAAAAACCTCCTTTGGCAGTTAAGGGTTTCTGATCCTTGCTCCCCGTTTCGATGCCGCTCTCTTGCTCGTTCAACCACACGCGAGTTCGTCGCCCTCGAGGAGCGTCCGTCCGCTCCTCAGCGTTCCTGGTCCGGTGGTGTTTGCATGGCAGCCCTCCCTTGTCGCACGTGACAGCTGGCGGTTTCTACTTCGTTTTCCTTCACCCCACTCACGTCAACCAACACTGTAATTACATAGCCGCCGGGAAGTGACGGGGCAAAAAGATAGCGCCGCGTTTTTGCGAGATGTTAAGCTGTGCCGCCCCGCGAGTTCGCGAGACAACGGTCCGGCAAAGTGTGCGGCGAAAAGCGGGTTCCTTGGGCGGCAACGGGGCCGCAAATCTCCGCGACGCACCGCCTCAAGCCACCAGACTGCTGGCCAGCAACTCGGTGGCGAGGAGGCGTTGGGGGGCGGGCGCAGCGGTCTGGTCTTGAACACCGCTCCACGTTGGCAAGCAACGTGGTGGCGAGGAGGCGATAGGGGGGCGGGCGCAGCGGTCTGGTTGTGAACATCGCTCCACGTTGGCCAGCAACGTGGTGGCGAGGAGACGTTGGTGGGGGGCACAGCGTAGGCCGAGAACCCGTCGCTCCCAGCCGGCGTCGTGGTCGTTGTGCGAGTTTGCTGATCCGCCGGGAGCCGGGCAACTGGGAACGGCCCGAACGTTCGTTTCAGGCGCCCGTCGCCGCCAGGATCTGGTCGGGAGCCGACAGCGGCCCGACAGCGACGGTGGTGAGGACGCTCAGGGGATATTTCCGCAGCACGGCGGCCACGTCGTCACAGGTCACTCGCTCGTAGCTCTCGATCGTCTCCCGCACCGTGCGATACCGGCGGCGCGCGATCCAGTTGCCGCCGACGGAGAACAGGCGATTGACCGGCCGCTCGCTCTGCAGCACCAGGTACGAACGGATCTTGCTCTTGGCCTGGGCCAGTTCCGCCTCCGTCACTCCGTCGGTTTCCGCTTCGGCCAGGATGTCCCGGAGGCGGGCCAGGTTCTCCGCCGTGTCCTCCGGCGCGCACGACAGCTGGGTCATCAGGATGCCCGTGCCCTGGTATTCGCAAGCGCCCATCGAGGCGGATTCGGCGAAGCCCGGATCGACCAGTTCCCAGAACATGCGGCTGCCGCTGTCGTCGCCCAGCACCGCGGCCAGCAGTCGGGCTGCGTGCCGGTCGTCGTCCTCCAGCGCCGGACCGTTGGCGATCTGGATGACGTACTGCTGGACCGCCGCCGGTTTGTGAACGACCTGGAGGCCGCTGTGCGCCGCCGCTCGCGGGGTCTCGCGCGGCGCGTCGAAGGGCTCCCAGCTGCCGCAGAAGCGTTCGGCCCGCGTTACCAAACGGTCGAAATCGACGTTTCCGGCCGCCGCCAGCACGATGTTCCGCGGGCTGTACCGCTGGCGGAAGTAGTCCAGCATCTGGTCGCGCGTCAGCCGGCCGACGCTATCGGCCGTGCCCAGGACGCTGCGGCCCAACGGGTGGGCGCCGAAATGAGCGGCCATGCACTTCTCGTGCGCGCCGAACGGCGGCTGGTCTTCGTACTTGGCGATCTCTTCCAGGATCACCATTTTCTCCGTGTCGAAATCCGCCTGCCGCAGCGTCGGCCGCAGGATATCGCTCAGCAACTCCACCGCCTGATCGTGATACTCCGGCAGAAACGCCGCAAAATACACGGTCTGTTCCTCGCTGGTGTAAGCGTTGGAGTGCGAACCGATTTCGTCCAGCTCGCGGTTCACGTCGGCCGTGCTGCGCGTGGCGGTGCCCTTGAAGGCCATGTGCTCCAGGAAGTGGCTGACGCCGTGATTGGCGTCGGATTCGTCCCGCGAGCCGGTCTTGACGAAAAAGCCCAGCGCGGCCGAGTAGGCGCGCGGCGCCAGTTCGGCGATCACTTCCAAGCCGTTTTCCAGGGTCTGCTTACGAAATTCCAACGGGCAACTCCAAAGGTCTTTCGCCGAGCGTGACCAGGCGGAAATCGCGCGGCGGATGGGATTCAAGATAGGCGTCGATTCGGTCGCGGGACAAGCCGTCGATGATCGCCCGGACCTCGTCCACCGTCTGCACGCGGCCCAAATGATACCAGTCGGCGGCAATCGAGTTGCTCCGCGACGTGCTCGACTCCTGCTGCATGATCAGGCTGCTTTTGAGCTTGGCCTTCAGGCGGTCCAGCTCATCCTGGGCGACGCCGCGGCCCAGCCGGATCAGTTCGGCGAGGACGACTTCCAGGGTTTCCTGGGCCCGCTCCGTGGTCGTGCCGGCATAGCACAGCACGCTGCCCCGATCCCGGAGCGAATGGCACATGGCCTGGACGGCATAGCACAGGCCGCGGTTCTCGCGGACTTCGGTGAACAGCCGCGAACTCATCCCGTCGCTCAACACGCCGACCGCGGCCCGGGCTTCGTAGTAGTCGGGGTGCGCGTAAGGCACGCTGGGATAACCGATGCCGATGTGCGTCTGGCTGGAATCCTGCGGCAGGTGGACGACCCGCTCGGCGGCCGGCGTCTCCTCGCAGACCGGCGCCGTTCCCGCGGTCCAATCGGCCAGCAGGCTTGCGGCGTGGTCCAGCAGCTGCGGCCAATCGAACTTGCCAGCCACACTCAGAATGGCGCCGTTCGGGCGATAGGTGTCGCGGAAGAAGCGGGCCAGATCGTCCTGGCGGGCCGACTCAAGGCCCTCAATCGTGCCCGGCGCCGAGCGGCCGAAGGGGCTGCCGTACTGCAGCCGGCGCAGCTCTTGAAACGCCTTCTGGGCCAAATCGTCCTCGATCGCGCGGATCTCCTGGATGCACACCAGGCGGGCGTCCTCCAGTTGCTCCGGCGGCAGATGCGGCCGCCGCACGACGTCGACATAGATCGCCAGCGTCTCCAGCAGGCTCTCGGCGGGCATGGCGCCGCCGTAGCTGCAGTGGACGGTGGAGACCGACGCGGAAGTGTCCGCGCCCAGCAGCTCCAAGTCCGAGACAAACTGGCGGCTGTCACGCGAGCCGCAGCCGCGCTGGGCCATCTCGCAGGTCAGGTTCGCCAGCCCCAAACGGTCGGCCGGATCCCGACAGCAACCGGCTACGACCAGCAGCGAGAACGCTGCCGATTCGAGCCAGTCCATCGGCTCCGCGACCAACACCAGACCGTTTTCAAACTGATGGGTGTAGATGGGTTGAATCAAGGTGGCGAGAATTTCCCTGGGGGTCAGGCTGACCCCGGTTGCGCGAAATCAAAGTCCAGAGCGTACTCCAACCGTCAGGCGTACGCAACCTCGGCCGTCTTGTAAACCGTCCTCACGCACCGGAATCCCAGGCGCTGGTACAGTCGCTGGGCGTCCTGGTTTTCCGCCGTCACTTCGAGGGTTACCCGGCCGACGCCCGCCGCGCGAAATCCCTCCAGGCTGCGCTGCAGCAGCACGGTTCCCAGTCCCCGCCCCCGATGCGCCGGCACCACGCCGAAGTTCTGGACCGAGCCCCTGCGGTCGCCGTCGCGGAGGCCTTGAATCGTGCCGCAATAGTCGACGCGGCTGTTCCGCGGGTCCGTGCAAGCCAGCAGCCACGTGGCCTGCGGCAAGAAGCTCTCGCCCCCCGTGATGTCCCGCATCAGCCGCAGGCAACCTTCCGGATAGCCCAGCGAGGGAAAGACGTGGGCGTCGATTTCTGCGTGGAAACAGCGGTATTTCACGTCGGCGTGCGCTTCCAGCAACGCTTCGTCCCAGGGCACCAGCCGATAAGCGGAGGGCAGTTGCGCGGCGTCCGAAAGCCGACCGGAAAGGTCGATTTCCATTAAGAAGCGTTTGAAGTAGGTCAACCCCATACAGCCTCTGTCCCTGCAGGCATCGCGTCACATCGCGTTGGCGGCGATCATCGCGATATTGATGAGGATCCAGATGCCCGCCAGCACGGTCCCGACGATGCCGACGATCATGCCCGCCTGCGTCATCGCCTGGCCGCTGGGGTCCATCCGGCCCGCGCGGATTTCCTTCATGTCCGTGGCGCCCATCACCCAGGCGGCAATGCAAAACGGCATGCAACACAAGACGCCGAGGATGCCAAAGGTCAGGATCAATCCGCCGCGATGCGGCCGCAGGGAGTAGGGCGGAGGGTTGAACGGCGAATTGGCCGGTGAGGCATAGGGATTCAACGCCGGCTCCGGACGCTCGCCGAACGGGTTCTCGTCGACAGCGGGTTGGGGCGAGACGGAGAAGGGACTCTCCGTCACCGGCTCCAGCGGCGCCGCGCCGGCTTCCGGCACCTGGACAATGGTTCCACAAGCGGGACAGCGTGCTTTCTTGCCCGCGTGTTCGTCCGCGACGCGCAGCGTCTGACCACAGCCCGTACAGCCAATTTCGATCGACATTGTCAAAATCCCCGTTCTGCGATTCCGTCTGAGCCCACATGCCAGGGCGTCCACAACAGGCACACCGTGCCGACGGCGAGATCCGTCTTGCGCGGCGGCACCGGGACCTCCTCGACCCGCAATTGGTCCGCCGACGATTTGTGTTCGAGCTTGTCCATCTCTTCTTGGAATTCGGCTTCCAACTTGGCGATTTTCTCGTCGATTTGCTCCGTGGTTTCCTCCGCGCGGCCGATGTCGCCGCGCTGCTCCAGGCTCTTCCCCATGCCTTTCATCGCCGAGGCGGCCCGCGTGACGTTGGTGACGCTGGTCAGTTTCCGGCCGAACAGCGCGCCCAGGATCGACGTCCCGAACGAGATCACGGTTTGCATCTGGTGCTGCCGGTATTGGGATTTTTCGCGATCGACGCGATGCTCCGCGCGTTGCTTCTGGTCGGCCAGCGTGGCGAATTTTGGCTCGTAGCGTTTCTTCAGCTTCTCCGCCTCCAGATCCCGCAGTTCGCGGGCTGCGGTCTGCAGCCGGATGCGGAAATCCGCCTCGTTCTCGTCCAGCCGCGAGAACAGATTCAGGTCCGGGCAGAACCGCAACGTCAACGGGCGGTTCCGATACAGGCAGTCTTTGAGCGCCTTGGTCCAGGCGGCATAGCTCTTGCCACGGGCCAACTCCGGCGGCAAGGCGGCGAACGTGGCGTCTTCCTCCGGTTGGGCCTGGAGTTCCGGCTCGGCCTGCGCCAACTCCTCCGCCGTCGCCCAAACGTCGCCGGCTGCGCCGCCCTCCAGCACCGTCCACAAGGCGACGTTCTGCCAGTTGTCCGTGCCGCTCTTGGCGTGGACGTAGCGCAGCCGGGCCGTGCCCAGCAGCCCGGGCCGGTACACCAGGCGCTTGCCCGGCGGCGCGCCTCGGCCGACGAGAAAGAAATCCTTGACGTCCGGCGGGACGACGGGCCGCTGGGACGCCGGAGGCCCGCCGGAGGCGTCTGAAACCGCCGCCGCCGGGCCGGCCACGACGGTCGCGGCGGCGGGCTCGCCCGCAGACGCTCCGGCCGGCAGCGCCGCAGCTTTGCGGGGCGCCATCAGCGTCTGGATCTGCTGGCGCGTCAGCGGTCCCCGCAGGTACGACAGCGCCCAGCGGGTCTGGAAAATCGCCGGCTGGTCGTCATGCACGTTGTTCATCAAGAAGACTCGCTGCCCCAACCCGGCCAGGATCTGTTCCAGGGCCGCCCGGTCGAAGCTCCGTCCGGCGGCGGCCGACGCTCCCTCCAAACCTTCCAGCACGCGGGCCTTGTCGCGCTCTGTTTGCAGCCGCCCCAGGAACCAGGTGCCGGCGTTCGACAAGCCCTTGTAGTCCAGATCCACCGGATTCTGGGTGGCCAGCACCACGCCCAAGCCGAAGGCGCGAGCTTGCTTCATCAGCGTCAGCATGGGCAGCTTGGACGGCGGATTCGCGGTAGGCGGGAAGTAGCCGAAGACTTCGTCCATGTACAGGACCGCCCGCAGGCTGGACGTCCCCGCCTGGCTCCGCATCCAGGACACCACTTCGTTCAGCAGAATCGTCACGAAGAACATCCGCTCCGCGTCGGACAAGTGCGCGATGGAGAGGATCGACAGCCGCGGTTTGCCCTGCTCCGTGTACAACAACCGGCCGATGTCCAGCGGCTCGCCTTCCAGCCAGCCGGCGAAGCCCGGCGAGGCCAGGAGGTTGTTGATGCTCATCGCCAGACTGAACCGCTCCGCCGCCGGGAAAAACGTCTCCAGGTCCAGCAGCCCGACTTTGTCGAACGGCGGCGACTGAATGCCGCGGATCAGGTCGGCCAACTGCAGCCGGGCACCGGCCCGCCACGACTGGTCCAACAAGTTCGACAACAGGATGTGCTCGCGGCTCCGCAACGGGTCGGCGTCGATGCCCAGCAAGGCCAACAGGGCCGAAGCGGCGGAAGTCACGCGCTCGCGGAAGGCGTCGTTGTCCTGGATCACCGCCGGCGGCGGCGCATCGAAGGACCGCAGCACGGTCAGCGGCAATCCGGCACTGCTGCCCGGCGTGTAAATCGCGATGTCCGCCGCTTGCCGGTACATGGCCACCCGCGCCGCGTCCTGGCCCCAGGCCGCCAGCCCCTCCCGCCACTTGCTGGCTTCTGCCGCTGCGAACTCGTCGACGGTCTTGCCCTGCCGCGCCGCTTCCGCCGGCTCGACCCAGGGGCGAAAATCCGCCGGCTGCAAGTCCGGAAACGCGAGCAGCAAATTGCCCAAATCGCCCTTGGGATCGATGGCGATCGCCGGAATGCCGTCGATCGCCGCCTCTTCCAACAGCGACAGACAGAGCCCTGTCTTGCCGCTGCCCGTCATGCCGACGCACACGGCATGGGTGGTCAGATCTTTCGATTCGTACAGCAGCCAGCCGTCCTGCAACTTGCCTTGCTGCAGATCGTACTCTTTGCCCAAGTAGAAGACGCCCAGCTTTTCAAAATGTTGCGTCATACCGCGAACCGCCTGATGGATTAACACGGGCCAGGAACGTTTCCGAATGGAACTGCGGAACGCTCACGCGACCGGATTGGCTCTGCCGCGCGCGGGCGCAAGTGGCGCGACTGGCCGCACGCAGTTGCCGTCAATTCTATCCGCCGGCCGCGCGCATGGAAACGGGGAAGGGGCGTTTTGCCGAGGCCGACTCAACAGCCTGCTAGGCAGCGGGCTTCTCGTAATGCCGGTCGGCGGGGACGGCTTCCATCAGCATCTCGATCATCCGTTCGCTGTTGACGTTGTTGGCCTGCGCGGCGTAATTGCCGGCGATGCGGTGGCGGAGCGCCGGTTTGGCCAGTCGCTGGATGTCCTCGATCGTGGCGTGATAGCGGCCGTGCAGGATCGCCCGGGCCTTGGCGCAGGTGACCAGCGTCAGCACGCCGCGCGGGCCGGCGCCCCAGTTGACCCAGCGATTGACGAAGTCGGGAGCTTCCTTGGCGCCGGGACGCGAGGCGCGGACCAAGGCCCAGGCGTAACCCAGCACCTGGTCGCTGACGGGCACGCGGGTGACCAGTTGCTGCAGTTCGACGATCTCTTCGCCCGACATGCAGGCCTGGATTTTACCCTGCGACGCGGAGGTGACGCGGCGGGCGATCTCCCATTCCTCCAAGCCGCTGGGATAGTCGACTTTGATGTACAACAGGAACCGGTCCAGCTGGGCTTCGGGCAGCGGATAGGTGCCTTCCTGTTCCAAGGGGTTCTGCGTGGCCAGCACGAAGAACGGGGCGGGCAAGTGGTGCGTCTTGCCGCCGGCGCTGACGTGCCGCTCCTGCATGGCCTCCAGCATGGCCGCCTGCGTCTTGGGCGGCGTGCGGTTGATCTCGTCGGCCAGGATCAGGTTGGCGAAGACCGGGCCGGGGAGAAAACGGTGCTCGCGCTGGCGCGTCTCCGGGACCTCCTGAATGACCTCGGCGCCGGTGATGTCGCTGGGCATCAAGTCGGGCGTGAACTGAATGCGTTTGAAGGACAGGTGCAGCGATTCGGCGATCGAGCTGATCATCAGCGTCTTGGCCAGGCCCGGCACGCCTTCCAACAGCGCGTGACCCCGCGAGAACATGGTGACCAGCACCTGCTCGATCACGTCGTCCTGGCCCACGATCACCTTGGACAGTTCCTGGCGGATGCGCTCGTATCCATCCTGGCAGCGTTTCACGGCGGCAATGTCGTCTTGGGTCAAGGTCGCTTCGGTCATTCGAGGTTATCTCCAGGGAAGGGGTGTAATGTGCGCGGGGCACATGGGGAAGGCGAAACCGGTTTTGGTGGTCCTGGGGTCAGGCTTACAGAATTCAATTTTGGCCGAGCAAAGTCGTTCCAGATGGCTGGTCCCATTTTCGGCCAAAATTGAATTCTGTAAGCCTGACCCCGGAACTAGTCTAAACTTTCAAAGTATCTCCGCAGGCGTTCTTCGTAGCCGCGGGGGGCCGGGCGGCGGGCGCGGGCCTGGATCGCTTTGCGCAGGTCCGGCGGCAGCTTGGCGAACCAGGCTTCCTTCTCGACCTGGCGAAGTTTTACCTCCGCGTCCTCTTGGCTGTCCTCGGCCTGGCTGTCGCCTTCGGTCTCGGGTTTCATGCTCAAAGCCGACGGCGACGGCTTCTGGTTCTCTGTCTCTTCGCCGGTCTGCGAGACGCCGCCGCCATGGGGCTTGGGGTTGGTCTGGCCGGGCATCGGCTGATCCGCCTGACCCGCTTCCTGGCCTTGCTCTGAGGGCTCGGCCTGGCCCTGAGCCGTTTGCGGCTGGCCCTCGTCCGGCAGCGAATTAGCGGGCGAACCCATCGCTTCGGCTTGAGCCAGCGTCTGGGCCGCTTGCGCCATCGCGGCCGGACCTGCGATTTGCGCCGCGGTGACTTCGGGCGAGGCGGGGACGAAACCGGTGCCCAAATCGGTTGGCTCGGGCGCGGCCGGCGTTTCGCCCTGGCCGGCGGGCGGCGGAGGCGGTTGGCCGGGTTGGGGCGAGCCGGCCGGCTGGCCGGAGGGCTGGCCCGCGTCGCCGGGCGGCTCCTGACCGGCGGCCGGCGTTTCGCCCGCGGGCGGTTCAGCGGCTGGTTCGCTGGCATCGGCCATCGGTTCGTCGCCCGCGGGCGGCTCCTCGGCCGTCATCGCGGGCGCCGGTTCAGGTGGCAGGCCCAGCTGCAATTCGGACGCGGCTTCGAGGCCCTCGCGGAGCGGCTGGTTGGCGACCTGCTCCTGGCCGGAGATCTCGACGGCGCCTTGACCGGTAGCCCGCTGGGCCTGGGCGAACTGGTCGCTGGCCTCCGCCAAGGCCTGGGCGGCCGACACCGCTTCGGGCGATGGCGGAGTCGCTGGCTCCGACTGGCCCTCTGGCGTCGCAGCGCCCTCCGCCAGCTCCGGCTGGCCCTGGTCGCCCTCGGCGGGTTCCGGCTGAGGCGCCTCGTTGGCTTGAGCCAGTTGTTCGAGCGTCTCGGCGGCCTGTTCGATTTGCTCGCGGGCCGCCTGTTGTTCCTGGGCCAACTGGGCCATCGCGGCGGCGATGTCGCGGTCGCGCTGAATTTGCTGTTCGCGGGCGGCCAGACTTGCGGCGGCGCGTTCCATCGAGCGTTCGACTTGGTCCTGCGCGGCGACGGCTTGGGCCGGTTTTTCGGCGCCCTGCTGCGAGCCTTCTTGAGCCGCTTTCTCGGCGGTCTGCAGCGCGGCGGCCGCGTCCGGACTCACGTCGGCAGCTTGTTCCGCCAGGTCGCGGGCCTGTTGGGCCTGCTTTGCCAGCGCTGCGGCTTGCTCTTTGCCCAGTGCTTGGATCGCTTGTTCCAGCTGCTCGGCAGCCTGGGCCAGAGCCTCGCCCGCGGCTTGCTGTGCCTGGGTGGTTGCTTCCGCGTTGCCGGCTTCGATCGCTTTCTCTGCGGCGTCGGATTGTTGGCCAGCTTGTTCCAGGGTCTGGGCGGCTTGCGGAGCCGCTTCGGCAGCCAGTTCCTGAGCCTCGTGGGCCATTTCGCCGACGTGGGCCTGGGCCTCGGCGTTCGCCTGGCCAGCCGGAGCCTGGGCGGTGTCCGCAGCCGCCTGGTCGGCTGCCTGCTGGGCGCGATTCAGGGCTTCGTGGGCCGCTTGACGTGCGGTCTCGGCGCGATGCGGGTTGCCGCTCAGCGTTTCCTTGGCCGCCTCGGCGGCTGCTTCGGCAGCTTGTTTCAGGGCTTCGGCGGTCGCGCCCTCGGCTTGCTGGGCCAACTCCCCGGCTTGCTCGGCGACCTGTTGCTGCTTTGCGGCCGCGGCCGCCGGCGACGCGGCTCGGCCGCGCTGAAGGGCCTCGGCCGCCGCGTCGGCTTCGGTCTGCTGTGCCGCCGCTGCGCGCACCTCGCGGGCCAGTTCCGCGGCTTCGGCCGCCTCGGACCGGCCGGACGCCCGCTGCTGTTCCGTGCGAGCTTCGGCGACCTTGTCCCTTGCTTGCTGCAATTGCTCCAGCCGCTGGCCGGCATCCTGCGGCTGGGCGGCCATCGCTTGTTCCACGGGCGTCTGGACCTCGGCGACTTCGCCCAACTGTTTGTCGGCGAGCGCTACCAGGTCCTCCGCGGTCTTGCCCACCTGGGTGCGGAGATCTTGGGCGGCCTGTTCCAGCATCTGGGCGGCCTGGCCGGCTGCCTGCGCCACCTGAGCCGCGGTCTGTTTAGCCGGATCGCCAGTCTGCTGCTTGGCAGCTTCGATCCCTTGGGCCGCCTGGTCGATGGGCTGGGCCGCCTGCTGGAGCTGTTGAGACACTTGCGGTTCGGCCGTCTGGAGGCCTTCGGCGATCTTGGCGGCGGTCTCTTTCACTTCCGCCTGTTCGGCGGCGAACTCGCCGGCCTGTTCCTGCGACAGGCCTTGCTCGTTTGCGGCCGTGGCGGACGCCTTGGCGATTTCCCGCTCGCTGGCTGCGGCCCGCTCCAGGGCCTCGGCCGCGCGGGCCAATTCCCCCACCTCGACGGCCATTTGCCGGCGCTGGGTGTCGGCCAACTGGGCTTGGGTTTCAGCCAGCGCCTGTTGGATGGCCCGCTCCGCGCTCTGGGCCGCCTCCTGGCGAGCCTCCTGAGCGGCGGGCGAGGCGTCGGCCAGGGCCTGCGCGGCTTCGCTCACTTCTTCCTGAGCGTCCGCCAGGCGGGATTCCACGACGCCCGGCAAGTCCTGGTTGTTCTCCGTGGCGGCCTCGGTCGCGGCGGCCAGGTTTTTGGCGACCTGCTGCTCTTGCTGCTGCGCCTGGGCCGGATTCTGGGGCGCACTTTCGACCACCTTCTCCTGCTGCTCGGCGATCTGCTCCAGCTTCTCGGCCAATTGTTCCAGCCGTTTCACTTCCTCGGCCAGTTGGTCGGCGCTCTTGTCGCCCTGTTCCAAGTCGATGGCGTGCTTGAGCTGTTCTTCGATTTCGGCCAGGCTGCCGATGACCGTCGTTTGTTCGGCGATCGTCTCCGGTTTGTGTTCCTCGAACAACTGAGCCGCCGCTTCATAGGCGGCCGCCTTGGCCTGTTCCAGCAGCGGCTGCGTGGCGGGGAACTCGTCGAGCGTTTCGCTCAACGGGCCCATTTTCTTGTGGATTTCGGACTGCTGTTCGACCATCTTCTCGACGGCCTGCTCCGCGAGCTTCTCGGTCTGGCGGACTTCCTCGCGGAGCTTTTCTTGTTTGTCGAGCAGTTCGCGGACCATCTTCAGCGCCTGTTCGCGGTCGCTGCTGATCAGGCCCTGGGTCTCTTCGATTTTCTCCAGCAGTGCCCGCAGGCCCTTGATCACGGCTTTCTGGCTCTTGGCCGCGTCAGCGAACTTGGCCGCTGCCAGCGCGGCGTCGGCCGTATCGAGTTCCTGGCCGACCTGTCCCGCCTTGAGAATCCGCAGGCCGTCGGACGCTCCGGCGCCGACCTGGCCGCCCCAAGTGCCGACGTCCACCAGCGTATCGACCAAAACCAAGAACAGCGATTTCACGTCCAACTGGTCTTGGATCGTCGTCTTGTGGGAGGCGTCGCGATCGGCTTCCGCGATCGTGGGCAGCGTTTCGGTGGCGCTGTACGTCCGAGTCTCTATCGCGATCAACTGGCGGACTTGAGCCGCGATCCGGGCGATCTGCAGGCGGCGGAGCAGCTTCTGCCGTTCGGCCATCAGCCGCACCACGACCTGCCGAATCTCGCCCCGCGCCTGGTTGATGATCGCCAACTGGTCCGCCTGGCCCGCGTCGTGCGCCTTGGCCAGCAACTGGACGATGTCCTGCATTTCCTGCTCGACCAGGCCGTCGATGTTGCCGCGCATCTCGCGGACTTCCTTGAAGATGGGCAGTTCCGTCAGGCCGTTTTCCTCGAATTGCCGGATTTGGATTTCGAGGATGCCGGAGACCAGTTCGCGGGCCAGCGCCCGCGCTTTTTCCTGGGCCTGCTGCTTGTGCCGCAGCGGGTCGATTTCCGCGCTGCGGACGCCGGCGGGCAGAATCGAGCAGAACGCGGCCAGCGACACGATGAGAGCGGCACTCCGTTTCATCTTCCTTCTCCGATTCCCAACTGCTGTTTGATGATCTCTGTCAGCCGCTGTTCCGATTTCTCGTCGGCCTCGGAGATGGCGGCCAACACGCCCGCCTCGTCGGAAATCTCCAGGACCAACGGATCGCCCTGATACGATTCGCCCGGCAGTTCGCCGCGATAGTCGACGGCTTCCAGGGTCAGCTTCAAACGGTCTCCCTTGGCCAGGTTCGCCGGCTGCAGTTGCCCGCCGCGTTCGATCCGCAGGGCTGCCAGGTCCAGCACGTAGCGGCCGTCGACCGGGAGGCGGCCCGACAGCACCGGCTGGGCGTCGGGCAGCAGCGACAGCGTTTGCGTCTCCAGGTTGGCGTCGTCCCCCGTCGCCTCGCTGGTTCGCCGTTCGCGTTCCACGGCCACGTGCAGGAGGACCTGCGCCACGCCGTAGTCGTCGTTCACTCGGTACTCGATTTTCGGTTGGGCCGTCGGCAGGACGACTTTGTGAACCACCGCTGCGGCACAGACCGGCGGGCGGTCCGGTTTGATCCGCACGGAACCTCGAATCGGCGTCTCCAGGTGCAAGTCGTCTTCGTCGGTGACCTGGATCTCAAAGCGCAGCGGTTCCGTGACGCGGGAGAACGGCGAGTCGGCGGCGGCCAACGACCAGCGGAGCCGGCCGTCATCCTGGGCCGTCAAATCGTAGCGTCGAGGCGACGTAGGGGTCAGTACGGTGAGCCACGCGGAACGTAATTTCTTGCGGTTGATGCACTCGACCGCCAGTTTGACTTCGGAGCCTTCCAGGACGGAAATCTGCCGGGCCGCGGGCTCGGCCGGTCTCTCGTTGGCCACCTTGGCGTAAGCGGGCGGAACCGGAGTCAGCTGGGATTCGACGACGGGCAGCGGGATCATCGCCACGTCGGCCGAGTCGGTCCAACCGTCGCCGACATGAATTTGATACGTCACCGGTGACACCAGCCGCGGGAGCCGGCCGGCGTAGACGGCCGTGGCGTCTGCATCGCCGGGCCAGTCCTTGAGCAACCGATCCAGCTCGCCGGCCGCGCTTTCCAACTTGCCGACGTCCCCGGCCGCCGCTTCGATGGCGTCGGCCGCGGCGGGCGCGTCGGCCCTGGCCAGCGTGGCCAGCTCCCGCGCCCAAGTCCCGCCCAGGTCAAAGTCCTTGACCGCCAGCCCCTCGCGCAGACCGCCGGCCGCCTGCTGCAAGCGCTCGCGGCGGGCGTCCAGCGTCATCCGCTGCAGTTCGATGGGACGCTTGCGGTCGCCCGCCGCCATGAGCTGCGCCCGGCCGCCGGGCGGCAGCGTGCCGGAGCAGCTGACCCAGAATTCCAGCGGGTAGCCTTCGGCGCACTTGGCGTCGGCCGGCCGGGTGCCGTGCCGCGGGCGATCGAGGACGGTCTGGTGATTGAGCGCGATTCGTTCGATGACCGTGTCGGACGGGTAGTGGACGGACGCCAGGCAGAGCCGCTGCAGAAAGGCCCGCGTGTGGCCGGGAAAGCAGACGGCCACCGCCGCGGCCACCGCCACGGTGGCAAAAAGCGCGACGGTGCGGCGGCGCGGCTTGGGCTGCGCCAGACCTTCGAACACGTCCAGACGGCCAACCAGGTCGGAAACGCTTTCGATGACCCGCTCCTCCAGCTGGCGCGAGCCCCAGGCGGCGGCCTGGGGCTGCTCGAATTGGATCGCGGCGACCAGGTCGCTGTGGATGGCGTGCTTCTTCTCGACCAACAGGGCCAGTTCGATTTCGTCTTCCTGAACGCCCAACTCGGGCACGGCATAGCGGCGGAAGCTCCACACCAGGCCGGCTGCGCCCAGGGCCATCACCAGCAGCCGCTGAGCGACGTCCAGCTGAAACGCCACGTCGAGGGCAAAGACGGCCAACAACAGCCAGAGCGCCGCAGTGATCACGGCCGAATACGCGGTCGCCCAGCGTCCGAAAACGCGGGACCGCCGCAATGCAGCGAGGTGGCGATGGAGGGTGGAAAGTCGGGTCATTGTAAATGAATCATCTTCCTGGAAAACCATTCTCCCAGCATCAGCCCCACCAGGGCAATAAACCACAAGGGGGTGCTCCACAGCGGATGGTTCCGCGTGTAGCGTTCCGTGATCGCCTGCAACTGCAGGTCGTCCGGCAGGCGATCGACGGAGGTCAGGTCGTACGACCGGCCCCCCGTCTCGGCGGCCAGTTCTTCCTGCAAGCGGACGTTGCGGACGCCGCTGCGGCGCTCGGCCGACAAGCCGGTGACGTCGAACCGCACTTCGCTGAAGGTGTTTGCAATCGGATCCTTGACCCGGATGCTGTACTCGCCGTCGCTGTACACCGGAATCTGGGCCTCGAACACGCCCTGTCGCAGCAGCGGGACCGCGACTTCGCGCAGTTGGTCCGCCGTGCCGGCGCCGCCGGGAACGGTCATCTCGGCCGCCAGCGACTGCCGCGGCATGTCCTCCCCGGCCAAGGGCTCGAAATTCTCGTCGTAGGCTTCGACCGTCAGCGTGACTTTCTCTTCCACCCGATACTGCTGCCGGTCGGTCCGCACGACGAACCGCTTCTCCGCACCCAGCGCGTGGCTCATGCCCAGCCGATAGATCAACTGCGACCAGAAGCGGCGGTAGTACTGTTCGCCGTACAGCCGCCGCAGCCGCCACATTTCGTTGAAGC
Source organism: Candidatus Anammoximicrobium sp. (assembly GCA_012515235.1). Classification (GTDB taxonomy): domain Bacteria; phylum Planctomycetota; class Planctomycetia; order Pirellulales; family Pirellulaceae; genus Anammoximicrobium. Next base: position 74,358 of record JAAYYU010000306.1, read on the forward strand.
CCAGATACACCACTTCGCCCGCGCCGAATTGCCGGATGGCGATCAGCGGCTGGTGCGTCTTGCCGTCGCGGCACAGATCGGTAGGGTGCTCGGCCAGGGCGTAACTCTGGTCCTGCAACTGGGCGACGGGCTGGTACCAGGGCAACAGCCGCAGGTTGTTCCAGGCCTTGTTGTTTTCCGCGTCGTTGTCGCCCAACTGCATGAACGAGTAGCGGGCCGCGTGGGAGGTCAACCGGAGCCGGAATGGACGTTCCTCGCGCAGACGGGCGTCGGGATCCAGGATCACGGGCAGCATGTCGGCCAGCGGCGTGCCGGACAGTTCCGCAGGCCCAAACCGCGGGCCCGTAATCACCACCAGGCCGCCGCCAAACTGGCTGACAAACTCGCGGACCATCCCGCAGAACCGCTCGTTGATCGCCGTCCGCGGCATGTCGTCCAGGAAGATCACGTCGTTGGCAAAGAAGTCGCTCCGCTTGGGCGTCAGCGTCGGCAGGAACAACACGTTGGTCTCGCGGACCTGCGGATCGGACGAGGCCAGATAGGTGCGAAAGCCGTCCATGCCGATCAGCTTGTCGCGGTGGAAGACCTCTTTCACAAACCGCCACTCCCACGATGGTTCGTGGGCGACGTACATCAGCCGCAGGTAATCGTCGATGATGTTCACCTCGCGCGTCGCCCGATTGTTCTCGGCGACGATTTCGCCGTCCAGCGGCTCGACGACGGCGAGGAACTCGAACCGGCCGGCGTCTTCGGGCGTGAAGGGGAACTCGACCGTCTCCAGGTTCGTCTTCAACGGCACCGTCTTCTGGCCGATTAGGATCTCGGCCGATTCGGACGCGCCAAACTCGCCGCTCAACTTGCGGGCCGTCACCGTGACCGTCGCGGAACGGTCCTGCAAGCCGCTCTGCCGCAACTTGGCCAGCACCTTGGTCCGCTCCGCGCGCTTCATCTTCGGATCGGTCTGCAGATCGACCGCCAGGTCCAAGGCTTCGGCCGCGCCCAGGCCCACCGTGTAGATGGGCACGCCCAGTTTCGTGGCCGGCGAACCGGACGATTCGCTTGGCCCGCCGATCGGCGCCAGGCCGGAGTTCTGGGCAAAATCACTAAACATCACCACGGCCGCCAGATTGCCCGCGCCGAACTGCTGCGCCATGTCGTTCAGCGCCGCGCCCAACGCCGTGACCTGGCCGCTGGTCGTCAACTGGGCCGCAAGGTGCTTCGGGTCCGGCGTGTCGCCTCCGCCCGGCCGAAGTTCCAGCTTCCGCAACTGGCTGGTCGTGTTGCCGTCAAAGACAAACGCTTCCAGCCGATACCGCTTGTCCTGGGCCAATCTGGCAATCAGATTGTCCCGCTCCCTGCCCAATAACGACTGCAGGTAATCGGCGCGGGACGGTTTCTTGCCCGCGGCGCCGTCCGGTGCCTGCCAGCCGGTGGCTTGGGCCAACGCAGACTGCCGGTCATCCGGGTATTCGTCCTGAATCGCCATGCTGTCCGTGCCATCAAAGACCAGGTACAAGAGCGGCGGCTTGACGTCGGTCAGCGAAACGCGAAGCACGGGATCGGCCAGGGTCAGCAGCAGCAGGATCAGGAGCAGGCCGCGACTGAGACCCAACGCCAGCCGCGCGCCGCGCGATCCGCGATGCTGGTACTTGAGATAGAACACCAACGCCGTGACCAGCAACGCCGCCAAGGCCAAGAACACCCAGAACGTCCCGCCAGCTGCCCACGGCGCCGCCAGCGACGGGGCGATCTCGTCAATCGACTTGACGTTCTTCAGACCCAGTAGCCAACCTAAGGCTTGATTCATGAGCGTCCACTTGTCATTCGTCATTCGTCAGTTGTCAGTTGTCAGTTGTCATTGGTCCGTTCTTGCCGATTCCTGATGACCGGTCACCGGTTACTTGGTGGCCGGCGCGGGGAGGGAAGCGTTGGTGTTTTTGGCCACCCAACGGGCGACCAGCAGTAGTTCGATCAACAACAGGCCCAAGACGGCCAGGATCAGCCACCACCAGCTGTCCTGGCCGCTGACCTGGGTGCCCGCCAAGCTGATTTCTTCGTCCGGGCCGACCCAGCGCACGGCCGCATCGCCGACGCGGGCGTCGAACTGGTCGCGGCCCAGCGGCTGCAGTTCGGATTCGTCGGCTTCGCCGTTGACGGCCAGCGGCAGATCCCAGGCGGCTTGCCGCGCGGCGAGATGGACAGGGCCGCCGTTTCCATTTTGCCGGACGGCGGTGACGCGGTAAACGCCGCGGGCCAGCGGCTGTTCGATGTGGAATCCCAGCTGCGCTTTGCCGACGAAGCCCGTGTCCAGCAGTTCCGGTTGCTGGCCCCCGTCGGGCCGCCGCAGCGTGAGGGCGATTTCCCGATCGTTGGTCGGCAGCGGCAGGGCGATCCGCTCGGCCGGGCCGAAATTCCGCGGCGGCAGCGTCGCCTGGATCATGGCCCGCAAGGCGCGGTCGAAGATCACCACGGCATTGGTGGTCGGCAGCGTGTTCCAGCTGGACAACAAACCGCTGGTCGCCAACAGCACGTCGCCGCGCCCGATCTGGCGGATCAGCAGGAAGGGCGTGCCGGCGGGGTCGTCGAAGCGAGCCAGGACGCGCGGCAGCGTGCGTTCGGCCAATTCCTGCAAGCGGCGCTCGTGCTGGGCGGGATCTTCCGGCAACGGCTCTTCGTCGCCGGCCGCCATCTGCTGGCTCCACAACAGCCAGGCGGGACGCAGCGTTCCCGCCCGCCGCTCGTCGCCCCGCAGTTGCTGCTTTTCCGCCTCGTTCAACGCCGACTCGCCGCCGGACTGGACCGCCTGCTTGCGCCGCGCGGACGCCTGGGCCAGAAACGCTTGCTCATCTTCCAGCCGTTTCCGTTCCGCCTGACGCAGCGCCTGCAGCGTCTCGTCGCTCACGTCGGCCCGCACGGCCTTGAAGAAGAACGGATCGGAATACAGGTCCCGCAACTCCTGTTCGGACACCCCGGCCAGCTGGAAGAACGGATGGGCCTGCAGGCTGTCGAAGGCCAGAAAGAAGGGCTTCCATTCGCCCGCCGCTTCCTCCGGCAGCGCGCCCAGCGGTTCCGGCAGCAGCGGAGCGGGCAGAATGCCCATTCCGTCCAGCCAGGCGGCTTCCGTCCAGCGCACCGGATCGAAGCCCGAGTTGCGGCCGGGATCATACGCGCCGCCGGCCGCAATCACCAACTGCCCGCCCTGCTCGACGTACTCGCGCAGCAGCGACGTCTTCTCGCCCGGATCCGCGATGCCGGCGACGACGACCAGCCGCGCGTCCTCCAACAGCTCTTGCGTCACCTGATCGAGCTTGACGTGCCGCACCCGGACCAGTTGCCGCGCGCTTGCCGCGCGGCTGGCGACCGGCGCCAACAGCTTGCGGAGCAGCCGCGTTTCGCCGAGCCGATTCTTGACCGGATCCTCTTCTTCCGCGCCGTACTGATCGACGCACACGACCGGCAGTGCGGCCACGACGGGGACGACCAGGCAGCGCTCGTCGTCGGCCGGCAGGTTGTCCGGCGTGAGCGAGACTTTGACCGGCACGGACAGCGATTTGCCCGGCTCCGGCTGGTAGGCGTTCAACAAGTGCTCGAACGACACCTCGCGCGCGCCCTGCCCCGGTTCCAGCGTCACCGTTTTCGCGGCGACCGGCTGATCGTCCACAATCAATTGCACTTCCACGTCGGGGCGCGGGGCCGGGCCGTCGTAGCGGATCTCGACCAGGAACGTGGTCGGAGTTTCCACGTCCGCCACGCCGTCTTGAACGCGGAAAGCGGAGATCCAGGCGTTTTGCGGATCGGCGGCCGAAATGTCGACGACCTGAATCGGCGGCACGTCCTGGAACTGGTCGGGCCGCGTCAGGTCTCGCCAATTCGAGATCTGCTGGTCGCTGAACACCACGATCCGGTGGCCCAGGGCCGGCCCCGCCTCGCAGGCTTTCTGGGCTTCGTTCACGGCCCGCAGGATGCTCGCCGAGCGGTCGACCAATTCGATCTTGCCCAGCGTCTGCAGGGCACTCTCCTTCGTCGCGGCGTCGGGGCTGTAGCCCCAGCGAGAACCGCACAGCGGGATGACCGTCACGCGGCTGTCGGCCGGCAATCGGTCGATGAACTGCCGCGCCCGCTCCCTGGCCCGGTCCAGCAGCGTGCCCTCCAGCGATTCGTAGCCCATGCTCAGGCTGTTGTCGATCACCAGTACGGCGTGCAGCGGCTTGGAGCTGTCGAAGGCCTGCTCGCTGGTCGAAAAGAACGGCCGCGCCAGGGCCAGGCCCACCAACAACACGGCCAAGGTCCGCAACGCCAACAGCAGCAGGTCCCGCAACGTCAAGATCTTGCGATTCCTCTGCAGGGCCTCGCGCAAGAAGTCCATCGCCGCCCAATGGACGATCCGGTAACGCCGGCGATTCAACAGGTGGATGATCACCGGGCCGGCCGCGGCGATCAAACCGGCGACGGCGAACGAGGCGGCAACGAAGGACGGTACCAGGTTCATGAGGGCGGGACGAAAGTCGGTGGTGGGTCAGTTCATCAATGTTGTGCCACGGAAGACGGATCGCCGCAAGTCTTCCGCTCGTTGGTGGGGCCTGTTCCAGCTTAGCGTGCGCCGGGCGGCCGCGTGCGCAGGCTCTCGATCTTACCCTCCTGCAGGATTGGCAGGTAACGGTTGGGGATGGCCAGGATAAAACACGCGACGGCGGTCCCGTACAGCTCGCCGGGCTTGCCGCCCACGCGCCCGCCGCCCTCCTGGCCGCGGTCGTACCAGCGTCCGTGTTGCGACGCGTTGTTCACGTCCACGATCTGGGTCGTGACCAGGTTGTCCCGCAGGATCGGGTAACTCTGCCGCCAGTCGTCGCCGCCCACCTGGTACAACGCCTGGCCGACGTAGTACAACGTGTAGGCGTCGAAAGGCATCGCGCCCGAGCGCGGCGTCGGCTTTTTGAGCTGCCGGATGCGTTCGGTGATCAGGTCCATGTTCTTCGAGATCCGCCAGTCTTCGTACTGGCCGAACTCCTGCAGGCAGACGACGCCTGCGGCCGCCATGGCCGTCGTGCCTTGTCCGCCGCCCTTGGAATAGGTGAATTGGCCCGGCACTTTCATCTGCTCGGCCTCCGGCGCGTCGCGGCGCCCGCCGCTGGGCGTGTAGTGCTCGCGGACGCTCTTGATCGCCAGATCGACCACCGCCGGCGGGACTTCCAGTCCGCTGTCCATGGCGCTCCGCAACGCCTTGGCCTGCATCACCGCCAAGCTCAAGTCGTGCCCCCTCTGCTGCGGCCGGGCGTGATAATCCCAGCCGCCGTCCTGGCATTGCGTGGCCGCGATCACCTTCAACGCCCGGTCCAGGACGCTGTTCAGGCGGCGGTCGCGGCCCGTCGTCATCCCGTGAGCCTGACCCAAGACGAACGCCGACAGGCCGTGGTTGTACATGTCGTGCTGCTGGTTGGAAATGTTCAGCAATCCCGACGGCTTGGCGTTCTTCATCACGTAGTCCAGGGCCCGTTGGACGGTCTTGCCGTACTTGCCCCGCCCCGGCGCGTGCCCGGCGGCCATGAAGGCCAGCGCTCCCATGCTCACCAGGCCCGTGTCGTTGGACGTCCAGTTGCCCTCCGGACCCTGATTCTTTTCCAGCCATTCCAGGCCGCGCAGCAGCGCCTGTTCGCTTTCCAGGGTCAGCTCCCAGTCGCCCTCGCCCCGCGACCTGCCCGGCAGCATCGTCACCAGAACCGCGGCGGCGCACGCAGCTACCCAACTCCTCATCGTCTCGTTCCTCAAGCTTCCGGACGAAGCGTCCCACCTGCCCCAGGTGTTAAGATAGTAGGGTTGCACAAAAAAACAAGCGAGGCAGGCCCGGATCAACGGCGTTGCGAGCGCCACTGGGGTCAGGCTTACAGAATTCAATTTTGGCCGAGCGTGGCACCAGCCCGATGGTACGACCGTGCTCGGCCAAAATTGAATTCTGTAAGCCTGACCCCCGCCTCCGCGACCGGCCTCCGTGACCCCGCCCGGCGCCGGGACTTCATCAGCGGTGCCGAAATCCCGTTTGCTGTTAGCGCCCGACTTGGTCGCCGAGCAAGCGGCGGGCATTGGCGTGCATGATCGCCTCGCGCTGGGCGTCGGTCAGTTCCGATTCTTGCAGCTTCAGGACGGCCGAATCGGGGTTGTACCAGGGACAATGCGAGCCGAACAGCAACTGCTCGACCGGAAAATGGCCCTGGAGAAGCAGCTTTTCGATCCCGGCCACACCTTCCAGCATGGCAAACTCATAGAACACGTTCTTCTGGCCGGCCAGCGGCGCGGCTGGCCGGCCGGCGCGCGTCCCGTTCAGGATCACCAGGCGAAGTTGGGGATGGGCTTGGATCAGCGCCGGCAGCGGCTTGGGATCAACGTTTTCGACTCGCAAGAGCGGATGCCGCACGCGGTCGTCGTCCATCACCAGCGGCAGTTGCACGATCAGGCCGCGGGCTTCCGCCTCCTGGAGCACCGCCTCACAGACCGGGTCGTCGAGCGTGTAACCGTGGTAGTTCGGGTGCAGGCGCACGCCGGGCATGCGATACACTTCCTGGCAGCGGCGCAGGTCTTCACGCCAGTCGGGCAGTCGCGGATTGACGGCGCCGAAGGGGACCAGCAGCCCCGCCGGCCATGCGGCACACTCGGCCGCCAGCCGGGCATTGACGCCTTCGATGTCGCGGTGCAACAAGGCGTCGAAGCTGCCCACCCAGGCCTGGCCGATCCCCAACTTTTTCAGCCGCTCGACCAGCCGCGGCGTTTCGTCCAACGGCAAACGGCGGCAGGGCCAGCGGGACAGATACACGTTGACGTCGATGATCACAGTTGGATCCCCTTGTCGGTCAGAATCGGTCGTAACAAGCGTTCGATATTGCCGCCCAGAATCAGCCGCCGTTGGCTTTCGGAAAGGTCGGCGGACAGGACCTTGCTGAGTTGCGAGGCGTAGCTCCGCCCTCCGGCGTCGCTGCCGTAAATCACCCGCTCGGCACCCAGTTCGCGCACCGCCATCTCCACCACGCCGGCCGTCGGGTCGAATCCGCTCACTTCCGTGTACACATTCGGGACCGCGCGAACGCCGCGAATGCCCCGCTCCCAATCGTTGCCCGAGTGGGCCGAGATGAACGCGACGTCCGGGTGCCGCGCGGCCAGTTCGGCCACATGTCCGGGATGCGATTCGTCGGGCAAGTTGGGCACGGTGCGCCAGTAGGCATGTTGCAAGATCACGGCCTTTAATTGCCCGGCCCGCTCTGCAATCGGGTCCAGACGCGGATCGTTGCACTCCAAGGCAATCCACAGCTTGACGCCGACCATCGGCCCGTCACGCACGCAGCGGTCGAGTTCCCGGACGCTTTCTTCGACATAATTCGGATTCAGGTACACGAAGCCAAACAGCCGGTCCGGCGCCGCCTCCAGCACGCGCAGCACCTCGTCGTTGTCCTCGCGGAACTGCGCCGGCGGCGGAGACGGCATGCGCGAGAATCCCAGGAACACGATCAGCCGGTCGATGCCCATGCGGTCCGCGTATTTCAACAGGGCTCGGGCCCGCTCTTTCCCTGTCCCAGGAAATCCCGTCAGGTGCGTGTGGACGTCCCAAACGCGGCCCGAGCTGCGATCTTCCCGCTCGGCTGCCTGCGCCGCCCAAGGAAGTTGAGCGGCCAAGGCCGCACAGCCCGCGGCCTGCGCACCACGAGCTAACAGCGTGCGACGAGTCAGTTGCGCATCAGCGTCGAACATTGGAATCCTGCCCTCCCCCAAGTCAAGGAACGCCCGACTATCGTACCCCAGACCGCCTCGGCGGGCAATCAACCGGCCGCTGCGCCCACGTCCTCCGGTGCGAGCAAACGGCCCCCAGGCCCACTGCTTCGCAAAACTTCGTGAGGTGCAACTTCGGACGCAGGCCCTGGTTACAAGGCTCTGCCTCGTAACCCACTGTCCGCGAGGCACCGCCTCGCATCCGGTCGGCAGAGTCGAAGAGACCGTGCGTTCCCAGGCAGAGCCGGGAACGAGGTGCCGCGAGATGCGCACAGCAGTGGCCCCCAGACACCTTGTCGAAGATGCGCGAACTGCAGCTGCCGGCCAGTGACTCGACGGGACGAGGCGAGCAGACGAGTTAAGGCATTCTTCACATTCGCTTAGCGATCTCTTAACAGGCGAGCGTTAGAGTCTCAGTTCGTACGATGCGCGCGTCACGCGCGCCTCTTGGGGTGGCGAGCGGGGCGGCGTCAGCTCCCCGGTTCCCGGCAAGTTGCCCGGCTCAGAACCGGGGGGCTGACGCCGACCCGCTCGCCAATTGGGTTGCGGCCATCGGCCGCGTTAGGTTAGCAGCCCGTTGAAGAAAAGGGAACTCGCTCCGAGTTGCGTTGGCGAAACCCAACGAGAACGACGATCGCCAAGTGCCTATCCCTTTTTTCAACAGGCAGTTATGCGCGGGACACGATCTTTCGCGCCGGAAGCGACTGAATCGGAGTTCTTGAGCGAGGGTTCTGTCTGAGTCATTCCTGATTGTCCGCCTCCGATGCCTGCTCAGTCTCCACACGTACCGAGCGTTCCGCCCATCGCATGGTCCTGCAACGGCAAGCGGTTGGGGCTGTCTGTATGGTGCCTGGTTGCGGCCTTCGGCACGTACTTCTGCATGTATGCCTTTCGCAAACCGTTCACCGCCGCCGAATACGCTGGTTACAGCTTGTGGGGCTGGGAGTTGAAGACGGCTTTGGTGGGCACTCAAGTGCTGGGCTACACGATCTCCAAGTTCATGGGGATCAAAGTCATCGCCGAGATGCCTCCCGGCCGGCGAGCGGTCACGTTATTGCTGTTGATCGGATCGGCCCAAACCGCGTTGTTGTTGTTTGCCGTCGTCCCGGCCCCCTACAACTTCGTTTGCCTGTTTTTCAACGGCCTGCCGTTGGGGATGGTGTTTGGACTGGTGTTGGGGTTCCTGGAGGGCCGCCGCGTGACGGAGGCGTTGAACGCGGGGCTGTGTGCCAGTTTCATCTTGGCGGACGGGGTAACCAAGTCGCTGGGCGCCTACCTGTTGGCGTGGGGAGTCAATCAATTCTGGATGCCGTTCTTGGCGGGGCTGTTGTTCGTGCCGCCGCTGGGGTTGGGCGTTTGGATGCTGACTCGGATTCCGCCACCCGACGCCGCGGATGTCGCCCAGCGAAGCGTGCGGATGCCGATGAACCGGACGGACCGCTGGCAGTTCTTTGCTCGCTACGCGGGCGGCCTGACCTTCTTGGTCTTGCTCTATCTGTTGATCACAGTCCTGCGCAGCATCCGCGCCGATTTCGCTCCGGAGATCTGGCGAAGCTTGGGCACCACGCAGCAGCCGAGCATCTTCACCATGTCCGAAATGCTAGTGGCGCTGGGCGTGGTGCTGGTCAATGGGCTGGCCGTCTTGATCCTGGATAATCGGCGGGCATTTTTTGTCGCGTTGGGCACGTGCGGCGTTGGGATTCTGCTGTTGGCGGCCGCCTTGGTCGGACAAAGCACTGGTTCGATGAGCGGCTTTGCGTTCATGGTGCTCAGCGGCCTGGGATTGTACTTGCCCTACGTCGCGGTCCACACGACGATCTTCGAGCGACTGATTGCGATGACCCGCGACCGGGGCAACATCGGCTACTTGATGTATCTGGCCGATGCTTTTGGGTACTTGGGGTACGTCGCCGTGATGTTCGGCAAGGGCCTGTTCGCCGTGCGGGGCGACTTTCTGGTCTTCTTCACGGCGATCTGTGGGATCATCACGGCGAGTGCCGCCTTGCTGTTACTCGGGGCGTGGTGGTATTTTGCCCAGCGCTGTCCAGCGACGGGCGTGTTGAAACCGGTAGCCGCGTTGGGCGGCTGACGAGGAAGGACCGAGTGGAGGACAGCCGATGACGAATTTCCAGCCAACAGGAGCGTTGGCCGAAGCGCGGGTAGCTCGGGCCGCCGTCTTCAGCGGTGTGGGCCGGCCGTTGGAGTTGCGGTCCATCCCGGTGGCGGATCCGCAAGAGGGCGAAATTCTGGTGCGCGTCGTGGGCTGCACGTTGTGCGGCAGCGACGTCCACACGTACACAGGCAAGCGGTCCACGCCGCTGCCCACGATCCTGGGCCATGAGATCTTGGGCCGCATCGTGGCTTTCGGACCGGCGGCAGCAAGACGCGACGCCCGCGGCACCTCGCTGCATGAAGGCGATCGAGTCACGTGGGCGCTGGTGGCCAGCTGCGGGGCGTGCTTCTACTGCAGGCGGGGTTTGCCCCAGAAATGCCTTTGCGCCGTCAAGTACGGACACGAACCGTTGCACGAGGACGCCCGCCTCCGCGGCGGATTGGCGGACTATTGCCTGCTGGCGCCCGGAACGGCGGTGGTGCGGTTGGAGGATGCGTTAAGCGACGAGGCGGCTTGCCCCGCCAACTGTGGCACGGCGACCATGGTGGCGGCAACGGAGGCGGCGGGGGACATGCACGGCGGCTGTGTGGTGGTACTGGGGGCCGGACTGCTCGGTTTGACCGCCTGCGCGCTGGCCCGCAGCCGGGGCGCGGCCGACGTGATCCTGTGCGACGTGCAATCGCCGCGGCTCGCGCGGGGCGCGGCCTTTGGCGCCACGCGCGTGGCGGCTCCCGGCGAATTGGGTGCCGCCGCCGCGGGGGCGACGCAGGGGCACGGCGTCGATGTCGTGATCGATTCCGCCGGCACGCCGGAAGCCTTCGAGTCGGGCCTCGCCCTGCTTCGCCTGGGCGGGGCGTTCATCCTGGTCGGCGCTGTGTTCCCGACGCGGCCGGTCGAGTTGCACGTAGAGCGCGTGGTGCGCCGGAACCTGCGTCTGTGCGGCATTCACAACTATGCCCCGGAACACTTGGTCAAGGCGGTCGCATTCCTGGAGCAAAGCAAACATCCTTGGCACTCTTTAGTGGCCGATTGGCTGCCACTGTCCGAATGCACACGGACGTTCCAACGGGCCCAGGACCCGGCGGTCCTGAGGATCGGCGTGCGTCCGTAGAGCACCAGAAAGGCTTGCCATGAATATCCCTCACCGTTTTCGCCGCAGCTACTGTGGGCCTGTGCGGGCCGTGGTTTTCGATTGGGCGGGCACGACGGTCGATTACGGCTGCCGGGCGCCGACCGAGGTCTTTCGCCGCGTCTTTGCCCAAGCCGGAGTCGACATCACGATGGACGAAGCACGCGGCCCGATGGGCACGTACAAGAAGGACCACCTCCGAGCGCTGCTGCAGATGCCGGCGGTGGCAACCCGCTGGCAGGCGGCCTACGGGCGTTTGCCGGACGAGCGCGACGTCGAGACGCTGTACGCCCAGTTCGAGCCGCTGCAGATCGCCTGTGTGACGCAGTACGCAGACTTGATCCCCGGTACGCTCCAGACCGTGGCAGCGATTCGAGGACGGGGTATCCGCATCGGCTCCAGCACGGGCTACACGGCCGCGATGATGGAACCGCTCGTGGCGGCAGCCCGCGAGCAGGGATACGACCCGGATGCGATCGTGACCATGTCCCACGTGCCCGCCGGCAGGCCGGCGCCCTGGATGTGCTTCGAGAATGCCCGGCGTCTGGACGTCTATCCGATGCAAGCCGTGATCACGGTCGATGATACTCCCGTCGGGATCGAAGCCGGTTTGAACGCGGGCACTTGGACGGCGGCCGTCGTCCGGACCGGAAACGAGGTCGGACTGTCCCTGGAAGAAGTCGCCGCCGTCAACGCGGACGAGTTGCAGCGCCGGCTGGACCGTGCCGCGACACGGCTGGCGCACGCGGGGGCGCACTACGTCCTCGACAGCATCGCGGAACTGCCCGCATGCGTCGACGATGTGGAACGGAGACTGCGGGGGGGCGAACTACCGTAGTGCGTTGTTAGGGCTAAAAGCGGGGGATGTGAGCGGAACGGCGCTAGCCGCCGGTTTCCAGTACTACCGGCGACCAGCGACGTTCCGCTCACTCGCGGCAACCCCCAATACCGCACGGCGTCGTTTGCGATCAGGGCCGGGCCGTCGCCGTCCTTTCCATTCGCGTCAAGGGAGGCGTCGGCGGTGAAGAAATGCCGCTTCCATTCCGCTTCGGCGATCCCGGTGCGAGTCGATTTTCGTTTCAAACACAAAACTAACTCGCCGGTCACATGCGCCTAACTTGCGGCCCCTACACTTCTCCGACAAAGAGTCGGGGTTTGCACGATCCAGTTTGCTCCGCTCCAGAATTCCTGCTGCAACGGAGGGAGCAACGGAAAGAAGGGAAATGGACATGCGACTTTGTCAAAAACGCCCTGCGTTCACGTTGGTCGAACTCCTGGTGGTCATCGCCATCATCGGGATCTTGGTGGCGCTGCTCCTGCCGGCGATTCAGGCCGCGCGGGAATCCGCCCGCCGCATCCAATGTGCCAATCATCTGAAACAGATCGGGGTGGCCCTGCACAACTACCACGATTCGTTTCAAAAGTTCCCCTACGGGTGGGACAACCGCGGGGTAGGCTGGACGTTGCACCTGCTGCCGTTCGTCGAGTTGAACAGTGTCTACAGCACGATCCACTTCCAGGAGAGCGGTCCGGGCAACTGGGATTCCGGGTCCGAGAACCAACTGGCCTGCGAGACCGTCGTCCCCGTCTATCGCTGTCCGTCGATGCCGCTTCCGGAACACATGGACTACAACGGCATCGAAAAACGGGTGCCAGCCAGTTATCGCGGCTGTTCGGGCTCGGAGGCGAGCAGCGACGACACCAGCACCATCGTGATTCCCGGTTCCAAATCAGGCTCGTTGGCCGCAATTCACGACGCCTCCGGTCGGCCGGGCGGCTCGCTCAAGGACCCGATCTCGTTTCCGTTCGCAGGGCTCCCGTGTCACCGGCGGCGGGTTCGGCCTGATCGCCGAAGACGTTGCCGCCCTTGACGGCGGCCTGCCATACGCCGGCCGCGCCTTCGCCGATCGGCGTGGTGCATTGATCGAACACGTTGTCCCGGCAGATGAAGCGCGGCACGTTGCCGAACGGGTCGGGCTGCAGCAGCAGGGCGACGGATTGGGGGCCGTCACAGCCGGCAAACTGGTTGCCCGTCACGCGCCACGCGCCGCGGAGCGATACGGCCACGTCCAGCTTCGCGATTTCGCCGCGCGCCAGCAGGTTGCCGCTGAACACGGCGGTCGGCCCGCCAAACACGTCCAACTCGGCCAACCGGTCACAGTTGTTGATCACGTTGTGATGCAGGCTCCAGTTGAACCCCTGGGGTGCATACACGGCGAACTCCGCCCCCGGCTTCAGTTCGCAGTCCTGGGCCAGCCGAAACAGGCCTTGATCGACGTCAAAGGTCTCGATTTCGGGACCGGGCGCGGCCTGGCCGCCTGCCAGCCAGGCGATCCGGCAACCGCGATAGGTGTGGGTGCGGCGCCGCGGCCAGGGCAGCGGTCCGCTGGACCGGAACGTGCGCGCGTCGAGCACCTCTGCGACGCGCCCGGTCCGCTTTCCGCCCTGCAGCCCGACCGCGCAGCCGCGGATGAGATTGTCGTGGACGACCAGGTTGCGCGCCGGTTCCGTCAAGACAATGCCCTTGACCAGCGGATCGACCTCGCCGCGCACGTAAATCTGGTTGTCGCTCACGATCGTGTCGTCCGCGGACACGCCGATGCCGACGCGGGCCCGCGAATCGTCCCGCACGCAGGTCAGGTCGATGACGTTGCCGCTGATGACGGTGTTGGCGGCGGGCAGATGGCGGGCCTCGCCCGAGCCGTTGGCTTCGATCGCCGAGGTGTTGAAGTTGACGAAGATATTGTCCGTGACGATGACGGGAGTCGAGCCGTGGCACGTGCGGATGGCGCAGCCGCCGTAGACCATCTCCTGTTCGAACGTGTTATGGGCCACGATGTGCTGGCCGGTGGGCAGAAGGTCATACCTGGCATCGCGCGAGCCGATGTTGCCCATCGCGACCGTGCCGGCATTGCGGACGTAGTTGCCGACGAACTTGACAAACCGCGACGCCCCTTCCCAGGTGCACCCGCCCACGTCCTGGACCCGGCAGTAGAGCACCGCGGTGTTCTCCGCCATGTCGTTGTTGTTGAACGCGTTCCGGGCACAGTCGGTCACCGTACAGTTGCGGTACACGATTGACTTGGTGTAGCGGGCCGGGTCGGTGTTGCCCGAGCGGCTGCTGCTGGCGGAGTAGAAGCATTCGGCGGACATGCCGGTCGCGTGGCAGTTCTCGACGAGCACCCGTTCCGGACTCTGAATCCCGACGGCGCTGCAGTGCTTGATGTAAAAGCCCCACATCTGGGCGTAGCCGGGCAAGGGCCGCGAGCCCATCTGCTTCCGCTCGGCAAAGCCGCTGAAGCCGCGGAACCGCAGGTTGCGGAGCGTCACGGACGTGCCGCCCCGGACGGTGAGGCACGCGCCGGTGCCGTTGCGGATGTCCAGGACCGTGCGTTCTTCGTTTTCGCCCTCGACCGCGATCCCGTCGGCATACCGCAGGTACAGACCGCGGGTCAGGCGATAGCAACCGACGGGGAGGAACACATTCCGGCCCTCGGCGACGGCCCGGTCCAGTGCGGCCTGCAGCGGGCCGCTGTCGGTGTGCTGCATGACGCAATCCTGGGCCCCGATGGGAGCCGCGTCTGTCAGCGTCACCGTGCGGTCTTCGACCTTGCGGATCGTGCTGATCAGCTGGTCGCGGCCGCTGAAGGTGACCAGGCAGGGCTTCGACCAATCGCGCTGGCCGAACTTCACCTCGACGCCGCCGCTCAGCGGTTGCCATTGGCCGGTGACCGGCACCTTGGTTTCTTTCCAGGTCAGGGCCAGGTCGTCGCTCCAGCGGAACGTGGGCGGCGTGGCGCCGGCGAAGTCCAGCATGTACACGGTCCAATTGCCCAGGCTGCCGTCGTAGCCGCGGACCTCGATCTGCTGAGCCTCGGGCGACGAGTCGCCGCCCCAGGGCTGGCCCATTTCCCAGATGTGCAGATCGCTGATGTGAGGGTTGCACTTGGACACCGCCACCTGCTGGCCGGCCTGGAAATCGCCGGCGTCCTGGAGCACGACCCGATTCGATCCGGCGGCGGTTTCCGCCGTAGTTTCGAACGCCGAGCCGCTGGCGCCGAAGGCTCGCACGTCGACCGGCGTCTCGGGCCTGACGAACCGTTCGCCGCGGACGTCGTCCAGGTCGGCTTCGCTTCCGTCCGGCACACAAACGACGAAGGTGGTTCGGGCGATGCCTTCGGGCAACGTGTACACGCCTTCGAGCGCCGCCCAGTCGCCGCGGCGCACGGGAGTGGCCAGGCCTTCTGCAAACGGCCGATCGGCCTTCAGTCTGTTCTGGTCGTCATACTCGTAGACTTTCAACTCGACCGGGCCGCCCCGGTAGCGGAGTGTGAACTTGTACGTCAAGCCGGGCCGCAGTTGCGGACAACTCTGGATCAGGTGAGCCGCCCGCTTGGCGCCGGCGGCCAGACGCAGATATCGCCGGCCCTCGGCGGCGTCTCCCTCGGCCAGCTCCAACTCGCCCGGAAACGATGCGTTCAGCATCCACGCCGCGGGGGCCTGCTGGTCGCTTTTCAGGACCCAGCTCCCGAAGTCGTTCCCCGGCGGCGGCGCGGCCAGTCGCTGGATCGCCTCGAAGCCGCCGTTGGCGAGCAAGCTTGCGGCTGGCTCCGGTTGGCCTTCCCTGGCCGCCGCGACCGAGTCCTCGCCGGCAAGCGTGGCGGCCCCTCCCAGGGCTGTGATGCCTAACGAAACAAGCAATATCGTGCGTTTCATGGTGCGCCTCCCTGGCCTGGGCCCGTCGAAGATATTTGCAGGCGAGCCGGTTCATTCCCGCGCAGACAGCAACCGCGCGCACCGCGTCAGCTTGGTTCGAGCGTCGTCCAGGTCACGGAGTTCGCGGGGAAAGTAGGCCGCCAAAGCCGGACCCGTCACCGACGCAGCCAGCGCGTCAACCTTTTTGGCAAGCGACGCCAGAGCGCCCGCCGGGTTGGCCGACCCGGCGGCGGCGTCCACCGACTCGATCAGCGTCTGGAGTTGTTGCTCGTATCCCGCGGCGAGCGTCTGGGCCTTGGTGGCGGCCGCATCTTCCTGCTCGAAGCCGGGGGCGGCCAGCAGGTTGTGTTCGCTCCCGTCGCCGCTGGTCAGCGACACGTCGTCGAACCACGCGGCCCCCTGGGGCTGGTGGAATTCCAGCAGGACCAGGGCCGTCTTGACCGGGCGGGTGGGCTCCACGCGGACCGCCTTCTCCTCCCAGTCGTGCGTGCCGGGCGTGAAGCTCACGGTATGCACCTCGGGCCACTCGCCGTCCTGGTAGTCCAGATACAGGTGCAGGCAGTAAGTGCGGCCCTCGCGGGCGTCGAAGTGGCGCCGCCGCGCGGCCGGGGTATCGAGGACGCATGCCTCCGACGCGGCGACATCCTGGGCCTTGCTGAAGGCCCGCGCCGCGACGGGCTCGGGGGCGGTCTGGTTCAGCGAGACGAATTGCGCCACGCCCTGCCGGTTGAAGTATTTCCACTTCGGCATCGGGCCGGTGAAGGTGCCGCCCGTCAGCGCCAGGCTGCCCTTGCCCGTGCGCGCCGCCGCAACGTCCCACTTGCCGGCCTGGCAGAATCGCGACCAGGCTTTGCGGGGAAAAGCGGTGCCCAACTCGCGATCCAGGGCCCGCTGGGTGAGTTGCAAGCGAAGCCCCTCCGCGGTGCGTGCCAGGATGTTCTTGGCCACCGTCGGCGGGGCGGCCAATTGCACGACGCTGGGGCCTGCGAGGGTCTGGAAGGTGAGGGTGTCGGCGGCGAGCCGCGCGTCCAGCACGCGCCCGGCGAACTCGTCGAACACCACGGTGTCCGCGGTCACACCCAGCTTCGCCGCTTCGCAGGCCACCGTCTCCGGCTGCCCCGAGTCCACGAAGAGATACACGCCGCCGGCGACGTCGTGCCCGTAGCGGACAATCCGCGGCGCCGTCTCCGCCGAGCGCCCGGTGATGCGGTCGAGTCCGGCCTCGCGGCGCTTCACTTCCTTCACCTGGCCCAGGGCGTTGACGGACACTCCGGCCGGGGCGTCCGCCGGCGCGGTGCGCGGGCCGGGCGTTGCCGCCGACGCCAGCTTGGCAGCGGGGTCGGCCTGGCAGCCGGCGCGCCGGAGCGCGCGGGAGACCGGCACCCGCTCGCGCAGCACCCACCGCTGATGGTGATACACGTCGGGCCGCGAGCAATACCCGGAGTAGCGCGCCCCGGCCGCGGTGCCGCCGTTGGTGTAGCCGAAGAAGACGATGCCGTTGAACAGCTTGCTCTTCAGATAAGCGTCCAGCTCGCCGCCGGACAGGTGCTGCATTGTGAATTCGCCCAGGATGCCGCGCAGGCCCTTCTCGCGCGCCTGGCGGGCGTAGTTGAGCGAGAACGGGAAGCCCTCGTTGCCGAAGAAGTCGATGTAGGCAAGGTACTCGTCCGGACAGCCGTTGGCGGCGATGCCCAGGCCGCGGGCGTTCAACTGCCGCGTCAGCGCCTCCAGGAATTCCCGAGGCACCTTGCCGGCGTTGTCCAGGCCGATGCCGCCGCGCGTGATGCCGTCCCGCTCGAACCCGCGCAGGTACCCGGCCATCACGGCCTTGACCAGGTCGTTCTCGGACGACAAGTCCATGCTGCCGTAGACGTCGCCGTAGCTTCCCTGGGGATAGTAACGCACGTCGGCGTATTTCGAGAGCCCCTTGACGCCATAGCTGCGTTCCATCCACGCGTCGAAGGCCAGCCGCGCGGCTTCCTCCTTGTCGGCCATCTGGCTGAAGTCGTACCCGGAGCCCTTCAGCGAGGTTTCGACGATGCTGTTCCAGTAGCGGAAGACCGAGACGCCCAGCGCTTTGACAGCCCGCCGGTCCTCGCCGCCCCAGACGATCTCGTAGCCCATCTCCGTCACGTCCGCGAGATCGCGCGACGGCGTGCCGAAGGTAATGCCGATGCCGCCCCGCCACCCCGAAAAGTCGCGGGGGGCCGACGCCGGCTCCGCCCGAACTGCGCCGCTGGCGCCGAGCATGCACAGCGATGCCGCGACGACCGCGCACCGCAGGACCGGTCTGCTTGTCCAGAACCGGCCAGCCACTGCCGCTGCCGAGAACATAGGCTTGTCCTTTCCGGGATTTTTCCGCGTTTTTTTCGGAAGTTGGGTGCTGTTTGCTTGCGGGGCTTGGCCCCAGGATCACGAGACCGGGCGCGCGCCGGCCGGACTCCGACGCCGGGCGGACGGCCGTCGACGGTGGAACACAAACGCCGCCGCCACGGGGACGGCGCGTCTGGCCGGGGTCCCGCCGACGGAAGCCGGCGACGCGGCGGGTCCGCTCAAATCTCCTTGCTGGCGCCGGGGACTGGCGGCGCGTAACGGCCCTGGGCGTCGGGCATGATCGGGGGCGGGCTGTTTTCGTTCAGCGTGTCGATGTACGGGCAGAACTGGAACGTCGATGCCATCGCCTCGTCCCAGGTGATGACCTTGCCCGTGTGCACCGCGGCCCGGCCCATGATCGACGCCAGGTCGGAGTAGGCGGCCCGCTTGGCCTCGTTGTGCGGCCGGTCGTTGCGGATAGCGGCCAGGAGCACGTTCCATTCTTCCTGCCAGGGACTCTCCGCTCCGCGGAATCGGGTGGACCAGGTCTTGTCCGCCTTGTAGCCGTAATTCCAGTCGATATTGTCCGGCGCGATCCGCTGGTCGCGATACGTGTGGACCGTGGGGGCGTGGATGTCGCCGGAGAACTGCGCGGCGCACTTGGTGCCGTGTACGAACGTGGCGAACTGGTTGTAGCAGTTGGGAATGTAGCGGCCCACAACCATCGCCTTGGTGCCGTCGGCAAAGGTGTATTCGATCGAGTACGAATCGTGGTTCTCGCTGCAATCCGGACTGTTGGCGATGCGTCCGCCCACGCCGTGCACCGAGACCGGCCAGGCGTCCTTGATCCAGCAGCACTCGTCGATCTGGTGGACCATCAAGCCGATGAAGCGGCCCGACGAGCCCCACAGGAACCACGGCGCCCGGCGGATCTGCCACATCAGTTCGCTGTCGTCGCCTTTGCGGGGCGGCAGGCCGCCACCGGCGTCCATGCGATAGGCGCGGATCAGCTGGATCTGGCCCAAGGCGCCGTCCCGGATTCTCTGGATCAGCGCCTGCCGGGCCGGGGAGTGCCGGCACATCAAGCCGGCGGCGATCTTCAGATTCTTCTTCTCGGCCGCCTCGCCCGCCCGGATGATCCGCTGGATCCCGGCCGGGTCGGGCGCGAAGCTCTTTTCCATAAAGACGTTGACGCCCTTCTGCACGGCGTACTCCAGGTGGACCGGACGGAAGCCGGCGTGAGTGGTCAGCAGCGCCACGTCGCCGGGCCGCAGGCAGTCGATCGCCTTGCGATAGGCGTCGAAGCCCAGGAACTGCCGGTCTTGAGAAACGTCGACCGCCGCGCCGAACTCGCGGGCCAGGGTCCGGAGCGAGGCCTCCAGACGCGGCTTGAAGACGTCGGCCATGGCCACGAGCCGGGCGTTCCCGTTGGGCACCGTCAAGGCATTGGCCACGGCCCCGCTGCCACGGCCCCCGCAGCCGATCAGCGCCAGGCGGATCGTGTTGTCCTCCGCCGCGTGGACCGCCGGAATGGCCGCTCCGGCCAGCACGGAGCCCGCGGCCAGGATCCCCCGCTGAGTGGTAAACTCGCGCCGCGACACCGAACTCGCGGCCGCCTGTGACAGATCCTCCCGCTTCATGGCGCTGACTCCTTAAGAACAGAATTGGTTGTTGGGCAAGGGCGTCCCCCAGTGTATTCGACCTCCCACCGCTGGCAAGACCCTGTCCGCTTGCCGCCTGTTCGCTCGCCGCGGGCGCAGCGCGCGAGAATCGCCGCCCGTCGACCGGCACCGCTCGACGCGCGCCCGGCGGCGTGGTAGGGTGGTTGAAATCGTGGTGAGTCAGTTTCTGAAGTATCGAATCAAGAGGAGCCTGCAAGGAGAATCCATGATGGCACAAGTAACGCGACGCAAGTTCTTGGCGTGCAGCGCGGCCGCGGGCGCCGCCGCGGGTTGGGCTCGTTTTGGAGGTCAACCGGTCCAGGCCGCCGAACCGCTGGTCCGGGGCACGCCGGCCGCCGACAAACTGGGCTGGCGGGTGGGCTTTTCCGCCTACACGTTCCGCGGTCTGACGCTGTTCGAGGCGCTGGACAAAATCGCCGCGGTGGGACTCCGCTACACCGAACTGTTCGCCTGGCAGAAGCTCAGCCCGCAACACGCCGACGCCAAGCCTGGGCCGGCCCTGTCGAAGACCTTGCGCCAGGACCTGAAGAAGAAAGCCTCTGATTTGGGCATCCAGATGATCGCCTGCTATACCGGCCTGGACAGTCCGGATGCCGCCAAGGCGTTTTTTGAATTCGCCGCCGACATGGGCTTTCAAGCGCTCGTCAGCGAGCCGCCGGAAGGCGTGCTGGACGCGATCGAAAAGCTGACCGAGGAATACAAGATCGATCTCGCCCTGCACAATCATCCGAAGCCGTCTCATTACTGGAATCCGGAGACGGGACTCAAGGCGTTGGAGGGCCGTTCGCCCCGGATGGGATTCTGCTGCGACACGGGCCACTGGTGCCGATGCGGCCTGGAGCCGGTCCCGGTGCTCAAACAACTCGGCGCCCGCGTCAAGACGTTCCACCTGAAGGACCTCGACGATTTTGGCGTGCCCGGCGCACGCGACGTGATCTGGGGTCAGGGCAAAGGCCGCATCGCGGAGATTCTGGCGGAGGTCAAGCGGCAAGGCTTGAAGCCCTACTTCGGCATCGAATGGGAACGCACGGCCGACAGCGAACCGGCTCTCCATGCCGAGGCGGTCGCGTTCTTGGAAAAAACGGCCCAAAAACTGGTGGCCGGCAGCTGAGGCCGAAACGCGGAGGTTGACGAATGGAGGGCGCGGGAATGAAGGGCGAGAGAATGGAGGCCGCGAGAAGCCAACGCGGAAGAAACTCCTTGCCCGACATTCCTTGGCCCAAGGACGAGCTGGGACCAAGCGCCAGCTGGTCAGGACGGCTGGCGCGACTGCGATCGAGGAGTTCATCGTGAAACACGAAAACCGAAGAGATGTCTTGAAATCCCGCCACGCGGCCAGCGTCCTGTGGGCCACCGCGCTGATCGGGGTGTGGCTGTCGTTGGCGACCACGCTGCCCGCCGCGGCCGCGGAACTGTGGATCGGCGGAGCCACGGTCGAGATCACGCCCGATCGGCCGGTGGCGCTCGACGGCCAACGCAATGCGCGGATTTCCAGGAAGGTCGAAACCCCGCTCTCCGCCACGGCGCTGGCCCTGCAATCGCGCGACGGCGACAAGGCGGGCGACGAGGCGATCCTGGTCTCCTGCGACCTGGTGGCGATTCGCCCGGGGATCCTGGACAAGGTGCGCCAGAAGGTCAAGTCGCGTTTGCCCGACTTTGATCTCAGCAAACTGTCGCTGGGCGCGACGCACACGCACACCGCGCCGGTCACGGCGGAAGGCCGCTATACGCTGCCGGACGGGATCATGACGCCGACCGAGTACGCCGAGTTCCTGACGGCGAAGGTGGCCGACGCGGTCGTCGAAAGCTGGCAGAAACGCAAGCCCGGCAAGGTCGGTTGGGGGCTGGGCCAGGCGGTCGTGGCCCAGAATCGCCGCACGGTGTATGCCGACGGCAGCGCGCAGATGTACGGCAGGACCAACCGCCCCGACTTCCGCGCCATCGAAGGCTATGAAGACCACGGCCTGGAAGTCCTCTTCTTCTGGGACCAACAGGAGAAGCTCATCGCCACGGCGGTCAACATCGCCTGCCCCTCGCAGGAAGTGGGCGGCGGCTCCAACATCAACGCCGACTTCTGGCACCCGGTGCGCCAGACCCTGCGCGAGCGGCACGGCCAAGACCTGCTCGTGCTCGGCTGGGCCGGCGCCAGCGGCGACCATACCTCGCGGTTGATGTTCGGCACCGCGGCGGACGAGCGGATGCGCAAGCTGCGCGGCGGCCTGACGCGATTGGACGAGATCGCCCGCCGGATCGTCAACGGCTGGGAAGAGGCCTACGAAGGAGCCCGGAAAGACATCCGCAGCGACGTCCGCCTGGCGCATCGCGTGCAGGCCGTCGAGTTGCCCTGGCGCGAGGTGACCGAGGCGGAAGTCGCCGAGGCTCGCCAGCAGGCGGCCAAGTACGCCGCGGATCCCGCCCAGCGCTGGAACTACCTTTGGAACCAGGCCGTCGTGGACCGTTACGAGGCCCAGCAGGCCGGCACCGCCGGCATCTTTACGATGGAACTGCACGTGTTGCGCCTGGGCGACGTGGCCATCGCCACCAACGAGTTCGAACTGTTCACCGACTACGGCGTCCAGATCAAGGCCCGCAGTCCGGCCGTGCAGACGTTCATCATTCAACTGACCGGCTCCGCCGGCTACCTGCCGAGCCAGCGTGCCGTGCGCGGCGGGGGCTACAGCGCGGTGATCCAGAGCAACCGCATCGGCCCCGAGGGCGGCCAGGTGCTGGTCGAGCGGACGCTGGAGACGATCCGGGAGCTGTGGAAGGAGTAACCTCGCAGTTGCACGCCACGGCGAACGACGGGCTGACGCCTCGCCGCGTGGCGTTCGTGTCCCGAACAGGTGGATGAAGGAAGTCGGGCAGGCGTTCCCGTTGTCCCCGTCGAATCAGCGAAAGGACCGAGTGCAGGACGGGGCGGGCAGCCAGGCGCGCACCTTGGAAACCCTCATCGGCGAGCGGCTCCGGGAGTTCCTCGTCGAGTGAGGGCAGATGGACTTTGGCGAGGGACGCGCGGTCGGCCTGCTCTCAAACCGACACTTCGGCCTGCAGCCGTTCCCGCCCGTAACGCTGGCGGACCGGCCCCACGATCTGTTCGACGAACTCGTCCACCTGCTGCGGCGCGCGGCCGAAGAACTGGGCGGGGTCCAACGCCGCTTCCAGGTCGATCCCGGCAAAGGCTTCGTCGCCGGCCAGTCGCTGGATCAAGTCGTTGGGGCGGCCCTCCAGCTTGACCGCCGCGGCGGCCGCCTGGCTGTGCTGGCGAATCCGCTCGTGCAACAGCTGCCGGTCCCCGCCCGCCTTGACGGCAGCCATCAGGATGTTTTCCGTGGCCATAAACGGCAACTCGTCCCGCAAGTTCTTGGCAATCACCTGGGGATACACGCACAGCCCGGAACAGACGTTCTGGCACAGGATCAACACCGCGTCCACGGCCAGGAAGGCTTGCGGCAGGACCAGCCGGCGATTGGCGCTGTCGTCCAGCGTCCGTTCCAGCCACTGCACGGCCAACGTGTTGGCGGGACTGGACTGCAGGCTGATTACATAGCGGGCCAGCGAACAGATCCGCTCGCTGCGCATCGGGTTGCGCTTGTACGCCATCGCGGACGAGCCGATCTGCTTTGCCTCGAACGGCTCCTCGATCTCCTTGCGGCTGGCCAACTGCCGCAGGTCCGTGGCCATCTTGTGCGCCGACTGGGCGACGCCCGACAGGACGTCGACCACTTGCGAGTCGATCTTGCGCGTGTACGTCTGCCCCGTGACGGCGTACGTGGCGTCGAAGCCCATCTTCGTGGCCACCAACTGGTCCAGACGCCGGAGCTTGTCGTGGTCGCCGTTGAACAGCGCCATGAAACTGGCCTGCGTCCCCGTCGTGCCCTTGGCGCCGCGGGCCTTCAACTGCTCCAGCCGGTGCTCCGCTTCGTGCAGGTCCAGCGCCAAGTCATAGGCCCACAGACAAGCCCGTTTGCCCACCGTGGTCGGCTGGGCGGGCTGCAGGTGCGTGAAGCCCAGGCACGCCAGGTCGCGATGTTTGACCGCAAAATCCCCCAACGCGACGATCACCCCCGCCAGCCGGCGGATGACCAATTGCAGCGACTCGCGGAACAGGATCAGATCCGTATTGTCCGTCACGTAACAGCTGGTCGCGCCCAGATGGATGATCGGGCCTGCCGCCGGGCAGATGTCGCGATACGCGTGGACGTGGGCCATCACGTCGTGCCGGACCTGGCGCTCGTACCCGTTCGCCGCGTCGTAATCGATGTCGTCGACATGCGCGCGGAGTTCGGCGATCTGCTCGTCGCTGATCGCCAGGCCCAACTCCTGCTCCGCCTCGGCCAGCGCCACCCACAACCGCCGCCAGGTGCCGAATTTCTTGTCGTCGCTCCACAGCCGGCTCATCTCCTTGGAAGCGTAACGGACAATCAACGGATTCTCGTATCGGTCGTGGGGCATGGATCACCTGGTCAGTTGAAATCGGCGCGGCCGGAATTGCCCAAAGAGCTTAGTCTGTTTGCGCCCGGCAGACAAGAAGCGTCTCAGACCGGCGGAGCATCGTTCGAGAGCTGACGGTCGCCTCGTCAAAGCAGCCTCCACACTCCGAGGTCGGGGCGCGAACGCCAGAGCGCGGTCCGGAACGGGACAAATGCTGACACGACAACGAATTGCGATGGGCAGTTTGGCGAGTTAAGGGGTGGCAAGCAGGGGACCTGGCGCACAGGGTTTAGAGGATGTGCGAACGAGAAGACGCGGTGTTTTCGAGGATTTGTCTGCGGACCCGCTGTTACCACCAAACGGGATTCCGGCACTTGCCCGCGTCGTTGATGAAGTCACGGTTTTGGTGCTGGGGTCAGGCTTACAGAATTCAATTTTGGCCGAGTAGAGTCGTACGACGTGGCTGGCACCCAACTCGGCCAAAATTGAATTCTGTAAGCCTGACCCCATTTCGCGCGACCGAGCGGCTGGCGAAACGACCGGGAAACCAGGCTTCCTGGACGCCCCGCCGGAGCCCGACTTCCCTGGCCCGCCAATCCGCTGCCGGTGTGTTTGATCTCTCACGTCGGCGCGTTATAACAGGGCCTTGGTTCGCTCTTGTTCCGACGTCCAGCAGGTGAGATTTCATGTCCGGCTTTCTCGACGAGTCCGAGGCGGCGTACTGGCGTTCCCAATGGCACTTGGCTCCGGGCGTGACGTATCTGAATCACGGTTCCTTCGGTCCGCCGCCGCAAGCCGTGCGGGCCGCCCGGCGCGCCTGGCAGGAGCAGATGGACGCCCAGCCAATGGAGTTCTTTTTCCGCCAGCTGGAGCCGGCCTGGTTCCAGTCCCGGCAGCGGTTGGCCGGTTTGCTCGGCGCGGAGGAACGGAATCTGGTCTTTGCGGAGAACGCCACAGCGGCCATGAACGTGCTGGCGCACAGCCTGCGCTTGGGGCCGGGCGACGAGGTCCTGCTGACGGATCACGAGTACGGGGCGGTCCAGCGGATCTGGCGCCACGCGGTGGAATCGGCCGCCGGCGCCGTCCTGGCCACCGCCTCGTTGCCGCTGCCGATCGAAGCGGCCGATCAGGTCGTCGAGGCGATCTTCGCTGCCGTGACCGAACGCACCCGATTGCTGGTCGTCAGCCACATCACGTCGCCGACGGCGGTCACGCTGCCGGTGGAGCCGATTGTCGCCGAGGCCAAACGGCGGGGGATTCTGGTGTGCATCGACGGCCCTCACGCGGTGGCCCAGTTGCCGCTGGAGTTGGAACGGCTGGGCTGCGATTTCTACTGCGCCAGTTGCCACAAATGGCTCAGCGCTCCGTTCGGCAGCGGGTTTCTGTACGTGGCGCCGCAGCATCACGGGCTGATCCGTACGCCGCTGACGAGTTGGGGACGGCTGCCGCCGGGGCGGCTGGAGACGTGGAGCGACGAATTCATCTGGTACGGCACGCGGGACTTCTCGCCCTATTTGACGATTCCGGCCGCGATCGACTTTCTGGAGCAAGTCGGCTTTGACCGCTTCCGCCGACACACGCACGCCCTGGCCCAGTACGCGCGCCAGCGCCTGGTCGAGCTGACCGGGCAAACGCCCATCCTGCCGGATTCGCCCGACTGGTACGGCTGCATGGCCCACGTGCCGCTGCCGCCGGGCGACGCGGCGGCACTGCAGCGACAGTTGTGGGCCGACGAGCGCATCGAGGTGCCGATCGTGGCCTGGAAAGACCGCCGCTGGATTCGCGTCTCGTGCCACCTGTACAATACCTGCCACGAAATCGACCGGCTGGTCGAGGCTGTGGACAAGAGGATGAAGGATGAAGGATGAAGGGCTGGGATGCAGGATTTGAGATCTTCAAGGGAAGGCTTCCCGTCTCCGAACCGAAAGTCAAGACCCAAGTAGTACAAGCGATTGACGAAAGGAGCCAGTATGTCATCTTGTGACGCACCGTCCCGACGCGACTTTTTCCGAATGACCGGTGCTGCCGGTTCCGCGCTGGCCGTCGGCCCGGTTTTCGGGCGGCTCGGCGCCGCCGCGGAAGCGAGGCCGGAAGCCGACAGGAGAAAAGCTTTGTTTTCGCTGGGGCTGGCTTCGTACACGCTGCGGAAATTCGACCTGGACGAGACGCTCGCCATGACCCGGCGGGTGGGCCTGACGCACCTCTGCTTGAAGAGCTTCCATCTGCCGCTGGACGCCACGGCCGAACAGATCTCGGCGGCGGTAGCCAAGGTCAAACAGGCGGAACTCGACTTGTACGGCTGCGGCGTTGTTTCGATGAAGACGGATCAGGACGTCAACCAGGCGTTCGACTATGCCCGGGCGGCCGGCATGCGCACGATCGTCGCGGCTCCGCTCCCGGAGTTGCTTCCGTTGCTGAACGAAAAGGTCAAGCAGTCCGGCCTCGAAGTGGCGATTCACAACCACGGGCCGGGCGACAAGATCTATCCCACGCCGGAGAGCATCTACCGGAAAGTCGAGAAATTCGACCAACGCATCGGTCTGTGTATCGACGTCGGCCACACGGCGCGGATCGGCGCGGATCCGATTGCGGATGTCGAGCGGTTTGCCGACCGGCTGCTGGACCTGCACGTCAAGGACGTCTCCGCCGCCGCAGCGGAAGGCAAGACCGTCGAGATCGGCCGCGGCGTGCTCGACATTCCGGCGCTGCTGCGCGCACTGCTAAAAATCAACTACTCGCGCGTGGCCTCGTTCGAGCACGAGAAGGACGAGCGTGACCCGTTGGCGGGCTTGGCGGAGTCGGTCGGTTACATCCGCGGCGCGCTGGCCGCGATCGGGTAAGCATGGCTCGCAAAACAAGGGAGCGGAATGACGCTCGCCACCGGTGACCGGCGATCCGCCCGACTGGCGGCGAGCGCCCTGGCACTCGCCTGTCACCGGACAGCGCTCGGTCGAACGAGGCCCGCCGGCGACGGGGCGGGCCCGGCGCGAAGAAGTCCGGCTGTTCCGAAACGCCGGGCTTCGAGCGGCGCGCGTTTCGAGCGTCCGGCCGCAGGCGATTCGCGGATCGCAAACCTTGCGATCATTCGCGGATTTCCAGGGTCCTTGCCTTGCCGGTTCCCAGCAGGTTCAGCGAGCCCTGTTGCGGGCGTCCGCCGGCGGCCATGGTCCGATCCCAAAGCATGCCGTAGGCGGCGAAATTGCCGGTGTTGGCGTCGGCCACGTAGACCACGCAGACGGCCGGCATCTGCGCGCCGCCCCCGCGCCGGAACTGCATCTGGCCGGTCACCATCACGTAACTCGGCTCCTTGCCTTGCTGGACGCCCAGGTCATTGATGACGTTGTACTTGTACACGCCTCCCCACTGGAACGTGCGGGGATTGAGCACCCAGCACTGCAAGTCGCCGGTCAGGTAGTCCAGGATGTACACGCCCTCGGCTTCTTCGTCCACGTAGCCCGTCGCCATGGCCATCGACTTGCCGCTGTGCGACGCCGAGGCGTGCAGCAGGGTCTCCGGGAACTGCAACCCGGTGGCCGGAGCCTGTTTCACGGCCACGAGCGTGCCGAGCATCATGCCCACGCCGACCAGCAGGCCCATCGCCAGCCCGGCCAACAACATCAACAACGACCGCTTCGGTAACCGACGAAACATGTTGAGTTCCTTTTCAGTGTGGAGGAGCGAACCTCAGACCAAATTGCCTGGCCTGCGCGTCATTCTAGGCAGCGCGACACCGCAGAGCAACAGGGACCGCAGGCCGCGCCGGCCGTCCGGATTCCGGGAAGCCGCCGGACGACTGGTGCAGCGGCCGCTCAGAAAAACCGCTGGATGTCCAGGCCGAACACCAGCACCATCAGGCTGAGCAGGCAACCGACGCCGATCAGCGTCAGGGTGACCTGCAGCCGTTCGTTCAGCGGCTTGCCGCGAATCCCCTCGGCGGCCAGAAACAGCATGTGACCGCCGTCCAGCGCGGGGATGGGCAGGAAGTTGAGAACGGCCAGGTTGGCGCTCAGAAACGTGAGGAACACCAGCAGCCGCGCCACGCCCTCCGAGGCCTCGGCTCCGGCCGCCCGCACAATCATGATCGGGCCGCCCAAGCTGCGGTACGAGATGCCTCCCGTAAACAGACGATGCAGGACCGCCAAGACCTTCTTGACGCTGATCTCGGTCTCGACGTAGCCCAAGGACCAGGCCTCCGACCACGATTCGGCAACCCGCACCGGGGACAGCGGCCGAGTCGTGAACTGCCTCACCGGGTGGAAGAAACGGTCCGAGAAGGCGGGGACGAGCGAGACCGTCTGTTCGGCGTCCGGGCCGCGCCGATAGGTCAACTCCAGGTTCACGCTGGGAGCGAGATTCAAGACGCTGTGCACATAATACCAATTCGGCAAATCCGTCTCGCCCCGGTCCGACTCCTCGGACTCGCTCCCCAGTCGCCGCCGTTGCCGCGACAGCCAGGATTCCGTCCGGATCAGCGCAATGGGATCCCCGTCTTGCCTGCCGTCGCGGATGAACGCGGCGGAGACAATCCTGTCCCCGGCGCGGAATCCGGCTGCGGCCGCAGGACTGTCGGCCACGACCTGCTTGACGACGTTCGTGAGTTGGAAGGCCAGCCCCAGGCATTCCAGCGCCACGGGCAAGCCGGGGCTGAACCCGTCCTGGAACGAGTTGGGGGCGACCGGCGTGGCGCGCAACAGCAGGGGCGCGGGGGCGCCGGGCCGCCGGACTCCGAATTCGACCTCCTGGCCGACGAGCGGCAGCAGACGCTGGGCCAGCGTCACCGCGTCGCCGATTTCCTCGCCTGCCAGCGAAACCAGGACGTCTCCTTCGCGGAACCCGGCCTGCTCCGCCGGCGAACCGAGCCGCACGCCGAGAACCGGACCGACCTCCATCACCAGCCCCGTCATCCGCAGCGGAGTCGGCGGCAAGGTGACGTCCCGCGTCTGGTCCGCGCGGCGGATCGTCAGTTTCACGGGCTGCGTCATTCGCGTCGCCAGCCGCCGCTCCAGTTCGTGTTCGAAGATGATTCCCGCGTCCGCGTCGCGGGGCAGCGGCTCGCCGTCGAGCGCCACGATTTCGTCACCCGCCTGCAGTTCGTCATAACCGGAACCGGCGGCCGGTTCGCTCGTTTCGGGCCGGACGGCTGCCACGATGGTCGTCCCCGCGGGCCGGACGCCCAGCGTGGCCGGGCGATCGAAATCGGCCAACCGGTCGGTCGGCGTCAGGGAAAGCCACTCCGGATCCCTTTGGCCCGCGCGGCGCACGAGCAGATCCAGTGGATGCTTCGCTCCGTTGAGCGTCACGTCGATCATCAGGTCCTTGTCGAAACGCAATTGTTCGTCGGGCCGGCCATGGCGGCCGATCTGCAGGATCTTGTCGCCGGCGTTCAGTCCGTGGACCCAGGCCGGATCGCCGGGCGCGGTGCCGCCCACGACGCAGGGCATGTAGCTGACCCCCTGACGATAAGCGATGGCGGCGAATACCACGGCGAAGATCAGATTCATGATCACGCCCGCCGAGATGATGATCATCCGCTGCCAAACCGGCTTGGCCGGATAGCTCCGCGGATCCCAGACGAACTCGCCGGAGGCACTGGCGGCCGTGCCGGCGTCGGTCGCCGCCGCTGGCGGTCCGTCCGCGCCGTCCGCGAGGTCGGGCGCGTCCATGCGGACCTTGATGCGTTCGTTCTCCTTTGCCTGGTTGCGGGGATTGTCGTCTTGCCCCAGCATCTTGACGTATCCGCCCAGCGGCAAAATGCCGACGCCGTATTCCGTTTCGCCGAGGCGGAACTTGAGCAGGCTCGCAGGCAGCGGCCCCATCGGGATGTCGAAGCCGACGTAAAACTTCTCGACTTTGACGCCGCAGCCTTTGGCGGCCAGGAAGTGCCCCAATTCATGCACGAAGATGACCAGCCCCAGCCCGGCCGCCACCGCGGCAATCATCCAGAGCGTCGACAGAAACCCGCTGATATCGGCGATCAAGCACCAATCCACTTCGTCATCTCCTTCCTGGCCCACGCATCCAACGCCAACAGTTGCGGAAGCGAGGGGTTCGGTTCGTAATTGTGTACGTCAAGAACGGCTCGGCAAGCGGGCACGATCTCCGTGAAACAAATTTGTCGTTGCAGGAAGGCGGCTACGGCCGACTCGTTGGCCGCGTTCAACACCGCCCCGGCCGTTCCGCCCTGCCGCGCCACCTCGTGCCCCAAGGCCAAAGCCGGGAAGCGCCTCGCGTCCGGCGGGAAAAAGTCCAGCGAAAACACGCGGCGAAAATCCAGCTTGGCCGCAGGACTCTCCCACCGCTCAGGATAACTCAAGGCGTACTGGATCGGCAACTTCATGTCCGGCGTCCCCAACTGGGCGATCACCGCCCCGTCGCGAAACTCGACCAGCGAATGGACCACCGACTGCGGGTGAATCACCACGTCGATCTGGTCCGGCTGTAAGTCGAACAGCCAACGGGCCTCGATGATCTCCAGGGCCTTGTTCATCATCGTCGCCGAATCGATCGTGATCTTCCGGCCCATGTCCCAGGTGGGATGGGCCAGCGCGTCTTCGACCGTGACGGTTTCGAGTTGTTCTTGAGTGTGCTCGCGAAACGGCCCACCGCTGGCGGTCAGGACGATCCGCTGTAAATCCTGCCGGCGGCCCGCCTGGAGCGCCTGGAAGACCGCGCTGTGTTCGCTGTCCACCGGCAGGATCGTCGCCCCGCGCTCTGCCGCCCCCCGCATGACCAGCGGCCCCGCCATGACCAGCGTTTCCTTGTTCGCCAGCGCCAGCGTCTTGCCCGCCTGAACGGCCGCCCACGCTCCCGCCAGGCCGGCGCTGCCCACGACCGCGGCGACAACCACATCGACCTCGGCCTGGGTCGCCATCCGCTCGATTCCCTCCCGGCCCAGCAACAGCTGCGTTTCCCTGGGCAACTCCGTCCAATCGAACTGCCGACCGCTCTGCTCGTCCGTCACCACGACCCAGCGCGGACGAATCCGCTGGGCCTGTTCCAGCAACCGCTGGCAACTGCGGTTGGCGGACAACCCCACCACCTGCAGATTGCCCTGCGACGCGGCGGCAACGTCCAGTGTGCTGCTGCCGATGCTGCCAGTCGAACCAAGGATGACGATCTTACGTGACGGACGGCTCATGGAAAAAAGATGACTCGCGGGAGTCGGAGAATCGGCGAACTCTGGTTGCCGAGCAGCAGTTTATTGGGAAAAATACTCTGTGGTTGGAACAATCCTACATGTTGGCGGGAACGGTCTGACGCGTGCGTCCCAAACAGGGACCCGTGCGATTGCACCGCCCACACCGTTGGAAAGGGGCCAGGTCAGACCGGGCTGACCCCCGCCGCCCAGGCCCTCAGAATTCGCATCGGTCGGTGCAACTTGCTTGGACGCATGGAGTTTCGTCCGACGGCGAATTTTAGACGGGCATTCGTGAACAGGCAACCCGAATAACCGGGAGTCCTTCGATGAGCGACAACAGCGGCAACTCGCGCCGCCCCAACGAACCCAAGAACAATTCCGGCGGCCAGAGTGTGTTCTGGTACCTGATCCTGGTCGGGGCCGCCACCTTCGTGGTCACCATGTTCTTTGTGAACAACGTGGGACACGATATCCCCTACTCGGACTTTCTGCGGCTGATCGAGGTCAGCCAGCTGGATGAACAGGGAAAGCCGGTCCACAGTTCGCCTCACATTGTGGTGAAAAAACCTGCCGGAGAAGGACGCTTCAAGTTCTTCCGCTACAGCAACTTGCGCGAACTGCGTAACGGCATGCAAACCATTAGCGGGTTGGTGGACATTCGGGAACTCGGCGAGACGGCGGGCGAGGAGCCCAGCGAGCCCACGGCCCAAACCGCCAGCGGCGAAAAGGAACGCGCCGGCGTGCCGTTCCGGGTGGTCAAGTCAACCTCCAGCGAGGCCGAACAGAAGCTGCTGCAAAAGCTGGAGGAATGCCGACTGCCCTACGCCAACGAGCCGGGGCCGAGCATCTGGAGGTCCTACATGCCGCTGCTGATGATCTCGGCCCTGTTCGTCGGGCTGTTCTTCTTCATGCTGCGGCGGTTGGGCGGCGCGGGCTCGCCCATGTCGTTCGGCCGCAGCCGGGGGCGGTTGTACGCCCAGGAGGACATCGACATCAACTTTGACGACGTCGCGGGGATTGACGAAGCCGTCGAGGAAGTCCGCGAAGTCGTGGACTTTCTGAAGTCGGCGGAGAAGTACCAGCGTCTTGGCGGACGGATTCCGAAGGGCGTGCTGCTCGTCGGCCCGCCGGGTACGGGCAAGACGTTGCTGGCCCGAGCGATCGCCGGCGAAGCGGGCGTGCCGTTCTTCAGCCTGTCCGGCAGCGATTTCGTGGAGATGTTTGTGGGCGTCGGGGCGGCCCGCGTGCGGGACCTGTTCCAGCAAGCCGAGGCCAAGGCCCCGTGTATTATTTTCATCGACGAATTGGACGCGCTGGGCAAGAGCCGCATGGGCAGCGTCGTCGGCGGGCACGACGAGCGCGAACAGACGTTGAACGCCTTGCTGGTCGAAATGGACGGTTTCGACTCGAAGGCCAGCGTGATCGTGATTGCCGCGACGAACCGGCCCGAAACGCTGGACCAGGCGCTGCTGCGGCCCGGACGGTTCGACCGCCAGGTGCTGGTCGACCGGCCGGATATCCGCGGGCGGGAAGCGATCCTCAAGGTCCACGTCAAAAACGTCAAACTGGACGAGACGGTCGATCTGAAACAGGTCGCTTCGATCACGCCGGGCTTCGTCGGCGCCGATCTGGCCAACCTGGTCAACGAAGCCGCGCTGCTGGCCGCGCGCAAAGGCCGTTCGGCCGTCGGCATGGCCGAATTCAACGACGGCGTGGAACGCGTCACGGCCGGACTGGAGAAGAAACAGCGCGTGATGAGCGACGACGAGAAGCACCGCGTGGCCTATCACGAGTCCGGGCACGCGCTGGTCGCCTGCTCGCTGCCCAACACGGACCCGGTCCACAAAGTGTCGATTATCCCCCGCGGTCTGGCGGCCCTGGGCTATACGCTGCAGCGCCCCGAAGGCGACCGGTTCCTGATGACCAAGTCGGAGTTGGCGAGCCGGATCCAGGTCCTGCTGGCGGGAACGATCACGGAAGAACTGGTGTTCACGGACATCTCGACCGGCGCGCAGAACGACCTCGAACGGGCGACCGAGATCGCCCGCAGCATGGTGATGGACTTTGGCATGAGCCGCCTGGGACGCGTCAGCTATCGCGAAACGACGCGGTCGCCGTTTTTGGCGATGGCGGGAGCCGAGGAGCGGCTGCGGACGCACAGCGAGAAAACGGCCCGCGAAATCGACGAAGAAGTGCGGCGGATCATCGAGGAGGCGATGGAGCAGGTGCGGCACATTCTGGAGACCCGCCGTTCGGCTTTGGAAGCGATCACGCGGCGGCTGATCGAAGTCGAATCGATCGACGCGGAGGAATTGCAGCGGATCCTCGCAGACTCCGACCCGGTCCCGCGCATCGTTCCCGGCACGGCCGAAACGCTGACACCTCGCACCCCCGACCGCCCCGCCGCCGAACTGCGCGACGCGCGGCCCGCCGAACAAGGCGGCTGACGCCGCTGCGGCGCGGAGAAGGTTTGAAGGAGCCGCCGCATGAATGAACCGTTGCAGATCCTGCGACAGTGGCCCGACGCCGTGGTGTGGGGCGGCGCCGTGGCGGTGGCCGCGTTCCTCCTGCTGCTGATCTTGTTTCTGTTGCTTCGCCGCCGCGCGCGGCAGCCGGAGCCGGCGTCGCCGGATTGGCGGATCGACGTGGCGGAGTTGCCCGCCCACGGACCGCCCGCGGACGGCCCGCGGCTGGAGTTCTACGGCACGCCCGTGCGGCTGGCGGTGCTCGTGCTGGCGCCCGCGGGGCGCAACAGCCCGACGCCTGCTGAGAGCGACGTGCCGGCCCTGTTGGACGACTTGGTGCCGGGCCTCGCGGACGTCGTCGCCGCGCAGGGGCCGCTGATTCGTCTGTGGCCGTGCCAGCTGAGCACCCGAGGGTTCGTCAGTTCCTTCTTCGGCAACGTGCGTTTGCCGGGCGACCGCGGCAAGGGCACTCCTTGGTGCGCCGCAGCGGGGCGGTTTGAGGCGGGCAGCCAGCAGCTGTTGGCGGGCCTGGTGTGCGCCGCCGATCGCCCTAACTCGCTCAGCCAGATCACGATCGCACACACCGGGCAGTGGATGGATGTGGTGAGGGTCAAGGAGGTGGACTGACAGCCCGGCCTTTCCTTGCAAGCCGGCTTGTTGAGTGCCGCTCCACGTCGCGCAAAGGAAGCTGCGGATGCGATTCCTGTTTCGGGCCAAGACGATCGACTCCATCGTTGCCGAGGAGCGGCGGGGGGGCGAATTGAAGCGGACCTTGGGCCCGGTGGATTTGATCCTGCTGGGCGTGGGCGCGATCGTGGGCGCGGGGATCTTTGCCCTGGTGGGCACTGCGGCGGCGGGCGACGCGCTGCGGCCCGGCGCGGGGCCGGCCCTGGTCGTGTCCTTCCTGCTGACGGGCCTGGCGTGTACGCTGACCGCGCTGTGTTACGCGGAACTCGCCGCGCTGGTCCCGATTTCCGGCAGCGCCTACACGTATGCCTACGCCACGCTGGGCGAAGTGATCGCTTGGATCATCGGCTGGGACCTGATCCTCGAATACGCCGTGGGCAACATCGCCGTAGCGGTGTCCTGGTCCGGATACTTCTGCGAGTTGCTGCGGGGGTGCGGCGTCGAGTTTCCGCGGTGGTTGGCCAGCGACCTGCGGACCGCGCTGCACACGCCGGAGATTCTGGATCAAGCGCCGCGAATGTTCGGCGTCCCGATCGTGTTCAACCTGCCCGCGGTCGCGATTGTCACGCTGTTGACCGGCGTGCTGCTGGTCGGCATTCGCGAGAGCGCCTGGTTCAACGCGGTGATGGTGGCGATCAAGCTGGCCGTGCTGGGATTGTTTGTGGTCTGCGGCCTGTTTTACGTGCGGCCGGAGAATTGGCAGCCGTTTGCGCCCAACGGCTGGCCTGGGATTCAGGCCGGCGCGGCGGTGGTGTTCTTTGCGTTCATCGGTTTCGACGCGGTGTCGACGACGGCCGAGGAGTGCCGCCGTCCCAGCCGCGATTTGCCGATCGGCATCCTCGGTTCGCTGGCCGTGTGTACCGTGATTTACGTCGTGGTGGCGGCCGTGCTCACGGGCATGGTGCCGTGGACGCAGTTGAACACGGCCGAACCGCTGTCGGTGGCCATGCGCGTGGCCCAGTTGGATTGGGCGGCGGGGATTGTGGCCTTCGGCTCGGTGGTGGCCCATACGGCCGTGCTGTTGGTGTTTCAACTGGGGCAGCCGCGGATCCTGATGTCGATGTCCCGCGACGGGCTACTGCCGCCGGTGTTTTCGCGAGTGCATCCGCGTTTCCGCACACCGTACTTTGCCACGCTGGTCACGGGGGTCTTTGTCGCGGGGGGCGCGGCGTTGGCGAGCCTGGAGGAGATGGCCGATCTGTGCAACATCGGCACGCTGTCGGCCTTTCTGATCGTCTGCCTGGGCATCCTCGTCCTCCGCCGCCGCGACCCGCACCGCGAGCGGCCCTTTCGCACGCCGTGGGTGCCGGTGATCCCGCTGCTGGGCGTCGTCGCCTGCCTGTGGCTGTTGGCTGGCCTGCCCTATCTGGCCTGGGCGCGGTTCGCCGTGTGGCTGGCCGTGGGCCTCGCTTGCTATGCGGTCTACGGCCAGCGGCGCAGCCGCCTGGCGGACTCCAAGAGAGGCGGCGACTCCTCGAAGGCCTGAGCCTTGGTGCGTCTCGATCGAGGGCGACAAACTCTACGCGTCGTTGATGAAGCCCCGGTTTGGGCGCTGGGGTCAGGCTTACAGAATTCAATTCTGGCCGATCGTGACGCCAGCCATCTGGTACGACCCTGCTCGGCCAAAATTGAATTCTGTAAGCCTGACCCCATTTCGCGCGAGCGTGCCGTCATGGACGGCGTCTTTCCGTGTCCGTTTCCCGTTTGGTGCTGGTAATTACCGCAGGGCGGTGGTTAAATAACGGAGTCTCCTGGGCGCCCCCATCGCGGGTCGTGATTTTCTCGATGTCCGTTCATGTCTCACGTTCCTGCACGGAGTCGATCGAGTATGAAACTCTTCAGCTCACTGGCCGTCGCTGCGGTTTTCTTGCCAGCCGTGGCCCTTGCGGCGGACGCGCCGAGAGTCGAGGCGGAAGGCCCCCAGGCGGGTGCGCTGGCGGCGCTCGAAGAACAGCTGCGACGGAATCCCGACGACCTGTCCGTCTGGAATCAGTACATGGCGAGCAACTTCCCGCCGTTGTTGAGGCTCGGCAACGTCAACCCCGACGAGGCCCAGAAGCGGGTCGAGGCCATGAGGCGGTTTTTGAATTCGCTCCAGCCGACCCAGGACGAGACGAAGAAGATGCTCGCCAGAGCCCGGTGGACGCTCGGTTTCCGGGAGCAGCGGATCCGCCTGGTGCGGATGCCGCGCGGGGAACTGGAGGCCCGATTGGAGGCCCGGCCGGACGACGGACCGACGATCTCGCAGTACGCCCAGAAGGTGCGGATGGAGGTCCTGCTGCTGGTTTACTCGGCGACCGATCTTGCGGAAGAGAGTCTCAAAGCGGCCAAGGGCTTTCTGGACGGGCTGAGACCGAGGATTGCAGAGGGACCGGCCAAGAAGGCCTGGGACGGCGCCGTGCGGGATTTCGCTTGGCTGCAACACTCCATCGACGCGGCCAGGCAAGCCGCCAGACTGGCACGCACTCCCCGTGTGGAATTGGAAGCCAGGCTGAACGCAAAGCCGGACGAGGCTGCGAACATCGCCATGTACGGGCAGAGGCTGTGGATAGAACTGGGGCCCTTGGCAGCCCAAGATCCCGCGTGCGCCGAACAGACGCTGGCATCAGCCAAGGCGTTTCTGGAGGGGTTGCGCCCGAACGTGAAAGAACCGTCGGCCAAGTCCGCGCTGGAGGGGGCCGATCAAAGCTTGTCCCGTCTCCAGGGTCTGATCGACCGCGCCGGACAGCGGGCTGCCCTTATCGGCAAGGACGCGGCGCCGCTGGACGTCGAAGCCTGGATCAACGGAGACCCGCTGACGGCCGACGACCTGAAGGGCAAAGTCGTGCTGCTCGACTTCTGGGCCGTCTGGTTCGGGCCCAGCCTTGCCGCGCTTCCCCGCTTGCGCGAGTGGCATGACAAATACGCGGACAAAGGCCTGGTGATCATCGGCTTGACCCGCTACTCCAACTATGTGTGGGACCCGAGACTCCGCCGCCCAGTCCGCGCTTTCGGCCAAGAAAAAGTCGCTCCCCTGAAAGAACGCGAGATGCTGGCCAAGTTCGCGGAGCGCCACCAACTGCGCTACCGCATCGCCATCCAGAAAGGCAGTTCGCTCGCCGACTACTATGTCGTCCATCGCATTCCGCACGTCGTGCTGATCGACCGCGAAGGCAAAATCCGCCTGATCCGCGCGGGCGGCGACCCGAAGCACGTCACGGACATCCAACCGTTGCTGGAACAACTGGTCGCCGACGGCGAATGATCCCCGGAGCGGTCGCAGGCGTCTTCCCCGGCCGCTCCCCGCCGATCCAGTGGAGCGGGCCGTGACGCGAGCGGCCGGACGGCCTGCTGCTGGTCGCGCACTTCGTCGCCCCGTTCAACACGGAACGGGGTGAGTTGGTGCGCGATGTGGCCCTACCCGTCCTCGATGTTCTGACCCGGCACACCTGGCTCCCGCAACACGTTGCGCGCCAAGCTCCGCACGCTCGGCCTGAGCCCGCACGCGCAACACTCGCCGGACGTTGACCAGGAGGCCGAAGCCCCGGCCAGCCAAGCGAACGGCGACCGGGCCTCGCCGCCGGGGCCGGATCGTATTGCCGCGGCGTCTTCCTTGACTTTTGCCGGTCTTTCGACAAAATGCAGTTGGCAGCCTGACACGGCGTTTGCCTTTCGCTGCGGCGTGTCGCGGAAGACGTGCAGCACTTGCGGACGAGGAACAGACGATGCCCACAGAAACCGGAACGGTCACGGTCAACGCTGCGTTCCTCCAGGAACTCAAAGAAGACAACGAGAAGCTGCGCGGTCTGATGGCCGAGTTCTCCGCGGTATGCGATCTCCGGCCGCCCCTGCGCCTTTCGCACAAGAGGCTGGCGTCCCTGCTGGCGCAGTTGCGAGACGAACTCGCCATGCATTTCTCGCTCGAGGAGGCGTTCGGCTACTTCGACCGGCCGACGGCTGTCGCGCCGCACCTGTCCGAACAAGCCTGCCGTCTGCGGGCCGAGCACGCGACCTTGTACGAGGATGTTGCGCGGATCGCCGAGGCGGCCGAAGACGCCCGCTCCCGCTGGATAGCGCAGTCCGAGGACGAGGACGAGGACGAGGACGACCCGGTCAAGCAACGGATCGTGCGACGCTGCCAGAGCTTCTGGGACAGACTGCAGCAGCATGAAGCGGGTGAGAACGAACTGATGTGGGCGGTCGGCTGCTGCGCCGATCCGGCCGCGCCGCCGGCCCGGCGCGCCGTTCACAGATAGGGCGACAGCAACCGGGCCGCACCGTCGCGGAGCCGCACGGGCAGTGAGCGGCCGTCCACCTCGGCTAACGTCAGGCGCCGCGAGGCGGCCAGCTTCTCCTGGACCAGGGCCTCCAGCGTCTGCGCCAGTTCCGCATCGTAACACTCCACGTTGAACTCAAAGTTCAGCCGCAGGCTGCGGGGGTCCCAGTTGGTCGAGCCGAGCAGCGTCCATTGGCCGTCGACCAGCATCAGCTTCGTGTGATCGAAAGGCGGCGGAGACAGCCAGACTCGGCACCCCCGCTCCAGGACTTGCCACACCGACGCCCGGCAAGCCCACTGGACGAGCCTCAGATTCGTCTGCTCCGGCAGCAGGATGTCCACCTCCACGCCCCGCATGGCGGCGACGTTCAGGGAGCTGATCAGGCCGGCGTCGGGCAGGAAGTAGGGCGTCACGATCCGCACGGAGGACTGAGCGCAGGCCAACGCTCCGAGTAGGGTCAATCGCAGTTTTTCGAAATCTTCGTCCGGACCGTCCGGAATGCCGCGGGCCAGGACCGGGCCGGCGGGATCGAGCGGCGGGAACCAGCGGTCGCCTTCCAGCCGTTCGTCCGTGCAGAACGCCCAATCCTCGGCGAACACCTCCTGCAATTGGGCCACGACGGGACCGGCCAGGCGGAAATGCAAATCTTCGATGGGCCGCACCGCCCCGGCGTCGGCGCAATGGCCTTGGCGGATGTTCATGCCGCCGGCAAACCCCAGCCGGCCGTCGACCACCAGGATCTTGCGGTGGTTCCGCAGATTGGCGTAAGGAAGCGCCCGCGGCAGGATCTTGCGGAGGAACCGGGCGACGGGAATCTGGGCCCGCCGCAGTTTGTTGACGATGGACGGCCAGCTGTAGCGGGCGCCCAGGTCGTCGACGATGACCCGGACCGCGACGCCGCGGGCCACCGCCTGCGCCAACGCGTCGAGGAACATGCCGCCCGCCGGGTCGTTGTCGAAAATGTACGTCGTCAGCGTCACCGAGTGCTGCGCGCCGCCGATCGCGTCGAGCATCGCGGGGAACGCGGAATCGCGCCGCAGGGGCAGCACCGAGTTGCCGGCCAGCAGCGGATGTCCGGTCACGTCGCGGACCAGCTTGGCCAGTGCCCGCAGTCCGGTGTGGCTCCCGCCAGCCGCGCCGTCGGCCGCTGCGAGTTCGCCGGCGGCCTTGGCGACGGGGTCTTCCGGTTGCCAAGCGCCCTGCCGGATCGACCGCGCCCGCCGCTGAATCCGATTGATCCCCAGCATCAGGTACAGAAGCCAGCCGATGACCGGGACGAACCAGATCAGGCCGACCCAGGCGACCGCGGCATGCGCGTCGCGCTTGTACAAGATGGCGTGGCACGACAGACCCACATCCAAAACGAAGGTCAACAGCGTGAGCAGTTGTGGCCAGTGGTCGTTGAGTAGCTCGGTCATGCAAGGATTTGAATCTCTGGGATTCACTCCCGGTGCGCTGCGGTCGATCCGCCCGGCCCCGCGGTCGGGCCGTCGCCGCCGCGCATCGGTCGCGGCGGGACGCTGCGGACCCGGGCAATCCCCCGCAACAGACGGCCCAGGATATCCGCTCCGGTGATGATGCGCTTGTCGGCCGGGGTCCAGACGAGGATCAGGTCCTCGTCGATCACGTCATCTCCCGGCCAGTCGGGACGGACCGTCAGACGCCCCAGGACCTGGCCCAGCGGCAGCCTGCTGTCGCGGACGATCAGCGGGCGGTGACAGGGGCTCAGCGGATCGAAACTCTCGGCGTCGAAGAGCGCCTCGCGCAAAAACTCGTCCGCATCCATGACAAAGCGAGGTTCTCCCGAAGGATCGGTGATGACGACCCACTTTTTGCCAGACGCTTCGAGTTGCCGCAAGAAGGGATCCTCCGCCAAACGCTGGAAGTGCGGAAAGACCGGGAAGCCGTCCCGCAGCGGGAGGGCCAGGATGCTGAGCGGATCGAGACGCTCGCCCTCGTTCCCCACCGCCACGTCGTCCAGCGCCAGGAAGTTGACGGCGCCAGTGGCCTCCAAGCGGCCGACCTCCGTCCCGTCGTGGCGGGCGTGGTGCAACAGGACTTCCCGCAACTCCGCCTCGCGGAACCAGGGGATGCCCTCGGGCCCGATCCAGGAATCCAGCAGCTTGCCGACCGGCCGGGCGAACGGCCACAGCAACGCTTGATAGAGATGAAGCAGCGGAGCCAGCCGCGCCGCCATCGGCAACGCGTGGCGAGAGAAATAGGCCTGCGGAGCGATTTCGCCGATGAAGGTGATCGCCACGGTCGACAACAGGAACGCCGCCAGGCCGGACAGCAGCGAGTCGGCCAGCAGGGTGAGCAACACGTTGATCGCGACGTTTCCCAGCAGGATGGTCGTCAGGACGAAATTGGCGTCGCGACGCAGCGTCAGGACGCGCCGAGCGTCCCTGTCGCCCGCCTCGGCGGCGGCTTCCAGCCGCAACCGGCTCAGGCTAAAGACAGCCAGATTCAGGCCCGAAAAAGCCGCTGACTGGAACACGCAAAAAACGATGCCCAGCCAGATCAGCGCTTCATGAAGCATCCCGCTCTCCGGATTGTTGAACCGATCCGCGGCGGCGCGCCTGCCCACTCCGTACCGCCGGCCCGCCAGACTGCATCGGGAACGAACGGTCGGCCGGCTGCGAGGTAGACTTGCCGCCTTCGCAGGCGGCAATTATAACGCCTGCAGCCGGCAAAAATACTCGGCGCTGCTGCCGTCGGCGGTTTTCCGCCTGCCAGGGCCAGCTTCCAGCGGGCGGTCCCGGTCCCTTTTCCGCACCCGCAAATGCGCGTGCCGGGCTTCGTCATTTCCCGTTGCCGGGACGAGGCGAGCGGCCAGACAATCCGCTGGGGCGACGTTCCCACTACACCCGCGGGCTGTTGATTTAGTCTGAAGTTCCCTTTTTGGTCATAGCCCTAGTTCTTGTGCAACCGCACGGAATCAGGGCTTTTTTTGTGCGCGGGAGAGAAATTCTGGTGCCGAAATGTTGGCATGTAAAATACTTCAAAATA
>JAAYYU010000032.1 GCA_012515235.1 Candidatus Anammoximicrobium sp.
GATGAGGGTGCCTCGCACCTACAGCCCATGTATTGTCGCGGAACCAGGCATAATCCTCCAAACGCGAAGGATCGTCGCCGAAGTGGAAAATCGTAATCGTCCCTGCGCGGCAAGCATACTCCCATTCCGCTTCGGTCGGTAGGCGGTAAGTTGCCCGCTCCTTGCTGCTCAGTTTTTCACAAAACGCAGCCACATCCTGTAAGTCCACATACATTGCCGGATAGTCCGTGCCCTCTTTCACGTACGGCCTTCCCGACCATGGCTCCGTTCCCATCACTGATTTCCATTGACCCTGCGTCACCTCAGTCACGCCAAGGTAGAATTGCTTCGCAATCCGAACCTCGCGTTGTGGCCGCTCGTCGTCATAGGCGGACTTGTTAGTGATTTCCGGGAACATCTTCTTGTCCGAATCCGCTGCCCCCATCGAGAACGTGCCCGTAGGAATCAGTCTCAACTTCATGCCGATGCTGTTCGTGATCTCAGTTGTTGATTCGACCGTCCGCCGACCGCCCTGACCTTTCGCGATGGCCTCCCTGGCTGAATCAGCGACCGACCTTCTTTGATCCCGCGAGAGTTCCTCCAGCGATCGTGCAGCACTGCTGCGTACTGTTGGATCGGCGTCCGTCAGTAGCTTACTGAGTAGCGGGATACCCTCCTCGACGCGGT
Source organism: Candidatus Anammoximicrobium sp. (assembly GCA_012515235.1). GTDB lineage: Bacteria > Planctomycetota > Planctomycetia > Pirellulales > Pirellulaceae > Anammoximicrobium. The sequence goes on from JAAYYU010000032.1 coordinate 667, forward strand.
CACCTGCTACGATCGCCCAGGCATAAGCCGCATTTAAGCGGATGTCCGCCGACTCGCTCTGCAACGCTGACAATACGCCGGAAATGGCCTCGGGCGTCGATTCCTCAATCTGCCAAAGTCCGTTTAGTGCATTCAGTACCACACGTGAGTTCTTATCGGCAAGTGCTCTCGCCAACGCCAGTTTCGCAGACCGAGCATACGGTCCAAGGTGCGACAACACAAGTGCCGCCCGGATCCGCTCCACGTCGCTTCCGTCTGTCAGCAGTTTGTCTAACGCGGGTACCGCCTTTCGCCCAATTCGACGGAATGGCTTTGCTACTTCGCTGTCAAATGACCGGCCTCCGCCAGGCTCAAATTCGCGAAGTGCCTTAATCAGCTCGGGGATGTCCGACTCACTTGGACCAGGCAAGATAATCTCACGACCGTCCCCAAACTGGCGCCAAGCGGCCACCGGAACCCGCGATGCGTCACGCAGCACAACGCCCACGAGTGACGCCTCAACTGCACCCACAACAGGACGAGCTTCGGGAAGGAAGTAGTCTGGGCGCTTCTCCGATCCGTCAGACGATCCTCCTACAAGGTTCCCGCGAGATATAAGGTCACAGTCCCAATCGTGCTCGATCAATGCCTGATCACGGTAGAATCCCCATTTGGTCTGCCGGGACTCCAGTCCCTCAAAGACCACATCCATCGAATAGGACTTATCCGGCTGTGTCATTTCCTTGGAGATCGCCTCGTTCACATGCAGAATCAGGAAGATGGTCGTACCCAAAGCCTCCGGGATGTAGGTCGTTCCACCTTGTTGAACGACAAGACTTCTCTCGCGCTCACTTTTCAGTTGACGGAGTCTTCCATCGGCCGCGAGATACCACTGATTCCAATAGCCAGGCAACCCCGGACTGCGGACCTGCGCACGACTCATCGAAACCCGCGCCGGGTACTTGGCCCATGACGGCTCACGTGGGACACCTCCGGGTGAAGTGCTGTCTTGTCTTGTGCGTGTTGACTGTGCTGTTTCCGTTGAACGGAACAAACGTAAGTTGACGTGAGCAGCAACAAACAGCCCTCGTTTATCTCTGTCTCTCTGGGGAAACCAAACTGGCAGATCGACCAGAGCGAACAACTTGGTCTTGTGTGAGCCGGTGTCCGCAAACTTGTCTACATGCGGATACGACCCCGTCATTTGGCCAGTGGGCGCTGTCTTGGACGATATGTTTCCGTACTTCAAATCCACCGCTGCCATGGCGTCAGGGAGGTCCATCGCCTTCACACCGACAGGACTGTCAGTCTGCACAAGCGGCGGAATTACAAACGGTTCGGGTGGAGTTAGAGATTCAGCGTTCGGCTGCGAGACGCTTTGGCTTGGCTCGATCACCTTGACGGCGGCCGGGCGGACTTGTGCGTCAGTACTCGTCCGTGCCCGACCGGCAGCCAACGTCGCGTCAGGCACGCCGGCGCGTGCCGAGTCAAACGAACCGCGTTCTTCCGCTGTATTGTCACCGGACTGCGGCACCGTCGTGTGCGTTTCCGTTGCCGCCGCGAGCCGGCTGGACGACTCTGGCTGCGTCTTTGGCCGCATGGTGGGCTCGTCTGCTGCTGATGCCCGGCCATTCAGTCGGCGAAGCAACTGGTCGCTTCTTGATGTCGAACGCCAGTTTCCGACC
>JAAYYU010000307.1 GCA_012515235.1 Candidatus Anammoximicrobium sp.
ACACGCCTACCTGCTTCTCTGCCTGCCATCTCGATTGCCCGCTTGCCGATTTGCCCCGTGCAAGACGCGAGCGATTAGGTGGGACGAGATGCACGCCTCCTGTTCCGCCCCCCTTTGTACAAGGGTTCCAAACACTGTCAACTAGGCGGGCAAAGCGACAGATAAAAAAACGTGAATCGGTCAATGGTCAATGCTCCTCAGCGGACGCCACCTCCGCGCGCTCGGAGTAACGGCGCGGCGTCCCGAAGGCGTGCCATTGGTGTGCCCCCCCCGAACAAATCGTTTTTCTGGACAGGAACATCCTGCATCGACCATCGGAGGGGCTAGTTTGCGGTCGAACGACTTGATTCTGGAGTTGTGCCAGAAAGCGGTCTGTCGCACCGGGTTTTGGGACTCTGTTTTTTCGAGATGGGTTCTGGGACTGCAGCAGTTGGCGTTAGCTGCGGTTTCGCATGGGAACGCGCCCGAATAACGTGGAAAGCCGCAGTTGGTCGTACGCCGGTAGGGGCAGACAACCGCGACTGCGCCAGGCTCTTGAGCTAGAGCGTCTCGTCGGGACTGCCGATACGTCAACCCCGGCGGTGGGAAAGCGTTCGCAGGATTGCATCGAGAACCGAATCGAGGTGCTTGCCCACATCTTCGGCGAGAAACCGTAGCACGAAGTAACCGTTTTCCTGCAGAAGAATGTCTTTGCGCCGGTCGCGACGGTAGGCCTCGGCATCGGCAAGATGCTGTCCGCCATCGAGTTCAACGGCGATGCGCGCTTCCGCAGCCAGTAGATCCACTTCCATGCGCCCCCACCCATCAAAGGGAATCGGCAGCTCGACGTTGAGCCGAAATCGACCGGCGGTTTCCGGCAGCGTCTCAAGTCGCCGGTAAAGGAACGCCTCGGTGGCGCTTCGAGCCCGTTCCGTGCCTTCGGCATCCGGAACGACGGTGCGCGCCGCGTGGACGAACAGGTTGGCCAGCGGCTTGTCGACGCCGTCACGAACGAGGCGTCGCACGCTGGCTGCGTACTCGCTTTTCCATAAGGGATCCACGGGAAGTGGGACATCGGGGGGCCAGCCCGGCACCGCACTGGCGGGCAGCAGAATCGTATATCCGACAGCTTCATAGCCGCGGCAGCGTCGATCGAACATCCGGGAAAGCATCGGCACATTCAGGTCGGCGTAGTCGTACACCCGCACCTCACGCTTGCGATGATACAGGCGATGCAATCTGCCGACGTACTGTGCAATCGTCCCTCGCCACGAAACAGGTAGCGTCAGAAACAGGCTATCCAACCGGGCGTCGTCGAATCCCTCGCCAATGTATCTCCCAGTGGCGAGCAGGGCCCGCTCCTCATTCTCGGGAATGGCTGCCAAGCGAGAGACAATGGCCCGGGCCTCCTTGGGCCGCGAGCCGCCGCGAAGCACGACCAGGTGACGAATGCTTGGCGACAATCGAGCAGCCAGGTTGTCCAGATGTTCGTTGCGCTCGGTCAACACCAGCGGTGAGCGACCTTCCCGCACTGCCTGCACGACTTCCTCGCAGATGACTTCATTGCGCTGGTCGTCTGCGATGAGTTCACGGTACAGATCTTGGAACTGAATTCGTGCATCGGGATTGGCCGGTCCCAACGGGCGAAACGACGTCGGACGGACCAGGACGGTGTGCTGAAACGGACGTCCGGCCGCCTGCGCCTTCGCGTCGTCGCGGTAGCGGACAGGGCCGCACTGCATGAAAATGATCGGATGGTGACCGTCCTTTCGCGTGACCGTCGCGGAGAGCCCCGTGACGAATCTCGCTTTCGCCCGGCGGACTACCTGCTCAAAGCTCTGGGCGGATAGATGGTGACACTCATCTACGATGAGTTGCCCGTAGTCTCCCACGCCGTCCTCGACAAGGCCCTTGCGCACGAGGCTTTGAATGACCGCTACGTCCAACGAGCCGGTTGGCTTCCGTTGGCCGCCTCCTATGCGGCCGATTGTCTTCGAGGGCAGTTCGAGAAACGCCGACAATCGCTCCACCCACTGTTCCAGCAACTGGCGGCGATGCACGAGAATCAGTGTATTGACGCCGCGTTCTGCAATGAGCCACGCAGCAATCACGGTCTTCCCAAAGGCGGTCGTGGCACACAGAACGCCCGTGTCGTGCGCCAGCATCGTTCGGGCGGCGGTCTCCTGCTCGGGCCGCAATTCACCGTGGAAAGCGATCATCAATGGCGTCCCAACGTTTCGTTCGTCTCGGATGGCGGTAGCGATGTCCAGGTCGGAAAGAAGCTTCTCGACGTCCTCCAAACAGCCGCGTGGCAGACCGATGTGATGTGGATAATCTTCGGCGCAGCCGATGATGCGTGGCTTGTCATACGTCGGCAGACGCATCGCCTGCGCCTTATAGAACTCTGGATTCTGAAAGGCCGCAAGTCGAAGCAGTCGATTCCGGAGGCTTGGTGGCAATTGATCCTTGGCGAAATAAATCTGGTCGCCGAGAGTCAGTTCCAGGGACTGCGGCAACGGACCGGCAATAGGGGGTTCCTTCCGACGGCGCGAGGGAG
>JAAYYU010000308.1 GCA_012515235.1 Candidatus Anammoximicrobium sp.
ACGTCGAAGGTCTGGCCCCAGTCGCGGAAGGGACGATTCGTGCTGAGCACGATCGCTCCGGACTCATAGCGGGCCGCCACGACCTGGAACAGCAGGTTCGCGCCGCGTCGGTCGATCGGCAAGTAACCCAGCTCATCGAGGAGCAGTAAAGCGGGACGGATGTAAATTTTGAGGGTCTTCTCCAGCGTGCCCTTGAGTTGGGCCGTGGTCAGGTTGTTGATCATGTCGATGACGCGTGTGAAGTGGACCGAGAGGCCCTTCTCACACGCGTTGTAGGCGAGGGCATTCAACAGATGCGTCTTGCCGGTTCCGGTGGGCCCAATGAACACGGCGGACTGGTGTTGCTCGACGAACTGACAGTCGAACAGGCGAAGGATCTTTTGCTTGGGAATGCGTTTGGGGAAAGAGAAGTCGTAGTCCTCCAGGGTCTTGCGAGGCGGCAATTTGGCCTGCTTGATGCGGTTTTGGACGGTCCGCTGGCGACGGGCGATGACCTCGGCGTTGATCAACGCGGCCAGCACGTCCAAGGGGGAACTGTTTTGCCTGGCCGCCTCGTCCAGCACCTCGCGGTAGGTTTCGGCAATCCGGGTGAGTTTCAGTTCGGCCAAGTGCTGTTCGAGCAAGTCGTGGGGGCGAGGGTGGGGAGTGCTCATGCGGTGAACTCCTGATCAGAAGGGTTCGGAAGGAAGGTCGTCGATCGGGCGCCGTTCATCCGGCGGCGCGAGTTCGGGGGAGTTCGGCGGTTCCTGGCACAGCCGGTCGTAGGCCGCCGGGTCCGGTTCGTCGAGTTGGATCTCGTCGATCAACTCTTGGCGTTTGGGGCGCAGCGGCGTGGGCGAAGGGAGTTCGCGTCGCCGCCGCTCCTGCAACACCAGGGTCTCCACGTAGAAGGACAGACCGTGCTGGTCGCTGACGGCGGCCAGAAACAAGTACAAAAAGACCGCATCGCCCGAGAGCCGGGCGGCGTATTCATGGAGGAACCGCCGATCGACCCAGGAGAAACCTTCCCGAGGCGGACGGCGGACACGGTCGGGGACGAGCAGGCGTTTTTCGATCATCGGCGCAGACCTCCAGAGAGCGGCGGCCAAGATACCGCCGGAGAACACCCCGGATCGATAGTTGAGGACCGCAGGTCGCGGTGTGGCGGGCCTCTACGGCGGACGTTGCCGCCGCGGCGACGCGGCGCGTGGCGGTCCCGCCCGCCGGGCCGTGCGCCGGGCCTGATACTCCAGCCGGCGTTTGTACCGGCCCACGGCGGTCTTGCGCCGCAACCACTTGCGTTCGCGATCCAGCACACGCTGCAGGGCGTGACGACAGGCCGGACTGCAGTACCGAGTCGGCGCGCGGGTCCCCGCAGGCAGCGGTTCGTAACAACCTGGCCGATGGCAAAAAGGTGCGGAATTCTTTCTCCTGCGTGACCACGCGCCGCCGTCCGGGGGCGGGTCGGACGCTGGCGGGGCACGCGGTGTGGCCTGCGCCTGACGCCGCCGCTGCCGTCGCTGCCGCTCGGCCGCGGCCTGCTGCTGCCGAACCTCAACGCGTTGGCGCCGGTGTTGTTGACGCTGGGCGTTCTGCCAGCGGCGTACCAGCTTCAGACACTCCGGGTCCTGACAATACCGCTGGTTCCAACGGCGTGGCTGGTAGACGCGTCCGCAGCCCTTGCGCAGACAAACACGCGGCCGGAGCCGTCGCGTGCTGGCGGAGCAGGGTGGTGGGCAGATAGACTGAGCACGTCCCACGGGAGGGTCTGCTCCCGGCGGGGCCGCCCGAGCGGTTCGTGAAAGCCGCTCGGGCACTTCTTTTCGGGCCACCCCGGTAGCGGCCCGCACCGCCCCTTTCTACCACGCCACGGCAGTCCGTCGACCCGCCCTTGCCTGCCAGTACAGATTCACGCCGAATCTGCGGAGAAAAAAGAGGAAGCAGACAGAGAAGGACACTGTTCGAGTTTCTCGCCTCCAGGAAGGAGACGGCTCCTCAAGCAGACGGAAGCAGACCCCAACCAAAGGACACAGAAGAAAACCGAAGGAGACGCCTGAAGGAGTCCCTAAGCGCAGCCTGTCAACCTCCTGCTACTGCGCCCGGTTAGCCTGCTGTTCCCAAGGTGGGCCCAGACATTCTCTCGCCAGGTCGGGGGCCCCGCGGGCCGAGTTCCAAGCCTCGCAACTGGTGGGTTTTCCACATCGACGGCAAGAAATGGCTCTCTGATCCGCTGGCGAAGGGCGACACAGACTCCTGGCCGTGCAATGACAAGACGAGGCGAAACGATTGGGGCCTCATCTACGCCTCGAAGCCGGTGTCGGCCGTCGTCGGCGTCCTCGCAGCCACTAGCCACACGGTGTCTTACGAGGACGCTGGCCAGCCTTTCCTCTGCGACGTCAAATGCCGCGCCGTGTTCCGGACGCCTCTGACCTTGGACGAGATGAAGAAGGACACTGAGCTTGGCCAAGAACCACTGGTCCAGCAAGAATTTCAGGACGGGTTTGGCCCTCCGCGGATCGAAGACGCGATCCTGAACCGTCTGGCCGAGAAGATACCGGAGCTTTCCCGGCTACTGACTCGGTCGAAGTAGCCGGAAGCCGGGGGATAGCGGGTGGGGGAACACGACCCGACCGGCCCGCCAGCACCGAATCCCGCCGGCTTGCCCGGCGGATCGTTCGGCTTCTCACTACCCCGGCCGGCCCGCCAGCACCGAATCCCGCCGGGCAAGCCGGCGGGATTCAAAGCATGAGGCCGCTTTCTTTCTGCAGTCCAAAGCCGAACGCCGCCTTTGCCGCGCAGTTGGGAGCCCGACGCCCTGCTGATTTTCCGCCCTACGGCTGACGTTCAGCGATCGCAATACAAGAGCTGAACTCTGACGTCCGGCCGCTGGCGGGTCTGCCACAGTTTCAGCAGCGCCATCAGCAGCGTGTCGCCGTTGGTGACGGCCTCGTAATGGTCGTGCTGGTGGGACGCTTTCGGCAACGGACTGCTTTCGGTGAAGAACAGTTTCGTTCCCTGCTCCGCGAACCGCTCGGCGGCTTGCAGGTACTGTTCGTCCTTCGTCAGCGTGTGGGCGTTGATCATCAGCAGGATCACGCCGCCCAAGGTGCCGGGCCAGACAGGTTCGCTGAGGTGGATCTCCTGACTGCGATAGGCGTCGGCCGTTTTCAGCGCCGCGGCGCGGTAGGCCGCCACGGGAACTTGGCGATAGCGGAGCAGCCAGACGTTGGCGGCGCCAGCGGGAGGACTGCCACCGTAGGCATTGGACCAGAGGGCGGCGGAGTTGGCGGCTTTCTTCGAACCGCTCCCAGGCGGCGTCTGGCTCGCGCCGGCCGACTGCTCCCCGTGGGCGTCGGCGAACGCCTTGTCCGTGGCCGCAGCGGCCGCGCGCAGCTTCGCGGCCAATTCCGCCGGCACTTGCTCGGCGGCCAGGGCCAACGAGACGGCCAGCGACACATCATAGGGAGTGCGTGCGCCGGTTTTCTTGTTCCGGGAAAGGAGCATCCCGCCTTCGTGCAGCCGGGCGCGTTCCAGGCCGTCGACCACCGAACCGATCGCCCGGAGGAATACCTTGTCGCCCGTCTTCGCGTAGGCCGTCGCCCAAGTCTCGATATAGAACCCGCCGTGCCGGGCGTACGGCGCGTCGCTGCCGGGCCCGTGTTTGTCGATCGGCGCATGGCGGGAGTAGTCGCCCGTCTGATGATCGCCGATCTGGTGCTCCCACAGGCCGAGCGCGAACCGGCGGCAGGCTTCTGGGGCAAGCTGCCAACTGCGGTCCCACAACACCCAAGGCCGATAGAACTCGTGCGTCGTGCCCGCCGGCTTGTCGATCCGTTGCTCGGTGCGGAAATCCCAGCCCGCGTGCTCGCCCCACCACAGCAGACCGGTGGCCGGGCTCTGGCAATGGGTGAAGAAAAACTGCAGCGACTCGTCCGCTGCCTCCGCATACCGCGATTGGCCCGTCAACTCGCTCAGGGCGTACAGAATCTGATACAGGTTCTGGCAATGCTGGGGATTCGCCCCGCTGATCATGCGGTCGTGCGGGCGGATGCCCCACTTGCCGAACGGCAGAGCGGCCACCTGCTGCAGTGCATCGCCTTCGAGCAACCGCCCGGTCCTGCGGTCCAGGGCCTCGGCAAACAAGGGCGAGTGCTGCGCACCATACTCGTCCCGCCCCTGCTCGATCAGCGCGTCCGCGTAGTCGCGGACGATCTTCAAGTAATCCGCCGCGTCGGCCGTCGCCTCCTTGCCCACGGCGCAGAAGACCACCAACCCAAGCATCCACCCGCTCAGCCGCTTCATGATCTTGGTCTCCAACTAAAACCAGTGCCGGTGCATCAGGCGTGGGGAACCAACCAACTGGAAACGGCGCTCGCCGCGGGTCTTCCCGTGAATTCCCGGCGGGTGGCTAGTGCCAATCCGTTCACGTGGTTCTCGAACTGCGCAACACGCCGGCTTCCTCACTTCACGTACTCGACCACAAGTTCCGGCGGCTTGCCGGCTTCGCGGGAGAGGTAGCCGAGTCCGTCGCAGCTGGTGGGATCGAGGGCCAGGCTCAATTCCTGATTGCCTTCCATGGCGAGTTGCAGCGGGATCTCGATCACCTGGTTCTCGGCCACGGGGCCGATCTTTCCCACGATGTCTCCCAGCTTGGGCCGGGCCTGGTACGTCACGCCGGTCGCGGTCCACGGCTCTGTCACCAGGCGGACGTGACCCGAATCGCCCGAGGGGTTGTTGCCGTTGACCAGCCGCAACGTGGCCGAACGCGGCTTGCCGTCGACCGCAATCCGGAACTTGAGGTACGCGATGCTGTGATGGTGATCACCCAGTTTGGCGTCGCCGCCGTCGACGTTCAGGCCTTTGCTCGTCCCGTAATTCGTCGTCGGTGCTGACTGACTGGCGTGCGTGTCCTCGACCGCTTGCAGAACGACTCGCCGCAGGTCTCCCAGGTGCTCCAACTCGGCCTGCCTGTCGTTCTCGATCGTTCCGTCGTCGCGAATCAGCTTGATGGCGACCCGATGTTTTCCAGGCGCGGCATTGTCGCCCAGAACGACTTTCAGCGTCACGCTCGTTCGTTGGCCCGAGGCAATCTGGACTTGCGTCTCGGCCGGCGTAACGGCGAAGCCGGTCGGAGCCTCGACGCGGAGCGTACCCGTGAAATCGCCGTCTTTGTGGTTCGCGATCATGATGTCGCCCGTCTGTTCGGGCTGGGCATTATTCAACAGGAAAGACGGCATGGCAAAACCGAGCGTCAGCACCTGCTCGCGTACGACCTCGATGCCTTGCAGCACCGGCAGTTGATCGGGCTGCGGATTGGCGGCCGCGGGGACGAATTCGATCGTCAGTTCCCGGTCCGCATCGATGCCTTTGAACTCCTTGACCAGCGGCTTGTTGCGGGCGCCGGCCTGCTGAAACACGTCGACTTTCTCGGCCACGATCTGGCCTTGCAGCTTGATATCGAACACGCGCTGGCCGGCGGCGGCATCGTCCAACTCGGCAAACGCCAGCCGGACCGTATACCGCGCCCGGCCGTCGGCCGGTCCGAGCAGCGGGAGCGTGCATTGCCGCAAGCCCCGCACGCCGGAACAGTACAGCCACGGCTTGGCCGCGTCCTCGACCTTAAGTCGCGCGGCGTCATGATTGAAGTAGCCCCCGCCGGGGAACAGCGTGGCGTTGATTTGCAGCGGCAACACCAGCGAGCCGGCGGGCCGCGGATAGCCCAGCCACAGGCCGCCGGAGGCGTCCTTGCGGTCGCCGGGCGCTCCCAGGTTGAGCGCCAGCCGTTTGACCGGCGTCGTCGGGCCGGGTTGGCTGAAGTAGGCCCATTGCCGGTTTTCCTCCCGGCTCCTGAAGACTACGGTACACATGTTCGGAAACGGGCACATGCAACCCGAACTGGCATCGGGCACCATCAGCAATCCGTTGGCCGGGATAAAGTTGATCCAGCAGCCCGGCCGTTGCGCGCCGAAATGCTGCGTGCCGAAGTCGTTGTCCAGGTCGTACCATGCCAGCGTGTAGGAGCGGAACAGCAGCGTGTGAGGCGCCGCGGCGGGGCAGCCGCAGTGGTGTCCGGGCCGGGCAAACTGCCACGGTTCCTCGCGCCCGGTCAGCGGATGAATCCGCATCCGCTGTCGGCCGGTTTTCAGGTCGTAGGCCCACGGCTCGGCGTGCAGCGTGTCGCCGATCACGACCGGACGCACGCGGTAGCCGATCCGTTGATCCCACAGCACCCCCCCGTCCTTGCCGGACAAGGCCACAACCCGCCGCGATTCAAACTGCCCGGCCAGGAACTGCGTCCAGTAGTGGCCATCGAGGAATACGCCGAACAGGACTAGCACGTCGTTGTGGTAGATGGCGCCCAGCGAGCACCAATAGTCGCCTCCGCTGGCCCCCGTGATCTCCACAGGCTTCTCCCACAACTTCTCGCCCGTCGCCGCATCCAGGGCCACGACGCGATAGACGGCGGCGGTTTCGAGTTTCTTCAGCAACGCGGCGCGCTCCGCGTCGCTCAAACGATGCACTTGCTTGGCCTGGTCGGCGAGCGCCTCCGTGCGTTGCGCTTCGGTCACGCTGGGTCCGGCAAAGTACATCCGCCCGTCGCCGATGGCGATCGAGCCCTGGCCGATGCTCTGGCCCTCGTGCTTCCAACGCAACTGGCCCGTCGCCAGATCGAGGGCAAAAATGCAATCCGCGGTCCGGCCTTGCGCGGTGCGCGAGCCGTACAGCACGTCGCCCACCACGGCCACGTAGCCCCAGCGCCGCGGAGTGCCGTCGGTCACTGCCGGCAACTTGTAGGTGAACTTCGTTTCGCCCGTGGCGGCGTCGAAGCGCAGGCATTCGTCGCCGACGGCCACGAACAGGCTGTCGGCATTGGCTGCCGAGTTGCCCGCGTCGTGAGTCACGCTGACGCGGAGGGCTCCGCGGATCTTCCGTTCCCAGAGTTCCACTCCGTTGTAGGCGTCGTAGGCCGTGATGGAGTTTTCGCCCACCCCGATCCGATTTGCGGAACCTTCGCCCAAGACGAACAGGCGGCCATTGATGGCCAGCGGTGCGGCCGCTCGCCGATGCCGCTCGGCCATCTGCGTCGGTCCGGGCCTGCCGAACCACAGCAGGCCCAGCGGGCAGCGGACCAGTTGATCGTCGCTGCAGGTCGTGTTGCCCGGCTCGGCGTACTGATGGGTCCAACTGCCGGCGCCCGGCAGCGGCCCGCGACGGAACTCGAGCCACGCGCCGTTTTCTTCGGAGACGTTCCCGCCCTCGATGCCCGCTTCGGCCAGCCACTGCCGCATCGCCGCGGCCTGCAGCGGCTTCACCTTGCCGCCGGCTGCCGCGGGTTGGCCGAGGCAAATCGTGCCGCCCAGCGGCTTGAGCATGCGGAACGCTTCCTGAGCGTCCTGAGGCAGTTGACCCGACGCGAGCGGCTCTTCGGAAACCACCAGGTTCGCGAAGTAATCGGAGAACGGAACCTGCGACAACTCGCCGTGCTCGACCAGCACGCGGGAGCCGTACAGTCCCGCGGCATCCAGCGCCCGGCGGGCGGCCTGGACCTTCTGCAGGTCAGGCTCGATGCCGCAGATCTGCAGTTCCGTCCGCTTCGCTAATTCGTAGGCCAGTCGGCCCGTGCCGCAGCCGAGGACGAGGCAATAGCCGCGTTTGATCCCGGTGGTGCGGACGATCTGCTCGGCCGCCGCTGCGAAGACGGGAGTCCGTTCGTCCGCCGGGAAGGGTGACGCGTCGACCGTCTGCTGCACCACGCCGACCGTCGGCGAGCCTTCCGCGCCGAAGCAGTAAATCGCACCGCTGTCGGAACTGACGAACAGCCGCCCGTCGGCAATGGCCAGCCCGCGAGCCTTGCCGTCGATCTCGGCCGTCCACAGCACTTCGCCCGATGCGGCGTCGAACGCCAAGACCTTCCGGTCGCCGCCCGCCAACAGCACGTTGCCGGCCATGACCAGCGTTTCGGAGCAATCGCAGCGCACGCGCCACATTTGGCCCGAGGCGATTCGGCTGTCGGTTTCCTTCAGCTGCGAGTTGACGTCGTCCAGTTGTTTTTGTAGTGCCTGGAGCGCCGCTTCCGGGCCGCGTTTGGCTCGTTGGACTTGCGTGTTCAGATCGCGTTGGCGATCCAGCAGGCCCTTGCGGCGCAGGCTGGCGGCCGCATAAACCTCGCGGTTGACCGCGAACAGCTCGCGCCCGGTCGCCGTGTAAAAGGCGTTGGGCGTCACGATCAGTTGATGGCCCCAGAACCAGCTGGAACGTACGCGGAAGTTCTCCTGGTCGAAGCCGATCATCTGCTCCGTCCCGGTGAACACCTGGTTGTCGGCCAGCGTGGCATGGGTTCCGCCGATGATGTGTTCGACGTAAGCCTCGTACAGCAGGCGTCCGTCCTGGCGGTCGAACGCCGCCGGCGAGACGCGGCCCAGCGGAGCGAACAGGCGGTCTTTCGAGGCCAGCAGATAACCTTGCGGCGACAGGCGGCTTTGGGGTGCGTCGCCGCACGCATCGTTGCACCACGTCAGCTTGCCGTCCTCCGCGTTGACCGCGTACATGGCCACGCCTTCGGCCGGAAAAATGCCGGCTCCGAAGTAGGCGGTCCCGTCGTCCACCAGCACGCCGGTGCGGACGGGCCACAGCGAGACCATCTTGCCGCTGCCCAGCACTTTTCGGCCTTGCGGGGCCGCGCGGAACTTCCATTGCTCGCCGCCGTCGCCGGCCCGCAGGCAGTAGACGAAGCCGTCGTCGGAACCGAAGTACACTTTGTCCCGCCAGATGGTCGGCGCCAGCCGGACGGGCCCGCCCGTCAGCGTGCTCCAGCGTTCCCGGCCCGTGGCGGCGTCCAGCGACACCACTTTGCCGTCTGCGGACGAGCCGAAATAGACGGCTCCGGCGGACACGGTGACGTGAAAGGCGTCGTCGAAATGCACGCGGCGCAGCTCGGTCTGCCCGTACCAGCCACCGACCGGCCGCGGGTTCGGTTCGCTCCAAGCCGCCTGCGGCGCGTGGCGGGGCTGGAACACCCAGCATTGCGTCAGCGGCAGCTTGACCGTCTCCGCCGTCACGCCGCTGCGGGCGTTGTCAGATCGGTAGGTCGGCCAGTCGCCGGCTTGCGACGACGCCGGCACGGCCGCCACGACCAGCACCGCCAGACCCAGCCATCGTCCGGCGCCGGCCAGCCGCCGTTTGCCCCACAATCCCGCCACGTTCGCCAACAAATCGATCATGATCCAATCCTCCTGCCTTATTGAAAACTGCACGGACTCTCCGGCGATGCCGTGCTGCGATTGTTGCCAACCTTGCGCCAGGCTTGGTGCGCCCTGCATTCCGAACACCGCTCTCGGACAGCGTCACGTTCTTTTCCGTAACCCTACGGGACACATATTTCTCGAACGACGCTTCACCGCCCGTGGAAAGGATGGGACAGGCACGTCCTGACGGCCGTTTTTCCTTGGATTCCTCCAACGCAACTCGGAGCCAGTCCCGTTTCTTCCACAGGCTGCCAACCACGTTACGGCCCGTCGTCGGTGTTGTCAACCAATCCAGCCGCCACGCATCCCACCAGGCTGCCAGACTGGTCCGAGTGCATGGCGCCCCCTGGCCGCGACCAGTTTGGTAAGATGACAGGTCCGACGAGCCGGGAGCGGTTCCAGGCTCAGCGTCCAAGAACACTCGAGGAGTACGCGTGATGAGAAGTCTCGTTCTGCTTGTCGCGGCGCTGGCGGCAGGGGCCGCAACCGCCGCCGAGTTTCCGTCCTTTTCGCCGGCGCGGGCGATTACGTCCGGGCCCAAGGAACACCTGTTCGCAAGTTACTATGCCATCAACGCGTGGAGCGCGGACGGGCGTTACGCCACGGTGCTGGAGACCGAGATCAAATCCGGTCTGCCCACCGAGAAAGACGCCGCTGTGCTGGGAGTGGTGGACGCGCAGGACAACAACCGCTTCCTGCCGTTGACCGAAACCCGCTGCTGGAATTTCCAGGAGGCGACCATGGCGCACTGGCTGGGCACCGCGCCCCAGACGCAGTTTATTTTCAACGACCTGGTGGACGGCAAATTCGTGTCCGTCGTCTTTGACATGACCACGAAGACTCGACGCGTCGTGCCCTATCCGGTGAGCGCCGTGTCTGCCGACGGCAAGTGGGCGGTGAGCATCAACTATGCGCGGCTCCGCCTGACGCGTCCCGACTACGGCTACGGCGGCAACGGCCAGGATGCGCGCTCCGGCGTGACCTGGCCGTCCGACGACGGGCTGTGGCTGGTAAATCTGGACAGCGGCCAGGCGCAGCTGATCGTGCCGATCGCCTCCGTGCGGGACCGGATGCCGCAGGTCAAAGATCCCCAGGCGCTGGCTTACTTCTGCCACACCGTGTTCAGCCGCGACGGGTCGAAGATCTTCTGGCTCGCGCGAAGCGTCGAAAACCTGTCCGGTCAATCGGTGGTGCGCAAGTGGGAGACGACGGCGTTCACCTGCAACCGCGACGGCAGCAACGTGCAGCGTTGTTTCCCGGACGGCTGGGGCGGCTCGCACTTCAACTGGCTGGACGGCAACCGGCTGATGGTGACCGCCAAATACAACGACGCGTTGTACAGTCACGTGCTGTTCACGGTCGGCAAGTCCGACTATCAGCGAGTGGGCCGCGGACTGCTGGACTTCGACGGGCACGGCGTCTTTTCCGACGACGGTCAATGGATGGCGACCGACACTTATCCCGACCGGCTGAGCGAACGAAAGCTGATGGTTCTCCGCATGTCGGATCACGCCGTGTTGCCGCTGGGCGCCTATTTCGTGCCCGAGGTCTACCGCGAAACGTACTCGCGCTGCGATCTGCATCCGCGGTGGCGCCCCGACGGCCGGATGTTGGCGTTTAACTCGGTCCACGAAGGCTCGCGGCAGGTCTACGTGATCGACGTCGGCGACCGCCAACGCTGAGCTTGGGCGTTGAAGAAGTTGGTAGGGCAGTCGCCGCAAGCCACCGACTCGCCCGCCAACTTCCAGGGAATGCCGTCGGCGGACACGTGGTGCTGGATGAAGTTGCGGTGCGACTTGCGGCCGTCGTCGCTGACGTTCGTCTGCGGACCGGCAACGGGACACTTCGGTTTCGCACGGCGACGACGGCCGCGTGCTGCAAGATCGGGACCGGCTGGCGGAGACGCTGGCGACTTCGAGACCGGCTTGGCTATCGCGGAGCGTCTACTCCGCAGCAGTGACGAGACGCTAGAATAGGACGGCTGACGGCTGACGCCGGCGGAGGCGTTGGTTTTGGCAGCAGTTTTTTCTTTGGCTTGGTCAACAACGAGGTGTGATGATGATGGGGAAACGGGCAAACGGGTTGGTCTCCGTCGCTTTCGCGGGATTGGTCGCGGCCCTGGTGGCGTCCTCGATCCGGCAACCGCTTCTGCTGCACGGGATGACCGCGGTGGGCAGCGAGCGCAAGAATCTCGTCACGGTTCCGCTGGACGCTGGAATGGAGGCCGTGGTCGCCTTGGATCACGTGACGGCGGAGTTGACCGGCTATGTGCTGGATCGCTTCACCGGCAAGTTCTTCATTCAGTACCGGTACAACGTCGCGAAGGACTTCCCGATCCGGCCGGGCAAGCAGCCTCGTTTCCTGATGGTTTCCGGTCTGGCGGACTTTCGGCAGTTTTCCAGCAACGAACGGCTGGCCGACGGCGTGGTCTACGTCTCGGAGGAGAATTCGGGCCAGGTCGTGGCTTACGGGATTCCTTGGAACACCCAGTTCCGCGCCTCAACGACCGGTTCGCAGCAGCTCCAATTCCTGCCCCTGGATTACGCCAAGACGCGGTTCACCAACATTCGCGATTGAGAGCCGGGAAGCCCAGGGCAGCCGCCTGCACGTCTGCCGACGCCCGGCAAGCGCGCCCCGACGGTTTGGCGTCGCCATAACGTCGGGCGGCTGGCGACACTACGGAATCCGCCCGGCGTCTCCTGCGCCGGGCGGGGCGTCTTCTGGCTCCGGCCGAGCACCCGTCCGGGTTTGCTCAGACGTTCCCTTCGAGTTTCAAACGGTACATGCGGGCGAAGGCCTTCAGCCGCCGGGCTTCGCTGCGGTTGCCGCAGAACAGCACGGGATGCGGACCGGCGTAGATATCGCAGACGTCTTGGACGCCGTCAATTTCCGCCAGCACGCGCGTGGCACAGCCGCCGGTGGGCGGCGACGCCGGCGATTCGACTACCTTGCCCGTCCAGCACGACAGCGCGTCCTTGCCCGACAGGTACTTGGCCAGCAGGATCGGCTCGCCGGGCGTCCACTGGACGTCCAGCGCCGCGGTCTTGGGAAGCTGGTGGAAGAACGGCCGGATCGCGAACGGCTGGCTGGGCCCCTGGGGGCCGTGCAGCTGGAGGGCACACGTGCAGTGCGCGCCGAAGTAACGGTTCTCGCTGGTGTCGAACTCGGGGTTGTGCTGAAAGCCCCCCCGGTCCAGCAGCCACCGGCCCAGCATCATGGTCAGGGTCGCATTGAGGTCGTTCTCGCAGCCGCTGGGCAGCAACTCGCCGTTGTTGATCGCGAAACTGATGCACGGCTTGCGGTGCTTTAGCATCAGGCATTCGATCGTGATCGCATCGGCGCCGTAGCGGTCCACGATCCGGCGCACGGCCCGGTGGGCCCGGAACGCCTCGACCAGGTACTCGTCGCTCACGTCCGTGACGCCGGTCGCCCGCTGCTTGAACGCCAGCGCTTCCTGCCGCAAGGCTTCGTCGGGCTGGATGGAGTCGAACAGGTCGTTGAGTTCGGCGGCGGGGATGCCCACGACGTCGACCGCCAGCGTCTTCTCCAGATCCTGGACGACCGACTGCACTCGGCCAGAGACCCTCAGCAGCCGGCTTTGGGCCAGCATCTTCTTGGCCCGCACCGCGCGCAGGCCGCGTTCGATCTCCTCAAAGTTTTCGATCGAGTGGATATAATACAGTCCCTCCGCCTTGCGAAGCGCTTCCGGCGGCAGCTGGTGGTTCGAGCCGACGGAGTGGTACACGATGGCGGTGGGAGCCGACTCGGTGGCCATCTGGAAGGCCCACTTGGACAGCGTGTTCCAGAAGTTGACAATCAGCACGGCGTCGGGCGCGGTCTGCCTGGCGTGCGCGATGAACTCCTCGACCTTGGCCTGCTGATAGATCGCGCGGGGCGTGAACTCTACGTCGACGCCCAGCGTCTGGGCCAGCTCCCGGATTTTGGCGGTGAACTTCTGCTCCTGCGCCTCCGGCTGGAACTGGTTTCCCGGCCAAGTGAACCACTGGTGCGGCGCCCAAGAGTCCTCCATCTTGCCCGCATTCACCACGTCGGCCGGCGGGTACAAGAAAGCCACCAGCACGCGGGCGGGAGCCTTGGCCCGCGGCGGCATGGCCTGGTCGGCCGCCGCAGCCGTGGAGGATCCGGCCGCAGACAACAGCGTCGCCGCGCCCAACGCGCCACCCACCGTCAGGAACTCACGTCGGTCAAGTCCGTCCACAAGACATGCTCTACACATCGGTCTTTCTCCCCGCAGCAAGGTTGTGATCAAGGTCCCCACCCGTCACCTGACAGCCTGTTGAAAAGGGAGGACAGGCAGCTTCCGGTGGTCGCGCTTCCTTGAGGTTCTCTGACGCAGCCCGGAGCCCGGCCTCTTTTTTCAACGGGCTGCCAAGAATATACACCACTGTGCGGGCTGCGTCAGCAAGGTTCAGTCGGCGGCGAACAGGGTTCCGCGGGCGGTCTTCGAGATCGCCAGCACGGCCGGATGCTTCAAGCGACGTTCGACGGTGATGGCGTAACACTGGAAGCGGACGCCCTCGATCCGCCCCACGGTCTCCACCTGGAATTGGCGGCGAACCTCGGCTTCGATCGCCGTCGGGCCTGCAAACAGACCCACGCCCGCCTGTCCGAACGCTTTGATCAGCCCGCTGTCCGCAAACCCGCCGATGATCCTGGGACGCATGTCGAGCGAATCGAACCAGCGTTCCAGGTCGCGCCGCAAGGTGGTGCCCGCAGCGGGCAGCAGCCACGGCGCGTCGGCCAGCGATTGGGGAAAGCCGCGCCGGTAGCGGTCCGCCAGGTCGGCCGTGCCGTACACGGACACGTCGCTCGAACCCAACAGATGGTTGAAGGCCCGGATCCGCGGCTGCGCGCCGGCCGGCGACTCGGAAAGGACCACATCCAGGTTGAACAGCGCCAGCTCCCCCAGCAACGAGTCCAACTTGCCCTCGTGGCAAACCAACTCGATCGGCTCCTCCAGCCGGCAGGCGGGCTCCAACAGCCGGTACACGACGAGCTTGGGAAGCACGTCCACTACGCCCACCGCGAAACGCAAAGGCCGCCCCGTCGTGCGGCCCTTCATCGCTTCCACCATCTCGCGGCCGATCGTAAAGATCTCGTCGGCATAACGGAACAGGACGCGGCCCTCCTCCGTCAGTTCCAGCCCCCGCCCCACGCGGCGAAACAGCTTGCAGCGCAGCGATTTCTCGAATTTGGCCAACTGGCCGCTGATCGTGGGCTGTGACAACTGCAATTCCTCGCACGCCCGCACCACGCTCCCCTCGCGGGCGACAACCCAGAAATACATCAAGTGGTGGTAATTGACCCAGTCCATGCCACGTAACTCCCGAACGCCGCGAAAGGCATCCTTAAGCATTGACAAAAACGATGTTTATCATCGACAGATTGTATTTGTCAATACCCATCCAGACAGCTAGAACGAACTGGGCGACCACGGTTCTGGCTGTCGCGAGCAGCCTGGCAACGGTGACCGAAATAACTGCCCGGTTTCCGTGGACTAAGGGGTCAGGCTTACAGATTTCAATTTTCGCTGGGCAATCGCTTTCCAAGTGGGAAGTCCTGGGACCGCGAAAATTGAAATCTGTAAGCCTGACCCCAGGCGGTGGACGAAATCGCCGAGTTATTTCGGCAGCCGTTGCTACGGGAATTCTGCAGACGCGATTCTTTCCGCCGACGGCACGAGGAACGCGAAGCGGGCCTGCGGAAGCCGTGGGGCGGATTCCTGAGCGAGTTGTTTGACTTCGGAGACTGATCTGTTGGAAACCAGGAGGTTTGCGATGAAAATGACCATGTTGTTCAAAGACGTGCAAGTGACGGCCCCGGACCGGCAACGCATTGAGGACCGGATTCGCCTGGCGTTGACCCGTTTCTCGCCGCTGATTCGCGGCTTGAGCGTCACGATCAGCGACGAGAATGGCCAGCGGGGAGGGGTCGATAAAGCGTGCCGGATGGTGGTCCGCCTGCCTGCTGGAACCGTGGTTGTGAATGACCGGGCAGACGCCGTTCTGGCCGCCGTGACCCTGGCTGCGGAACGCGCGGCCCGGTCGGTCGCCCGCATTCATCACCGGGCCATCGACGCGCGGCAGGCGGCGCCGTCCGCGGGCTGGATTGGGCACGGCTCGGAGAGCCACGCGACGGAGAGGCGCGCACCGTGCGCGGATCGGACAAGGTGAAACTTTAACAAGGGAGCACTGCTGTAAAAACCGGCTTGTTTTTGGGCCGCTGTTTCGGCATCGACGTGATCGTTCACTGGACGTTCCTGCTGCTGATTTGGACTGCTGGTTGTCGCCCAGCTGTTGACAGGGGCCGCGTGGTCGGCGGTGGCGGCCAGCACGACGCTGCTGGTGGCGGTTTTTGTGTGCGTGCTGTTGCACGAGTTCGGCCACGCGCTGACCGCCCGCGCGTTTGGGATTCGCACGCACGACATCACGCTGTCGCCGATCGGCGGCTTGGCGCGGCTGGAGCGGATCCCGGAGAATCCCTGGCAGGAGTTCTGGGTTGCGCTGGCGGGTCCCGCCGTGAACGTGGCCATCGTGGCGGTCTTGTTGCCGATGGCCGCGGCCTTGGGCGGCGTCCAGGAGCTGGTGCAACATCGAAGAGTGGTTGCTGGTCCGTTCCGCCTTGCGGCAGCACGCCCATGGTGACGCGGCCGACACGGACGGAACGTATCCGGACTCGTTGCCCGTCTGAGCGGGTTGCGGATGGGAGTCGATCATGACAGGCATATCAGACCATCACGTGGTCATCGTCGGCGGCGGGTTTGCCGGGTTGTACGCGGCTCAGTCCCTGCGGCGCGCGCCGGTCAGGGTGACGCTGATCGACCGGCGGAACTTCCACCTGTTTCAGCCGCTGCTGTATCAGGTGGCCACGGGCGGCTTGTCCCCGGCGGACATCGCGTCGCCGCTTCGCTCCGTGCTTCGCCGCCAGCGGAACGTGTGCGTCCTGCGGGGCGAAGTGACCGGTTTTGACGCCCTCGGCCGCCGCGTGTGGCTGGGGGACGAGGGCATCCAGTACGACACGCTGATCCTGGCGACCGGGGCCAGCCACCATTACTTTGGCCACGCCAACTGGGAACCGCTGGCACCCGGCTTGAAGTCGATTGAGGACGCCACCGAGATCCGGCGGCGCGTGTTCGAGGCCTTCGAGCGGGCCGAGCGGGAGACCGACGCCGTCCGTCGTCAGGCGTGGATGACGTTTGCCGTGGTGGGAGGCGGGCCGACGGGCGTCGAACTGGCGGGGGCAATTGGCGAACTGGCGCATCACACGCTGCCCCAGGATTTCCGCCGCGTTGACACCAGGCAGACCCAGGTTTTTTTGCTCGAAGGCACCGGGCGCATCCTGCCCGTGTATGACGAGCGATTGTCGCGGGCGGCCGTCGAATCGTTGGGACGGCTCGGTGTCACGGTCCGCACCAACTCCGTCGTGACGGACATCCAGCCGGACGGTGTAACCCTCTGCCGCGACGGGCAGCCGGAGGTCATCGCGGCGCGGACGGTGGTCTGGGCCGCGGGCGTGCAAGCGTCGCCGCTGGGCGCCGCCCTGGCCCGCGCGACCGGTGCGGAACTGGATCGGCAAGGCCGCGTGATCGTCGCGCCGGACCTGAGCGTTGCCGGCCATCCGGAGATCTTCGTCCTGGGCGATCTGGCCCACGCGCCTCAACCGGACGGCCGGCCGCTGCCCGGCGTCGCGCCCGTCGCCATGCAGCAAGGAGCCTATGTCGCCCGGCTGATCGCCCGCCGACTGTGCGGCCAAACGGCGCCGCCGTTCCACTACCGCGATCGCGGCAGCATGGCGGTGATCGGCCGTTCGGCGGCGGTGGCCCAGATCGGCAAGCTGCGGCTGCGCCGTTTTCCGGCCTGGCTGGTCTGGCTGTTCGTCCACTTGATGTATCTCGTGGAGTTTGAGAATCGGTTGTTGGTGCTGCTGCAGTGGGGCTGGAACTACCTGACGAGAAACCGTTCGGCGCGGCTCATCACCGAGACGCCCAAGTCGCGGGACGAGTCGCCGTGGCCGGCGTTGCCCGCCCGACAACGACTTCCGGAGACAGCGGCAAGCCGCTCGGACGACGACTCTGGCGAACGGCAAATCTGATGGTTCGCCAGCGGGTTTTCGCACTCGAGGCGATGAGACGACTCAGCGCGTCCACAGCAGTTGGAGCGTGCCCGACAAGCCCGGGTCGATGGCCAGTTCATCGCGCCGGGTGCCGGAGAACTTTTCCGCCTGAAAGATCTGCCGGTCAAAGACGTAGGCGGCGGACAGGTCGAGACTCCAGCCGCGGCCCAAGTCCCGTTGGGTGCCGAGGGTCAGCCGCTGGTCGAAGATGTACGTGCGCTCCCGATCGTCCACGCGGTCGGCAAGCAGAAACGCTTCGGTCACGGTCCGGTAGCCGCCGTAGATGCTCCGGAAATCTCCCAGCGTTTGACGGACGAGCACCT
This sequence comes from Candidatus Anammoximicrobium sp., assembly GCA_012515235.1. Lineage (GTDB taxonomy): Bacteria > Planctomycetota > Planctomycetia > Pirellulales > Pirellulaceae > Anammoximicrobium. The sequence goes on from JAAYYU010000308.1 coordinate 17,681, forward strand.
GGACGTGGTTCAGTGGCCTGTAACTGGCCGTCACGCGCAGCGTCTTTGTCGCACGGTACTCGAGGGAAAAAGGAATCCCCAGGTTTGCCTGGAACTGATCGCTGGGCCGCCAAACATAGGCGACGCCCGGAAGGGGCCAGACGATCTGGCCGGTGGGCGAGTAAAACAGGCTGAAACTCCACGCGTCACGCTGGCCGCTGGGGATCGTCAAGAAGCCTAGCAGGGTGACCGTCATGTCGCGCACGGCGGCGAACGACTGATCGCTGGGGGACCCGACTCGGAGCATGCCGCCGGCCCGCCAGCCGTCGGCCAGGTGGCGAATGTGCATCGTGCCCACCTCGATATCCCAAAGTTGGTTCGGCACGGGAAGACCCGAATCCGGAAGCACGGCGGACGTGCTGATCTCCAATCGCTGGACGCTGCCCAGGGCCAGCCAGATCCCGTCGGAGTCGATCCGGACGGGAAAGGCGACCTCCAGTTCCTCGCCGTTCATCGCCAAGTCACCGGGCCGATGTTTCAAATCCTGTTGAGGCATCCACCACAGCCGGGCCGTGAACGGCGCGCGGCTGGCATCACCGAGAGAGCCGGTGTCCGGGCGGCTGTGATCGGGACTGGTGGCAAGCTGCGGATCGTCTGCGACAAACGGCCCAGCCGCGGGCGGAAGAGGCCGGAGAGTTGGCTCGGAGACGCCGTCCAGCCAGGCCGGCTGTCCGCTCGCGACGCAGTCGGGATCAGGTGCGGGGGGGACGATGCCGAGCGGTTCTTGGGCCAACCCCCAACCGCTGCCTGCCAAGCAGGCCGCCCATAGCATCCGGTGCAGTGCTAGCAGCGAAATTCTCGACACAAAGCTCCCTCTGGCAAGCGACGACCCGCAGGCGTGCTTGTAAGCGAAACCGCAGTGTCCGGCAAGGGCAGACCGGGCGATTGGAATCGCCGAATGGCCGGGGTGGGAAAACGCCGGATTTCGGATAACGCCGCCGCCGGTCGCAACTCCCCAGGTGCTGCAGCGTGCGACAGGGAATTCTCCCAGGTCAACCGCGAGGCAGATACTCGTCCGCTGCGCGAAAACCAGGCTTTTCTTCCAACAAGGATTGGAGAGCGTTTATGTATGCTATACTGACTCGCCAGCTCCGCAGCAGTGGACTGGCTGTGGCGGAACGGGCGGCGGGAGTCGTTGCGGCCATCCTGGCAGGCGTCCGGCCGTCCGCCGCATGCAGGTTTTCGTTCGTGGACTGCAAGGGGTTTTCGCCTGCTACGGGAAGCAATCAACATGTTCTACGTCAAACTTTACCTCTGTACGCTTCTGGCCTTTTTTGCGGTCGACATGGTCTGGCTGGGCCTGGTGGCGCGCGGGTTTTATCAGAAACACTTGGGCTTCCTGCTGCGGACGCCCCCCAACTGGACCGCTGCCATCGTCTTTTATCTGATGTTCGTAGCGGGCCTGCTGGTGTTCGTCGTCGTCCCCGGTTTGCAGGCCGGCTCGGCGAAGAAGGTGCTGATCCTGGGCGCGCTGTTCGGGTTGATCACCTACGCCACGTACGATTTGACCAATCAGGCGACGGTCAAGGACTGGCCGGCGATCGTGACGGTGGTGGATTTGTGTTGGGGCGGAGTCCTGGCGACGGCGGTAAGCTACCTGGGGTTCCTGGCTGGCAAGTGGCTGCAGTGAAGCCTGTCGCCCGCGGCGACCTCTGCCGGAACGGCGCGGATTTGCTCTGGCCCGCGCAGAGCGTGTGGCACGGTCTGCTTGTTGGCCGCGCCCGAACGGCCATCCCCCGTATGCCGCAACCCGCAAACCGAGTAGACTATTTCGCGCCTTTGGCCGAAAGAGCTAAGCCTGCGGTGGAGAATCCGACATGTCGCACGAACCTCTGATTGCCGTCTTTGTCGACTTCGAGAACTTGGCGCTCGGCGTCCGCGACACGAAGTGGCCCGATTTCCAGATCCAACTGGTGCTGAAACGGCTGCTGGAAAAAGGCCGCATCGTCTACAAGCGGGCCTATTGCGACTGGAATCACTACCGCGACGCCGTCCGCGAATTTCACTCGCACGGCATCGAGATGATCGACATCCCGCAGAGCAAGGCCAGCGGCAAGAACAGCGCCGACATCCACATGGTGGTCGACGCGCTGGATCTGTGTTACGCCAAACAGCACATCGATGTGTTCGCCCTGCTGTCCGGCGACAGCGACTTCTCGCCGCTGGTCTCCAAGCTGAAGGAGAACAACAAACGGGTGATCGGTTGCGGCGTGAAGAGTTCCACGTCCAACCTGCTGATCGCCGCCTGTGACGAGTTCATTTACTACGACGATTTGATCCGCGAGGAATCACGCGTCGCGACTGCGGCGGGGAACGGCGGCAAGCGGATCAAGAAGGAGGGCGACAAAAAGCAAGAGGCGATCCACCGACTGGTCAAGATCGTCAAGTCGCTGGAACTCGACTACGACCCGCTCTGGGGCTCGATGCTCAAACAGGCCATCCGCCGCGTCCACCCGGACTTTAACGAAGCCTACTACGGCTACCGCAACTTCTCCGATCTGCTCGAAGAAGTGGAAAACCTGGGCCTGATCGACCTGGAACACGACGAGGAACGAGGGAACTACAAGGTCCGGCTGCGGAAGGGCTGACCAACTGCTTGTTGGCGCTGACTCTCTGCCCCTGCCGCCGTTGCCAAACGGCGGTTGGCCAAGTCGCGGCACGCCGCGCCGAGACCAAAGGCGATCGGGGCGCACGGCGGCGCGGCTACGTGGCCGGAACGTGCCGCGGATACTCCCACCGGCCGACGTGGTCGCGAACCCATTCATAATAGAACCCGACACCGCGGTCGCTAACGCCCGTGCCGTAGCCGACCGCACGGACCCAACTACAATCCCGGACGCGATGGCCGCCTCGCATGTCCAGGTAGACTCGGCGATTGCTCGACCAAGCCCCCCACAGATCCGGACGTGAAGATTTCCCTCATCCGGTTCCTCGGGATCGCACGTTTCCATACGATAAACTTGCAGGCGAGACCCCGCAAGCCGCGTCACACGTCTCCGTCCGCACCACAAGGCACTCGTCCTCCCAGGGGTTCACCGGAACTGCGCGTCAGACCCATGCCTGCACGATTTTCGGTTTCGGCAGAGGGAACCGGGCCAGCAACTGGCCAAATTTCCGCCATGTCAACTTGCGGTCGCCACGGCGGTTCAGCCAATACCGCCACGCACGCGTGGCCACGTAGTGGACCAGATCCAGGCAGCGGCTGTTACACCGCACGCCGTAGTACTGGTAGTGTCCACGCAGCTTTGCGCACAACGTCCGGTATTGCTCCTCCAGAGGACGATGCCGGTTGTCCCGGCACCATTCCCAGAGCCACGACAGAACACGGCTCAGCCGCTTCCCTGCCGTCTTCCGCTTGATCGTGTGACCGCCTTTCCAGGTCTTGCCCCAGAAATGCACAAAACCCAGAAAGCCGAACGTACCCGGCTTCTGGCCGGTCCCGTCAAGGGGCGAGTTTTAGCGGGGCCGCTCGAAGCGGACCAACGTGGTCTTCTCCGCGTTGATCTCCAGCCCATACTTGGCAAACCGCAACGGCAGCACTTGCATGATCCGCCGCGCGTCGTCCTGCCTAACGCCCGTGTGAGGTTCCTTCGCGACTAGCGCTCGTCCCCTCGTACCTGTCGTCTCCGCGTTTAAGGACCAGGATCGACCCGGCGGAGCCGCGGGCCTTTCCAGCGGGAGCTTTGATATCGCGGTGGACTCCCACGGGTTTCCCCGTCTTGATCCGCGCCTGTGTAGACAGGAGGCTGATGAGGCTCTCACGAGTTCCCGTGCTATCCCTGTATCGTCGTGATCTGGTCTGCGACCCCGGTGGTCTCCGCGTCGGCTCGCCATGACGCCGGGCGGTTGCTGCGTTCCAGCCGAATGAAACTGTCCGCGGTTCGCTTCAGAAGGATCAGGCATCCGCTCCTCCGCTTATCCCTTGATTGGGACCACCACTTTCAAACAACTTTCGAGGCTCGATACAGACCCCGACGACTTGCTTCCCTCGGCTTCTGACCTTTGTCTCCTCCGGCCAGCGAGTTCCGCTACTGGGCTGGTGGCTAACCTTTGCCCTCGGAAGGACTTTTACCTCCTGGATAGCTTCAACTGGTTTCATCGAGGGAGCCACCCTCGAATTCCAACAGTTACGAATTTAACTCGTCACGACATCCGATGGTTCGGCGGTCCCCCGACCTACCGGTACCGCCAATAGCCCGGGCGGCGGGTGGTGTGAGCGACCGCGACGACCAGCCATTGACGCTCAGATGCCCTCCGATAGATGATCTGAAACGGATATCCCTTCAGCAGGTAGAACCGGTGCCGATCGTCGCACAAGGGGTACCGATCGGGGTGTGCGGCAATCGAATTCAGCGCCTGCTCAAACGCGGCGTCGAACCGTTCGGCAGCCCGCAGGCTTCGTTCGGCATACCACTTTAGGGATTCCGTATACTCTTCCTCGGCGGCCTCGGCAATCAACAGTCTATCCATCGAGCCCGGCCCTCCGTCGAGCCCGGGCTTGCACTTCGGGCCAAGTCGCGGCCGACATGCGCCCCTCATCATACTCGGCCGACCGCCGTTGGGCTTCGGCGATCCATTCCGCGTCAGGCAGCGGCCATTCCGCGGGCGGGACATCCTCCCAAATCGCGTTGGCCAGTTGGATTCGCTCCGTCGTATTCAACGTGCGGGCAGCGGACAGGACATCCAAAAAGGTCGGCATGGGCAATCCCCCACGATCTACGGTCACCCAGAAAATCAGCGCAGTGCCACTATCAGGATAGGCATCTGATCCAAACGCGTCAACGGTCGGATGTCGTGCCGGCTCTTGAGCCCTGCCCCAGATCGCCCAATTCCTTTGGCCGGAAGGCTGCCGATCCACCTTGCATATGGTCCCCCAAGGCACGAGTGGGGGCCGTTTGCGATCCGCTCTGGCACAGGCCTGATCAACGGCGGCCCGACAACCAATTGATTCGGGAAATCCACTTGGCCCGCCAGCACGCCCAGCCATAACGCGAACAGGCATCCATGTACTGCGCGGCCGAATCAAACACGAAGTACTGCTCCACGGCACGCCACGAGACACCGACCGTCCGTCCCTCAAACCCCGGCATGACATTGGCGGGAACAGTGCCGACCAAGAACAGCTGCCCGCCCTGGTCCTCAAAGCGGGGATCGGCCAACAACTGGTGGCATTCGCCGCCGCCAGCGAAGTTGACGAACACCAGCTTGCCGCTGAAATCAGGGAGGCCGTCGTTCATCGGTCTCGTCCTCGCATACGAACGAATTGGTTTTTATCCCACCTGCCCCAAGCCGCGGGTCGTCTGCGGTGGGACGGGACGTCAAGGGGGCAGGTGGGATAAAAACCCGGTTGGACGAAACCACGGAGCCGGCGGTGGCTACGGGTTTTCTACCGCCGTTCGCAGTCCCAGGCGTATTTTACCGCTGGGCGAGTGCCGTGGGAAGCAAGGGGGGGGGCCGGTTTTTGCGGTCCGGCAGGGTGTGGCGGACGCCGATGGGAACGGTCGTAAGGGCGTCCCAGGCGGCCGTGGCGGGGGCGGCGCGGAGCGTCCTCCAACTCGCTGCGGCGAAAGGTCAAGCGGGCGTGCGGACAACGGCGGGGACGCGGGGACCTGGG
>JAAYYU010000309.1 GCA_012515235.1 Candidatus Anammoximicrobium sp.
CCTGCGAGAGAGACCAGAAAACCGATCGTCGCCCCCCCTCACAAAAACAGGCGACAATAGAACAAAAATGCCCGTTTTCACAAATACCGATCTTCCCGCCGCTCGCCGGGATTTTTGGCGGGCCAGCACGCCCCTGACGCAACTGAACGACGGCGCGTGGGGCGACGTGTTGGTCGGCATGACGGCCGTGCTGGCCGACGTCTCCAAACGGAGGCCCGGCCAGGAGGTGACGCAAAGACCGGGAAAGGCCGCCTTTTCTCACCCCAGCCGCATCCACACGGCCTTCAGGTATTCGCTTTCCGGCACGCCGGCCGCCACGGGGTGGTCGGCGGCGGCGCCGGTGCGGGCCAGGATCTGCATCGGCCGCGAGGCGTGCCGTGCGGATCGCTCCGCCGTGGCCTCCTCCGTCACGGGACCGGCTTGGTAGGACGCCGAGCACAGCAAGCGGACGAAATCCGCTTCCTGCAACAGGCCGGAACAGCAGCAGCTGAGCAGCAGGCCGCCGGGCCGGACCAGCCTCATCGCCAAGCGGTTCAAATCGAAATGCTTCCGGGTGCCCTCCTCCAGTTCCACGCGATTGCGAACCAGTTTCGGCGGGTCGAGCACCACCACGTCGTAGTGCCGGCCCAGTTGCAGCATTTCCCGCATGTACAGGAACACGTCGCTCTGCACGAACCGCACGCGGACCTGGTTCAGATTCGCGTTCTCGCGAGCCAGCCGCAACGGCTCGTCGTCCAAGTCGACCCCCGTCACTTCCGCGGCCTTGCCAAGTCGCTTGGCCTGGACGGCGAAACCGCCCGTGTAACAGCACAGGTCCAGCACCGAGCGGCCGGCGCAGAAATCGGCCAGCCGCCGGCGGTTTTCCCGCTGATCGCAGAAGAACCCCGTCTTGTGGCCGCCGGCAAACCGCACGCGAAACCGCGTGCCGTATTCGTGAATGGTCACCTGCTCCGGCAACTCCGGCGAGGCGAGCGGCGGCGGATCGTAGCCCTCCTGACTGAGAAACTGCGGACTGGTCCGAACCGCCGTGTGGCGGGTTCCGCACAGGGACGCGAGTTGAGCCAGAATGGCGTCCGCCCGCTGATACATGCCCAAGCTGAACGCTTCGGCCGACAGCACGTCGCCGTAGCGATCGACGACCAACCCGGACAGCCCGTCCGCTTCGGCGTGGACCAGGCGACAGGCGTCGGTGGTCTCGTCCAGATTCAGCAAATCCCGCCGCAACGAAACTGCGGCCGACAACTTCTGCCGCCATTGCGCCTCGCCAGGCAGGTCGCCGCCCGGAAACAACAGCCGGACGGCCATTTCGCTGCGCGGGTTGTACAGGCCGTAACCCAGCAACGCATCGCCGGGACCGTACACCGAAACCAAGTCCCCGGGCCGCGCCGCATCACAACGATCGATCCGTTTACGGTACAGCAGCGGGTGAAAGGTCGCCGTCCGCACAGTGACGCTGGGCAGCGACGCGGCCGAATCGACGGCCAACTCGCGTTGACCAAGCACGGGGGAAGCTCCGCGTTGCCGCGGTGCTTCACGGTCTGGGCGCGTTTTGGCTTGGTTCGTCTTGCGTCCCATTGCAGCCGTCGTTACCTCCGAGTTCCAATCGCTCTGAGAGTGTACCACGGGACGGCATCGACCGAAACGGGACAGGCCCCGGTGATGCGGCGGCCAAGCAGCCGCCAAGAAAAGAAAGGACGCACACCGGAGTGCTGTCGTGGAAACGCTCCCGGTGTGCGTCTGCGGCACTTTCTGCAGCTTGGGAGATTTACGGAAAGTCGATTTCGTTGGTAACCGGAAACGGCCCGTTGTCGGTGTATGTCCCGTAGGGTCCGGCGGAGTAGGATTGATTCAGGCTTTGGATCGCCGCAGCTACGTCCCCGAACTCCTGAGCCAACTGGTCGCGCAACGACGTCACGCCGACCGTGACGCCGATCACCAAGATCGCGCAGATCAGGACCAGCGACATGATGGAGGTCTCGCCGCTTTGGTCGTTCCAGAGGGCCCACCCACGAGACCGAATCTGGCGGAAAATGAGGCGTTTGTTCATCGTCGTGTTCCTTCGTTAACGGTTTGGCGGGCACCCGCCGCACGCCGAGGCGGATAGCCTAGCCTTCGCTCGTCGCCCCCTCCGTCACGCTGATTCCAACGCTGGTGTTGTTCTCGTCGCTGCCCGTCTCGCCGATGTCCGTCTCGTCGTCGAAACTGCTTCCCGCAGAGGTGAACGTGTAGGACACGTCATCTCCGGGATTACCTGGAGTGCCGTTGTCGTCCACATACGTGACGCTATGGGCGGCAAACGAGTAGCTTTGGTTCAGGTTCCCGACCGCCACTGCCATATCGCCGAATTCCTGGGCGATCTGGTCGCGGACACTGACCAGGCCAACGATCAAGCCGATCACGAGGATCGTACTGACGAGCACCAAGTCCGTCGACACGACGAACCCGGACTCGTCGCCCCACAACTGTTTGACAATCCTGCTGGACATAGCGTGTCATCTCCCAAAGCTGGTGTAGCCGTTTGGCAGCGGGCCGTCGGACAGCCGGCGCCGGCTGCCCAGGCCGGATCAGGTACCCTCAGGTTTCGGACTCTTGTGTTCGGACGGGGCCGCTGGCGGCTGGGCGGTCACGGCCTCGCTCACTTTCGATATCTTCAGTCTCGTCTTCATGAACGGCGCGGGTTCGGTCTTTCGCCACAGGGCCAACGCGTGCGCCCCGTGACTGGCATAGGCGTAATTCTCACGGAGTTTGTCCGGTTCCATTTTCTCGATCGTGCGGACGAACCACTGCGCTGCCCGCGTTAAAACCTCTCGCGGCGGAAGGACCTCCTCCGGCGCCCAGGCCAGCCACTCCAAGGCGTGGCCCGTGGCAACCAGCTGATCTCGCAGGGTATCGTCGAAGATTGCACTGTCGCCTTTTTTGAGCGAGGCCTTCGAGGGCTGCCCGTTAACCCACTCACCGTCCCAACAGCCGTAGGGATGTTGGGACTTTGTCAGCTGTTGACAGACAAGCGTCAAGAACCTCATGCACAGTTTCCGCGTTTTATCCCTCAGAAGCGGGGTGACCTCTGCGTCCACCCGCAAGATCGTCACCAGCGAGTGCAGCCGGTGGTTGCCGAAGCAGACCCCGGCGGGCAGCGTCTCTCGCATCAAGCGTTCGGCCAGTATATCGAAATTGACCTCCTGTCCCTCGGATGTGATCCACGACGTCGTGGGCGGCAGGAACAGGGTGTAGGCAAGGATCGACCATTCGTATTCCATCTGGTCCAGGCTGAATTCTTTCAGAGACGTTTCGAACAATTCCTGAAACGTCGTCGGCCCCTCGGGCGAAATCACGGGATAGTCTCGCCTGATGCCCGTCTCGGAGATGCTGGCCAAGGAGTGGTCCATGTGGGACGCCGTTGACAAGCCTTCCTGGGTGCGGATGGTCAAGCCCTCTTTGCCCTGTTCCAGGTAGGGCGGGGCGGTGGGCCAGACCTTCATGAAACATTCGTGATTCAGCAAGATGTCCCGCATCTCAGCGCCGGAGAGGGCTTGCGGATCGTCAAACACGGCGTCCGGACCCCAGAAGCGGAGTGCGTGGTCCACGTGGTTGATTTTCGGCTCGGGCACGCGGTACCGCGGAAACACTTTGCGAAGCGTCGCCTCCAACTGTTCTTCCGTCACCATCCAGGGGCAATCGTACAGCGGCGGCAACACGATCGCTTGCTCGCGCAGCGGCGGCAGGGCCCGGGCCGCCTGACGCATCGCCCAGCGCTGCGATGTCGCCGTCACGACGCCCGCGATCACGATTGCCTGCGCCAAGGCGAACAGGAAGATGCGGCCCCAGTCGCTTCGGTAGAATCTCGCCATCTTGTTCTCGTCTCCCTTTCCCGCAGCACGCATGAACGCTTACCGTCCAGGCCGAAACTTTCGCTCACTTTGATTCCGTGTAGTTCCTCACGGCCACGAACCCCAAGTCGTCTTCGTAGACGACCCGCCACTCTCCAGACCCACGCACCTCGCCGGCCAGCTTTTTTTGCTGGGCCTTGTCCACAACCACCATTTGGACATTCCAGCGGTTCAGCAAATCACTCCAATAGGTCTCGCCCTTGGAGACCCGCATGTATCCTGTCCAGAGGAGCTTGGGAGCCAGGTGAATGTTCGTCGAAACCACGGTCTTCAGGCCCGGCGGCCCCGCCCAGGCCAGCCAATCGCTCCACCACTGCGGTGCGTAAACCAGTCCGCGGGGCGGGTGTTCACGGACGTAGTCCGTGATCGCCAGCGGAGTCTCCGAGTTGTACAGTTCGTGCCGCGCACGCGGCTTGGAGCCCAGAAGCTGGCCGCCCGCAGGTGAGACCGCAAAACAGCACCACAGCAGCAGCAGGCAAACCAGCGTGTAGATCAACTTCGGGGCCGCCGCCCAAGCCGCCTGCAGCTTGCCCCCGGCGAACCGCTGTCCCCAGCGGTCCAGCAACCGCGTCCCTATGTCCGTGATGTGCGGCATCATGCACAGCGTGAAGATCGACGAGTACCAGCCGATGATCCGGATCGCCACCGCCACGCCGGCTCCAAAGATCAGCAGCAGCGCCAGGTCGACCACCGACACACGCTGCCGACTGTAGCGATACAGGGCGATCCACAGCAGGATCAACGCGGCGAATTGAATTCCTTCGGCGTCGATCAGTTTCAAGCTGTACCACTCCAGAATATCCTTCAAATTCGGATTTCGTCCGAACAGGACCGCCTCGATGATCATGTCCAAACCGTAGGGATTCACCAGCGAGCCTGCCAACGCCAACTCGGTCAAGAACGTCCAACGGACGACCCACCGATCCTTCAGCACGGCCCACAGACTGTGACTCCGCCAAAGCACTTCCACGGCCCGGCCCGCGGCATGGCAGCCCAGCACCACGATCCCCAGCAGGAAGGACCCGTGCAGATTCACCCAGGCGGCAAACAGCAGCGGGACCCCGATCCAAAGCAACCACGGCTGTCTTGCATCTTCGGCTTTCCGACCGGCAAAGACCGCCGCCCGCGACCGCCACGGCTCGCCGCGCACGACCATCCAGATCAAGGTCGCCATGCACAGGCCGCCAAAGATTTCGGGGCGGATGATCCCGTGCCGGCCAAAGTTGATGAAGAACGCCAACGCCGCTCCAACCATCCCCAGGATCACCCGTCCGCTGAGCAGATAGAACGCCCGCGCCAGCACCAGGTAGGTACACCAGGTCGTCAAGGTGAAGACCAGAATCAGCGCCTCCGCACCGTTCCAGGATTCAGCCCAACCCAACAGTAATTGACTGAGCCAGGAACTGTCGATCACGCGCATGCCTTGCGACAGCGGCAGGAAGGGATCCTCCGTCGGCAACGCCCGGTGCTCCAGCATCCACTTGCCGTAAGCCACATGCCCCCAAATGTCCGTGTAGAACAGGGGAATGTAACTGAGATAGGTGTAGAAGCCGGCAAAGAAAGCCACGGCAGGAATTACCGTCCAGCGGACGGCAAAGGGTTGTACGGCCAGCGTATCAGCGGGCGACAGGGACGCGGCTTCTTGGAGTTCCGTGCTGGTGGACACTCTGCTTCCTCGCTTTGACGGAAAACGGATGATCGTGGGACGGACGGTGATCCGCGCCAATACAAGTCAATGCGCCGTAACGGAGCCTCGACGAGCCGGCCGCCGCCGGCGTCTTCGTGGCACCAGGACGGCTACGGGCATTGGATGGCCCCGATGGCCTGGGCCAAGTCGAGCAGTTCGTTGATCAGCGCCACCCGCACCGCCGCCAAACCGGCGATGACGCCGATGCCGACCAGCGTTAACAACAGGAGGTACTCGACAAAGATCGAACCCTTTACGTCGTGTCGCAACCGCCGGAGACGACCCGCCAGTCGCGCGATTTGAAAGAACATGTATTGCATGGTTCGCTCCGCTAGTAGTGTGTCCGTGCTTATTGCATACCAACCCACCAGACATCGGGGCACATTTCATACCGGGGAGCCGAGTTTTTTCCCGCCATCGCTCTGGCTTGCCCCTCTCCCGCTGCGCCCGCAACGTATGGGCTTGTCACCATTGGACTTGTCGCTCCAACCCGTCTTTTCCTAAATACCTGCACTTGGCGACCAATCGTGATAACCAGCGCAGACATGCGGTGTGTCTCGCATCCGTCCTTTAACGCCGGCTTTCGTGTTCTGCAGCGGAGGCTCGCTGTTCCCGCGTACGGGGGGACATGGGACGAAAGGTAAGGACGAAGGACGAAGGACGAATCCTTGTTCCCGCGTACAGGGGGAAAGGATCGCACCGTCCCGAATGTCGCGTTCGCAAAACTCATCTGATCCAACGATTCCTGGGAAGGTTGCCTGGATGTCTAAAACGCCGTCACTTGGTCCTTTTTGCCTCTGGGAAACCCGGACCGGCTGCAGTCGGAACGCAGAACTAGTCTGCGACGTGCAGCGAGTTCCGAGCGCGTCTGGAGTCGAGCAGACCGTATTTTTTCATCTTCTTGTACAGCCCCACCCGGCTGATTCCCAACGCGCGAGCCGTCGCGGTGCGGTTTTGCGAGTGTTCTTCTAGCGCGCGAAGCAACAACTCTTGTTCGGTGCTGGCGACTTTTTCCGACAACGTACCGCGGGACCGCGAAAACCGCTTGGCGACCGGCCCGTGTTCGGTCGCTTCCAGAATGGGCGGCGCCAGGTCGTTCGGCGTCAATTGTCCGCTGTGGCTGAACAGGACGGCGCGGCCGACGTGGTTTTTGAGTTCGCGAATGTTGCCGGGCCAATCATAGAAACGCAGGCGTTGGAGAAACTCGGGATGGATTCGGCGAATGGTAATCCCGTGCTTCTCGCGGAATTCCTCGACAAACGCCAGCGTCAAGGGCACGATGTCGAAGGGTCGGTCGCGCAACGGAGGGACCCTGAATTCCAACACGCTCAAGCGGTAATACAGGTCCGGACGAAACTGGCCGCCCTCGACCAGTCCCTTGAGATCGACGTTGGACGCGGCGATCAGCCGCGCATTGGTCTTTTGGGTTTCGTTGCAGCCGACGCGCTCGAACTCGCCGGTCTCGATCACGCGCAACAACTTCATCTGCTGGTTCTGGTCGAGGCAGTCGATTTCGTCCAACAGCAGCGTGCCCCGGTCGGCGATTTCGAATTTTCCTTCCTTGTTGCGGTCGGCCCCCGTGAACGCGCCTTTGACATGCCCGAACAGTTCGCTTTCGATCAGGTCCGGCGGCAGGGCTCCGCACGCCAGTGCGTAAAAACGGCCCTGCGCTCGCGGCGACAGATCGTGAACCATCCGCGCCAACGTGGTTTTACCGGTCCCGGTCTCGCCCACCAGCAAAATGGTCACGTCATGCACCGCGACGCGGGTGAGGTGCTCCAGGATCTGAAACACCTGCGGGGTGAAAGTGCGGTAAGTGATGTGCGGGGTCTGCACTTGCCGGCAGTCCGCCGTCGGCGTGATCTTGGAACGTAAACTCGCCGCCAGATCCTGACGGAGCACCCGATCCAACTGGTCGCGGTCGAACGGCAGTCGAAGATGGGCGCCGACCGTCGAATCGGCGAGATCCGCCCACTCGCACCGATAGCCGTCGCAACCGATGGAAACAACCGGGTTTTTGCGCCGATCCTGGCGAACGAGGAAGTCCAGGAGTGACTTCGGGTCCTCCTGATAGTGGTCCGGCCGCAAATCCAGAAACACACACTGACGACCGGAGCCGCGCAACCGTTGTTCCGCCGCGAAGTAGCTGTTCACGTAATCGGCCTCACAGCCGAAATCCTGTCGCAGGTAACCTTGCAGTTGCTGCGCCAGCGCAGAATCGCGGCTGACGACCAGAGCCTTGTCGCTCAACACAGAGCCCTTCGCCATCGCATCGGGCGGCAAGTCACCCGACATTTCGATCACTTCAGGAGTCACGTTGAACCCTTCGTCCCTAGTGGTTAACACGGGGGTTAATCACGAATTCCGCGTCGCGTTCCCACAATTCCCGTCGCTGCGGAAAATCGCCCCCCCCCGTTTGAACAAAGTCGAAAAATCGAGGCAGCCCGGCTGCCGGCACAGCCGGGCTGCCGCCGTTGCAGCTAGAGGCCACACGGTCTGGCAACCTTTGGTCGCCGGAGACTGGCGTCAAACGCCAATCCCACCTCGAACGGCGCAACCTCTTTCTGCAAACAACGTTCTCTTGATTTCACCACGCTCGAAACACTCCCCGGTCCATGCCGGACACCGGATTTCGCGTTGCCCGCCGCCGAAACGATCCCTACGTCCGTCGAGGCCAACGCAATGCTTAATTACCTAGATTACCCAGACTCCCTAAACTTTCAACAGTTAATCTCGCGAAACAAACGGATAAATTGTTTGCGCAGAAGGGTAGCGGTCGCTGTCACCGGGCGTTTCACGACTGGCCGACGAGCGCATCAGCCTGTGGAGTGCGGCTGGATCGTGGATGGCGACTGGCGGGGCGTGTCCGATCGGAGACCAACTGGGGGGAACTTTTCCATGATAAGCATCATCTGTAGTGCGGCGACTTCCAGCTTTTTTGCGTCTGGGACGGGGTGCAGACGCCCACGGACCTGAGCACCTGGGCAAGATCAACTTCGCGATTTTGCCGGAGAGCGGACTTCAGTCGGCTGGGGCGGAATGAATTCCGCACTGCGAAGCTGTTCCTGGACGGGTGCTGAGCAGCGGTGATGATCCAGTCTGGGCCGAAAAGAGCGAAGAAACGCTTGGTTTGGCTGACATTACCATTTTCTTGTGTTGACCGGCGTAGCAATTATAATCGTTGAAAAATGCTGATCTGATTCAGTTTGCGCTGATTTTGCTATGAGGCTGAGTTGTATTGGGCCAGTTTGGATTACGATACCGATAGTCTCACTTATGGTTACGATACGTGGGGATTTTGCGCAATCAGGGCAAGCTAGGTCGCTAGTACCTTAAGGGCTGATTTATGGCCATCCGAAGCTCTTGTGGATCTTCTCTCGGTTCCTGGAAGCAGCGTCAACAGACGCGGAACAAGCGGAAGCGAGCCGCCAAACGCGGGTTGCTGCTTGAGAAACTGGAAGACCGAATGCTCTTGACGGTGGTGGGTCCCATCCTGTCGGGCGTTCAGCCGTCGGACGGTGATTTGCTGCCGCTGGACGGAAGCGGCGTACGCGGCATTGCTCCGCGCGAGCTGACGTTCCGGTTTGACGAGAACCAGCAAATCGATCCGGACACGTTGGGCGGCATCCGGATCATCCGCAGCGGTCTGGACGGCGACTTTGCCAACGGGCATGTCCAGGTCACGCCGGGCTATCTCGGCGTGGGGGAGGCCCCCGAGCAGAACCAGGTGATCGTCCGTTTTGCGGAGAGCCTGCCGGATGATCTGTACCAGATCAAGTTGTATGGTATCGACGATACGGTGCAACAGATCACGGCCTTGCGCAACACGCGTGGCGAAGCCTTCGGGGATTTGACGGCCGACGGCGTCGACAACGGGACGAATCAGGTCATCCGCTTCGAACTGAAGTTGGCTCCGCAGGTGCTGGCGGTCGTGCCGCAACCGATCACGCGCGTGGCCGATCCCGCGAATCCCGCCAACTCGATTCTGCAGCAGGCGCGGGATCAGATTGTCGTCCACTTCAACGACGACGACTTGTTCGTGGAAGACGACGCGGCGGGCAAGCCGACGCAGCGTTCGGCGGAGAACCCCGATTTCTATCGCTTGATCTTCACGCAGGATTCCGTCGAAAACACGGATGACATGACGTTTTTTCCGGACAGCGTCGCCTACGATCCTGCGACGGACTCGGCCGTTTTGACGTTTGCGGGCGACCTGGACACGCTGGTCATCCCGGCAGGGTCTGCCGGCGTCGGGACGCCGATCGGTCCCGGCACTTGGCGTTTGCGCGTGGGCACCGACGAGGCCCTGCCCGCGGCGCCGAGGAGCGAGGCGCCGACCGCCGAGGCGGGTTCGAGTTACGGCACCGCTTATTCGCTGGGGGAACTGGGCGTCCAAAGCCTGCTGATCCCTGCGTCGATCGATCCGCAACCGTTCGCCCTGGACTTGCCGGGCGGCCATGACGAGCCGGGACATCGCGATATTCCCACCGAGGTGGGCAGCGGTTTCGAGCAGCACATCAGTCCGAATTTCGGCGCCGACACCCAGGACGGCGTGACGACCATCGCGTACAACTTTCGCCAGGTGTACGGCTATGACGCCCAGGGAAATCCCCTTTCGAACCTGATCACCGAGAAGCAGAAGACGCGGGTCCGCGAGGCCGTGGAATTGTGGGCCAAGCACTTGGGCATCCAGTTCCTGGAAACGGCCGACCAGGGGCTGACGTTCGTCACGGGCGATCCGCGGGCCCTGGATCCGAACGATCCCAATGTGATGAATCACGCCTTGTCCACGGGCAGCGGCTTTTCCGACTATGATTTCATCGTCCGCATCGACCCCACGTACGCGAACGGAATGATCATCCTGGACAGCTCCCAGCAGTGGAACAGCGATTACGGCGCGGACTGGTTCCAACGCGTGATGGTGGGCCTGGGAGCGATGCTGGGCCTGCAGCGGGCCAACGATTTGCCGGTCACGAACCTGATGGCTTTCGACTCGTCCGAGCCTTTTCAGAACTCCAACGGTGATTCTTTCTCCAACTACTACTACTCCAACCGGTCCGACCGGAGCGACTCCGTCGGCGTCAGCAGCGGCGGCTTCGTCAACTTCTCGTACGACGGCTTTGACAGCGCGCCGACCAGCTTGTTCGGCAGCCGCGCTCCCGAGCCGATTTTCCCCGGCAACGCGGACATTCTGCACGGCCAGTTCATCCATCGCCCGGACAGCAACGACATCGACCTGTACCGCTTCACGATCGATCTGGGCGACCAGCAGCTGGATGAAAGGAAGACAGGGCTGTTCACCGCGGAGTCGTTTGCCGAGCGGCTGGCGAATTCCAGCGAATTGGACACGGTGCTGTCGCTGTTTCGCGAGGTGGAAATCCGCGACGCCAACGGGCAGATTATCGGCTACGAGCGGGAGTTGATTTCCCGCAACGACAACTACTACAGCTCCGATTCGTACCTCAGTCTCGAATTGGGCAGCGGCACGTATTACCTGGGCGTGACGGCCGCCGGGAACACCGATTTCGATCCGGTGCTGGAGGACACGGGGTACGGCGGAACGACGCAAGGCCCTTACGAACTGCGGCTGAATTTCCGCTCGCAGGTCGACGACGACCACACGATCAGCGATTTGGACCGCAGCGGCGAAAACCGGCCGGGAACGCGTCTGGACGGCGACGCCGACGGCACACCGGGCGGCGTGTACAACTTCTGGTTCCAGACGCGGCCGCTGGACCGGGTCCTGAACGTGACCGGTGACGGCAACACGTACGTGGACGGCCAACTGCTGACGATCGAGGACGCTTTTGGCAACGTGCGGCGGTTCGAGTTCGACAGCAACGGCAGCCTGCGCAATCCCTCAGCGACGGCGATTCCGTTCACCGCGGGGCTCGTTCCCACCAGCGCCATCGACATGGCCAACCAGCTGTACAACGCGATCAACAGCTCGGGGCTGGCGGTCACGGCGACGCAGACCGAAACCGCGATCACGTTGCAAGAGGAACGCGTCACGTTGTTGAGCAGCACGGCCGAGGGCATCGAACTTGCCGGCAAGACGATCTTTGTGGACAAGACTTCGGGAACCAACCTCCGCGGCACGTTGGCCAAGCCGTTTGACAACATCGCCACGGCGTTCGCCGCCGCGGCGCCCGGCGACATCGTGCGGATCGTCGGCAACGGCGGCTTCGACGGCGACCAGACGACGCTGGCGGACAACTATGCGTACGAGATCGGGTTTGGGGACTCCGGCGGCCCGCCCATCCTGACCGACGGTTCCTCGATGTCGGTTCCCCAGGGCGTCACGGCGATGATCGATGCCGGGGCGGTGTTCAAGTTGCGGCGGGCGCGGATCGGCGTCGGCAGTTCGTCGGCCAGCATCGACCGCAGCCAGGGCGCCCTGCAGGTCTTGGGCACGCCGCAGGAAAGCGTCTATTTCACTTCTTGGCTGGACGAAACGATCGGACGCGACACGTACGCGCCCACGACCACGGCGAAGCCCGGCAATTGGGGCGGGATCGTGTTCAAGGCCGATCTGGACAACGCCGACGCGCGTTTCAACTACGAGCGCGAGGGCATCTTCCTGAACTACGTCAGCCACGCCGACATCCGCTACGGCGGCGGGCAGGTGGGGATTGACAACGTCGACCAAGTGGTCAATCCAATCCAGATGACCGAGATGCGGCCGACGATCACGTTCAACCGCATCACCTACAGCGCTGTCGCCGCGATGTCGGCCGATCCGGACAGTTTTGAGGAGACCAACTTCCTCGCTCCGGAATACCAGTTGGTCAATCGGTTCACCCCCGACTACGAGCGGATCGGGCCGGAGATTCACGGCAACGTGTTGCTCGATAACTCGATGAACGGCCTGTTTGTGAGGATCGTGACGCCCGCCGGGTCGGAACTGCGGCCGCTCACCGTGCCGGCCCGCTTCGACGACATCGACATCGTCCACGTGCTGACCGAGGGCTTGAAGATCCAAGGCGAGGCGGGCGGCGCCCTGTTGGAACAATCGCGCCCCTCGGTCGAACTGGTGACGCTGGCGGCGCGCGTCGGCGGCGGCCTGGCGGCGGACAGCTACGCCTACAAACTCGTGTTCGTCGACAAGAACGGCTTTGAAGGCCGGCCTTCGGAGGCCACGGAAACCGTGACGCTGACCGCCGGCCACGGCACCGTGGAGGTCAACGGCTTGCCTCCGGTGAGCGGGAATTTCGTGTCTCGCCGGCTGTATCGCAGCCAGCCGGGCGGCGTGGGACCTTACAACCTGATTGCGGAGTTGGATGCCAGCGACACGACGTACACCGACCGCGGCGTCGTGCTGCCGTCCTTGACGTTGAGCCTGTTGAACCGCGATCCGCCCTCCGTACGTTCCGTGACTTTCGTCCAAGACGAAGTGGGGCCGACCGTGCCGGGGCTGGCGGCGGGCAGTTACACCTACCGGGTAGTGATGGTCGACGGCGTCACGGGCGAAACCAGTCCGGCGTCGGACGCCACCGGCGCGGTGACGGTTACGACGCCGGCCGATCCGCTGAACGTCAGCGTCGTCGTCGTGTCGGGGCTTCCGGCGTCGCCGGACGGGTATCGGCAATTGGTTTATCGCAGTTCCGTCGGCGGCGGCGGGACGTATGAACTGGCGGGCGAGATCGGTGCCGGGGAGACGGTCTTTCGGGACGAGGGAATCAGGCAACTGGACGCCGACGGGGAGCCCCTCACGCTGGACGTGCGGTTGACGGGCGTCGTGCGGGCCCGTCCCGACGGGCGTCTGAAGATCGATCCGGGGACCGTGGTCAAGCTGGAAGGCGCGCAGATCGAGATCGGTTTCGGCGCGCAGTTGATCGCCGAAGGCCTGGACGACCGGAAGATCGTATTCACGTCCCGGCTGGACGACAAGTACGGAGCGGGCGGGACGTTCGACACGAACAAGGACGACGGACCGAACGAGGCCAGTCCCGAGCGCGGCGATTGGGGCGGCATCTATGCCGGGCCGATGAGCCAACTGAACCTGGATCACGTCTATTTGGCCTTCGGCGGCGGCAACAACAACAAGATCGAAAGCACGTTCACGGGCTTCAGCGCCGTCGAGATCCACCAGGCCGATGCGCGGATCGCCAACAGCGTGATCGAGCACAATGCGCTGGGGACGGGCGGTCAGGGTTCGGCGCACCGCTTCGGCCGCGGCGTCAACGCCACGGCCACGATCATCTCGAACGTCCGCTACGACAGCGGGTCCACGATCTTTGTCCGCGGCGCCCAGCCGGTGATCATCAACAACGTGATCCGCAACAACGAAGACGTCGCGATCAGCATCAACGTCGACGCCTTTACCGACGCGCAGATCTCCGATCCCGGACGTGCGACGGGGGCCATCGACCAGGCGACGCTGTACAACGACAATCGCGGTCCGCTGATCCGCGGCAACCGCTTGGCCGACAACGGCAACCAGACCGACGAGAACGGCAACCAGGTTCCGAACAACAACGGCAACTTGCTGCCGGACTGGCGGGGCACCAACGGGATGGAAGTCCGCACGGCGGCGGTCTGGAACGCGGGCACTTCGGCCGATCCGCGGGACGACTCGCTGCGGTCGGTCGGAATCACGTTGTCGACCGCCAGCGTGTGGGACGACACCGACGTCGTCCACATCCTGTACGACGAGGTGCGGGTTTCCAACCTGCACGTCGAGGGCGGCTTGCGGCTGCAGAGCAGCCCGAACGAAAGCCTGGTCGTCAAGATGTACGGCCCCGGCGTGTTGAACCAGGCGTTCAACCTCAACCCGACCGTCGGGTCGGGATTCACCGCGACGGGACAGGCCTCGGACACCTCCGACCGCATCGGCGGCTCGCTGTACGTAGTGGGGCAACCCGGCTTTCCCGTCGTCCTGACGTCGGTCCACGACGACACGGTCGGCGCCGGCGTCCAGCCCGACGGCCAGGCCCAGACGGACACCAACAACAACGGTTCCCGTTCGACGCCGCAGGCGGGCGATTGGCGCAGCGTGCGGTTGGACCAGAACAGCAACGATCGCAACGTGGAGATCGTGTTGGAACTGGAGGCGCGCGAAGCCACGGCGCCCGGACTGAACGGGATCCCGGCCCAGGCCCAGTTCCTGGGCGAGTTGGCCCCCGGCGAGTACGGCGGCGATGATAACCTGAGGCTGGGCTTTCAAATCGAAGGCTTCCTGAATGACCGCGCCGACATCGATTACTACAGCTTCACCGCCGAAGCGGGGACGGAAATCTGGTTGGATCTGGATCGCTCCCGCCATGCCTTGGACACCGTGGTGGAACTGCTGGACGCGGACGGCGTGTTGCTGGCCCAATCGGACAACTCCCAGGACGAGACGGTCCAGCCGGCTCTGCTGCATCGCGCCGAGGCGATTTCCGAGGGCGACGTCAATCCCTTGCAGAAGCTGAACGACGCCTACCAGCCGCATCACGCGTCCGGCATCGCCAAGGACATTTGGGGAACCAATCCGCGGGACGCCGGCATGCGCGTCGTGCTGCCGGGCGCCCAGGGCGTCCGCAGCTCGTACTTGTTCCGGATCCGCAGCAGCAACCTGGCGGCCGGCGAGGATCGCGCCAACCTGCTGGACCCGAACCAGGTGGGCGAGGGCTTGACCAGCGGGGTGTACCGGTTCCAGGTGCGGATGCGCGAGTTGGACGAAGTTCCCGGTTCCGCCGTCCGCTACGCCGACATCCGCTACGCCCAGAACGGCGTGGAACTGATCGGCCTGCCGAGTCACTCGCCGTTGCTGGGCGAGGCGGCGGAAAACGAGGGCACCGAGCCGAACGTCGCCAACAACAACTCCTTCTCCCCCGACGCCGCCACGCCGGGCAACCGCCCCCAGGAACTGGGCAATCTGTTCGCTACGGACCAGGCTACTCTGTCTGTGGCCGGGGCTTTGTCCAGCAGTGTGGACCTCGATTTCTACACCTTTGACGTGGCCTACAACAATATCTCCAACCCGTCCGCGCATCACGGTTCACTGGTGTTCGATCTGGATTATGCGGACGGACTGAGCCGTGCCAACTCGACCGTCACGGTCTTCGATTCCAGCGGCCGGCCGATTCTGATCGCGCGCGACTCGAACATCGCCGAAGACCGGCCCGCGCCCGTCGTCGATCCTTTGGACCAGTCCGGCATGTACGATCTGTCCCGCGGCACGGTCGGCGAGTTCGATCCGTTCCTGGGGCCGGTGCAGGTGCCCCAGGGCCGCTACTACGTGGCGGTGACTTCGGATCGCATGTTGCCCGCCGAGGTGTTGAACAATCCGGCCGTCCGGTTGGAGCCGGTCAACTCGGTGATTCGCATCGCCGAGGATCGGATCGGCAGCTACGGCGGTTCGACGGCCGTCGCGCCCGTGGTCCCGTTGTTGCTGGACCCGACCTTCGACGGCACGACGGTTTCCACGACGAACCTGTGGCACGTCTCCGATCTCGAAGCGACCACCGGCGGCCACGGCTTGAACGCCGCCTTTGACGGCAGCCGGGTGTACGCTCCCACGGCGGGACGCGTCACCGAGCAGGAGCCCAACGACACGCTGCCGTCGGCCCAGAGTCTGGAAGGCTACGTTTGGAGTCTGAGTGCTCAGGCTGACATCGGGGACGCCTTCGGCAACACGTCGACGGCCATCCCGCACCTGACCGTGACCGCCACCGGCAATGAGAGCTTCGACTACTACTCGTTTGTCGTCAGCAATACGCCGGCCAGGGGCATCTTCGACATCGACTACGGCACGACCGGGAATCCGCTGACCGATCTGGACTCGCAGGTTTTCTTGTACGATTCGGCCGGCAATCTCCTGGCCTCGAACAACGACTCGGCCGTAGGGTTCGGTGCCGGCGGGAGCACGAGCGATCGCGACGCGTTCCTGTCGTACTCCTTCCTCAAGCCCGGTACGTACGTGATCGGCGTTGCGGCGTCTCCCTCGACCGGACTGCCGGGCGGCATCAGCGGCACGCCGGTGGGCACCGGCGACACGTACACGCTGCAGGTCTCGATCGAGGACCACACGGCGGTGACGACGACCAGCCAGGGCGGCTCGACGTTCTATTTCGGCGGCAAGACGACGGGCACGTACGACCTGGGACTGGGCAACGTCGCCGACGGCAGTTTGGTCTCCCACGCCTTCAGCCTGAAGAACTGCTCCGCCGCGGATTTGCCGGTCCTGTACTTCAACTATCGCTTGAACGCGGATTCGGGCGACCACTTCCGGGCGTACGTCCAGCGTCAGGACGGTACGGAACGGCTTGTTGCGTCCAGCTATGCGGTGGACGTAACAGGGACCGTGATCCGCTTGACGAACGACGACGTCTGGCGTCAGGCGCGCGTCGACCTGGCGGCGTTCGCGGGCCAGGACTTGCTGAAATTGCGTTTTGAGTTCCGTGCCGCCGACTCTTTCGTGCCGGTCGGGGCCACCGGCGTCCATATCGACGACGTGATCATCGGGTTTGCCGAGCGGGGAGAGATGATCACCCAGGCGGATGCGGATGCCACGTTCGCGCCCCGACCCAACTACAACACGACGGGCCGCGTGCTGGACGGCGAGTACCAGTTGGAGATGCGCCGGGGCACCACCTACGGGACCTCCGTCCAGGCTCGTGTGGGGGCCAGCACCGTGCCGGCGCTGATCCTGGACGAAACCTACGACACCAACGATCGCCAGGCTCAGCAGATGACGATCGTCGTCCCGGCCGGCTCGTCGCTGAGCGACGGTCAGACCTTCGAACTCGGTGACGGCGCCGGCGCTCTGACCTTTGAATTCGATACCAACGGCGCGATCCAGCCGGGAAACGTCCGCGTGCCTTTCCGGACGACCGACCCGGACTACGTGGTGGCCGCCGCTATTCGGGACTCGATCAACAGCCCGTCGGTCCAGAGCCAGTTGAATTTGCAGGCCGCGTTTTCGGACGGCACCAAGCAAGGCAGCGGCAGCCGGGACAACCGCATCAACTTGTTCGGCAACGCCGTCGGCGATTTCGTGATTCAATCCGCCTCGACCGTGTTGCGGGTCGAGAAGTCGGGGGCTACCGATGCGACCGCCCTCGGCAACCTGCTGCGGGACGCGATCCTGGGCACGGGCTTCACGCTTCCCGCGGGCAGCGATGCCGCGTTCATCGGCGGGGTCGACGCCACGGACGGAACGTTTACCTCCGCGGGCTTTTTCCACGGCGGGCTGTCCTCGATCGGCATCGAATCCGGGATCATCTTGAGCACCGGAGACGCCTTGACTGCGGCCGGCCCCAACACGGCCCATGCGTCATCTGGAGACGCGTCGCTGGCGGGGGACGCCGATCTGGACAACGAATTCTTCTCGGCGGAACCGGCCGCGCGGAAGACCCAGGACGCCACGTCGCTGGCGTTCACGGTCCAGGCCGAGTTTTCGGGTCCGGCGTATTTCAATTTCGTGTTTGCCTCCGAGGAATACAACGACTTGGTCGGGACAGCGTCCCAAGCCGACGCGTTGGCCGTGTTCATCACCGATCTTTCGGCGGGCGGCGCGGCGGAAAACGTCGCGTTGATACCCGGCACCACGACTCCGGTGTCGCGGTCCACGGTCAACGGGGGCAATCCCTACGGGACGGGCGCAGCCAATCCCGGCTTGTACAACAACAACGATTTGCGGGAGGGCGGAGCCAATCTGCAGGAATTCGGTTACGACGGGTTCACCGACGTATTCACCGCCCAAGTCGACGTCGAGGCGGGCAAGCAGTATCTGATCAAGTTCGTCATTGCGGACGCGGGGGACCGGCTGATCGACAGTGCCGTGTTGATTGAAGCGGGGTCGCTGGGGAGCGTGAACCCGGCGCCGGCGCCGGTGGGACTGGTCGGCGTCCTGCACGACGGCTACGGCGACTCGAACCACTTCCGCGCTCAGGGCCAGACCCTGATCCACTCGAATACGATCCGGGATTCGGCGGACTTTGGCATTGTCGCCGACGCCGGCGTCCGCGACATCGACCGCAACGAGGGCCTCGCGCTGGCCCAGTCTCATATCGGGCCGGCGCGGAACCTGCTGGAATTGAACAACCGGGCGGGCACCGGCGCGGCAGGCGGGATCGCGCCTGGCGCGGCCATCATCAACAACACGATCTACGGCGAAGGGCTGGGGGGCATTCATTTCAGCGGCAACCTGCGGCCGTACGAACTCATCCCGCGCGACAACGCCGGGGGGGACTTCATCTGCGACGGGGACGTCTTTGCCGTCACCGTCGGCCGCACGACGGTCGAATTCGAGTTCGAGGATTTGTCGAACCACGGAGAACAGGGTTCCTGCCGTCTCACCAACCCCTCGCACGGTGACGGCTGGAATCCCGGACGGGTGCCGATCTATTATGCCATGGTCAGCGACACCTCCGGGCCGTATCCGGCCAGCACGCAACAGGAACTGGCCCAAGCCATCGCGGACGCGATCACGCAGAGCATCCTGGTGACCAACGGCACCACGCTGGTGGCCCAAGCGAATGCGGCGCCCTCGCGCCGTCAGGGCGGTTTCGACGCCGTGTACGCCGACCATGTCAGGGACGTCGAAATCTTGGCCGGCGACCAAAACTACCACAGTGCCTTTGCATCCTACCGCGTCACACCCATCGCGCAGGCCGCTCAGCCGTTCGGCCGGATCATCAACAACACGATTGTCGGCAACGACGGGAACGCCTCGTTCTTCGGGGATCCAGCCGTCGAACCGAACGACACGATCTTCAACGCCATCGACACGCGGCAGGGCCGCCAGGCCAGCCCCGAATTCTTCCGGGCCAACAACGTCACGATCGGCGATACGGCCAGTTTTCCGCAGAACCCGGAGTGGGACGTCGACTTTTACCAGTTCCAGATGGACATCGGCGATCACGTGCAAATCACGGTCACGGGCAACGAATTCACGCCCGCCTGGCGGCTGTTCAACGAGCGCGGCGAAGAGTTCATCCCGGACGGCAGCGGCACGGCGCGAGGGGTGCCGCGAGTGACGGTCAACCCCAGCAACCCCTTCGAGTACACGCTTGACTTCTACGTCGACGAACCGACCGCGGCGCGGGCTGGGTATAACTATGCCCGCGAGGGCGGAACGTATTTCGTGGCGATCAGCGGTTCGGGCAACGCGGCGTACAGTCCGCTGAGCCTGGGCAGCCGCCAGACTCCGGACGAGACGGGCCGTTACTCGATCGCCGTCAACGTCCTGGCGCCCCGGCGATGGGTCATCGACACCCAGCCGCTGTTCGGCAGTTCCGCCAGCTGGGAAGTGACGGATGTCAACGGCAACACGACCGTCGTCAACTACACGGGGACGTCGGACCGCCGGAGCAACACGCCGCTGATGGCCTACGAAGTGCGAGAAGAATTCCGCCGCAAGGTTAGGGAAGACGGACTCCGCGGAATCAGCGCCGAGGACTTGGGCGGTCCCGAATACCGCAACTATCCCGGCTACAACTTCACGCCGTCTTTTGCCAGCCCCCGGCGGCAATGGCCGCAGTACCAACGGAATCACGGGGACGGGCGCCGGTATGTGGAGGTGTACGGCGCGGCGAAGATCGTGCAAGTGAGCGGGCCGGCCAACGTGCTGTCCCCCACCGTCGGTGCGAACAACGTCGCCAACAACGTCGACAGCCAGTTGCTCCGCGAGACGGGCGTGCTGATCAGCGAAGAGGCGACCCCCACGCTGCTGAACAACGTGATCTCCAACACGCGCAACGGCGTGGTCGAAACGGAGAACCAGCCGCAATCGCATCAAGCGACCGGCGTCAGCCCGCGTACGGCAATCGTCGCCGCGACCGTCTTCCAGTACAGCACGCCGTTCAATCAATCGCAGACGTCTGCCCAGATGGGCAACTGGCGGGTGTCGACCGGCTCCAGCCCCTATGGCGGTTCGTTGACCGTTTTGGAGGAATGGACGACGGCGCGGGCCGATACGGCGGATGCCAATTTGCCGCTGAGCAACGCCGCTCCGTTGTTCGTCAATGCGGCCGGAGGGAACTACTTCCCGGCGGCGTATGCGGCGTCGATCGACAGCGCCGTGGATTCGCTGGAGGACCGGCCCCCGTTCATCACGGTCAAGGCCGCGATGGGCATCTCCAATTCGCCGATCCTGGCGCCGGTGCGCGACGCCTCGGGCCAGTTGCGGATGGACGATCCGAACGTGTCGACCCCGCAGGGACAAGGCGGCGACGTGTTCAAAGACCGCGGTTCGCTGGACCGCAGCGATTTCATCGGTCCGGCGGCCGTGCTGTTGAACCCGCGCGACAACGACGCGGACGGCATCGACATCGACCCCACCGACACCGTGGTGCAGTTGACCGGCGGATCGTACGACTCGTTCCTGATCCAGATCGTGGACGGATTCGAATCGGCCGATCCGTTCCCGGGGGTGGGCGTCAACGATGCGACCGTGCTCGGTCCCAACGTGCCGGGCAGCCGGCTGCCGGGAGCCGCCGTCACGCTGTTTGCCGACGGCGTGTTTCTGGAGGAGGGGATTGACTACACGTACCGCTACGACACCACCAGCAACACGATCCGCTTGTCGCCGACCTCCGGCGTGTGGGCGGACGACAAGGTCTACATCATTCGGTTGAACAACCGCGACCGGTACGTGATCAACGCTCCGGACGGGGCCGAGGCTCGGGACGCCATGCGCGCGGCCCTGGAACAGCAAGATTCCGCCCAACGCCGCTTCCGCATTACCGGCGACGACGGCGTGAGCGTGACCTTTGAGTACGACAGCGGCTACACGCTGCAGGTGCCCCATTCGCTGTCGATTCGGGTCCCGGCCAGCGGGGTCGCCGACGGCCAGCGGTTTGTGGTCCGCGACGCCAGCGCCCCGGACAATCCGGGCGTGACCTTCGAGTTGGACGCGAATGCGTACACCTTGCCCGGCAATATCGCCGTCCCGTTCGGTCTGGGGGACACGCCGGCGCAGATCGCCGACGCCATCGTGGCCGCCTTGACGGGCACCTCCGCCCAGGACGTCGGCCTGCAATTGGCGGCCAAGAACGTGGGCGAGGGCTTGGTGCACCTGGGCGCGCCGGAAGCCTATACCCTGAACACGGACCTGAGCACGCTTTTGCAGACCGCCACGATCATGTCGCTGGCGGTGCCCGCCAAGACGGACAACACCACGGTCGCCGACGTCGACGACGGGCAGACGTTCAGCATCACGTACACGCCGGACAGCGGGCCCGCCACGACGGTCATCTTTGAGTTCGACACCAACGGGTTGCTGAACAACACCGCCAACACACGGATCCCGGTGGCGACGGCTCCCATCCCCGCGTCGCCAGACGACGTGGCAGCCGAGATCGTGAGGGTTCTCGCCGGCACGCCGTTGGCCGGGTTGCTGGTGGGCACGCGGCTCGAAGCAAACGGGCTCGAAGCAAACGGCCTGGTCCACGTGCACGAGGGCAGCCAGGTGTCGATCGATTCGGACACCAGCAAGTTGTTCGACGGGTATGTCTCCCGGCCGCTGGCGGACGAGCCGGCCGCTCCCCAGGTATTTGTCGTGTCGTGGGACGACGACGGCGACGACAGCACTCCGCCGCGGCAGGTCAGCTTCGAGCTGGACCGTGACGACGAGGGGACGACGCAGCCCGGCAACGTGGTGATTCCGTTCAGCTACGGAGACACCCACCAGGAGATCGGCGAACACCTCGCCCTGGCAATCGCCCGGGAACTGTCGCTGCAACTGACCGCGGCGAAACACCTGGAGGACGGCGTGGTCTTCCTCGGCGGCACCATCGAGCATGACGTCGATTTGAGCAACAGCCCCGGCCTGGTTTTGTTGAGCCAGCCTTCCGTGACGCCGACGACCAGCTTGATTCTGCCCTCGGCGCTGACCATCACGGTCAATTCGGAGGGCGGGGCGGGAATCGCTGACGGGGAATACTTCCAGATCATCGACACGTCGCTGTCGGCGGCGGACCAGGTGTTGAAGTTCGAATTCACCTTGGACGCCAACCCGAACAGCACCGATTGGGATGCGATCATCCCTTACAGTCTGCTGGACACCGCCGACGCGATCGCGGAGAAAATCGTCGAAGCGATCGACGACTTGATCCTCTCCGGCTACAACGCCGGCGACGTGTTCCAGCCGGCCTTGAGGCCGGGCGGCATCGTGACGCTCACGGGCGCCAACAGCTTCCACAGTCTGAGCACCGCCTTTGCGCCGGGCCTGACGCAATCCGGCGGACGGTTGGCCGACGGCGAGCAGTTCTCGATCACCTTCAACGGCGTGACGCGGACCTTCGAGTACGACGTCGACGGCCGCCCGGCATCGCCTGCCGCCCCGCCGGACCAGTTCATCCTGTTCACGCCGACCAGCACCAACGACGAAATCGGCGCCAGCACGGTGGCTGCCATCAGGTCGCAACCGCTGCTGGGACTGCCGGGCGTGGAGTACGCGGGCCAGGGCAGGATCGAATTCCACGACACCTCGCGGCACATCACCATGCTGCCGGCGGACGCCAACCCGCCCGACAACAGTCTGCAATTGGAGGGGATTCCCGGCGGCGCCGTGCGTCTACCGTTCGAACCCTGGAGCCAGTTTTCGGGCGAAGACTTCGCGAACCTGATGGTGGAGGCGATCAACGCCAGTCCGCTGACCAACGTCACGGCTTCGCTGCGGGGCGGCAACACCCTGTTCGTGGACTTCCTGACCACCGCCAACGAACCGGCGAACTTCATTTCCGGACTGACCAATATCACGGGCATCTCGAACTACTTCCTGCAGGCCATTCAGGATTTGCCGGGGAACTTCCTGAAGTCGAATCAGTACACGGGCGAGACGCGGTTCACGATTCTGCTGGCGGGCGCCGACCTGGACTTCGGCGACGCACGGGTGGCCAACCGGCCCTCGCAGTATCCGACCTTGTTCGACGAAGACGGGGCGCGGCACGTGGTCACGCCCGGCTGGTATCTGGGCAACCGCGTGGACGGCGAATTCGAGGCACAGATCGTGCCCGCCGGATTCGGCGACGACTTGGACCACCGGGTGGACCTGTGGAACAGCACGTTGCGTCTTGACGGCAATTCGCCGCTGACCGTGCAATTGCCGGACGTGGCAGACCCGGGCGCAGCGTTGGACGGGACGGCCTTTGACATCATCACCGCCGGCGGACGGACGCAGCGTTTCGAGTTCGATCAAGGCGGTAACGGCGTGTTGAGCGGCCAGGCCGTGGTTTACGACGCCGGCGCGACGCTGCCGGAGATTGCCGAGGCCCTGGCGGCGGCGGTCGCGGAGGCCGACTTGGGCCTGGCCCCCGCGCATTTGGGCGCCGGCGGCGTGTTCCTGGGCGGCGGCCCGCTGCACCGGATCGAGACGACCGGCAGCCACATCCGGATCGCCGGCCAGCCGGCCTATCAGATCACCGCGGTGCCCGGCTACCA
Organism: Candidatus Anammoximicrobium sp.; assembly: GCA_012515235.1. GTDB lineage: Bacteria > Planctomycetota > Planctomycetia > Pirellulales > Pirellulaceae > Anammoximicrobium. The sequence goes on from JAAYYU010000309.1 coordinate 23,944, forward strand.
GGTCGAGGACGGCGAGACGCTGTCGATCTACGACGGCCAGGACGCGGTTCCCTGGATTTTCGAGTTCGACCTGGACGGCGCTGTGGCGGCAGGCAATTTGTCGGTCCCCATCCTGGCGGACGACGATGCGGCGCAGGTCGCGGAGAAGCTTCGGGCGGCCGTCGCGGCCGCGGAGCGTTCGGCGCCCATCGCGCACCGGCCCGCGGTGGAACTGACGGCGCTCGGCGACGGCATGCTGCACGTCAGCGGCACGCCCAGCCACACGATCGACTTCCAGGACAGCCCCCTGACGTACGCCGGGCAGACGCCGGTCACGCTGACCGTGCCGGCGGCCGGACTGGGATTCAAAATCGAGCCAAGCCTGACGATCCTGGTGCAGAAAAAGACCGGCGGCGGCGTGGCGGACGGCCAGGCGTTTACCGTCAAGGACGGCAGCAAGACGGCCGTGTTTGAGTTTGAGACGGGAGGCGGCGTGACGCGCCCCGGCGCGCGGCCGGTGGCGGTGGGCGTGCTGAGTTCGGCGTCGCAAGTGGCCGAGTCGATCCGGGCCGCCATTCAATTGGCCGTCGACCAGGGAGCCCTCAGCGGCTTGGCGCCGACGGTGGATGCCGCGACCAACCCCACGCATCTTGTGATCGACTTGCACGCCGGCATCCAGCACGCGCTGGATGCGGCCGCGAGCGGCCTGGGCCAGCAGACCGCCGTCAGCGACGGGCAGACCTTCCAGGTCAGCGATGGCACAAACACGGCGACCTTCGAGTTCGATTTCGACGGTTCCGCCACGGAGTTGTCGGTCCCGGTCGCTCCGGGCTCGTCCGCCAACGACGTCGCCAACGCGATGGTGGCGGCGGTCCAGCAAGCGATTGCCGACCACGTCTTGAGCGACTCGGCGGGCGTGATGGCCAAGAATCTGGGCGCGGGCAACGTGCAAATCGGCGGTCCGGGACCCGTCTCGGCCGGCACGACGTCGGCCCTGACGCGGTCCGGTTCGCCCCGCGGCGTTCTGGACGGCCAGATGTTCCATTTGCTCGACAGCCTGGGGGTCCGCCGCTTTGAGTTCGACGCCAACGGCCAGGCGACCCAGGGCAATCTCACGATTCCCTTCGAGGTCACCAGTACGGCGGACAAGATCGCCGCCGCGACGGTGGCGGCCATCCAGGGCTCCGGATACGGCGTCAACGTCGTCCATCTGGGCGGCGGCGTGATCGCCCTGGACGGAGACGACGAAGACGGGGTGCGCTTCGACCTCGCCTTGACGCCGGGCGCCACGGTGCCGATCACCGTGACCGCGTCCCAGGACGACGGGTTCCTGGACGGCTGGCTCGATCTGAACGGCGACGGCGACTGGAACGACCAGTACGAGCACCTTTTCAACCGCGTCGAGCTGCAGGCAGGCGAAAACCGGTTGTCGATCTGGATTCCGCCGGCGACCGGACCGGGCGTGACTTATGCGCGGTTCCGTTTCGGCAGCGAAGGCGGGTTGGCGCCCACTGGTTTGGCCATCGACGGCGAAGTGGAAGACTACCGCCTGGAGATCATCTCCAACGATCCTCCCACGATCCTGGGGCCGACCCAGTTGACGACGCCGGAAGACCAATCGCTGGCCGTCTCGGGCCTGCAGATCGAGGATCCTGACGCGGGCGGAGCCACAATCCAAGTCACGCTGTCCGTGCTGACCGGGACACTGACCGTGCCCACGATCCACTTGCCGGGCGGGATCGTCGGCAACGGCTCCCAGCGCGTCGTTCTGACCGGCAGCCTGGCCCAGATCAACAGCACGCTGGACGGATTGGCTTACCTCAACGCGCCCCATGACAACGATCCCGACCGCTTGACGGTCGTGGTCGATGACCGCGGCAACTCGGGCACCGGCGGCGTGCAACAAGCGGTGGCTTTGATCCCGATTACGATCAGCCCCGACAACGACCCGCCGGAGATCCACGTGCCCGGAGCGCTGGCGGCGACGGAGGATGAACCGCACACGATCGCGGGCCTCTGGATCGAGGACGTCGATCTTGACGAGAGCACGCCGGAGGGCACCGGCACCGACCAGATGACCGTCGTCCTGACAGCGGGGCGGGGCACGTTGAACGTCGACGAGAGCGCCGCGACGGGCGCGACCGTGACGGGCGACGAGAGTTCGTCGGTCACGCTCCACGGCCTCTTGGATGATCTCAACGCGATCCTGGCCGCCGGCGTCATCTACCAAGGACTGGCCGATTTGAATGGCGAGGATGTCATCACGGTCACGGCGGACGACCTGGGGAACTGGCCGGCTCCCGCCCAAACAGCGATCGCCACGTTCACGGTCACGGTCGCGGCGGTCAACGATCCGCCAGTGCTCACTGCTCCGGAGACGGCAGCGGCTGCCGAAGACGCGGAATTGCCGCTCAGCGGTTTCGGCTTGACCGACGTCGACTCGGACGAAACGGAGATTCAGGTTACGCTGCGGGTCGCGGATCGCAGCGACGGGGGGTTGCTGAACGGCATTTTGACCATCCAGCAGGTTGCCGGCGGCGTCGACCCGGCGGACCTCCTGCAGGTCAACGGCAACTTTACGTCCTTCGTGACGATCACGGCCCCCGTGGCGAAGATCGCCGCGACGTTGAGCAATCCCAACGGCTGGAGCTACACGCCGCCCAACAACTTCGCGGGCAACACCGAGGAGCCGAAGTGGGAGATCCTGACCGTGACTGCCGACGATCGCGGAGCAACGGGCGAGACGTCTCCGGACGGCACGACCGCTACCCGGCAGGTGACGCTGTACGTCAACGAAGTGAACGATCCGCCGCAGGTGACCGTGCCTGAAGGCCCTGTGGTGGTCGCCGAAGACGAAATCCTGGACATCAGCGCGCTGGGCAACGTCGGGGTCTCCGACGCGGATGCCGGCGACGCGGTGATCTCCGTCCGTCTGTCCGTGGGCCGCGGCACGATCACCTTGGACGAGACGGTGGAGAATGCCTTGTCGGTCATCGTCGCCGGAACGAACGGCACGTCGCAGGTCGAGCTGCGCGGGACGCTGGTGGACATCAACGCCCTGCTCGATTCGTTCATTCACTACCAGGGTCTGCTGAACACCAACAACACCAGCGGCCCGGACGTCCTGACCATTCTGGCCAACGACTTGGGCCACTCCGGCGGTTCGGCGGCCTCCGGCACCGGGCAGGTCACGATCACGGTCACCCCCGTCAACGACGCGCCGCAGATCACGCTGCCGGCCACGCCCCCCGAGGTTGCCGAAGACACCGATTTACGGATTCCGGCGATTGCGATTACCGATCCTGACGTGACCGAAGCAGACGCGGACGGCGTCATCACTGTCACGCTGACCGTGACCCCGATCGCCCCCGCCACGCAGGCCGGCGTCCTGACCGTGAACACCGCGGTCGAGCCCGGCTTGACGGTGACGGGCAGCCCCGGAACCAACGTCCAGGTGCGCGGCTTGCTGACGGAAATCAACACCTTGCTGGCCCACCCGGACGGGTTGAAGTATCGCGGCGCGGCGAATGCCAGCGGCCAAGTCTTGTTCAGCATCACGGCGGACGACGAGGGCCAAAGCCCGATGCCGGCGCAGGCCACGACCCGCACCATGACCATCACCGTGAGGCCGGTCAACGACGCGCCGGAGATCACGCTCCCGTCCAGCCCGCAGTCCGCGGTGGAGGATCAACCGAAGCTGATTACGGGGATCGCTGTCAGCGACGTGGATCTTTCGGAGACCACCAGCGATCCGGCTGGCACCGGCACGGGCCTGATGAAGGTCACCCTGTCGGCCCTGCATGGCACGATCGACCTGGACGACACCGTTCCGGCGGGCGTCGAAGTCGAGTACGACGGTTCTCAATCGGTCACCGTCAACGGGTCCTTGACGGGCATCAACGCCTTGTTGAACGGCGGCATCACCTACCAGGGGTTGCCGTATTGGAACGGCAACGACACCGTGACGGTGACCGCGAACGATTTGGGCAATTGGCCGTCGCCGGCACGGATCCCGACCGCCTCCTTGGTGGTGTCCGTCGCCAAGGTGAACAATCCGCCGGTGATCGACGCGCCGGGAGAACAGCGGCTGAACGAAGACAACTCGCACCCGTTCCCCGCGATCACCATCACCGACGTGGACGTCGGCGAGGGCACGGGCGAGTTGAAGGTGGACCTGCAGGTCAGCCACGGCATCTTGACCCTGGACCTGGCCGTGCCGGGCGGCCTGCGGGCTGCGAACGTGATCGGGAACCAGACCGGCCACATCACCATCGACAAGGCCGGTCCCAACCAGATCAACGCCACGTTGTCGGCCGCGGCCGGATTCGTGTATCGGCCCACGCTGAATTACAACGGGGCCGACGCCCTGACGATTGTGGCCGACGACAAGGGGAACACCGGCGGTACGGTGACCCCGACGACGGCCACGGTGCCGCTCATGATCACCGCCGTCAACGATCCGCCGCAGTTGCCCTGGACTGTGCCGCCGGCCGTTCCGCCGGCGCCGGCAACCAGCGAGGATACGGATCGCCACATCGTCTGGCCTGCCAATGCCGTCGTGGACGTGGACGCGAACGAGTTGCCGGGAGACGGTCGTTTGCGGGTCGCTTTGTCCGCCAGTCACGGCACGCTTACGGTCAGCACGGACTTCGGTCTGACGCCCGCCGATTTCACCGGCGGCAGCAGCGGCGGCACGGTCGAATTCACGGCCCCGCTGGCCGCGATCAACGCGACCTTGTCGGCGGCGATGGGGGTGCGGTACTCGCCCGACCTGAACTACAACGGCAAGGACACGGTGGTGGTCGCGGTCAGCGACCTTGGCAACACCGACGCCACGCTGACCAATCCGCAAACCGCGGCGGGCACGGTAACTGTCACGGTTGCGGCGGTCAACGATCCGCCGGTCCTGACAGTAACGACCGAACCCGGCGATATTCTGACGATCGCCGAAGACACCGACCTGCCCTTGCAGGTCCAGATCAGCGACGTGGACGCCGCGGAAGGAAACGGCGAACTGGAAATGACGCTGCAGGTCTTCTTCGGCGCCTTGACGATCAATACGGCCGTCTCCGGCGGAGTCGGGGCGGGCGGCGTCACCGGCAACGGCACGACGGCCGTCTCCCTGGTCGGCACGCAGCAGCAGTTGAACGCTACGTTCGCCGCCAACGGCGTCGTGTACCGGGGTAATCCCGACTTCTTCACGACGGCGGCTGGTCAAGAGACGCTGCTGATCCATGCGGAAGACGAAGTCAACGGCGTGATCAATACGGGGCCGCTGAAAGGCCAGGACAACAAGGCGGTCACCATCAACATTACTCCGGTCAACGACGCGCCCACGATCGAGATCGTGCCGCCCGCGCAGATCGTCGAGGACACGCCGGTCCCGCTGCCGATCCTCGTCAACGATGCCGAGATGAACGCACCCATTGGGGCCGACGTGGTCTGGACCGTCACGCTCCAGGCCGATCTGGGAACATTCTCGGTGCTGGGCGGCATTAGCGGCGGTGTCCCTGCCGCGAACATCACCGGCAACAATTCGGGACTCGTGGTGCTTACCGGGACAGGGAACGAGATCCAAACGACGCTGGTGGCCTCCAACGGCGTCACGTTCCAAGGCGTGCAGGACTTCGCCGGCAGCGATGTGCTGACCGTGACCATCCAGGATCCCGGCCCGACGGCGGATCCCGCCGACGACGCCACCAGCGCGGCGACGCTGACGTACACGATCAGTGGCGTCAATGACGCTCCCGAAATCGCGTTGCCGGCGGTGCTGACGACCAACGAGGATGTCGCGCTGCCGCTCACCGGACCGCAGGACGTGCGACCGCTCGACCTCTGGGACGTGGATTCGGGCCCGGCCAATATCTCGGTTGTGTTGCAGGTGGGCAACGGCAAGTTGACCGTCGGCGGGACGGTGCCGGCGAGTCTGAACGTCGCCGGCAGCGGCACCGCCAAGGTCACCCTGGTCGGCCCGGTCGGGGCCATCAGGACCCTCCTGGACGATCCCCAGGGCCTCAAGTACCTCGGCAACTTGAACTACTTCGGCACCGACATCCTGACCGTGACGGCCGACGACCGCGGCAACAGCGGAACGGGTGGCGCGAAGACCGCGGTCCAATCGGCCGCCGTCAACGTGTTGCCGGTGAACGACCCGCCGATCGTCGCCAAGCCGGTGGCCGACTTCGCCGTCAACGAGGACGCCCCCGACACGCTGATTGAGTTGTTCCCCGGCGTGTTCGCGGATCCGGACAACACCACGTTGACCCTGACGGTGACGCACAACTCCGACCCCAGTCTGGTAACGGCCACGATCGTGGGAACCCGGCTCACGTTGGACTATTTGCCCGACCAGAGCGGCCGTTCGGCGACGATTCGCGTGCAGGCGTCGGACGGCGTCGGCTCCGTCGAAGACGAGTTTGTGGTGACCGTGAACCCGGTGCCGGACGCGCCTTTTGTGGTGAATCCGATTGCGGACCAGATCGTGCAATTGGGCAGCGCAACGCAGATTACCGTGAATCTGTCGGCAGTCTTCGACGATCCGGATCTGCCCGGCGACACCCTGACGATCCTTGCCTACAACAACAACGCCGACAACACCAACACGGAACTGGTCACCGGCGGAACGTTGAGCGGGCAGATGCTGACACTGAACTTGAAGGCAGGAGCCTTCGGGCGGTCGGACATTACGGTCCGCGTCCAGGATTCGACGGGCCAGACCGTCAGCGACACGTTTGCGGTGATTGTCAACTCGCGGCCGACCGCAAATCCGGACAACGTGACGACGAAGGAAGACCGGGCGGTGGCCATTCCCGTGCTGAACAACGACCGCGACGTAGACGGCGTTATCGACCCGGCCACGGTGACCCTCGTAGCCGGCAGCGCTCCGACGCACGGGACTTGGACCATCACGGACGGGGTCGTGACCTACACGCCGAACGCGAACTTCTCCGGCTCCGACTCGTTCCAGTACACGGTCCAAGACAACGACGGGTTCGTCTCGAACGCGGCCACGGTGACGATCACGGTGGACGAGGTGCCGGACTACCAGAACCCGTTGCTGAACGCCGACGTGAACAAATCGGGCACGGTGTCGCCGATCGATGCGTTGATCGTCATCAATTACATCAACGCCGACCCCAACGGCCCACCGCGGGGCGCCTTGCCGCCCGATCCCGTCCCGCCCGCCACGCCGGATTACTATTACGACGTGAACGGCAACAACTTGTGCGATGCGGCGGACGTCATCGCGATCGTCAACATCCTCAATACAACGGCCTCGGCGGGCGGCGAAGGGGAAGCGGCCGAGACAAGCGGCGCCGCGGCGGTGGAAGCCGCACTGCCTGCCCGCTCGACCCCGTCCGCCTCCTGGCTGGCCGTTCCGGACTACACCTTGTTGGCGCGGGCTGAGGGCGAGGCCGCCTCGGCGGTTCGGGCAACCACCCGCGAGGTCTCGACGACCGCACGCCGCGACGGGTTCGCTCCGGCCGCGATCGAGACGCCGCTGGACGACAACGAGTCGAACCAGGACGCCTTTTTCCATCGCATCGGCGCGGGACCGTCCGATCTGCTCGATGCCGCGTGGGATGCCGGCTGGGAGGATATCGTCGAGGACGTGGACGACGGCTTTGGCGATGTCCTGGCGGCGGATGTCGTGCTGAGCGGCGTGAAAGCGAAAGCTTAGCGCGGCGAGAAACCGCTCAACTGCGAGCGCGCGAAAAGGCCCGGCTTTGGCGAAAAAGCCGGGCCTTTTATCTGTCGGCGTTCCTGTGACGCATGCTCCCCGCCAGGTGGAGTTGGAGGCGTCGCGGACGGGAAGCCTGCGTCACTTGTCTCTCGAACGCGGTCAACCGCTCAACTCTGCTCGTTGATCAGGTACTTGGCCGCCACGGACTCCAGCGGGCAAGGCGCCGATTGGCCACGGGCCAGCAGACGGAGTGTCTCCAGGTCCGAACTCCAAGCGACCTTGCCGGGGGCCAGCAGGAACAGGCTGCCCGGTTCGTGGGTGGTCAGGAGTCTGCCGTCGCGAAAGTAATAGTGAGCGTCGCTGGCCTCGACGGGATAGACGCGCATGGCAGGCGGGATGTCGTTGGGCCGGAACCAGAGCTTGATCTCCCGTTCCGCTTCTGCGGGCTTCGCGGAGGCGTGGATCAGGTTGTCCATCCGCTCTCCGACCTTCCCCGCCGCGTCGTGGACGGTGACGATGGTGCCGAGGGCTCGGATGCAACCCGGCTTCTTCTCCCGCGCCACGTGCGGGTTGGTAGGGCCGACGATATCGCGTATCTTCTGGACGGCATCCGGGCCGCTGTAGACCAGCGCGATCACCCGCCGCTTATGGGGTTCATCCGGGTAGTGCGCCAGTCCCATAATGTAATCGAGCAACGGCGCGTAGAAATCCCTGTCGCGATGTTCGACGTAGTGCTGCTCTGCCAGCATTCGATGGACATGGACGATTTTGGCGCCGGCGAATCGCAGGCCGGTGTGAGTCTCCGACAGCAGCGAGAGCACGTATCCGGTCAAGGAGTTCTTCAATGCGTCCGGTTTGATCAGGACCAGGGTCTGTTCCGGGGGCTTGTTTTCCATCTCTGAAATCCTTTCTAAAAAGCCCGTGGCTGCGAGGGCTGGGGATGAGTGGGTGGCAAGATAGCAACACTCCGGCGGCGGGTCAAGGGAGCGGGCAGCGCTGAGGCATCTGCGACGGCTTGCCTTGCGGCCGGCGCGCCGTTCTGACGGCCTTTGTTTTGGCGGTCATCCGGTCGTTTTTCAAGACGAACTACTGCGCCGCTGCCAAACGATTCATTGCCGGCCGCCTTGTTGGCGGATAAGATTACCTTAGACTTTGGTTTTTGTGTAGACCGTGGCGGTCGGCGCGCGCGTGCTGATGGTGGGCCGGGGCGGTCTTGTTTCGATTCCGCCGAGGATGCCTGTTTTGGGGGTTGAAAAATGGTCACCCACGCACGATGCGGCCGGCGTTTCCGGCGGTTTAAGGTCTTCCGGCGAACGGGCGCTGCCCTGGCGGTGGTCCTGATCGCTTTGATCCTGGCGGCGGGCGTCGGCGGCGCGGCCTACTTCTATTTCCGCAAGGGAGACCAGCAGAACGTCGAGAACGTCATTACCCAATCGGTGATTCGCGGCCCCTTCGAGCACGTGGTCTTGGAGCAGGGGTTGATTGAAAGTTCCGGCAGCGTGGAAATCCGGTGCGAGGTCAAGGCGGGGACGTCGGCCGGCATCAAGGTGTTGTGGGTGGAAGAGGAGGGGAAACACGTCCGCAAGGGCGACCGGCTCATTCAGCTGGATTCCTCTGCTTTCGAGAAAGATCTGATCCAACAGCAGATCGTGTACAACACGAGCCAGGCGGCGGTGATCCAGGCAGAGAACACGTTGCGGGCCGCGGAGATCTCGCGCCTGGAGTATCTGGAAGGCTCATTCCGGCAGGAAGAGCAGACGATCCTGAGCGAGATCTTCGTCGCCGAAGAGAACCTCCGCCGCGCGCAGCTGGCGTACCAGTCCACGGAACGCCTGGCGGCCAAGGGCATCGTGACGGCGCTGCAATTGGAGGGCGATCAATTCGCGGTCGAAAAAGCGAAGAACGAACTGAACAGTGCCCAGACCAAACTGGATGTGCTCCGCAGATACACCAAGGCGAAGATGCTCAAGCAGTTTGACAGCGATATTGCCTCGGCCGAGGCCAAGTGGAAATCGGAGCAGGAGAGCAACAAGCTCGAATTGTCCCGGCTCCAGGATATCCAACAGCAGATCGCCGCCTGCAATATTTCCTCGCCCCAGGACGGCCAGGTCGTGTACGCCAACATCTACAGCCGCCGGGGCGGCAGTGCGGAGTTCGTCCTGGAGGCCGGAGCGACGGTCCGCGAGAACCAGACCCTCATCCGCCTGCCGGACCCCGACAAGATGCAGATCAAAGCGACCGTCAACGAGTCCCGCATCTCCTTGATCCGCGTCGGGATGCCGGTGGAAATCACCGTGGACGCCGTTCGGGACCGCAAGCTAAGCGGCACGGTCGTCAAAGTGAATCAATACGCCGAGCCGGGCAGTTGGTCCAGCGGCAACATTCAGGAATACGCGAGCTTTGTCGAGATCCACGACCCGCCGCCGGCCATCCGCACCGGCATGAACGCAGAAGTCCGGATTTTCGTCGAACGCCTGCCCGAAGCCCTGCAAGTCCCCGTCCAGGCCCTGTACGAGACCAAGGGCTCTTACTTCTGCCTGCTGAAGAGCGGCAATCAATTCGAGACGCGGCAAGTCCAGGTCGGTTCGAGCAACGACAGTTTCATGACCGTCGAATCCGGTCTGCAGGAAGGCGAAGTCGTGGTCATGAACCCGCGCAGCTTGCCCGACCGGCTGTCGCTGCCCGACTTGCCGGATAGCAAGGCCGTGCTGGCGGCGGGCAAGCCGCCGGGGAGCAAGCCGCCGGCGGGCAAGCCGCCGCTGGATCGTGAGGGCGGCAAGCAGCCCGTGCAGGATACCGCCGGCCCTGCGGTCCGCTCGCCGAAGCCGACCTCGGACAGACCGCCGCAAGGCCAGACCGCCGAACGGGACCAATCTGCCTCGCCGCGGACCGCCGGAGGTGCACTGTGAGCTTGGCTTGTCGGCTGCACGAATTGAGGAAGGATTATGTGCTCAAAGGCGAGACCGTTCACGCCCTGCGGGGAGTCAGCCTGGAGGTTCCCGAGGGCGATTACGTGGCCATCATGGGACCTTCGGGCTCGGGCAAGAGCACGCTGCTGAATCTGCTGGGCTGCCTGGACAAGCCGACCGCCGGCTCGTATTTCCTGGGCGACGACGACGTGGCGAAGATGGACGACCGCGAACTGTCGCACATTCGCGCCAGTCGGATCGGCTTCGTCTTCCAGTCGTACAATCTGATTCCCCAGCTGACGGTCGTCGAGAACATCGAAGTGCCGCTGTACTACCAGGGCCGCGTCAACCGGGAGACCAGAGAACGGTGTCACGCTCTGGCCGAAATGGTCGGCCTGGGACAACGGCTGGGGCACCGGCCGACGCAGTTGTCCGGGGGCCAGCAGCAGCGTGTGGCCATCGCTCGCAGTCTGGTCAACGACCCCTATTTCATCCTGGCCGACGAAGCCACGGGCAACCTGGATACCAAGACGGCTCTGGAAATCCTGCAGTTGTTCGCCCGGCTGAACAACGAAGGCCGCACCATCATCATGGTCACCCACGAGGACGACGTGGCCGAGCACGCCAAACGCATCGTGCGGCTTCGCGACGGCCTCGTTCAGTCGGACGAACGCCGAGCCCCCGTGGCCTCCGATTGAAGTCCGCCCGGCAGCCCGAATTGCGACGGCCAAGCGGCGCTGTATTCAGGCTTGACGCGCGGACCCGGCCGCGTCGCCCGGCAGTCGCGGGGCCACCTGGGGCGTCTGAAATTCGGTCTCGCCGCAGCCAAAAACCGAGCAGCGGCCGGCATACTGCCAGCATTCCCGGTGGTGCGGCGTCTTGCAGCGCCGGCAGAACACGAGCCCCTCGCGGATCTCCTCGCCGCAGATGCGGCAGACAACTTGCTCCAGCACCTGGGCCGACCGCGGCTCGACAAAAGTGATGCCGCGCGTCCGCGTCAACAGCGCCTGGTCGTACAGTTCCAAGGCCGTCTCCACGAAACGAATCAGCTGCGGGCCGGGCTGGATCGGCAGGACCTTGGTGATCGTCATCGCCCCTCCGTCAAGCTGGATGCACAGCGGTGACACCTTGGGACACGTGCGGAGTTGCTCGACGTGCGACTGGACGACTTTGGTAACGAGTTCGGCCACGGCGCGCGGGTCCGTTCCCCGCACGGAACACGGAATCGTCCAGGCGTCCGCGGGCGGTGACAGCGTTTGCAGGCCGTCGAGCGGCGTCGCGCGCGAAGGCCAGGGCGGATAGCGGATTTCCGCCCGCCACGCTCCGCCGGACCAAGGCAGATGCACGCGGACGGCCGCTCCTCGGCCCAGGCTGTGAGGCGACGGGACCAGCGTTTCGACCGTCACCTGAACCGCGCCGTAAGGAAAACGCACCTGCGGCGTGTCGAACCAGCCCGTGCCAGAGCACTCGCCGTGAAAGCGTTGCGCCAGCAGGCGGCAGGCCGCTTGCCGATCCCCGTGCTGCGGCGCTCGGCTCGAAGCGAAAACCGCCAGCGCGCCCAACAACGCGACGAGCGCCAAGAATGTGCCAAGACATGCCATCGCTCTGGCCCCACACAAAGCCCAAGTTTCCGAGGCTACTTCCGCCCGGCGACGCGGGATTTCGCTGCTACCGGATCGCCGTCTGGTCCGCTCGGCTGTCCGTCTCCGGCGTCGGCCCAGGATTCGTCGCCAGCCCCGTTTGCCTCGCCGCCGGAGCGACGCGCCGACGCTTCCAGGCCGCCAAGGCCGTCCAAACGCACGTCCCGACAACGAGCACCCCCACGCCCGCCAGGCCCCAGCTGTCCGGCTGACGCATCCAGTCGCCTGCGACGGCCACCGCATCGGCCGGGCCGCCCGGTTCCGGCGCGAGCATCTTCCATCCCAGCAGTGTCAGGAGCAGGAACATCGCAAGCAGCACTCCCAGGACCGTGAAGCCCAGCCCAAAGCGGCGTGGACCGGTGTCCGGTGCCGGCATCGCCGGAAACGGCAGTTTGGAAAATGGAGCGGCTCCCGGACCGGAAGCGTCGGCGCCCATCATGCCGCTGTCCAAGGAGGCAACGAAAGACGACAATTCGCGTTCTCGAAATCGGGACGTGAACAGGTAGAACCCCCCGGTGCATCTGATCTGGTCCGACTCCTCCCTCGTCCATTGAAAGAACCCTCGCCGGCCCTGGCACGGATCGAGCACCAACGCCACATCGGCCGGCCGACCGAAGAAATGTTCGCAGATGAAGCGATCCAGCTCCGACAGGAACACGCCCAGGTTCGGGTGCGTGTGATACCAGCCGACAATTTGCAGGTCGTCGGACAACGCCGCTCGTTGCCGCGTGAACTCGGCCCATGTTTCATGCGTGAACTTGAAACTGCCCGCCGTACTCTCGTGATGCTGCGCGCGGAGCGTGTCGGCAATCACCACGAAGGGCCGCCCTTGATCGTCTTCATACTGTCCGCCCAGCATCACGCCCCCCAGTTCCAGACGCGTATCTGACAGGGCGTGGCTTTCGAGGTCCCGCAGTGCGTCCAGATCGACGAAGATCGTCAAGTCCTCGTCGGCCGGACATCCGCAAGCGGCAACGCGGAACCGCCGGTCGCCGTCGGGGCGCAGACGCCGTTCGCACGGCGCCGCCCGGACTTCACCGAACCGGATTTCCCGATCATCTGCGGTCATGGCTGGTCGAGACTCCCCAGGACTTCCCGCCGGTCGCCGGCCAGCAAGAAGACGCCTTCGCTGTCGCGGTTGGCCACGCGCACGATGTCGTAGGGCGGGATGCCCAGGGACGCAAGCCGCTCTCCGGCCAGGGCATGATCCGGCTCCACCGTGTGGACGATCTGGGGCTGTGACAATTCGCCGCACTGCGGGCAGGTGGCCCGGCCCAGGCCCACCAACGACAACGGCTGCAAGACTCGCTGTACGGCGTCGCAACGCCCACACGCCAGCGAAACCACCAGGTCGCGGTCCAGCGACAACTGCAGATCGCCGTCGCCCAGGTGCGGGCGGACCGCGGCGAACAGGTCGGCCGCCGTGTGCCGGCCGGCCTGCAGCGGCAGTTCGATCGGCGCTGCATAGGTTTCGTGACTTAAGCAATCCTCGCGCCGCTGGAACCGCGTCCGGTACGATTGGCTGGCAGCCCCGTTGAATACAAAGGCTTCTCCGCCCGGCACCGGCAGTCCGTGAATCAGTTTCAGCGCCTCCTGCGTTTGCAGGCCGCCGATCAGCGAAGCGATCGTGGGCACCGTCGGCACGCGTCCGGCCGCCAGGTCCTCCTGCCGCAGCAGCGGGCAACTGTACCGCAGGTTGATCAAGCGGTAATCGTTCTCCGTCATCCCGCATTCGTAGCACGCACTGTCCGGCGGCGTAAATACCTTGACCACGCCGTTCAATTCCTGAATCCCGCCGTCGATCCACGGTGTCGAGACCTTCCAACAGCAGCGATTCACCCACAGCCGGGCCTCCCGGTTGTCCAGACAGCCGATCACCACGTCGGCATCTCGAAAGACCCCCAAACCCACGGACGTGAGCACGTTTCCGGGCAGCGCGGTGACGGTCACATCCGGATTCAGCTCCCGGACTGCTTCCGCCGCCACGTCGGCTTTCGGCCGCCCCCGGTCGCGCGCCCGGAACAGCACCGAACGTGTCAGGTTGGCAGCTTCCACCACGTCAAAGTCGACGACGCTCAAGTGCCCGACGCCCACCAGTGCCAGGTTCTTCAGCACTTCGTTCCCCAGCGCCCCCGCCCCGACGACCAGCACACAGGCCCGCCGTAGCCGTTCCTGATCCCACCACGGAATCAGCCGCAGTCGGGCGTAACGGTCGTTGTCGTCCACGTGAAGCGGTGTGTCGGGCACGATGATTACCCCACCCTATCGGAAGCGTGCCACAAGCGGTTCTGTGCGGAAGAAATCGGCTCCTGGATCGCCGTCAACCGATGTACAGCACGTCGGGAGACGCTGTTTTCCACCCGCCTTCCGTCACCAGTTCCGCTTCGACGATGTCGTCGTCCAACCAGGCCCATCCCGCACTGGCGGGCTCTCGGACAACGGCGGACGGGGGCACGGGCATGACCGGCCCGTCGGCGGAAGTTCCCGCGGGCCGCGCGAGGCGATCCCGCAACACGCGCCCGTCGATTGGAAACCGGAATTCGGTTTGGCTGCAAGCCCACTGGGCCGCCGCTCGATTGTACGGGCTGTTCACGTCATAGTTCGCGTACCGGGCCATGTCCCACAGCATCACGCACAATTCATCCAACCGCAGACCGGGTGCCCAATGCGTGCTGTAACCGCCCAGACAGACGACGCCGTTGGCCGAGATATTCGGGTGAAAGACGGGAGTCCGCCAGGCCAATTCCGGGATCATTCGAGGGTAGGAGGCCCCCAAACGAATCAGCACTTCGTGGCCCTCTCTCAGCAAGACTCTGTCGGATCCCTCCGGCTTCCACACGCCTGGGCCGCGGAACCGCACGAAGTAAACCTCCGGCGGGCCGGCAAACGGTGTGGCGGGCGTGGTGATGTGGACGATGCTGCTTTCGGCCTGCAACAGTTGCATCGCCTTCCAGTCGCTCTCCAGCCGGCGCAGACGCGGTGATCTTCGCATGTGCTGACTCCCTCTGTCGCTGAAGGCTCCGGGGCAGGCCGGCTGGGTTGCAGACCCGAACCGGCGCGACACGCTCTCAGCGTCGCGAACCGGCCACGATCTCGGGGTAGATGATCAAGTGATCGCCCTCGCGCACCCCCGCGACGGGCAGCGTCTGCTCCTCGCGCAGCCGCCTGCCAGCCTCTTTGTGATCCAGACTGTAACTCATGGGTTGGCCATCCGGCCCCGTCACGGGCAGGTTCATCTTGGTGATGACGTTGGGCAGAATCCGCTTGACCGTGACCGTTTCTGCGATGATCGCCTCGACCGACTTGGCGCCCGTCTGGTCGAGAAAGGTAACTCGCGTCCCTCTCGGTTCCGCCCCAGCAACCGGCCCGGCCATGATATCCTCCACGCCAAACAAGACCCTGAAGTCGAAAAATGCTCGCCCGCATTATAAAGCATTCGTCCGGCCGCCGGTAAGCTTGGAGACCCCCACGGCGATTGCCTCGAAGCGGCCGTGACGCCGCAGTGGAATCGCAAGTCTTGTCGCTTCCTGTGGATACGAGCCGAAAGACCCTTCGCAAGTTCCTAGCAATTCCTGCGCCAAATGACTCAAAGCAGGTGCCACAATTTTCGGGTACAGTCGTGGATTCGGCTGTTGTCCTTGAACAGACGGGGACGGCGTGCGAGAATGTGGCCCCAGGCACGTGGCCGGCTTGCCGGCGACTGCGCGAGGTCGTGGCGTGTTACGTTGTGCGCCAGACCGATGAAGTTTCATCCAGGAGTGGAAGCAATGAAAGTGGTGCCGTTGGGGGACAAGGTCGCAGTTAAGCCTCTTGAACCGGATACGACGACACCGGGAGGGGTCGTATTGCCCGACTCAGCCCAAGAGCGGCCCCAACAGGGGCGTGTCCTCTCGGTGGGAGACGGTCGTTTGCTGGCTGACGGCACGCGGTTGGCCCATCAAGTCAGCGAGGGTGATCGGATTCTCTTTTCCCGCTACGCGGGCACGGAACTCATGGTCGATGACGAGGAGTTGTTGATCATGAACGAGGACGAGATTCTGGCGGTTTTCGAGTGATCGCCCTGGAATCGTCCAGTCTTGCTGCGGCAAATACCGGGCTGTCTTGTTGGTACGGGTGCACGGCTCGGTGTGGTGTCCATCGGCATGTGCCTGCTGCAAATCGGCCAGTTACTCAGGTGAAAAGCCATGTTTAGGAATTGCTCGTTCTTTCTTCTCGGTCTTGCCGTGCTCGCCGGATGGCAGCACGCGTTTGCGGCGGCGGAGACGCCTCGCGCCGACGCTGCGGACTACGAACAGATGGTGAGTCGGGCGATCGGCTACTTGGCCACCAAGGGTCAGGCGGAGGACGGCTCATTCAGCAGCCAGGCCGGTCCGGCGGTCACGGCACTGGTGGCGACCGCCCTGATGCGTCATGGCCGGACCCCGAGCGATCCCTTGGTCGCCAGGAGTCTGGCGTACATGGAGCAATTTGTCCGATCGGATGGCGGCTTCTTCCGGACCGGCTCGCTATATGCCAATTACGAGACTTCGATCGCCATCCTCTGTCTGACCGAAGCCAACAAGGATGGGCGGTATACGGAAACGCTAAAGAAAGCGGATGCGTACATCCGGAATCTGCAGTGGGACGAGGGCGAGAACAAGGATTCGTCTGACCCAACCTACGGCGGCGCTGGTTATGGGAAGCACAAACGGCCGGACCTTTCGAATACGCAGTTCTTCATGGACGCCTTGCAGGCGATGGGCACCGACAAGAACGACGAGGCTGTCAGGCGGGCGTTGATTTTCGTATCTCGCTGCCAGAACCTCGAAACCGAGCACAATACGACGCCGTTTGCCGCCAAGAATCCCGATGGCGGCTTTTACTACACCCCGGCTGCCGGCGGTTCCAGCATGGCGGGAACGACGCCGGACGGCGGCTTGCGGAGTTATGGATCGATGACCTACGCCGGTCTGAAGAGCATGATTTATGCCGGGTTGAGTGCGGATGACCCGCGGGTCAAGGCGGCCGTGAAGTGGATCCGCATGAACTACGATCTGACTTCGAATCCGGGCATGGGCGCCTCTGGGCTGTACTACTACTATCACACCTTTGCCAAAGCCCTCGATGCTTTGAAGGAAGACGTGTTCGCGGATCAGCAGGGCAACAAGCACGATTGGCGTGCGGACTTGCGGGCGGAATTGGCTCGCCGCCAGCTGCCGGACGGTTCGTGGGTGAACGAAGCCGACCGTTGGATGGAGGGCGATCCGAACCTGGTGACTGCCTATGCGCTGCTGACGCTTTCCTACTGCAAACCGCAGCCACAAGCGGCATCGCGATGATTGTCACGATTGACGGACCGGCCGGCGCGGGCAAAAGCACGGTGGCCAGGTTGCTGGCGGAAAAACTGGGGTTTCGCTTCCTGGACACGGGGGCCATGTACCGGGCCGTGACGCTGGCGGCGTTGCGGCGCGGATTTGCGTGCGGGGACGCGGAGGGCTGGGCCGAACTGGCTCGGCGGGTCCAGATCCGCTTGGCGGGCGAACGCGTCCTGCTGGACGGCGAGGACGTGAGCGACGCGATTCGGACCAGTCACGTCACCGCCCACGCGCGCTATGCCTCGGACAATCCCAAGGTTCGTGAACATTTGGTGAGACAGCAACAGGAGATCGGCAGCCTGGGGGATATCGTCACCGAGGGGCGCGACCAGGGCACGGTGGTATTTCCGCACGCCGAGTGCAAAATCTTCCTAACCGCCTCTCCGCAAGAGCGGGCTCGCCGCCGGGTTCAGGATCTGCGGCAGCGGGGCGAAGATCCGTCTTTTGACGAGGTGTTGACTCAGCAGGTTCAACGCGATCAACGGGATTCCAGCCGCGGGGTCGGGCCGTTGTTGCGGGCCCAGGACGCGGTCGAAGTGGTCACGGATGGGATGGCGATTGAGGAAGTGGTGGAGCGGTTGATTGACATCGTGAACAAGCGGCGATAGGAAGCGTGTCTGGACATGCTTTCGGCCGCCGGACGTGACGGCAAGCGGCGTATGGTGGAACGATCTCGATTCAGAGAATACGGCTATACGCTGGCCCGCGCCCTGTGCCGTCTGGTCGGCGTCATGATGTTCCAGGTTCGCTGCACGGGCCACGGGAACGTGCCCCCGGAAGGCGGCGTGTTGATCTGTTCGAATCACCAGAGCTATCTCGATCCGGTTCTGGTCGGCCTCGGATTCACTCGCCACTGCAACTACTTGGCGCGGGACACCCTGTTCCGGTTCGGCCCCTTCGGCTGGCTGATCGGCTTTGTCAACGCGATCCCCATCGATCGCGAGGGGGGTGGACTGCGGGGTCTGAAGGAGACGCTCAAACGTTTGAAGGGCGGCGAGATGGTGTTGATTTTCCCGGAGGGCACCCGGAGCCGCGACGGGAACATCTCACCCTTGAAACCCGGATTCCTGGTCCTGGCTCGCCGCAGCCGCGTGCCGTTGTTGCCTGTCGCGTTGGACGGCACCTTCGATGCTTGGCCGCGAAACGCCTTGCTCCCGCGTCCGTCGGTGGTCCGCGTCTGCATCGGCGAGCCAATCTCACCCGAACTGGCTACGACGTTGAACGACGATCAACTGCTGGCCGAGGTGGAGAGCCGCCTGCATGCTTGCCACGCCGAGGCCCGCCGGCAGCGGTTCGACGAGCGACGCGGAAGCCGCTGACTCAGGACGACAATTGCTGTCGCGGGGGAGGCTGCGTTGTGTGCGGTTTGGGCCTCGGTGACAGGCCGCCCTTGGCTGAATCGAACGGTGCCGCCCTGCGGTCCCGCAGAATCGTTATAAACCGGCCCGGCGTCCGCCCTGCCAGCGGGCCTGGGGCCGCTTTGCAGCTTGTTATCGGCACGCCGCTGTCCTACAATGTGCCGCCGAGCCGATGGCCGCATCCACGGGGAATGAGGAAAGGCGACTGGTGCCCATGCCCAAAAAGCTGATCATCGACTGCGATCCGGGAATCGACGACGCGGTGGCGTTGTGCCTGGCCTTGTTCGATCCTCGGCTGGAGATCCTGGCTGTGACGGCGGTGGAAGGCAACGTCTCGGCCGCGCAAGCCAGCGTGAACGTCCAGGCTGTGATCGACTTCCTGGACCCCCCGCGTTCTCCACGGCTAGGCGCCGCTACGCCGTGCGACGCTCCGCCAACGGCGGACATGCGGCGACTGCACGGCGACAACGGCTTGGGCAATCTCGATCTGCCGCTGGCCCAGTTGCACCATCAGCACCCGGCGGAGAAGATCATCTGCGACGAAGTTCGTGCGGCGCCGGAGCAGGTCACGATCCTGTGCTTGGGGCCGTTGACCAATCTGGCCCGCGCGTTTCAACGCGATCCGTCGCTGCCCCTGATGTTG
Organism: Candidatus Anammoximicrobium sp.; assembly: GCA_012515235.1. Lineage (GTDB taxonomy): Bacteria > Planctomycetota > Planctomycetia > Pirellulales > Pirellulaceae > Anammoximicrobium. The sequence continues at coordinate 43,511 of JAAYYU010000309.1, forward strand.
GATCACGTGATAATCTCTGGCGGCAGCCTGCGGTGCATCGGAAACGTGACGCCGGCGGCGGAGTTCAACATGTACTGCGATCCCCAGGCGGCCCGGGCCGTGTTCCGCTCGGCGGCGACCCGTACGCTGATCCCGCTGGACGTCGGCGAACAAGTCAAACTGACGCTGGATATCATCGAGCAACTGCCCGCCGACACGACCCGTGCCGGCCGACTGCTGCGGCACTTGATTCCCTTTGCCTTCCGCGCGTACCGGCAGCACATGGGGCTGGAGAACATCTTCCTGCAAGACGTGGTGGCCCTGACGGCCGCGCTGCACCCCGAATTGTTCGAGACGGAAGAAATGGCAGGCGACGTCGAGACGGTCGGCGAATTGACGAAGGGGGCCACGATTTTCGATCGTCGTCGCCAGCCTCTGGGGCGATCCAACATGGCCGTCGCCGTCGAGGCGGACGCCGTGGCGGTCACGGACAGCATTCTCCGCGGCATCGCGGAAGCGGGCCGCGCGACCTGAGCAGGCCCCGTCCGGGTTTGTCGGAGACGGAGCTGTGAATTCCTGGCCTGAGACCCAACCCGCTTGTTTCCTGCCTGGGACGCTCTGGGACAGGCTGCTCGCAGCGACGCAGCGGGCCTGGCAAAGCGGTGCTCTGCAGCCGATCCCGACCGACTTTCAATACCTCGAAGACGGCGGCATCCGGTTTCTCGTCCGCCTCGTGCGGCGGTTGGCTGGCAAGCCCCGCCGCCCGCTTGCCGAAACTCCGGAAAACGCCGCGCGCCGGAACCCCTTCCTGCCCTACGATCCCGAATTGTACGTGGCGGATGCGTCGCCGACGCACGTCTGCCTGCTGAACAAATTCAACGTCGTCGAGCACCATCTGTTGATCGTGACGCGGACGTTCCAGGAGCAGGAAACGCTGCTGACGCGAGAGGACTTCCAAGCCTTGTTCCGATGCCTGGCCGAGTACGAAGGACTGGGGTTCTACAACAGCGGCATCGTGGCCGGCGCCAGCCAACCGCACAAGCATCTGCAGTTGGTGCCGTTGCCGCTCGATCCGGCCGGCGCCGCATTGCCGATCTCGCTGGTGATCGACTCGGCGGACTTGTCCTGCGAGCCGAAGTTTCTCGAAGCGTTGCCCTTTCCGCACGTCCTGGCTGGCCTGGAGCCCCGCGCCGACATGGACATCGAAGCGGTGGCAGCTCGGGCGCACGACCGATATCGCCGCTTGTTGGCCGCTCTCGGCGTCGCGTTGCCCGCCGGCCCGAACGAGCGCGTCGCCGCGCCCTACAACCTGCTCGTGACCCGGCAGTGGATGCTGATGGTGCCGCGAGTCCGCGAGTGCTTCCATTCGATTTCCTGCAACTCGCTGGCGTTTGCGGGAGCCCTGCTGGTGCGTGACGCCGAGGAACTGGCGATGCTCCGGCGCTACGGTCCCCGGGCGGTCCTGCGCCACGTGGCTGGCGAAGGATAGAAAAGCAGAAGCCCGGCTTTGCACTCAAGCCGGGCTTCTGGGTTCGGTCCGTTGCGACCAGACAACCCTCAGACTCATCGTTCCAGCGTTGCGCTAGGCCGCTTGGCCAAGTCGGCCGTCGCCATCTCGGTCAGGTAGCGGGACAGCGTGTGGAGCGTCACGGAGACACGGTCCAACGTGCGGGCCAGCGACAGGATGACGCTGCTGTCGGACTCGACCGCCGCGGCCGTCGCGGGGGCGGCAGGGACGTCCTCGGTGGCCTCGCCTTCCAGCCACTCGACATTCTCCCCCGGCTCGCCCCAAGTGGGGACGGACGCGCTGTCGGCGTCTTGACCGTAGTCATAGCGATCGGGCTCGAAGTCATTGTAATCGTCGTCGGCTGTCTCGGCGACTGGCGTCGTGTCCGCATCGAGTTCCGTCGTTTCCATGTCCGCTGTGCCTTCCCTGATTTTTTCGCTTGACTCGCTTGTTGCCGTCGTCTGCGCGTCGGCCGTCTCCGATTCGGCCGCCTCGCCGGACAGATCATCCGTGCCTTCATAGGGACACATGGATTCGTCGCCGCACTCTGCGTCGGTCGCGTCCTCGGCCCAGTAGGATTCCTCCGCCGCCTGCTCGCTGACGACGGTTTCCGACGGAAACTCGTACGACCCGTTCCAAGCGTCGTATGGGTCCGACGCCACGTCGGCGGCTTCGTCGGCACAAATCTCGACCGTTTCTGACTCTGCAGCCGTCTCGGGCGGTTCTTCGCAGATCATGTCGGTGTTCGAGAATTCGTAGTCGTAATACGAGTCGGTCGCGCCGTCGTACCAGCAGTCGCCGGGTGCTGGGGTCGCGTTCGTCGCTGTGTCTTCGACCGTGGTTGCCGCGTTTTCAGCGGTCTCGACCTCGGTCGCCACGAGGGCGTCGGACTCCGGGGCGGCGTCCCCGTCGGCCGGTGCCGCGTGCTGGTGTTCCCGGTCGCAGGCCCACGGGCATTCGCCCCAAGGCTGCAATGTTTCCTCGTACGGGCAGGCGTTTTCCCATTCGCAATCCGAATTAGCCGACGGGTACGGCGGGGCGTTTTGACCTCGCGCCGGGGCGGCCAGCCATTGCGGGACCGCAAGGAAAACGGTCAAGATCGTCCACATCCAAACTCGTTTCATCGAACATCCTCCTGACGCAACCTGTTGACAGACATCCACCCTGTCATATTGGGTGATGAGACGGATCGGGCAAACGGTAGCGGTAGATCGCCATGATGCTTTTCGTATCGGAGTCTGCGGTTTTCGGTCATTAGGCAATTGGGGAAGGGCGGGAAAACAGGGAAGATTAGGTTCGATTTGCGGGTATCGAAATGTTTAACGCTAGTCGCAAGGGTAGCTCCGGATGTGCGTTATTTGCTGAGTCTTTCAACGGTATTGCAAGAAGGGCTCGCAGGGTTCATGCTAACGGCTTGCAGTTGACCGGTTTCCACAAAAAAGGAGTCTTTCATGCCTTTGTTCGAGGTCGAGACCAACGCACACATCATCATCACTTGGGCGGACAGCGATGACGCGGCGGCCGGGATGGTACGGGAATCGTACCCCTACGACCAAGTGATCCGAATATCGAAGCGGCCGCGCGACACATGGGTGGTTTCCAAGAGCGCTTTGGGGATTACGCAAGGCCAGGGGTTGGATCCCTGCGGCATTGCCCGCGACTGCCTGGCGAAGGCGTCCGGTGACAAGGTCCATGCCATCCGGTTGTACATGCACGAGACGGGGAGCGACCTGGAGCGAGCTCGGCGCGTCATCGAGTCGAATATGGTCATGGGTTGGTGAGGAGGGGCGGCTTGAATCTCGGCGAGACGTTCATCGAGGACACGTTTGCCGAAGCGTTCGGCATGAGCTATACGCGTTTAGTGGTGACGGCGCATGACGGGCATTGGCTCGAAGCGGCGATTCGCGAAGCGACGGGGTACGGTTCATCCGTGATCGGCTGTGATGCCGAGGCGGGGGTAGAACGTCGCCTGTCGGTTCGCGAGACCCCCGATGGGCGGCCGGGCGCCGCGATTTTGATGTTTGGCTTCTCGCAAGAAGCCTTGGCCCAGGCGGTTCCCAAGCGGGCCGGGCAGTGCCTGATGACCTGTCCGTCGACGGCCGTGTTCGATGGTTTGACAGTCTCCGAAAAGCGGATTGCGTTAGGAAAGCACCTCCGCTTCTTCGGTGACGGCTACCAGAAGAGCAAGTTGATCGATGGCAGGCGATTCTGGCGCGTGCCCGTGATGGACGGCGAATTCCTGGTCCAGGAGGATTTGGGCGTTGCCAAGGGCGTCGGGGGAGGCAACGTCATTATCCAGTCGGTGACGAAGGAGGCGGGGTTGGCGGCCGCGCGGCGTGCCGTCGAGGCCTTGGCCGAAATGGACGGCGTCATCACTCCCTTTCCCGGCGGCGTGGCGCGGAGCGGCAGCAAGGTCGGTTCGCGATACCAAGCCCTGACGGCCTCGACCTCCGAACCCTTCTGTCCCACGCTCCGCGGCCGTGTCGAGTCAAGACTGCACCCGGACGCCAATTGTGGCTACGAGGTAGTCATCGACGGAACCAGCGAGGAAGCGGTCGGGGCGGCCATGGCGGCAGCCCTGCGGGCGGCCGTCGGAGAGCAGGTCGTCGCCATCAGCGCCGGGAACTACGGCGGCCGGTTAGGCAAGTTTCACTTCCCTTTGCGGAGACTGTTGTGCAACGCGGATTCCTGACGTTTGAGTGCCTGCCGGAGAGTTGGCGAGGTCGGTCCGGCGGCCCGGTGCCGGGTAGCAGGTGCCGTTAACAACTCCCGGTGGGTGTGCAGCCGGCCCGCCGTTTTTCAAGGACCAAAGCTTCCGGCGTTTACCAACTCGACCGCCCGCTTTGCGAAGTCCGCTGGAAAGGCTAATCTGACGACTTCTGAGTCCAGCCTGCCAATGCGCTGCCAGCAACACGTAGAATTGAGGAGCAACATGGTTTCGACAAGTGAGCAACTGAGCCAGAAGATAGCCGACAAGACGGCCAAAGTCGGCGTGATCGGCCTGGGTTATGTGGGCCTTCCGCTGCTGCAGGCGTTTATCCGAAGCGGTTTTGACACGGTCGGTTACGACGTCGATCAGAGCAAGGTGGAACGTCTTCTGGCCGGGGAAAGCTACATCAAGCATATTCCATCGGACTGGATCGCCCAGTGGCTGGCAGCCAAGCGGTTCACGGCCACGGCGGACATGCACCGATTGAGCGAGGCGGACGCGCTGCTGATCTGCGTGCCAACGCCGCTGAACGAGAGCCGCGATCCGGACTTGTCCTGCGTCGAATCCACTTCCCGCCACATCTCCGCCGCCCTGCGGCCCGGACAATTGGTCGTGCTGGAAAGCACCACCTACCCCGGCACCACGCGTGACGTCGTGTTGCCGATTCTGGCCGAGTCGGGATTGACGCTGGGCCAGGACTTCTTTTTGGCGTTTAGCCCCGAACGCGAAGATCCGGGGAATCCGGATTTCTCGGCCAGCCGCATCCCGAAGGTGATCGGCGGCATGGACGCCGTCAGTCGGGACCTGGCGGTCGCACTTTACTCGCCGGCCGTCGTGAAGACCGTCCCGGTGTCCAATTGCGAAGTCGCCGAAGCCTGCAAAATCCTGGAGAACACCTATCGTTCGGTCAACATCGCGATGGTCAACGAACTGAAGGTGTTGTTCACCAAGTTGGGGATCGACATCTGGGAAGTGATCGAGGCGGCCAAGACCAAGCCCTTTGGCTTTCAAGCGTTCTATCCCGGACCCGGCTTGGGCGGACACTGCATTCCCATCGACCCGTTCTACCTGAGTTGGCTCGCACGCCGCCACGAAATGCCAACGCGGTTCATCGAACTGGCGGGGGAGATCAACGCCAGTATGCCGCTGTATGTAGTCGAGCAGGTTGTGGAGGCCTTGAACGATGTCGGCAAACCGGTGCGAGGCAGCCGCATCGGGGTCCTCGGCGCAGCCTATAAAAAGGACGTGGACGATCCGCGGGAGAGCCCGTCTTTCAAACTGATGGAACTGCTGATCGAACGCGGGGCGATTATCAGCTATAACGATCCGCACATCCCCGTCTTGCCGTCCATGCGCCACTACCGCGTGCCCCGTCTGGCCAGCGAGCCGTTGACCGCCGAGTATCTGGCATCGCAGGATTGTCTGTTGGTGGCCACCGACCACTCGGCGTACGACTGGGATTTCATCGCCAAGCACGCTCGCCTGATCGTGGATTCCCGCAACGCGACGGCGCGGATTGCGCAGCGTTGCAAGAACGTCCGCAAGGCGTAGGCCGTTGACGACCGGGACACGGCCGTTTCCAGCCGCCGCGTGGTGGCGGCTTTGAATTCTCACAAGGAGTCCTGCATGAAACCTCGAAGCATGGCCTTAATGCTGTTGTCTGGGCTGGTTGTCGCTGTTGCGGTCGGCGCCGTAGCGGCGGAGCCCGCGGCCTTGTTCGACGGCCGGACGTTGGACGGCTGGGATGTGATCGCGTGTGAGTCGGTCGTCCAGGACGGCGCGATCCTGCTCAAGTCCGGCAATGGGATGGTGCAGACGAAGAAAAAGTACCGTGATTTCGCGTTGCAGTTCGAATGGAAGGCATTGAAGGAAGACCGGTGGGATTCGGGTGTCTATTTCCGCTACGACGCGGTGCCTGCTGGCCGTCCCTGGCCCCGCCGCTATCAAGTCAACCTGCGGAAGGGCATGGAAGGCGACTTGGACGGCTTCCCGGCGGGCAAGAACACGGTGGCGATCAAGGCCGGCGACTGGAATCGGTTCGAGTTGACCGTCCGGGGCGCGACGGCCGCGTTGACGGTGAACGGTCAACCGGCTTGGCGGGTGGACGGCTTGGAAATGCGAGACAGTCACATCGCCTTACAGGCCGAGGTCCCCGGCGGGGGGCAGTTCTTGTTTCGCCAGATCCGTTTGATTGAACTCGATGGCCGCTAACTTTTTTAGGGAGGCACCGAAAAATGAACACCCTGATTGGACGAATTTGGCTGGCGTTTGGCCTGGCCGCCTTGCTCTCGACACCGGCGATCTGTGGCGAAGGCCCGGCGGCGGACGCGGTGCGTCCCAATTTCATCGTCTTTTTTTGCGACAACCTCGGCTACGGAGACATCGGCTGTTTCGGTTCGACCGTCCACCGGACGCCGAATGTTGACCGCTTGGCCGCCGAGGGCCTGCGGCTGACCAGCTTCTATGCGGCCAGCGGCGTGTGTACGCCGTCACGGGCGGCGTTGATCTCAGGTTGCTATCCGCGTCGCGTGGGACTGCACAAGACGGATCCGGACGGCGCGGTGCTGCGTCCCGTCTCGCCCAACGGGTTGCACCCGGACGAGGTGACCATCGCCGAGGTGCTGAAAGGGGCCGGCTACACGACGGCCTGCATCGGCAAATGGCATCTGGGCGATCAAGCCGAATTCTTGCCCACTCAACAGGGTTTTGACGAGTTCTTTGGCATTCCGTACAGCGACGACATGGTCGAGAACCGCGGTCGCGGCTGGCCGCCCCTGCCCCTGATGCGCGGCACGCAGGTGGTCGATGCGCCGGTGGATCGTGATCTGCTCACGCGACGGTACACCGAGGAGGCGATCAAGTTCATCACGGCCAACCGCGAGCGGCCGTTCTTTCTGTACTTGCCGCAAGCGATGCCCGGCAGCACCCAGCGGCCGTTTGCCAGTGACCGGTTCCAAGGACGGTCGGCCAACGGCCCGTATGGCGACAGCGTCGAGGAGTTGGACTGGTCGACCGGGGAGCTTCTCGACGCGCTGCGGCGGTTGTCACTCGACAGCCGCACGCTGTTTGTCTGGACCTCGGACAACGGCGCTCCGCAACGGCGGCCGGTGCAGGGCAGCAATCTGCCCTTGCGCGGCTGGGGCTACACCACTTGGGAAGGCGGCATGAGGGTGCCCTGCATCGTCCGCTGGCCCGGACACGTCCCGGCGGGCGCGAGTTCGGCCGAGATCATGACCACGATGGATCTGCTGCCCACGTTCGCTCGGCTTGCCGGCGGCGCTGCCCCGCAGGACCGAGTCATCGACGGGCGGGACGTATGGCCGCTGTGGAGCGGCCAGGAGGGGGCAAAGTCGCCGCACGAGGCATTTTACTACTACTACATGGACCAGTTACAGGCCGTCCGCTCGGGACGCTGGAAGCTGCATTTGGGGTTGCAGGCCAAGCGGGCCAACCTGAAGGGCGACACAGCGCTGGCGAAGGCAGAACTGTATGATCTGGTTGCCGACATCGCCGAAAGCCGCGATGTCGCAGCGGATCATCCGGACGTCGTCCAGCGGCTGTTGGCACTGGCGGAGGCGGCTCGCGAGGATTTGGGCGACGGCGATCGGCTGGGCAAGAACCAACGTCCCGTCGGACGGGCTGCCAAACCCGTGCCGCAAATCGTTGACAATTGACAACTTGCGGCTTCGCGGCAGGATTTTGCGGAAGGCCGCGAGCGGGCTACGCGGTGGGGGCATCAGGATGGTACAATCCGCGTTGGGTTGAGGTTTGAGCGGAGAGGCACGTTGTGCTCTTGGTGCTTTTCCGTCGGGGGCAGTGTCCTGAAACCTGCAGCGACGCGCGGGGCCGGTGTCCCGGCATCCTTGCTCACCCGTCGGCCTCGGATTGTGGGACGGTCGCTACGCCGCACGGCTTTTTCGAAGAAGAAAGTGAACTGATGAGCGATACGCAACTGCAGGCTGCTCGCGCCGGCGACATCACGCCGGAAATGAAGTCCGCCGCCGAGCGGGAGGGCCTGAGTTCCGAGTTGATCCGCCGTGAAGTTGCGGCTGGCCGGATGGTGATTCCGGCGAACAGGGTGCACTTGGCGGGCAAACTCCAGCCGCTGGCCATCGGAATCGCAGCCCGCTGCAAGATCAACTCCAACATCGGCAATTCGGCGGTCACCAGCGACGTCCGCGGTGAATTGGAAAAACTGCAGACGTCGATCCGTTACGGCGCCGACACCGTCATGGATTTGTCCACCGGCAAGAGCATCGACGAGATCCGCGCGGCGATCATCGCGGATTCGCCCGTGCCCATCGGCACCGTGCCCATGTATCAGATGCTGGAGGAGTTGGGCGGGCAGATCGAGGACATGCGGCCCCAGCATTTCTTGGACATGGTGGAACATCAGGCCCGGCAGGGTGTGGACTATATGACCGTGCATTGCGGCCTGCTCCGGGAACATCTGCCGCTGGCCGTCCACCGCACCACGGGAATCGTCAGCCGTGGCGGTTCGCTGATCGCCAGGTGGATGATGGCGCACGGCAAGCAGAATCCGCTGTACGAGCATTTCGACGATTTGTGCGCCGTGATGCGTGCGTACGACGTGACGTGGAGTCTGGGCGACGGCTTGCGTCCGGGGTGCCTGGCCGACGCCAGCGACGCCGCGCAGTTTGCGGAATTGGAGGTGTTGGGGCAGTTGGTGCAGCGCAGTTGGGCCAACGGCACCCAGGCGATGGTCGAAGGGCCGGGCCATATCCCGATGGACCAGATCGAGATGAACGTCCGCAAGCAGATCGAGGTCTGCCACGGCGCTCCTTTCTACGTGCTGGGCCCGCTGGTCACGGATATTGCCCCGGGGTACGACCACATCACCAGCGCCATTGGCGCGGCGATCGCCGGCTGGAGCGGCGCGGCGATGTTGTGCTACGTGACGCCCAAGGAACACTTGGGCCTGCCCAACAACGAAGACGTCAAACAGGGCGTGATCGCCTACAAAATTGCAGCGCATGCCGCCGACGTAGCGCGGCGGCGTCCGGGAGCGCGCGACCGGGACGACGCGATCAGCCGGGCCCGGTTTGCGTTCGATTGGAACGAGCAGTTCCGTCTTGCGCTGGATCCGGAAACGGCGCGGGCTTACCACGATGAAACGCTGCCGCAAGACGGATTCAAGAGCGCGCATTTTTGCAGTATGTGCGGCCCGAAGTATTGTTCGATGGGAATCACCGAGAACCTCCGGCAATTGACCGTGGAAGCCAAGCCGCAGGCGTCCTGTGAAGACGGCGGCGCGCGGCACGCCGGTTCCTGACGCCGCGCGGCTCTCCGGGCGCGACCCGGAGGAACGAAGCGCTGAACAGCGGACGGGTCCCGCGGGGGCGGCCGCACTGGATGGAAGGGAGGTCCACGTGTCGGAGCACAAGGATTTGCGGCCTCGGCTCTACGCCGACACGGCGTTCTGGGGCATGACGGCGACCCAGTTGTTCGGGGCCTTCAACGACAATCTCTTCAAACAGTTGATGCTCTTGCTCGCCGTCCCGGTGGGGGTGGGATCGGTTTTCGAGCAGGACCAGCAGGGGCTGGGGACGATCGTCTTCTCGTTGCCCTTCGTCCTGTTTTCCGGGTACGCGGGCTTCCTGGCGGACCGCTTCAGCAAGCAGCCGATCATCGTGCTGGCCAAGGTCGTCGAGATCGGCGTGATGCTGCTGGGGCTGGGGGCCTTTCTGTGCTATGCCCAGACGGGTTACACGGGGTTGCTGGTCGTGTTGTTTCTGATGGGCACGCAGAGCGCGTTTTTCGGGCCGCCCAAGTACGGCATCTTGCCGGAGATGCTGCGGACGGAGGATTTGCCGCGGGCCAACGGCATTCTGGTGATGACCACGTTCTTGGCCATCATTTTCGGCACGGCTGCCGCCGGGTTGCTGGGCGACGCCTTCCTGGACCCGGACACGCCGCTGGAACTGACTGCGCACCGGATGTGGATCGGTTCGGCGTTTTGCATCGGGATTGCGGTGGTGGGCACGGTCACGTCGCTGTTGGTCCGCTGGGTTCCGCCGGCTCAGGCCGATCTGCGTTTCCGCTGGTCGGCCCTCACCATGCCGCCGGAAAGCCGCCGCGTGCTGCGTCAGGATCCGCCGCTGCTGATGGCGATTCTGGCCACCTGCGTGTTCTGGCTGGTGTCGGGCGTGGCCATTCAGGCGATCAATTCGCTGGGGCTGGTCCAGTTAGGGGTGGGCAAGTTGAAGACCAGCATCATGACGGCGATCATCGGGCTGGGCATTGCGTTGGGCGCGGTTTTGGCCGGCAAGATGTGCCGCGGCCGTGCCAATCCGCGGGTGGTCAAGATCGGGGCGTGGGGACTGGTCTTGTTGTTCGTGCTGCTGGCGCTCTCGCGGCCGGGAGGAGTCCACGTGCTGGGATACGCGGGCAGCCTGGTCGCCTTGGTGTTGACCGGCATCGCCGCCGGCTTTTTCGCGATTCCGGTGCAGGTGCTGATCCAGGCGCGTCCCCCGGACGGTCTGAAAGGCCGGATGATTGCCGTGATGAACCAGACCAATTTCTTTGCGATCATGATGTCCGGTTTCGTGTACTATGGGTTCGACTGGATAGTCGAGGGCATGGGCTGGCCGCGGAGCGCGATTTTCGCGATGATGGCCGTCTTGTTGCTGCCGGTGGCGGCGTGCTACCGGCTGCCGGATGAGGCGTAGGACACGGAGTCAAAGGATGCTGGGTGTGACACTCAACGCGGATGCCTATCTACAGCGTTTGAATGAGGAACTGGCGCGCGTGGACCGGGCCGCGATGCAGCGGTGGTCCGATTTGATCTACCGCGCCTGGGCGCAAGGCAAGTTTGTGTTCCTGATCGGCAACGGCGGTTCGGGCTTGACGGCCAGCCACTTCTGCGAGGACCTGGGCAAGGGCACGCTGTCCGACCAGGATTTTCGCGACGAGTCGCAAAAGCGGTTGAAAGTGCTCAGCCTGACCGACAACTTGGGCTGGATCATGGCCGTGGGCAACGATCTGGCCTACGATCAGATTTTTGTCCAGCAGCTGATGAACTACGGCGGCGCGGGCGACGTGCTGATTGCGATCAGCGGCTCCGGCAACAGCGGCAACGTGCTGGCTGCCGTCGATTGGGCGAACCGCCACGGGTTGGTGACGTTCGGTTTGACCGGCTACGACGGCGGACGCTTGAAACAGATGCAGCAAGACGGCTTGCATGTCGACCTGCAGGACATGGGCATGGTGGAGAGCATCCACATGTGCCTTCATCACTGGGTGCTGAACGACGTCTTTGCCCGGATCCACGGCGAAGGACGATACGCGGTGGGCAAAGGACCGTGATCGCGGAGGCTTCCGCATGTACTTGGGCGTGGAAATCGGTGGGACGAAGCTGCAGTTGGGTGTCGGCGACGGCCTCAGCGACCAGCTGGCCGCTTGGGAACGGCTGGACATCGACGCCCGCCGCGGCGCGGCGGCGATTCTGGAACAGATCGAGCGTGCCGCAGCTGGTCTGCTGCGGCGGTTTCCGGTGTCCCGCGTCGGGATTGGATTCGGCGGTCCGGTCGATACGGCGGCAGGCCGCGTGATTGTGAGCCATCAAGTTGACGGCTGGTGTGATTTTCCGCTAGCCGCCTGGTGTCAAGAAACGTTGGGGCTGCCTGCCGTTTTGGGAAACGACTGCGACTCGGCCGCCTTGGCCGAGGCCAGGCATGGGGCCGGTCGCGGCCGGCAGACCGTGTTGTACGTTACTGTCGGCACGGGGATCGGGGGTGGTTTGGTCCAAGGCGGCGTGCTGCACGGCAAGGGGCGTCCGGCATCGGCCGAGATCGGTCATCTGCGGCCCGGCTTGCAGGCCGATCGGCCTGAGGCGACGGTCGAGTCGCTGGCCAGCGGCCTGGGAATCGCCGCGGCCGCCAGGGCTCGGCTGGCTGCCCAGGTCGCCTTGCCTTCCGGCCCGGAATCACGATGCGGCAACAACGGATGCGGCCGAGACGGGGATCACTCGGCGACGGCGGAGCGTGGTGAGGAAGGGTACCGACGCGATTTGCTGGAGCGGGTTGGCGGGGACGCGGACAGGGTGACGGCGAAAGTGCTGGGCCAGGCCGCGTCGCAAGGCAACCAACTGGCCGCGGAGATCCTGGAGCGATCTTGCCAGGTGCTAGGCTGGGCCCTGGCCCAAGCGATCACGCTGTTGGCGCCGGAAGTGGTCGTCGTGGGCGGCGGCGTGTCGTTGTTGGGCGAGGCGTTGTTTTTTGCCCCGGTGCGGCAAGCGGTGCGTCGGTATGTGTTTCCGCCGCTGGCGGACTCGTATCAAATCCTTCCCGCGGCGCTGGGCGAACTGGTCGTGGTCCACGGTGCGATCGCGTTGGCGGCGGAAAGCCGCGGCAGCGACGGCCCTGGGGATTGGCGCAAGACGGATCGTGGTGAACAGGAGAGTCGGAGCAGGATCGCATGAAGCCTCGACGCAGAAAACGTCAGGAGCCGCTGGGACTGGAGGCCTTCAAGGCTGCCGCGGACGACGAGCACGGTCTGCCGTTGGATGATCTGACGCAAGCGTATGCGGAGCTGATTGCGGGCGGCGACGACCCTTATGCTCCGTTGCGCGATCCGGAAGTCTCGCCGTTTTCCGTGGCGGACGAGGAAGGCGAAAACGAGCCCGAAGGCCCGGTCGAAGAAGGGCCGGAGGCCGACCCGTCGCCCGCCGCTGCCGACGACGAAGCGTGCGAGGTCTCGCCGCGCACGATCCTGGAAGCCATGCTGTTTGTGGGGCATCCGGAGAACCAGCCGCTGGCCAGCGAAAAAGTCGCGTCGCTGATGCGCGGCGTGCGGGCCCAGGAGATCGACGAGTTGGTCGTGGAACTGAATCGCAGTTACGACGAGGACGACTGTCCGTATCGCATCGAATCGGTCGGCACAGGGTATCGAATGGCGCTGCGCGACGAGTTTCATTCGTTGCGGGACGTCTTCTACGGCCGCGTCAAAGCGGCTAAACTATCCCAAGCGGCTGTGGACGTGCTGGCGATTGTGGCCTACAAACAGCCGCTGACTCGCGAGGAGGTGGATGCCATGCGTGGCCGGCCCAGCGGCAGCTTGCTGGCCCAACTGGTGCGACGCGAGTTGCTGCGGGTGGAACGGCCTCACGACAAGCCGCGGACGCCGCGTTTTTGTACGACGGACCGGTTCCTCCAGCTGTTCGGCTTGGAGAGCCTCCGCGATTTGCCGAGCACGCCGGATTAAGAGGAGTGGCGGGATGCGGCGGTCGGGTTACGGGTTGCAACGGGTGCCGAAATGAGTTGGCGATTTCGTCCACGGTCTGGGCTCAGGCTTACAGATTTCAATTTTCGCGGTCCCAGGACTTCCCACTTCGAAAGCTACTACCCCGCGAAAACTGAAATCTGTAAGCCTGGCCCCTTTGACTCCGCGGAAACCGCAAAGTTGTTTCGGTCATTGTTGCCGGAGGGTTGGAAGGCGCACGCGGGGGGCGCGATTGGGACGCGGTCAGCATGCGATCCGCATTTCTCGGACGGCGCGGGAGATCGCCTTTCGCTTCGGTGCCCGACCACTTGCAAGCCTGCTGATAGCGGCCAGAGGCCGCGAGAAATGGAATCATGTCCACGATAGAACAACGCATTGCGGATAATGTGGCACGGGTCCGACAAGGGATTGCAGACGCGGCAGCGCGGAGCGGCCGCCGCGCCGACGAGGTGGCGCTGATCGCGGTCAGCAAGTACGTGGGGGCCGCTGAAATCGACGCGCTCTTGGCGGCCGGCTGCCGGGATTTCGGTGAGAACCGGCCGCAGGATCTGTGGCGCAAAGCCGAGGAGTTCCACGGCCGTCCCATTCGCTGGCACATGATCGGCCACTTGCAGCGGAACAAGGTCCGCCGCACGTTGCCGCTGGTCACCTTGCTGCACGCGGGCGACAGCTGGCGGCTGCTGGAAGCCGCTTCGCAACACCTGCAGCAATCCGGCCAGGTCTTGGAGGTGCTGATCGAGGTGAATGTGTCCGGCGACGCAGCCAAGACCGGCTTGGGTCCTGAGGAAGTGGAGCCGCTCCTGCCGCGGATTGCCGATCTGCCCCAGTTGCGCGTGCGCGGCTTGATGGCCATGGCCCGCTGGGGCGGGACGCTGGACGACGCCCGCGGCGATTTTGTTCGTCTGCGCGAGTTGCGCGATCGCCTGGCCGCGTCCTGTCCTCCGCAGGTTGCTCTGCGCGAGTTGTCGATGGGCATGAGCGGCGATTTTGAGGTGGCCATCGAAGAGGGGGCCACGTTGGTTCGTGTCGGATCGGCGTTGTTCGAAGGAGTGGACCGCTGATTCTCCTTAAACCTCATCCTGAAGGCGTCCTGCTGCCCGTCCGCGCCCAGCCCGGCGCCAGATCGTCCGGAGTGCGCGGCGAGCAGGCCGGGGCGCTGAAAGTCTCGGTGACGCAGATCGCGGAGAAAGGCAAGGCCAACAAGGCGCTGGTCGCCGTCTTGAGCGATGCGCTCGACGTCCGCAAGTCGCAACTGGAACTGGTGGCCGGCGCTACGGCCGGGGACAAGCAGTTCCTCGTGCGCGGCACAACCGTCGAGCAGTTGCAGCGGCGGCTGAGTGAGCTTCTGAAATGAACAGGGTGCATCATGAACGACTGGGAGAAGTCCCAAGATCAACTTCTGGCTGAGTTGGAGAGCATGCGGCAGCGGATCGGTGAGTTGGAGACGCAGTTGGCCCTCTGCCAGCAAGCGGAAGCGGACGATCGGCAAATCAAGAACAGCCTGCCCGTTCTGGTCGCCACGGCGGGTTTGGACGGTTACTACCGGAAAGTGAACGCCGCCTTCGAGCAGATTTTGGGTTGGTCCGAGCAGGAATCGCTTTCTCGGCCGTTCATCGAGTTCATTGTTCCGGAAGACCGGACGCTGGCGGCCAAAGCCTTGGCGGGCATGAGATCCGGCGAGCCGGCGATCAACGTCGTCGATCGAAACATCTGCAAGGACGGGTCGTATCGCTGGATCAACTGGGTGGTGATCCCCGTGCCGGGCCGGGACGTCGTGTTTGGAATCGGCCAGGACATTACCGAACAGAGGCGGATCGAGTTGATGCTGCGGGAGAGTGAAGATCGGTTCCGCAGGATTTTCGACGAAGGGCCGCTGGGGGTATCCCTGGCGGATCTGGACGGCCGCATTCAGCAGATCAATCGGCGTTTTTGCGCCCTGTTAGGCTACTCCGAGCGGGAAATGGTCGAGCTTGGCGTCACGGGCGTTTCTCATCCCGACGACAACCAACTCGATGCGCAACTGTCGGAACGTCTGGCGGCTGGCGAAATCCCTTTTTACACCATCGCCAAACGCTTTCTTTGCAAAGACGGCCGGGTGATCTGGGGTCAGGTGACCGTTTCGCTGCTGCGCAACGCCGAGGGCCAGCCCACCCACTTCATCGGGATGGTCGAAGACATCACCGGACGCAAGCGGGCGGAGGAGGAACTGCAGCTGGCCAAGAACCGGCTGGAGCAGCGCGTCGTCGAGCGGACGAGCGAACTGACGACGGCCAACGAACTGCTGCAAGCGGAAGTGGCCCACCGGCGACAAGCGGAGCAGGCCGTGCGGGACAGTGAGGAACGGCTGACCTTTGCCCTGGAAGCCAGCGGGATTGGGGCCTGGGACGCGGATCTGTCGGCGCGTACGTCCCGCTGTTCGACCGAATACGCCCGCATTTTCGGCTACGACGCGCTGCCGCCTTCCTGGAATTTCGAGAGCTTCCTGCAGCACGTGCTGCCGGAGGACCGGGAAGCCATCAACCGGCAAATCGGGCAGTCGCTCGCGGCGCAGGGGGATTACGATTTTGAGTGTCGGATCCGCCGCCCCAGCGGAGAAATCCGCTGGATTTGGGTCGCCGGCCGCCATCGTCCCGAACCCAGCGGCAAGCCCCGGCACAGGGCCGGGATCGTCCAGGATATCACGGAACGCAAACGAGCCGAAGAAGCGATCCGGCAGAGCGAGGCGAAGTACCGGGCACTCGTCGAGTCGTCGCCCGACGCTGTGGTCGAAGCGGATCTCCAGGGCCGCATCATCTTCGCCTCGCGGCGAGCCGCCGAGCAACACGGCTTGGATCAGCCCGCCGATTTGGTGGGGCATCCCGCCACAGACTATGTGGCCGGGGCGGACCGAGACCGGTTCAGGGCGAGTCTCGACCGTTTGATCGAAGACGATGTCCACAGGAACCTCGAGTATTCGTTTTCGCGACACGACGAAAGCACGTTCAATGCCGAACTCTGCTCGGCCGTCATCCGGGACGCTGAGGGAAAGCCGGAGACGTTGATGGCCGTCTATCGGGACATCACCGAACGCAAGCAGACCCAAGAAATGTTGCGTCAGACCTGCGAAGAGCTTCGCGCCAGCCGCGAGCGGTTCGAGTTGGTGGTCCGCGGATCCGGCGCCGGCATCTGGGATTGGGATCTCCGGACGGGAATCGTGTATTACTCGTCCCGCTGGAAAACACTGTTCGGCTACGAAGAGCACGAGATCGGCGATTGCTTCGAGGCCTGGGCGCGGCTGCTGCACCCCGACGAGCGGGACAGGATCGTCAGGCTTCAAGAGGAATTCCTGGCGGGCACCTCAGAGACGC
Source organism: Candidatus Anammoximicrobium sp. (assembly GCA_012515235.1). Lineage (GTDB taxonomy): Bacteria > Planctomycetota > Planctomycetia > Pirellulales > Pirellulaceae > Anammoximicrobium. Next base: position 60,294 of record JAAYYU010000309.1, read on the forward strand.
TCACCGCCGAGTACCGTTTGCGTCACAAAGACGGCACGTACCGCTGGATCGTCGCTCGCGGCATCGCGGTGCGTGACGAGCGAGGAAAAGCGTGCCGGCTGGTCGGGTCTCATACGGATATCACCGATCGCAAACTGGCGGAGGAGAAAGTCAAGGCCGAGCAGCGGGCCCTACGCCGCATGGTCCAGGCGGGCGACCGGGAACGCCGCTTGATTACCTACGAACTCCACGATGGCGTGGCGCAGCAGCTGCTTGGGGCCATGTTGCAGTTTGAATCGCAGAGTTTCGGGGGACGGAAGTCGCCAGCAGGGGAAGCCTATCGGGAAGCCATGGAGGGTTTGCGCCACGCCTCGTCGGAACTGCGCCGAGTGATGAATTGGCTGCGGACCCCCGTGCTGGACAAGTTCGGTGTCGCCGAAGCGCTGGAGGACGTGGCGGCCCAGCTGCGGCTGCCACCCGGTGCGCCGAAAATCGAGTATCGCCACGATGTCCAGTTCGAGCGGTTGGAGCCGACGCTGGAAAACTCGCTGTTCCGCATCGCCCAGGAAGCGATGATCAATGCCTGCCGCCACAGCCAGAGCAAGAAGATCCGTGTGAAGCTCATTCAGAAAGACGGCGAGGTGATCTTGGAGGTCCGCGACGGAGGGATCGGGTTTGACCCGGAGGCGGTTCCGCCGAACCGTTTTGGGCTGGAAGGGATCCGGGAACGGACTCGAATCCTGGGCGGAAGACTGAGCATCAAGAGCGAACCGGGAAAAGGAACCGTGATCCGCGTCGCGTTTCCCATCATCGAAGCGACGGGCCAGGAGTAGCCGGGCTGCCGCGGGCCGGCCAAGGAAGGCCGGGAGCCGGCTTGCTTACCTGCCGGCCGGCAGCACGGGGCCAAGCAGGCGGTCGCGGGCCACGCCCGGCGGCTGCCCGTGGCGACTGTCGCGGGAGATCGGCACGTTGTCGCCCAGCACCAGCACTTCGTCGTTGCCCAGCGGGGCGGGCGCGGACCAGTCGCGGCCCAGGCCGCGCGGGTCCAAGTAGTGCAGGTCGCGGAACACCTGCAGGCGGCGGATGACGGCGGACAGTCCGCGCACAGCAATCCCCAACGGCTGTCGCTGGGCCCAAGCCCGCTCCTGTTCTCTGCGCAAGGCGGCCTCCGGCAAAGGCCCGTGCTCCGATGCCGCGTTCGCGGGACGTCCCGCTTCGTCGGCCAGCTCGCAGCGCCACCCAACCACGACGCGTTCGTCGACCGCCAAGACCACTTGCCGATCGTACAGCGCGAATTCCAACTCGACGTCTCGCGCGTACGCGGCCGCGGGCAGAGGCGCCGTGGCCACCAGCTGACTGCCGCGATACAGCTTCGCCTGCCGGGCGGGGAATTCGAGCGTCGCCCGGTACCAATCGTCGCCGTCGTAACCGCGCAGCACCACGCTGCCGCGGTCGCCTTCCCATCGCAGGCGGGCGACCAGCAACAGATCCTGGACCCGATGCAACTGCCGCGACTCGTTCTGGTTGTAGCCGTAATTGTCCAGCACCGGGGACTCGTCGGTGCGAGGCAGCGGCGAGGCGAAACAGCGCCAGTGATGATAGACCAGCCAGGCGGAAAGCGGGATCGCCGACCCGGCGGCCGGGTTCGGCTCACCGGCCAGAGGCGTGTCCCACGGAGGGACCGGCGCCCGCCAGCGGGCGGGCAGTCGGCGGACGCCGGCTGGCTCAAAACCGTTGTCGTGCACGAGGATCGCGATGCGGCGGAATTGGTCGAGCGATTTGCGGACGATCTGCCCGTTGGCATAGAGATCGCCCCGGCGGATCGAAAGCTGTTCTCCGGGCAGTCCCACCACGCGTTTGACCTCCAGGTAATCGGGATCGCTGCGCGAGCGCAGAGCGACTACGTCCCAACGCTTCGGCCGTTGCCACAGGCCGGCCCAACGATCGATCCACACCCGCTGGCCCACGTTCAGGACGGCACCGTGCAGATGTCGTTGGACAGCGCCGCAGTTTGGACAGACGACGCGCTCGTCCGCCGGTGGATGCTCCGCGTCGTAACGGCACGGGAACGCGCACTCGCCACAGCGCAAACCGAAATGCTCGCCCGGCAGATTCTCGGCCATCGACGCGCCGGAAATCCGCACGGGGCGAACCCAGCCTTGAAGCAAGCACAGCCGAACCGCGACCAAGGCGATCAGCACTCCTCCGGCAAAGGCGAACGTCTTCTGGGCGGACGGCAGAGTTGATTTCCTTTCCAGCATCCTTCTGTCACCCCGTCTTTCTGCCCACCCCTTCCCTTTCGCCGCACATGCTTCTGCCGCCCTATTGAATGCAAGAGTCCGGCTGGCTGCAAGGGCCGCGGCTTTCGGCGAGCGGTCCCGCAGGTCAACCGGCACGCCTGGGCATCCGATTCACTCAGCCGCCGCCGCGCTCTTGCGCTTCGTCATCGCTGAAACGCGGGCTTGAACCACTGTGCCGAAGAGCGTCCGTCCCCGGTTTTTGCAGCGGAAACCGGCTTTCGCACCCAACGGGATTTCGGCCTTCTTTGCGCCGTTGATGAAGTCACGGTTTCGGTCTTGGGGTCAGGCTTACAGAATTCAATTTGGGCCGAGCGTGGCCCCAGCTACATGGTACGACCCTGCTCGGCCTAAATTGAATTCTGTAAGCCTGACCCCATTTCAAGGCTTGAAGACGCACTAGGAGCGTTTTTCGGCTTCGGGTAGAATCCGCCAATCCACTCAACCAGCCGGGAGACGTTTGTATGCCAGGTCACGGAAGGCCAACGCGGATGGTCTTGCAGCCATTGCTAGCGGCGGTCGCCGCCTGGTTCGGCTGTGCGGCTTCCTCGCACGCTCAGGGCGTGCCCTGTCCCCAGGAATTTCTGCGGGATGCCGAGTTGTGCGACGTGCGTTTCATCGATCCCGACCGTGGCTGGGCCGTCGGCGATCGCGGGGCGATCTGGCGCACGGAAGACGGCGGCCGTCATTGGGTGCTGCAGGACTCGACCGTCACGTGCCGTCTGGAGTCGGTCTGGTTCTTGGACGACCAGGTCGGCTGGGCCGTGGGGGGCTGGACGCATCCCTACACACACAAGAGCAGCGGCGTGGTGCTGCGGACCCGGAACGGGGGCGAACGTTGGGAGCAAGTGCCGCGTCTGGCCCTGCCTGCGCTGCGGCGCGTCCGCTTCTTCGACTCGCGTCACGGCTGGGCGGCGGGCGGCGCGTCGGAACTTTATCCTGCGGGCGTGCTGACGACCAGCGACGGCGGCCTCAGCTGGTCGTCGCTTCCCGCCCGCATGATTGGTCCGTGGTTGAGCGGAGATCTGTTTGACCCCCAGGCGGGAATCGTCGGCGGCAGCGAAGGCGTGCTGGCCCAGGTTTCCTCTACCGGCCTGGAGCCGATCGCTCCGGCTCGGCCGCAACTGCGTGCGATTCACAGCGTGCGGTGCCTGCCGGCACGGACGGCCGGGGCGGAAGCCGGGAGGCCTGGCGCGGCTGCCTCGCGGCGTCTGCAAGTCGGCTGGGCGGTGGGCGACGGAGGCTTGGCGATCCTGACCGTCGATGGCGGCCGTTCGTGGCAGTTGCCGGAGGGGCTGTTGCCGGAGGCCGGTGGCCAATTCGATTACCGGGCGTTGGCCGTCTTGGACGGCGATTGCTGGATTGCCGGCTCGCCGGGCACGTGCGTGTTTCACACCCCGGATGGCGGCCGAACCTGGGACTGTTTTCAGACCGGTCAGACGCTGCCCCTCCGCGCCCTGACGTTCTTGGACGCCAATCGGGGCTGGGCCGTGGGCGCTTTGGGGACGATTCTGGCGACGCGCAACGGGGGCCGCAGTTGGACGGTCCAACAACAAGGCGGTGCGCGGGCCGCGTTGCTGGGGATGTTTGCCGAGTCGGAGAGCATTCCGCTGGAGTTGTTGACCGACCTGGGAGGCGACGAAGGCTACCTGAGCGTGGTGAACGTCGTCACGCGTCCTTCCTCCGGAGCCGACGACCCCGCCGCCACACAACTTGATCAGCGCACGCACGAAGCGGTGGTGGCCGCCGGCGGATCCTATGCCGAGACGGGGTGGCAATTCCCCGTGCGTTATCCGGGACTCAGACTTCCCGCTGCGGCCCTCACCGCTGGCTGGGAGCGTGGTGGCGGGGCGCGAGGCCGGGAGGCGTTGGAAGCCTACGTGGTGCGGCAGATCCGCACCTGGCGGCCGGAAGTCGTGGTGACGGAGCCGGCCAGCCCGCGGGGCAACGATCCTCTGCGGCAGATGGTCAACCAGGCCGTGCTGGTCGCGGCTGAGAAGGCCGGCGATCCGGGGCAATTTGCCGAGCAGGTCGGCGCGGCGGGGCTGGGGCCGTGGAAAGTGAAAAAGGTGTTCAGTTCGCTGGGCGGCGACGTGTCCGGCAGCGTGAATTTGACGACTGCGCAACTCGCGCCGCGACTCGGCGGTTCCCTGGTCGATCACGCCCGTGGCGGTTGGCAATTGCTGCGCACCCAGCACGTGCAGCCGCCGCAAACCTACGGCTTTCGGCTGCTGGTCCAACGCTTGCCGAGCGACGTCGGCCGGCGGGATTTCTTCAGCGGCGTCAATGCCTCGGTAGGCGGCGATTGCCGGCGCTCGGCTTTGACGTCGCCGCCCGGTGACCTGCGCTCGCTCGGCCGGCTGGCCCAACAGCGGCGTAACACGCAACAGCTGCTCCAGCATTTGGCCGAGTCCGTTCCTGCGGAGGCCGCCTGGCTGGGGCAAGTCGAGAGTCTGACTCGCGGCCTGGAACGGAACGCTGGCAGCGAGGTGTTGTTCGAACTGGCGCAGAGCCTGCTCGCTGCCGACCGCGCCGATCTGGCGGCCGCGGTTTACGATTTGATGGTCCGCCAGGATCCGGCCGGGCCGTTGTGCCCTGCCGCGCTCGTGTGGCTGGTCCGCTACCATGCCAGCGGCGAAGCCGGGTGGGCGCTGAAGCCGCCCGAACCGCCGGCGTCTCTGCCCGCCGCAGCCCGTCAAGCCGCGGATCAAGCGGACAGCGTTCCCGCACGTCCCGTGTTGTTTCTCGGCCCCAACGGCCTTCCTGCCGGAGCCGACGGACAAGTCGCCACCGCGGATCACCAGACCGCCGCGGCGCCGCCGCCTGCGGAGCGGGCGCGACGCGCGGCGTTTTATGCTCAGCTGATCCAGAATTCGCGGCCGGCGTTGTACACCGCGCCGGAAGTCCGGTTCCCCTTGGCCGTCGCCGGACGCCGGCTTGCCGACCGCCATGAGGCGGACAGCTACTTCCACTTCCTGGCCGGCACGCGCCGGGATGATGTGTGGACGCCGTGCGCGTCCAGCGAGTTGTGGCTGTTGCAGCCCTCGCGGCAGCCGCCCAAGACGAGTTGGGAATGCCGGCGTGCCGATCAGCGGCCGCGGCTGGACGGCCGGTTGGACGACGATACCTGGAAGCATTGTCTGCCCGTTTCGCTGGCCAGTCCGGACGCGGACGACGCCCCGTGGCCGGCGGCGGTGATGTTGGCTTACGACGCCGAGTTTCTCTTTTGGGCCGCCAGTTGCCGCCGGGCGCCCGGTGTGGACTATCCGGCCGCCGAACCGCGGCGGGCCCGCGATCCGGACCTGGAAGAACGAGACCGGATCGAGTTGCTGATCGACGTCGACCGCGACTATGCGACTTACTACCGCTTGACCGTCGACCACCGCGGTTGGGCCGCCGACGCCTGTGTCGGCGTCGCCGGCTGGAACCCCGACTGGTACATCGCCGCTGCCGGCGATGACTCCAGCTGGACGATCGAAGCCGCGATTCCTTGGCAGGCCCTGGTTGAATCGCCGCCGGGCAACCAGACGGTCTGGGCCGTGGGGATTCAGCGCGTCGTTCCCAACGCCGGCTTTCAATCCTGGACGCAGCCCGCCGCCCCGCGCGTCCGCCCGGAAGGTTTCGGGTTGCTGTTCTTCCGATGATTGGCGGAGGGTGCCGCACTGAAAACGCAAGAGCTGAGAAGACGGCGTGGTTCCTCGCACGGCCCGACGCGGCTGGAAAAAGTCTCACGCGTCATCGGCTCCGTCGTGGTGCTGCTGATTTTTGCGGGAGCCGCCTGGCTGTTGTATCACGAGTTGCGGCACTACCGGGTGCGCGATATCCGGCACAGTCTGCGCATGATTCCTGCCAGCCGCGTCGGGCTGGCGGTGGGCCTGGCGGCCCTGAACTATCTGATCCTGATCGGCTACGATTTCCTGGCGATTCGATCGATCCGGCATCCGCTGGGGTTAGGGCGGATTGCGCTGGCTTCCTTCACGGGGTTTGCGACCAGCTTCAACTTCGGCGCGCTGCTGGGGGGAACCTCGGTCCGCTACCGCCTGTATTCCGCCTGGGGTCTGTCCGCCGTCGACATTTTGCGTTTGGTCCTGATGCTGGGCTTGACCTTCTGGTTTGGCATCTTCGGTCTGGCGGGCGTGCTGTTTCTCATCGATCCGTTCCCGATTCCCGCGGCGTTGGCCCTGCCCTTTGCGACCGTGCGGCCGTTGGGCTGGGGCCTGTTGGCCCTGACCATCGGATACTTGGGTCTGAGCGTGTTCTGGAAGAGGCCGATCCGTTTCCGCAACACCCAGGTTTCGCTTCCGGGGCCCGGCATCTCCGCCCTCCAATTGACGATTGCCGCCGCCGATCTGATCGTCGCGGCCGCGATCCTGTACGTGTTGCTTCCGGCCGGGTTTGGGCTGGATTACTTCGAGTTTCTGGGGATCTACGTGCTGGCCGTCGTGGCCGTGATCCTGACGCACGTGCCGGGCGGGGTCGGCGTGTTTGAACTGATGGTGTTGAAACTCGCCGGGGCCGAGTCGAACGAGCCGTTGGTCGCGGCCCTGCTGATCTTCCGCGCCGTCTACTACCTCCTCCCCTTGCTGATTTCGGCCGTGCTGCTGGCCGGTCACGAACTGCTGTTGCGACGGCGGGCGACCGAGCGCCTGTTGGAAGGGCTGTACGACGCCGCCAGTGCGGCGGCTCCGGCGCTGCTGGCCTACGCCGCGTTTGCCGGAGGAGCCATCCTGCTGCTGTCCGGGGCGTTGCCCGTGCTTCCGTACCGGGCGGAGTGGTTGGCGAGGACCGTTCCGCTGCCGCTGACGGAGTTGGCGCACCTGGCGGCCAGTCTGGCGGGGACCGGGCTGTTGCTGGCGGCGCGCGGCCTGCAGCGGCGGCTGGATTCGGCCTGGCGGCTTACGCTCGGCCTGCTGGCGGCGGGCATCGTCGGCTCGTTGCTCAAAGGCCTCGACTACGAAGAGGCGTTCGTGTTGGCGGTTGTGCTGGCCGTGCTGGCCAGTTGTCGGCGGGAGTTTTACCACCACGGCTCGCTGGTTCACCTGCGTTTCACCACGGGCTGGATGACCGCGGTCGTGTTGGCGGTCTTGGCCTCGGTCTGGCTGGGTCTGTTCGCCTACCGGCACGTGGAGGACTTGGGCGGCGAGTGGGACCATTTTGCGTTGAACGACGACGCCGCCCGTTTCTTGCGAGCGGGGCTGGGAACCGCGGTCTTGCTGCTGGTGATCGTCGTCCGCCGGACCGCGCGGCGACGTTTGTGGGAAGTCGAAGTGAAACCGAAAGCGGACTGGGACGCCGTCGCGGCGATCGTCCGCAATTCGTCGCAGACCGAAGCCAACCTGGCCTTGCTGGGAGACAAGTCGTTTTTGTTCAGCGAGCGTCGCAACGCCTTGGTGATGTACGCCGTCCAAGGCCGCTCGTGGGTCAGCCTGGGAGATCCGGTCGGGCCGGAGGACCAACGCATCGACCTGATCTGGAACTACCTGGAACTGGTCGAACGCGTCGATGGCTGGCCCGTTTTCTATCACGTCCACTCGCAGCACCTGCCGCTGTATCTCGAAGAAGGGCTGGACATGCTGCAACTGGGCGAAGAGGCTCGCGTGCCGCTGGCAGCGTTTGAACTGGATGCCCCGGAGCGGGAACCGCTCAGGCAGACGATGGACACGGTTCGCGGCGAACACTGCCGGTTTGAAATACTGCCCGCCGGGCGTCTGTCGGGGTTTTTAGCGGAGCTGCAGGGCATCTCGGAGGCGTGGCTGGCTCACCATCACGCGGAGGAAAAGCGTTTCTCGTTAGCCTCCTTTGACGCCGAGTACCTCCGCCGTTTTCCGTGCGCGATCGTGCGCCAGGGCGGGCGGATCATCGCCTTTGCACTCGTCTGGCCCGGAGCGGGCCAGCACGAGCTGTCTGCCGATCTGATCCGCATCCGGCCGGGAGCGCCGCCGGGTCTGCTGGATTACCTGTTCGTCGAGTTGATGCAGTGGGGCCGGCAGGAGGGTTACCGCTGGTTCAATCTGGGCATGGGACCGCTGGCCGGATTCGAGGACCAACCGCTGGCCCCGTTGTGGACCCGGTCCGGGGGACTGACGTTCCGGCACGGTGCGCATTTTTCCAGTCTTGTGGAGTTGCGCCAGTTCAAGGACAAGTTCGCTCCCGTCTGGGAGGCAACGTATCTGGTGTCGCCGGGCGGACTGGCCCTGCCGCGGATCATCGCCGATGTGGCCGCCCTGATTGACGGAAAGCGGACAACCGCGTCGACGGAGCCGTGACGACTTGGCATCGTTCGATCGAAAGTGCGCGGAATGACGCCAGTACCAAGCGGGATTCCGGCACTTTCCCGCGTCGTTTTTCGGCGCCGGGGTCAGGCTTACAGAATTCAGTTTTGGCCGAGCCTGGTGCCGGCCCTAGGGTACGACCGTGATCGGCCAAAATTGAATTCTGTAAGCCTGACCGCATTCAGAGGACAGCGGACAGCAAGTTCTCGAACGAGGCTTGCGCGGCCGGAAAGCCGCCCTCTGGCAGCGTCGAATCGGTTTCAGCCGAATCGGATCAACTCGGCCTCCTAACGGCGTGCGCGCGGATTGTTCAACGGTTGATACCGCCCGGATTCTTTGGCTCGCAGACGCCTTCGGCCGTCGCCTCGCCGATTTGCCGCTGAGCCAACGCAATGGCTCCCAGCACGCCGGAGCGGTTGTCCAGGCCCGGTGGGACCAGGTACTGGTAGATGCGAGTCAGAATCGCTTCGGCGCGGATGTAGTCTGCCAGCAACTCGCGGACTTTGGCGCGGATCATCGGAAACAGTTGCGTTTGCTCCATGACTCCGCCGCCGAGAATAATCCGCTGCGGCGAGAGCGTGCAGATGAAGTTGACCAGCGCGAGGGCCAGGTAGTTCGCTTCCAGAATCCACGCCGGGTGATCCGGCGGCAGTTCCGTCGCGGGGCATCCCCAGCGGCGTTCGATGGCCGGGCCGGAGGCGAGACCTTCCAGGCAATCGCCGTGAAAGGGGCAGACGCCGGGAAAGGGGTCCGCCGTCAGGTCGTGCGGCAGGCGGATGTGCCCCATCTCGGGATGGATCAGGCCGTGCATCAGTTGGCCGCCGACCAGGCCCCCGCCGCCGATGCCGGTACCGATCGTCAGGTACAGAAACGTGTCCAGTCCCTGGGCAGCGCCCCACGCGGCCTCCCCTAACGCCGCGACGTTGACGTCCGTGTCGAAGCCGACGGGCAGGCCCAGTTCCCGCTGCAAGACGCCCGCGAATTCGGTGTCGCGCCAGCCCGGTTTGGGTGTGGACGTAATGTAACCGAAGGTCGGCGAGGCCGGATTCGGATCGACCGGTCCGAACGAGGCCACGCCGACGGCCGCCAAGGTGCCGAACCGGGCTTCCGCGCCGCGGAAAAACTCGACACAGCGCGAGATCGTCTCGTCCGGCGTCGTCGTGGGAAAACGGACTTCGTCGCGGAAGTCGTCCGGTCCCGTGCCCACCGCACAGACAAATTTGGTGCCGCCCGCTTCGATACCGCCGACCAGTGCCTTCATGGTTTGCAATTTGCTCCGAAGTAGAAAGGAACGGAATTGGATTGCGACCGTCGCGCCGGTCGTTTGACCGCGACCCAACGGGGAGCGCGGGCGGCGAGACGGCACGTCCAACGTCAGGTCCCGCGCTCCCCGTTGGGTCGCGGTTAAACGAGCCCAGTCGGCCGCATGGACGGTAACATGAAGGACAAACCACTGGGTGTCAACGGCGAGGCACGCCGGTTTCAGGTGCGTCAACTGACGCTTCTCCCGTTTGTCAAAACGCCTGAACCGTGTACAATTCTTTGCTTTACGTCCGCGACACTCAAGAGACCGTACGCTCATGCCACGCTACAATCCCGCTCTGATCGAACCGAAATGGCAGAAGTACTGGGAAAGACACCAGACGTTCAAGGCCCCCGACCTGCCCGTCGGGCCCAAGCTGTACGTGCTGGACATGTTCCCCTATCCCAGCGGCGACGGCTTGCACGTCGGGCACCCGGAAGGCTACACGGCGACCGACATCGTCTGCCGGTTCGAGCGAATGCGGGGCAAGTCGGTGCTGCACCCGATGGGGTTCGACGCGTTTGGACTGCCCGCCGAAGAACACGCGATCAAAACGAACACGCCGCCGCGCGAGTCCACGGAACGCAACATCGCCAACTTCCGCCGCCAGCTGAAGATGCTCGGTTTCAGCTACGACTGGAACCGCGAGCTGGCCACCACCGACGTGGACTACTTCCGCTGGACCCAGTGGATTTTCCTGACGCTGTTCGATACCTGGTACGATGCGGACTTGGGCAAGGGCCGGCCGATCGCCGAACTGCCGATTCCCGCCGAGGTAGCTCAACAAGGCAGCGACGCGGTCCGGCAGTACTGGGACGAACACCGCTTGGCCTATCAAGCCGACGCGCTGGTCAACTGGTGCCCGGCGCTGGGCACGGTGCTGGCCAACGAAGAAGTCAAGGACGGCAAGAGCGAGCGCGGCGGCCATCCCGTGCAGCGTCTGCCGCTGCGGCAATGGATGCTGCGGATCACCGCCTACGCGGACCGGCTGGAGAAGGACCTGGACACGCTCCGCTGGCCCGAGAGCATCAAGCAGATGCAGCGGGACTGGATCGGCCGCAGCGTGGGCGCCGAAGTGGATTTCTATATCGGCGACCGCTCCCGGTACGCCGCTTGGCGAGCGGCCCGCTCCCGGTCAGGCTATCCTCGTAAACCGGCCGACGACGTGCTGCGGATTTACACGACCCGCCCCGATACGCTGTTCGGCGCGACCTACATGGTCATCGCGCCGGAGCATCCGTTCGTGGAGCGGTTCACCACGCGGGAACAGAAGGCGGCGGTCGAAGCTTACTGTGCCCGGGCCGCGGCCCGCAGCGACCGCGAACGGCAGGAAGACAAAGAAAAGACGGGCGTGTTCACGGGCTCCTGCGCGGTCAACCCGGTGAACGATCAGGAAGTGCCGATCTGGATCTCCGACTACGTCCTGATCACGTACGGCACGGGCGCGATCATGGCCGTGCCTGCGCACGACACCCGCGATTTTGAGTTCGCCGAGCGATTCCAGATTCCGGTCATCGCCGTGGTCGATCCGGGCGACCGGCCGGATGTGGATCGCGAGGCCGTCTTGGCCGGCCGCCAGTGCTGTACGGAGGAAGGGGTGGCGGTCAACTCCGGCGACTACAACGGGCTGACGACCGACGCGTTCAAGCACAAGATCAGCGACGACCTGGCCGCGGCCGGCCTGGGACGCGAGGCGGTCAACTACAAATTGCGGGATTGGCTGTTCAGCCGGCAGCGGTTCTGGGGCGAGCCGTTCCCGATCCTGCACGAGTTGGACGAGCAGGGACAGCCCACCGGCCACCTCCGGGCGGTGCCCGCGGACGAACTGCCCGTCGACCTGCCGCCGCTGGACGACTTCAAGCCACACGGCCGGCCCGAACCGCCGCTGGCCAAAGCGCCCCAGGACTGGCTGTATCCGGAAATCGACGGCCGAACTTACCGCCGGGAAACCAACACCATGCCGCAATGGGCCGGTTCGTGCTGGTACTATTTGCGGTTCATCGACCCGCTGAACGACCGGACGTTTGTCGATCCGGCCAAGGAAAAAGCGTGGATGCCGGTCGACCTGTACGTCGGCGGGGCGGAGCATGCCGTGCTGCACTTGCTGTACGCCCGCTTCTGGCACAAGGTGCTGTTCGACCGCGGCCACGTGAGCACGGCGGAGCCGTTCCAGCGGCTAGTCAACCAAGGTATGATCCTGGGCGAGACGGAGTTCACGACCTATCGCCGCGCCGACGGCAGCGCGGTCAGCGCCCATCGCATCAAACGCGACGCGCAAGGGTTCCTGACGGACCAGGAGACGGGCGAGCGTGTGACCGAAGCGAAGGTCGAACCGGAGGCGGCGGAAAAGCAGGGGGAGAACTTCGTGCTCAAGACCGACCCGGCGATCCGCGTCGAGAGCCGGGCGTACAAGATGTCCAAAAGCCGCGGCAACGTCGTGAATCCGGACGAGATCGTGCGCGACTACGGCGCGGACTCGCTGCGGCTGTACGAAATGTTCATGGGACCGCTGGAAGCGGTGAAGCCGTGGAGCATGGCCGGCGTGAGCGGCGTGCGAAATTTCCTGGACCGCGTCTGGCGGATGATCGTCGACGACCGCAGCGAGACGGTGGCCTTGCAGGCTGCCGTCAAGGACGTGGAACCAAATGAAGAACAGAACCGGATGCTGCACCGCACCATCATGGCCGTGACGGCCGACACGGCGCGGATGGAGTTCAACACGGCGATCGCCCGCATGATGGAGTTTACGAACTTCTTCACGCGGCAGGAAACTCGGCCCAAGTCGGCGATGGAACGTCTGGTCCTGCTGCTGGCTCCCTACGCGCCGCACATCGCGGAGGAATTGTGGCAGATTCTGGGCCACGGGCAGACGCTGGCCTACGAGGCCTGGCCGGCGTACGACGAGGCGTTGACGAAAGAGGACACGGTCGAAATCCCGGTGCAGGTCAAAGGCAAGCTGCGGGGCCGCATCCGCGTCCCGGCTCACGCCAGCGCCGAACAGATGGAGGCGGCGGCCAGAACCGACTCGCGGGTCGCCGAGTGGATCGAGGGCAAGGACATCGTCAAGGTCGTGGTGGTTCCGGGCCGGTTGGTCAATTTCGTGGTGCGGTGATGAGAAGTATGCGGGAGCTTGGTTCTACGGTTGCAGTTCCTGTCTCCCCCGGCGCGGGGCCGGTGGAAGCCCGTCAAGCGGACGCTGGAACCGGGCGGAGCGTGGCCACGAGCCTCCTGCTGTTGGCCGCCGTGCTGGGGCTATGCGTGCTGCTCGTGCCGGCAACGGCCCAGGCCGTCGCCGCAGAACCGAATGGCCCCGCCCCTGGGCCTGCCGCCCCCGCCCAGGCTTCACCCTCGGGCGCCGCCGCCGTCAGACGGTTTCCCACCACCACCGAGACATCCGTCTTCGGCGCGACCGGCCAGGGCAGTTTGTTCGTCTACGTCTTCGACCGCTCGGACAGCATGAACGACTACCGGGGCCGGCCGCTGGCGGCTTCCCGTTCCGAGTTGATCAAGAGCCTGCAATCACTCCAGCCGACCCACCAATTTCAGATCCTGTTCTACAACTCGCGCATCACCGCCTTCAACCCGTCTCGCGCTCGGTCGGCACAGCTGATGTTTGCCACCGAGCAGAACAAGGAACTCGCCGCGCGGTTCGTCGAACAGGTTCCCGCCTCCAACGGGACCCAGCACATGGACTCGCTGCGGCTGGCCTTGCGGCTGGCCCCGGACGTGATCTTCCTTTTGACCGACGCCGGCGAGCCGCAACTGACCGCGTCCGAACTGGAACGACTGCGGCAGCTGAACGCCGGCACGGTGATCAACGCCATCGAATTCGGCGTCGGCCCCGACCCCGGCGGCGACAATTTCCTGAAGCAGCTGGCCCGCCAGAGCGGCGGCCAGCACGTGTACGTCGATGTGACGAGCCTGCCGGATCGGTGATCGGTAATCGGTGGCCGGTGATCGGCAGGCGGACGATCACTTTACGTTTTCCACCGCTGCAGGCAGCCCGTCAGCCATTCGCGCCGTTCCGGCGAGACGGGTGGGGCAGGGGCAATATCGTAGTCGACCGCCCCGCGGGCATACGGACCACTGTCGTAGGCCTGATCGAAGACGTACTGCAAGTCCAAGGGAATCTCCGCTTCCTCTTTCCGCAAGGGCACCGGAATGCAGGGGAGTGGATCTTCGAGCCGGATCGGAAAGACCTCAAAATCCAAGTCGGCGCCGCGCTGCCAGGCTCGATTGACCACCGCCAAGTAATCCGGCGGCGGGTCCAACTGGGCAACGAACTCCGCCAGTCGTTCCCCGCCGACGATGGGCTCGCCGGCCCGCAGCAAATCCAGTTCAATCAGCGACGTCTCGCTGTCGAGAGTTTCCCGCTGCTTGGCCTCGTAGGCCCGGCGGTCCGGGCCGCCGCGTTTGTTGGCCGGACTGACAATTTCGATCAGCGTGATCAGCGCATGGCGGCGCGAGGTGTCGCGGACCTCGACGAACTGATGGTGCAACGGCTCGCTCGGAATCCGCATCCGAACGGACGTCGAGACATCCCCGCGGGGGCGCGCAAAAACGGCAACCCCGCCTTCGCGAGTCGCCGGCGACGGTCGCCGAGTCCGGGCCACCGCCACATCCGGAACGATCCTGCGCGTCGAGTCCAAGCCTACGATGCCGACTTCGGGACGCATCTCCAATCGAGCGTAGTACGGCTGCGGAAGCGATCGATTCAACTCCGTACTAATCTGGCCTGCGAGACGATCGTGCAGATCCGGCCAGATGTCCGGGGCCTCCAAGTACGGATCCATCCCAGGAAACGGTGATGGCATGCGATACCTCCCAACCGGTACAGAACTCACTGGCCAATACAGTACAACGCCCGATCGCTGCGGAGCAGCAGTCGCCCGTCGGCCACCGCCGGCGAACCGTTGAAAATGCTGGAGTCCGTTTCGATCTTGTTGTGCGCGAGCAATTCGAACTCCGGTTTTGCGGCCAGCACGAACACGCCCGCATCGCGGCTTACGTAGTACAGCTTGCCGTCCGCCGCCAGCGGCGACGCATAGATGCGGCCGGGCCGCGGGCTCAGACGTTCCTCATACGCTTCCCGGCCGCTTTTCCTGTCGACGCAATAGACCGTCCCGCGGCTTTCGTGCGCCCAATAGAGATAGTCGCCGCGGACCACGGGCGAGGACACGTTTGAGCCCTTGTTGATCTCCCACAGCTTGTGCGTCGCGGTGACGTCGCCGCGGCCCCCGGCCCGCACCGCGATCGCCGTGGCCCGCCGCGCCCCGATCACGTACGCGACGTCGCCTTCCGTCACGACGCTCGGACAGACATAATCGTCGATGCCCTGGCAGGACCACAGCGGCTGGCCCGAGGCGGGGTCGAAGCCCAGGATTTTCCTCTTGATCTGGACCACCAGTTCCCAGCCCCCGTCCACCTTGGCCAGCGCCGGCGTGCTCCACGACATCTCCATGCCCGGCTGGCGCCAGACTTCCCGGCCCGTCTTCGTGTCCAGGGCGATCAGCGATCCGCTCTCGACGCTGGCATTGACGATCACCAGATTCTCGACCAGCAAGGGCGAAGTCGCCGACCCCCAACTGTGCGTCTTGGTGCCGCAGGTGGTGAGCCACCGCGGTTGGCCGTCATGCGTGTACGCCGCCACGCCGGTGGCGCCGAAAAAGACGTAGATTGCGTCCGCATCGACGGCCGGCGTGCTGGACGCGTAGCCGTGCAGGGCGGTAAAACCCTGGTAGACGCCTTCCTCCTGCGTGGACGGCTGGACGGCGTCCCACAGCACCTTTCCATCCTTCCGGCTCAAGCACAGCAGATGCCGCTTCAGTTGGCTGGCGTCGCCCGGATTGCCTTCCTCGACGCCGTAGCCGCTGTAGCAAGTCAGAAAGATCTTGTCGCCGAACACAACCGGACTGGATCCTCCAGGCCCCGGCAGTTCCGTTTTCCAGGCGATGTTCGTCGCCGCATCCCACTGGGCGGGCAGACCCGTCTGGTCCGACTGGCCCCGCCCGCCGGGCCCGCGAAACTGCGGCCAGTCGGCGGCTTCGGCCGTCAAGCCGGACAGCCCGAACCACATCAGCCCGATCATCGCACCGATCACTTTTGAGCGCAGACGCATTGGGGTAAACCTCCTTTTGCTATCCACTAACTGGTCGTTGTCGTAATTCAACTTTCACCAATATAGTCGAGGCGGGGCAACCGTTGTACCGCCTGCGGCCCGGAACAACACGCCCTCTTGCCGTAGGTTCCGGTCATGCTCCTCGGCTGCCGCACCGGGGCGGGGGCTAACGCCGCCCTTGTCAGGTTGACACTTCAGCACTATAACTTGCGCAGGTGCTAACGCCGTCAGAGGGGCGTCCAAGCCTGCCTGGTTTTCCCAAAAAGGCTGCAGATTGGGATGCTTGCGGCAAGATCACAAGAAACTCTGGACGGTGCCGACGCACCGTCGGCCCGCGGACGAGTCACTGGCTTGGGCCTGGCGAAATCGCGCCGTGGCGACCGTTGTCTGCGTGGTCCGGTAAGCATTCGGGTCACCCAACCAAGGAAAAGGCGATTTTTCACTATGACGCAAATGCTGTTTTATGACAAAGTGGTTCCGGTCTCCCCGCAACGTCACCGCGATCTGAGCATCGAACGGGTCGACTTCGGTTTTTCCGCCAAGGTGAACTCGGTGCCGCTGACCGCCGTCGAAATCCCGTTGGCGGCGCGCGAATACACGATTGTGTTTGCCGGCACGGAGGAAGCCGTCGCGCCCGTCGTCGTGCTGGGCGTCGCGGACTCCCAAAACCTGTACCTGGACGAGAACCAGGCCTGGAAGGCCGACTATATCCCGGCCTTCGTGCGGCGGTATCCGTTCGTGTTCGCTCAAGGCAAAGAGCCGAACCAGTTCACGCTGTGCGTCGACGAAGACTGGTCGGGCTGCAATCGCGAAGGCCGCGGGCAACGCCTGTTCGACGACGAGGGCAACCAAACGCAGTACCTGCAGAACATGCTGAAGTTCTTGGGCGATTACCAAAACCAGTTCGTGCGCACGCAGTCCTACTGCAAAAAGCTGAAGGAACTGAACCTGCTGGAGCCCATGCAGGCGCAAATCGTGCTGCCCGGCGGCGAGAAACGGCAACTGGGCGGATTCCTGGGCGCCAGCCGCGCCCGGATCAAGACGCTGGCCCCCGAAAAACTCGCGGAACTGGCCAAGACCGACGAACTGGAACTGACCTACCTGCAGATGACTTCGCTGAACAACCTGGGCTCGGTCGTCAATCGCGCCGTGCCGAAGAAGGCCAGTGAAGTCGCGGAAGAGTGACGCGGCCTCGCTTTCGGAAAGACCGCCGCACGCCGGATTTGCTCCGTTCCGGCCCGCACGGCGCTCCTGCCTGGATTCGGACGAATTCGGCGACGGCTTTCTGCTGGAAAAAAGAACCCCGGCCTGTCGGCCGGGGTTCTCGTTTTTGTGACGCATCGGTTGGCGTGAATCACGGGAGAATCTGCGCGATCAACTCGTCCAACGTGTCCCACTCGCCGTCTTCGTCGCCATCCGTCAACTCGGTGTCGCTCCAGTAGGTGTCGACCAGTTCGCGAAGCGCCAGTTCGACGGGATCCGGCGGAGTGTAGTAAATCGGCGGTTCGATTTGGTAGACCAGCAAGTCCGCCGCGTCGCGGTAGCCGATGTCGGTGCCGGCGTCGCCGTACAACCGGTCGCGGCCGTCGCCGCCGGAAATGCGGTCGTTGCCGTCTTCGCCCTTGAGCAGCGAGTCGTTGCCGAGGAAGCCGCCAATATAGTCGTCGCCCAAGCCGCCGAACACCCGGTCGTCGCCGGCGCCGGCAAAGATCCGGTCGTCGCCGGCTTCGCCGTAGATCACGTCGTCGGCCGCGCCCCCGACCAGCAGATCGACGCCCGCGCCGCCGAACACTTGGCTCTTGCCCGATCCGCTGTGGACCGTGTCGTCGCCGGCGCCCGCATTGAGCATCTGCTGCTGGTTGATCTCCTCCTTGACCCGCACGATGTCGTCGCCGTCCAGGGCCGCGATTTCGACGCGCGAGATGGACGGCGAACCGAACATGGCGTCCATGATCGCCTTGTCGTACTCGACGCCCTCGGACGTCAAGTTGGCCCCGCCGTTGTAGACGCCTTCGACGGTGCCGAAGTAGATCGCCTTGGCGTCCGAGTTGGCGCCGTCGCTCTTGTCGTCGCCCACCGCAATCAACTCGCCGCACTCCGTACCCGTGATCTGCAGCGCCAGACTGCCGGCTACGTCCACGTTGACGGCATTCAGGACGGTGAGCGTCCCGGCGCCGGGCGAGGCGGTGATATGAACCTGGAACTGGGAGCCGGGGGGCGTGGGATGCTGGCCCGCGTGCAGGTAATCGTTGGCGCCGATCAAGATGTCCACACGCCAGCCCGCCGCATCCGACCTCGCCGTCACAGTCGAAACCCCGGCCAGGACCCCGCCCGATCCGTCGTAGGCATCGAAATACTGGTAGATCTCGCCCGGTTCGTCGACCGTGCCGTCGTTGTCGTCGTCCAGTCCCGGAACCTCAATCCGGTCGACCGTAAAGCTGCTAAGCGGATAGACGATCGTCAGCAGGCCGTTCCGAATCGACGCCACGGGGTAGGTGCCGTTCGGCAGATTCAACGTGCCGGTGCAGGAGGCATTGCCGAAATCCAGACCCGCCAGCCCCGTGCCGTCGAAGTAAACCGTCCGGACTCTGGGGCTGGACGTCTGCTCCCAGCCGGACTTGACCACCTCGCGGATGTGGTACCAGCCCGTGGGCAGGTTGAGCGAGCCCAACGCGTAGTTGCCCTCGTTGTTTGTCACCGTGGTCTGAAGCAGCTTGTCCTGGCCGAACTTCACGAACGTCCCGCCGTTGGTATAGGCCCCGAACCCAGTCGAATCGATGGTCGTGGACGTGGCCAGAGGATCGTCCGAGCCAAGCGAGAAAGAACTGGAATTGATCACCGTGACCCGGTAAATCTGTCCGTTCACCTGCGTCATCCCCGCGACCCCCGCGATCTGAACCCGGTCGCCCGTGACCAGGCCGTGATTGGCGCTGGTGACCACCGCCGGATTGGCCTGACTGAGGCCCGTCAGCGGCCAGGCCGGGGCAAACGGCGAGTCGGGCTCAAAGGTCGGCGGAGCCGGCAAGTCGCCGTCATCCTGGTACAACTCGATCGTCCA
>JAAYYU010000310.1 GCA_012515235.1 Candidatus Anammoximicrobium sp.
A
Organism: Candidatus Anammoximicrobium sp.; assembly: GCA_012515235.1. Classification (GTDB taxonomy): domain Bacteria; phylum Planctomycetota; class Planctomycetia; order Pirellulales; family Pirellulaceae; genus Anammoximicrobium. The sequence goes on from JAAYYU010000310.1 coordinate 2, forward strand.
CGGAGTACATCCCTCGCGGACCTTGATCCAGTGATCAGCCTTCGCGAGGGAATTTTTTCGCGCCCATCAGGCAACTTGCGCAGATTCTGCCGGTTATCCCGCCCTGATCTCGCCCACGCTCACTCAACGCCGAGCCCACCTTCATGTTCTCGTACAATGTTACGAGTCTCACCGATTCAATGCGGAAAGCTCTTAACCGAGAACGGGAAAACGTCGGCAGGTCAGTCTACGCAGACCGCGTCCGCCAGATTCTCAAACACTCTGACGCGACGGATGTCCTGCGGCACCTCAAATCAAGCTATGCACGTAAGGACGAAGGTGAACTCCCGGAAGAACTTCGTTGGCATGACGTTGCACACAAAGCGTTGAACGAACTCGCAAAATCGCAGAAAGTCGTAGTGCTTTCGCACACGGAGATCAAGTCTCGTCCCGAACTAGTGGAGGACCTCAAGCAGGACGGCTACCGGATCGACTTGGTGGACGACCGAGGGAAACAGCGTGCTGACGACCAAGCTCGACAGGGCAATGCACCCTTTCACACGCTACCCACATGGATTCAATCGGTCAACGACAGTTTCGAGTACCGCTTTGTGGATGAAGACCAACTCACTCAGGACGAAATCAGCGTGTGGAGACGGAGGGATCAGATTCTCGGGTTGGTTGGTGCAAACCGAAACGAGGCTCTCCGCATCTTGGTTTCCGAGACCATGCGCACATCCCAGGACGATACGGACGGCGCATGGGACCGCAATCTTCGAGCAATCGTCGTGAAGCGTACGCAACTGCGTTCACTTCAGGCATTTGCCGGAACGCTACTCCACGAGGTCGGACACGCCATTACTGGCACGGTGGACTGCACCCGTTCCTTCGAGAACGTCTTGACCGAGTACCTCGGGCGCATATCGGCCAGGACTCTGCTGACCGCCGCTCCGAACGTTACCGAATCAAACTCACAGGTCAACAGCCAAATCGCGCGACCTTCCCCGAAGCCACCTATCGTGATAAAAGGGATTGAATTCATACCGGTGGAGTCGTCCGCTGTTGCTGGCGTTGCATACGAAGACACGACCCAGACGCTCTATGTGGCAATGAAGAAGGGATTGCGGTACATGTTGTCGGCAGTCCCCAAGGAAGTCTACATCGCCTTCTTGAACGCTGAATCAAAGGGAAGATACCTCCCGATACTCTTCAACGGGTATCGATACCAACAGATGAAGTGAGGATCATCGGGCAAGCCGTGGGATGTCCCGGCCAAGCGGACCCGGCCGGCTGTTGGCTTTCCTGTCTTTGGTCACTGACCAGCAGGACGTTGCCAAGCAACGGGATGAGAAAGTCGAGGAGGCAGGGCGGTTAAGGTGGGTTGATTGGGAGACACGCCAGGTAATCGGCCTACCGGCGTCCGCGGTCTCTGGATCACCCTTTGCGTTCTACCAGTCCGGATTCCGCCCCGTGAGCCAGCAGAAGTGATTGGACGGCGTCAGCCGAGCCGCCTTCTTCGTGCCTTCTCCGGATACAGTCAAGCGGCGTCAGGCCATGTTCGTCCCGGGCGTTCACGTCGGCACCGTAGTCCAGCAATAGTTCGAGAACCTGCAGTTTGAGGGCCTCGGCCTCACCGTAAGGTAAACGAGCAACCGCCCGGTGGAGGGCAGTCTGGCCGAAGTTGTTCGGGACGTTGGGGTCCACTCCGCGTTTGACCAAGAGCTCGACGAGAGGCCTGTTGAAGTTCTCTACGGCGATGAGGAGTGGCGTGTAGCCCCATTCGGATTCCCGGAAGCATCCGTTCGCGCCCCAATCCAGCAATACTGCAGCAACTTCGTTCGCTTCGCAGACCGCCGCCCACAGGAGCGGCGTTCCGCGCCAGCCATAGAGTTCATCCCCGTCTTGGTGCTCGACGAGCATAGCCAAGGCATCCACATCGGCGTGATTCCGCAACAGTAATTCGACCATCCTAGCGTCGCCCGATTGTGTGGCGTCGTGCAAGCAAGTTGGCGGGTCGTAGTCAATCCTATCGTCGTAGTCGCGTCCGTTGACATCCACACCTCGATCTATGAGCCATTGGACCATTGCATAGTTGCCATGCCCTGCTGCGATGTGAATCGGGGTGATCGGGGTGTCCGGAATGACGGAATCGGGCGTGGATTCGTTCACGTCGGCGCCAAACGTCACAAGGAGTTCTGCGACAGGGACGCTACAACTTCCGTCACTTCCGAAGAGCCGGCGTCCGGACATAGCCGCATACTGCAGGGCGTGGAGGTTGTCGTCGTCCGGAAACTGAACGTCGGCGCCCGCGGCGAGCAGGACTTCCGCACAGTCCTTTTGGCCGAGCAGGGCGGCGACGTGCAGCGGAGAAGCCCCTGAGTACCGGCCGAGATCAAAAAGCAGTGCCTGCCTACAGCCTCCGGCCTTGTGGATTCGTCGGTCGCCCAACTTGAGCCGAGCGTGAACGTCGGCGCCGCGTTGGATCAACAACGAGACGGCCAGCGGCTGATCGTGGCAGACCGCCGTGTGCAACGGGGTCCAATCGTCTTGATCCCGGAAGTCAACCATGCGCGGCTCGAAATCCAGAATCGAGCTGAGGCGGTCCAAATCGCCTTTTGCAGCTGCCTCGTGAATGTCATGGTCACGAACGAGCAGGGTCGCGTGTGAGGCGGCAGCCAAGCGCGCAATGTCCTGCAAGCCGCGGGTCACCAGCGAGTTGCCCGCGCCGACGGTTATTGTTTGGCCGCGGCGAATCGAGACGCTGCGAGAAGTGAGCCCAGGGTCACCCTCAGCCGCGCTGCGATCGGGCGGCCGTGACCCCTCCGGGGCCGAATCGGATGCGGGATCTGCCGTGATGCGGTTTCGGGCCGCTCTGGATTCTGCGTCGGGCATGGCGGTGACCGGTTCTAAGGTTTGTACCCGAGCCGTTTGGCCTCGGCGAAGTCCGACTCCGCCTTGGCGTGGTCGCCACTTGCTTGGTAGGCGAGGCCGCGGTAGTGGTACGCCTCAGCGTCTTTTGGTTTGAGCCGGATAGCCTCCGTGTAGTCGGCGATGGCCTCTTCGTAATTGCCTGTCGTCAGATAGACTTCCGCGCGGCAACAATACGCCTCTGCCTTGCGTGGATTGAGGCGGATGGCTTCCGAAAAATCGGCCATAGCGGCGCCAGGCGAAATGCGCTGCTGCGCGTGGACGCGCCCGCGACACAAATACGCGTCAACATCACTCGGGTCGAGCAGGATGGCTCTCGTCAAGTCGACCAAGGCATTGCGGAAATCGCCCTGAGTCTCGTACAACTCGCCCCGCAAGGAATACGCCCCAGCATTGTCTGGATCGAGCCGAATGACCTCCGTAAAATCGGCGATGGCTTTGTCTGGGGCAAGGCCAAAGAAACAAAAGAAGCCGCGACGGAAGTAGGTCTCGGTACGGGTGGGATCGAGTCGAATGGCTTCCGTGAAATCGGCAGTGGCCTTATGAACTTCGTCTCTCGAGCCGAGCTTACCGAAGTTGTTGATGAAGAAGGAGTAGTGTGCTAGGCCGCGGCCATCATACGCCTCAGCACACTGCGGATCCAGCCGAGTGGCTTCAGTAAACGCTGCAATCGCTTCTTGATGCTGGCGGGCGTCCATGTAGGCTTTGCCCCGCCGGAGGAACTCCTCCGCCCGCGCCGTGCCACACAGTTGGCCAATATCCTTCAACCCACGGGTCACCAGCGCGTTGCCCGAGCGGAGGGCGAGCGACTTGCTGCGGGGGACGGAAAGGCTGCCAGAGACGCGGGTCGGGTCGGTGCTCATGGACGCATCTCCTCATCCTCCGCCCAGAGGCGTTCGGCCTCGGCGAAGTCCGATTGGGCCTTTTTGAGGTCGCCCTTCTTCTGGTACGCCAGGCCGCGGCCATGATACGCGAAGGAGTTTTTCGGATCGAGCCGGATTACCTCCGTGAAGTCGGCGATGGCACGGTCATAATCGCCCTTCTTTCTTCGGTAGGCCTCGGCGCGCCTGTAATACGCGTGAACCATCTGCGGATCAAGCCGGATGGCTTCGGTGTAGTCAGCGATAGCGAGGCTCATGTCGTTTCCCATCCACATTTCATAATTGTAGCCCCGATTGAAGTACGCCTCCGCGTCATTTGGATCAAGCCGGATGAACTCGGTGTAGTCAGCGATGGCGTCTCTGCGGCTGAACCACCTTGCGTTGGTGTAGCCCCGTTGGAAGTAGGCTATCCCGTACTCTGGATCGACCTCGATTGCGCGCGTATAGTACCAGATGGCCTTGTCGTAGTCGCTCTTCTTTCGGTACGCGTCGCCCAAAATCACAAGTTCCTCGGCGCGGGCGCGGTTGCCGAACTGGGCAATATCCCGCAACCCGCGGGTCACCAGCGCGTTGCTTGGGCGGAGGGCGAGCGACCGGGCGCGGGGGACTGAAAGGCTGCCGGTTGTTGGCGGTGAATCGTTGCTCATCGTCGTTGCCCCACCCTGGAAACCTCTTTGAGCCGGGCCCGGGCGTGGTCAATCTGGGCATCGAGTCGGGCGGCGATCTCGGCCAGCAGGTCTTGTCCGCGGGCGGCGGCCTCTTCGACCTGCTTCTTGAGGCTGGCAAGCTCTCCCTGCAAAAGCTCCTCGATCTCGGTCTTGATTGCGGCAAGGCGTTTGCGGGCTTGGGCGATCTCCCGAATCGTGCGGACCAACTGGGCCGCGGTGTCGTCGCCTCGGACTTGCTCGGGGGACGACCGCCAGCGGTCGAGAATTCGCCGGATGCGGTCGACGTCGCACTCCTCGAACGCCTCGTTGAGTTCGGCCATCGCCTGCTTGCGCCGCGCGCGGTCCTGTTCGTCAGTGGTGAGGTCGGGATGGAGTTCCAAGGCCGCCTTGCGGTATAGGGCCCGGAGTTCCTCGGTGGGCTCGAAACGGCGGGCGGTGGTTTCGGGGCTCACGTCGCCCATCGCCTCGGCCGATTCCCGGGCGCGGGCCTGGGCGGCTTCGGCCTTTTGCTGCGCGGACGGGTCTTGCGGGTTGCGCCGGGCCGCGGCCGCGGCGATCTGGGCTTCAAGCTGGTCAAGCTGGGCATAGCGGAAGCCGACGACCTGGAGGTATCTCCGCTCGAAGTTGACTAGGCCAGAGCGGAGGGTCGCCAACTCCAACTCGGCCTCGGCAAGGTCGCCCTGGAGGCGTTCGAGGTCTTCGCGCTTCCGCTGGAGTTCTTCCTCTTCGGGCGAGCAGTAGGCGCGGGTCCGGCTGTCGGTCTGGGGGCCGGGTAGTTTGGGCTTGGCGGGCATATCGGTGTTCCTGGCGGTCGTCTGGCAACGGTGCGGCGCAACAAAAAAAAGCGCCAAGGCCAAGGCCGCCCCGGTCGCCTGCGACAGCGCACCACAAAACGGCCTGGCCCGACGCTTCGGGTTCGGGGATCGCCGCGCAAGGGCTGCCTTTGTGGTGTGCCTGGGTTTCGGGCCCAGCGTCGCAGTTTCGGGGAGGCAGCGGCTTTCGGCTTACGCGCCGATCAATCTACCTGGATCAAAGCCTCGTAAGGCGCAATTCAGGGTAGCAGGGGCGGGACCGGTTTGCGAGTAGCGGGGCGGAAATCGCCTTCTTGATTGGACCTGTCGGCGGTAAACTGGCGGAATCGGGACGGCCGGCCGGGTTGCAAACCGGCCGCCAAGCGTTCCCTGGCGCGATTGGTGCTTCTCGCCTTTCGTACCGTCGCGCCGGGGATCGGCACGAGACGGAATTGCAGCCCGGCTAGGGTAGCTCCCGAAAGCCGGAAAACCTTGGCCGGTTGCCGGGCTGTCTTTCGTTCCAAGGTGGTCACATTCCAAGGTTGTGGCATGACAAAGCGAAACATTCCCCCCGCGGACACAGCGCTCGCGGATTTTCGGGAATCAGCGGGACTGACAGCCCCCCCTCGAACGCTTTCCAACGCGGCATCACGACTGGTCGACCTTTTGGACGACTACCTTCGTGTGCTGGGAATCGGCTGGGAAATCCCCCCCGGCTTCCCCGCCGACCGGTTCGTACCATCCGTTTGCCTTGCTGAACACCGGGAAGGCCCGATTGTTCAATACCTCGTCGACCTACGCTTCACTGGCGATGCGCGCCGTGTGCATGAGGCGATACAGCGGTGCCTCGCCATTCGAGACTGCCGGATAATGAGGCCGAGGCCCGACGACGACGAAGGCTGGCAGCAATTCCAGCAGCGGTACGTGAATCCGCTGAGTTATCGGGTTGCGCGGCTGCGGCAGGTTATCTACGAGACTCGCCAACTGATAATCACGATGGGCACCAAGTGGGCAGCGGCCCAATTGAAGGGGGCACCGGGTAAGAGCAAGAGCGAAGGGAAGGCCGGGACCTCGACCAAGAAGCGACGCGGGCGGCAACTCGAAACGGACCCCAAGGAAGACAAGCGGATTGCTGACGACTGGCGAGTCTTTCACAATCGGACCGGCGGGACTTACGAGGATTTCGGCCGCGGACTCGGCTTGTCGGGATACGAAGTCAAGAAGGCCGTTGACCGCGACAGCAAGCGACCTGCAAGGCGCCGGAAAAATTCCGGCCGCTAAACCCTGTCAAGACCAAGGAGTTTTTCCGGCGCGGATTTCTTGCCCTGTCTTGTTCGGACAATTCCGGGCTTTCACGTTCAACTCGCCGGAATAATTCCGCCGGAACAATTCCGGTTCAATTCCATCGCGCAATACTTCGCATCGTTGGCGAGCGCGGGCTTGCCGTTTCTGTACTTTTGATGCGAGGTAATCCGATGACTAACGCTGCTCTCGAATCGCCGGCCGTGGGGCCGGCTCTGGCCCGCCAAAAATCCCGGCGAGCGGCGGGAAGATCGGTATTTGTGAAAACGGGCATTTTTGTTCTATTGTCGCCTGTTTTTGTGAGGGGGGGCGACGATCGGTTTTCTGGTCTCTCTCGCAGG